>CAUTWO010000001.1:0-175429 GCA_963542545.1 uncultured Acholeplasmataceae bacterium
TAGTCTAAAGAAAAAGGGGGGTCTTTTTTCCTTTACAAGTTCATTAAGCCCTGTTTTATTGAGTCTTTCTGTGGCTTCAGTATTGGTTAAACCAAACTCAAGGTTAGTGTTTAAATTTTCTTTAATTTCTTCAATAGGTTTTAAAAAGTCTTCCATATGACTCCTTTTTTTACTTAAATGTTATATACTTTGTGAGTTTTTTAGAGATGCTAGACTTACAAAGACAACGAAAGTTTATAGAGTTTTTATAGTGATAATTTAAAAATATAAAAAATGCTATAAATTGAGGTGTTCCCATTTACTGGGCCGTTTTTTTACAAACCGATTGTATCAAGCACCAATCCTAAAAAGTTTAAGTTTTTATTTTTATAAAAAAACTACCAAAAATGAAGTGATACTTCATTAGCATTTGGTAGTTTAATAGTTTCGGTTTTGAAAAGTAATTGAATAATTTTATGTCTATGTAAATAATTGCTTATCTTTCAGACATAACTTTCAGTTCAGTAAGTAGTTTAACCAAATCTTTATAAATTTTGGCGTCTTGCCCGTCTTGCGGGTCTTTAAGGTACTTACCAATTTGATAAAGTTGACGGTAGTTTTCAATAGTTCCGGTTTTTGCTCCAAAAACTTGGCCATAAACTAATGAAAAAATACTACTAATTGCGGGATGGATGTTAGCGCCGTCTTTTGAAATAAAGTCAACTAAGTATCTAGACCATTTAGAGACTGCTTCGTATAAGACTTTGCCACCACCTGGTTTTAACTCAGTAGTGTAAGATTTATTTCCAACTCTTAAGATTAAGCCTAAAATAAACTCATGAATATTTTGAAATGCTTTAACATTATCTTGATATTGTTGAAAGGCTTTGGCTTTATCTGCTTTATCTTGAATTTTATCTAAATCTTTTTGGGCAAAGTTATGAAAAAACTTGCCAATTGAGTCAAACACAGCTTTAAGTGCGTCTTGAATTTTTTCTTGTTTAAGTTGTTTTTGAACTGCTAAAACTGACTTATTTAAAGCGTTTTGCGCTGCTTTGAAATTAGCAATTTCTGTGTCAATTTTGCTTTGTTCTACTACTTTGCCAGCACTAATTTGGTCTTTTAAGTTGCTTAGTTTGCTTTGACTTAACTTTAAAGCGTAGATGCTTTTTCCAAGTTCTACAAAACTTGGAAAAAGTGCAGCAATATCTTGCCAAGCACCAAGGTTTGGTAGTTTTGGAAACAAGGCTTGCACTTGTTTTAAAAGCAAGTCGATTGACTTTTGGTTAAGTTCGCTTTTAATAAAATCAATTACTTGTTTTTTATATGCTAAATCTTCCCTGCCATCTTTTTTGAAAACAAAATTATCTTCAATTAGTTTAGCAATACCATCTGCTGTTAGCAGGCTAAGTAGTTTTGAGAAATCGAAACTTTGTAGTTTAGGTGTAGATTGTTTTAAGGCTTTTTGAATTGTGTTGTAAAGGTCAATGTAGTTTTCAAGAAGACCTGGGTTTTCTAAAGTTAGTTTTTCTGGTAAAACAAACTCACCTTTTTCGTTTTTAAATTGAGAAAGAAGTTTGCCAAATATACCATCACTCGGAAGTTCACCATCTTTGATTTTGTCAAAACCAAGTTTAGAAATTTGACTTTCAATTAACTTAATAACGGTGCTTAGAACTGGGACTTTTTCATAAATTTCTTTGGCTTTAGCAGTAAACTCGGCTTTTTTTAAAGTTTGTTCAAGTTGCTGATATTGAGCAAGTTTAACATTGTCTAGTTTAGCAACAGTAAAAGAAAAACTATGTGTAAGTTCGCCAGCAGTAGCGGTTAACTCAACTTCGGTGTCTTTAGTTTGACGATAAACTTGCACTTCAAGTCCTGATAACTGAGCAGCTTGTTTGCCTTTAGTGATTTCGTAGCTAATTAAGACATCACCTAACTTAGCGGGTAGTGTGAAGTTAGTTTCAACTCGACCACTTGGCACCGCAATCTTACTTAAATCTAGAGTGTCTGTTGGTTTTTTGGGTTCTTTTTTACAAGACGCTACTAAAAAAGCAGATAAAACTAGGGTAATTAAAAATAATATTTTTTTCATAATTTTGCTCTCCTTTGTTGTTTCAATATAGGTTAATATGTGAATTTGTGTTCACCAATATTATACATCAGCTGGATTTTGGGCAGGTTCCACTTTTTCAATATAACGGCATTTTGGGAAACCTGTGCAACCTTTGAAAAACCCATATACAGATTTTCTTAAAATCAGCGGTTTTCCACATTTTGGACAAGGCTCGTCTAGAATTTGGGCAAATTTCTTAGAAGGCATTTTTTCTTCCGCCACTACTAAAGTTTCCATAAAATCATGGTAAAACTTAGTTAAAAACTCAACCTTATTGATATCAGCGTGCGCGATTTCATCTAACTCTGTCTCCATTTTAGAGGTGTATGCGGGATCCATTAGTTTAACAAAGTACTGATCAAAAGAAGAGACTAAATCAAAGGCCAGGTCAGTTGGAATAAACTGGCGTTTTTCAACGTTAATATAAACTCGGCTTTTTAGAGTTTCAATAATTTGAGCGTAGGTTGAAGGACGACCAATTCCAAGTTCTTCCATTTTTTTAATCAAAGAACCTTCGTTGTACCTAGCCGGTGGCTGGGTTTGCTTCTCTTCACTTTGTAGTTTAGCGTCTATTTCTTCGCCTAACTTAAAGATAGGCAGAACTCTGTCTTCAATTTTTTCGTCCAAAATACGATGCCCTTTAAATTGACACACGCTTTCGTGTGCCTGAAATAGATGCCCATTTTTTGCTAAAGTTACAGTTTTGTTTTTAAAAACAGCAGCAGCTAAATTTGCAGCCAACGCTCGGTTGTAAATTAACGTGTAGATTTTAAGTTGCTCAGGAGTTAAAAAACTAGCCATGTTTTTGGGAGTGTTGTAAACTGAAACTGGGCGAATCGCCTCGTGTGCGTCTTGAGCTGAGGCTTGGTTTTTCTTTACAGGATAAACTCCAAGATAAGCACTACCATAGGATTTTTCAATGTAGTCTTTAGCATCTTGAATAAAAGCCCCAGACACTCTAGTTGAGTCTGTTCGCATGTAGGTAATTAAACCAGTTAGTCCACTAGTTGTTTCCACACCTTCGTATAGGCTTTGTGCAACCTGCATGGCTTTTTTGGCAGACCAACCTAGTTTATTTGCAACTTCTTGTTGAAAAGAAGAAGTGGTGTGTGCTGGTTTTGGATAAGTTTTAGTCTCGCTTTCCTGAATGTCTTTAACTAAATAAAGCGGAGTTGCTTCTCGCTCTACTTTTTCTTTAATTTCCTTAGTAACTTCGTGTTTTTTAACAGAAATATAGGGAGCTTCAAAACCGTTTCCTACTAATTTTAAGTCAAAGTAAGTCTCCGGCACAAACGCTTTAATTTCTTTTTCACGAAGTACAATTAGTTTTAAAACCACAGTCTGCACGCGGCCGGCTGACTTGCCGCCAATTTTCTGTCTGGCAAGTTTAGATAGTTTAAAGCCAATAATTCGGTCAACCATGCGCCTAGATTCTTGTGAGTCTACTAGTTTCATGTCAATTTGTCTAGGCTCATTTAAAGCCTTTTTAACCGATTGCTTTGTGATTTCGTTAAAAACTATACGAATTGGCTCGCGTTTATCTAGGCCTAGGACTTCCGCTAAATGCCAAGCAATACTTTCCCCTTCTCTATCGGGGTCAGATGCTAAATAAACTTTGGCGCCTTTGGCTGCTTTTTTTAAGTCAGCGACAATTTTTCTAGACTTAGTAATTAAAGTGTAAAGTGGTTCAAAATTATTTTCAATGTCTATGCCGAGCCCACCAGGTCCCGCGATTTTTAAGTCGCGGATGTGTCCTTTTGAAGAAAGAACATTAAAATTATCGGCTAAATAGCCAGAAATTGTTTTTGCTTTAGTTGGAGATTCAACAATAATTAAGTCTTTCATTTAAAAACCTCTAAAACAAATAATAACACAATCAGACTTCAATACTTGGCAAATCAAAATAAAGTTTGCCAATTTTGCCGTTTTGGATGTCTTTAATTAAAAAAACATATACTCGCTCGTAATCTGGCTCTTTTCCTTTAAGGACAGCCCCAGTTTTTTGGCAAAGTGAGTCAAGTAGTTCAATTACACTTTTAGTTTCATCAACTCCATATTTATTTTTAAGCAGACCTGGGAAATATTTAGTTATATATTTAAGTGCGTAGATACAGACTTCGTCCAGTGGCAAAATTTCTTTAGGAATAGAGCCAAGTAATGCTAAGTTTAAAGCCGAGTTTTGCGCAAGTTTTGGCCAAAGTAGTCCTGGGGTGTCAAATAAATCAAACTCAGGGTTTAGACGGTAAAGCGTAATTAGTCTAGTGACACCTGCTTTGTTTTCTACATTTGCAACTTTTTTTAAAGAAAAACGGTTGACTAAACTAGACTTGCCAACATTTGGAGTACCAGCAATTAACGCAGTGATTTTGTTATTCTGAATTCCTTTTTTTGCGCGTTTTTCAAAAATAGACGGAGCTACGGTTTTTTTAATAAAGTTATGAAGACCGCTAATTCCAGAACCAGTTAGTCCGTTTACTTTAAAAGAAAAGTAGTCTTTTTCTTTTAAAGTAGATATTGTTTTTTCTAAATGTTTACTTTCTACCAAATCTGTTTTGTTTAACAAAAAAACCACTGGCTTGTTTTGAAATATTTCCGTAAGTTTCGGATTGATTGACGAAAAAGGCATTCTGGCATCCAGAACGTGAATTAAGATATCGATGTTTTTCTGAATTTTTTCAATTTCACGAAAAGCCACTGCCATGTGGCCGGGATACCAGTTGATTTCCACTAAATCACCTCGCCAATGATTTTTTGCACAAATAAAGTGCCTGATCTTGAGTCTTGAGAATTTCTAAAGTTATCGCCAAAAAATAAGTAAGTGTTTGGCTTTACTCGGTATTTACCTGGCTCAATTGTTTTATTTAAAGTATATTTTTTAATATTGCTAATTTCGTTTTCTTTAAACCTGGTAAAGCCAAGTGGTCTGACTTCATTATTCTCCACTGTTAAGCTCAAATAAGAGATTTCTACAGTGTCTCCAGGCAAAGCGTAGATTCTTTTAATTACGTTAAAAGTTTTGCCACTGTTTGTTTTGACCGAAAGTACGTAAACTCTGCCGCGAACTGGCTGAATGCGAAAAGTTTTAATGGCGACTATTTGACCGTCTTCATAAGTCGGTCGCATTGACGTGCCTGCTACTCTGACTAAAGAAAATAAAATGATAGACAACAGGATAATTAAAAAAGCAATCGCCACAGAAACAGGTTCAAGCGCTTTTCTTATCCTTTGATACTTAGATAAGTTTAAAGTATTAAAGTAAGTTTTGTTTTTAATTTCTTTAATTTGAAAGTAAATATTTTTTGCGCAATACGGCAAGTAAAAAATTAAAAAAACTAAACCAACTATAAATTGCGAATTGGTATAATTTTGTTTAATTAAAAATAAAGTTAGTAAGGTAAGCGGTAGCACAAAAAGAGAAACTAAATTAGTATAAGCAAATAGTTTATGTGCGCGCGTTGCTTGAACTGGGCTAGGTAGGGTATGTTTGATTTCCATAAGTTAAATTAAAAGTTTTTCAAAATTTCTTCAAGTCTAACTGAGTTAACTTGGACTTTAGATGGTTTATTTGGACCTTCTGCTGGTGCACAAATTCCAAAACGCACAAAATCAGCGACGTATTTTTGAGCAGCGTTAAAACCTACTGCGAAATTTCTTTGAATGGCGTTAATCGACGCACTTTGTTCTTTGACGACAAACCTTGCAATTTCTTTGAAAAGTGGACCAATTTCGGTAGTTTGTTTTGCGCCAAAGTTACTTGCTAGTTTATCTGAACTAATTTCGGGCTCTTGTCTGGCGTAGTTAGTTTTAATGTAGTCAATTGCTGAAAACAACTCTTCATCTGAAATATATGCGCCTTGCAGACGAACAACTGTGTCTAGTTCTTTAAAAAGCATATCACCGCGGCCAAGCAAACGCTCGCATCCTGTTTCGTCAATTATGGTAGATGAGTCTGTGTGGGTTGCGACTTTAAAGCCAATTCTGGTTGGGATATTTGCCTTAATTGTACCTTTTACAACATCTGTAGTTGGGCGCTGAGTGGCCACAATTAAGTGAATTCCGGCGGCTCTGGCTTTTTGGGTCAGTCTTTGGATTTTTGCCTCAACTTCTTGACCGTATTGTACAATCAGCTCTGCCAACTCTTCAATAACTATGACAATATAGGGCATTTTGTCGCCAAAAACTGTCTTGTTTTCCACGCGTGCGTTGTAGTTTTCAATGTTTTTGCATTTAGCCTCGTCCCAAAATACTTTAAAACGACGATCCATTTCACTAATTGCCCAACTCAAAACAGCTGTTGCTTTCTTAGGGTCGGTAATTACTTTGGTAAGTAAGTGTGGCAGACCCTCGTAAGGTTTTAGTTCAACAACTTTAGGGTCTATTAAAATTAGTTTTAACTCGTCTGGCGAGTTTTTTAAAATAAGTGAAGTAATAATGGTGTTTACGCAGACTGACTTACCTGAGTTAGTAGCGCCGGCTATTAATCCGTGCGGCATTTTTGTAATATCTAGGTTTACGATTTTGCCGTCAATGTCGATACCAAGTGGGACCACTAACTTGTTTTCAGGTGCTCTGAATTCGTTTTCGCGAATTACATTTGAGTAATTTACGATTTCTGGGTTGATATTTGGCACCTCAACACCAATGTAAGGTTTACCTGGAATTGGAGTTTGCATACGAATAGAAGTCACAGACAAATTCATTTGCAGGTTATGAATTAGTGAGTTATAGCGGCTAACATTAGTTTTGCTGTCTGGCTCAATTTCGTATCTAGTTACAGTTGGTCCTTTAATTGAGTTTACAACTTTACCTGTAAACCCAAGTTCAACGATAGTGTTGTCAATAATTTTAATTTGCTCAAGCAACCAGTCTGGTTTATCGTTTAGACTTAAATTAGACTTGTGAAATAAGTTAAGCGGAACAAAGTATTCGCCTTCCTTTGGTTTTGCTGGTTGGTTTTGCGAGTAAGTCTCTGCTTGAACTGTGGTTTCGCTTGGCGTTGGTGAAACTTCTTTAGAGATAGTAGGTTCAATTGATGGACTTTTAGTTGTAGTTTGAGTAAAACGACGCACTGAGTTTAAAATATCGGCGTCTGAGTTTGCAGAATTAACGCTAACGCTTGGTTTTTGAAACTCACGAAAATTAGTTTGAACTGCGCTTTGTTCTTGAAAGTAAGCGGGTTCTTGAGTTTTAGCCTTAGTAATTTTTACTTGGTTGTCTGCAACTCCGGCTGCTTGAAACTCAGCACTACTTTTGAAAGTTTCTGGCTCAAATGTTACGCTGTGGACTTCATCAAGTTGTTTAGAAGGGTCTTCTACAACCACTTCTACAAAACTAGTTCTAGGTTTTTGCTTGCGAAAAATTGGCGAAATTGTGGTGCCTGTGTTGGTTTTCTCTGGTTTTCTTTGACTAGCCTGATAAATTTGCTCTTGACCGTCTGTAGGAATACTTAAGATGTTGTTAAACTCATAATACGCGTTTCCGTATTTATCAATAATTTCGTTTTGTGTCATTTTTTTGTCAGCCACGCTACGAAAAGCCTCGTATTTTTCCAAGGCATCAAAACCTTCGCCAACTATTGCTTTTGGATTTGAAATGTTTTTAACGTTTCTACCAGTTCCAGGAGACGCCACTATAGAAGGTGTAAACTCCTCGGCTTCTCTAAGTCCATTTAGCGGGGCAAATTGGTGAATTTTGAATTTTTTAAATTGTTGGTTTTTAGTTAGTTTTTTAACTTTTTTTCGCCAGAAACACATAATTATTTTGCTCCTTTTTCATTGTTTTGATTAACTTGCTTGTAAAGTTCTTCAAAAAACTCTTTATCAGTTTCAAAAAACATATCGTTGTTAAACATTTTTTTAGAGTAAATTTTGTAAGTCTCTTCACCGGTAATTTTAATAATTTCGTAGCCGATTTTATCAAAAATCTTGTCAATCAACTTATCAAAAGTCAAAGTTTTTATCCAATAAAGCGGATTAAAAAGTCTGGTTTTAGAGTAAGCCTTGAGAGGCGCGGCACCGGCGAGTTTGGAATCGTCAATTTCACTTTTTACTGACCTGAACTGATCAATTCGCTTCAAAGTCAAACCTCTAAATAAACTAAAGATTTTGGCCGACATCATCTCATCAATTCTAGCAGCCACATAACTTGCAAACAAAATAGTTTCATCAATTGTCAGCTCAAGATATGGTTTTTTTGATTTTGGAAAGTAAAGCGAAGTAATGTCGTAGGCCAGTTGTTTTGAAAGAGTGTAGGCAAACCCAATTTGTCCTTGTTCTTTTTTAGCAACTTTATCGGTTTTATAGAGTTGCAAAGTCGCAACAATTGCTCTTTGCACATCGGTTTGCATATCTTTTTTGGCTTTTTTGACGCGAGTTTTTTTGTTTATCGCAATTAAACATGCATAAATGTAGAAAAGCAACATCAAAAAGAAACCCAGCGCCACACCGGATAACATCATTAAGATAGAAGAAATTAAATTTTCAGGGGCAAACGCTTTGCCTAAAGTAAAATAAATTGTTGCCTGCATACTTTATATTATATAATAGTAAGACGTCTTTTTAAGACATTTTAAAGAAATTAAATGAACAGAAAAAAAGAAATAATTAAACTGGATTTAGCATTTTTAATTCGCTATATGGGAGACGCTTTGCTTTACCCATTTATGTTTTTATATTTCCAAAGTCTGGGCTACAAAAACGACCAAATTAGCTATATTTTAATTATTTTTCCACTGGTTTCTATATTTATTAACCCGTTTTGGACATATTTTGCAAAAAACATCAATAGAAATATCTTTTTAATTGTGCTGTTAACAGCGCTTGAAACTGGAGCAATTTTAGCCTTTATTTTCTTTACAAAAAACATTTACATTGTGGCCTTGATTTCTTTGGCAATCGCTATTTTTAGTCAACCAATTTATTTGCTTTTAGATTCTTTTGCGGGTGGTTTTTGTGAAAACAATGACTATGAGTTTGCAAATATCCGAATATTCGGCGCAATTGGCTACGCCTTACTTTGTGTAGTTGGTGGTTTAGTTGCAGATTACTTTGGTTTTAAAGTTTCTTTTTTGTCAGCAGTTGCTTTGTTTGTTTTAGCTGGAGTTTTAATCTTTTTAATTAAGCCAATTAAGTTTACCAAAAGCGCGAAATTTGCTGAAAAAACTCAGTTAAAACTACTTTTTAAAAACAAAAAGTTTTGGGTATTTACCACTATCTTTGTCTTATTTATGAGCACTTTTAAGGTTTTTGACCAATTTCAACCAGACTACTTTTCGGTAGTATGTTCAATCAATAAGTCTTGGTATGGCGCTATTTTAACTGGTTTCGTGGTGGTGGAAACTATCTTTATTTTTCTGCTTGCTAGATACTTTAAAGAAGTGGACTCTTACCTGCTTTTTGGAGTTGCAGTTGCGCTTACCTTGTTTAGGTTTTTTGTCTATATCTCTACTGACAATATTTACGCAATAATTGCAGTAACTCTGCTTAGAAGTGTATCAATGGCGATATTTATCTTTGTTTACTTTAAACTACTATTTAGCCTTGTTGCCCCAAATAACTTTAATTTCTCGGTCATAATTATTAACTCACTGGTCAATGTTTTGTTTATTATTTTAAATATTTTTGCCGGAAAATTGACTAAAAATCACGACTATTTTTACTTCTTTTTAATCTGTATTGCGCTGTGCGGGGTTGCTTTTTTAATCTACGCGCGTGATATAATGAAAAAGATTGAAAAGGAATATTTTGATATCAATGTTAACACCTGGTCAAGTATATAAGTTTGAAATAATTAAAAAAACAGACATCGCTTATATGGCGAAGAATTTTTTTGATGAAGAAATTTATTTCCTGCATTTCAATGAAAGCGAGCACGCTGATTTTAAACCAGGTGATGAAGCTGAACTCTATCTTTTTATAGATAGTAAAAAAAGACCTGCTTTGACTGTCAAAAAACCAATCATTCAAAATGGAGAAATGGGTTTCTTAAAAGTGGTTGGTAGAACTGATGACCTTGGTGTATTTTTGGATAATGGGGTTGCTAAGCACTTACTACTTTCTAAGGATACTTTGGGTGAAGACCGAGAGATCTGGCCACAAGTTGGCGACTATGTACATGTAAAGCAGTTTTTTGAAAAAAGATTGGTTGCCAAAATAGTTTTTCCAATTAAAATTTCTGAAGATAAGTTTAGTGAAATGGAAATAGTAAACGCTCATGTTATTAACATCGGAAAAGACGGAATTAACTTACTTACTCCCAACTTAGTTAAGTTATTTGTACACAAGTCATGTATCGTTGAAAAAGTCAGATTAGGTCAAGAAATGGCAGTCGTCATCCGTAGACGAAACTTTGATGGCTACAACTGCACACTAAAGGAACTAAATAAGATTGATATTTTTAATCTAAAAGCAAAAGAAATTCTTGCCTATATTCAAAAACAACCAACTCAAACTATTAAAAATAAACTAACTTCAGAACTAGTTGAAAGCGTGTTTAAAGTTTCTAATCGCAGATTTAAAGAAATTTTGCATTATATGCTTGAAAAAAATCTAATTAAAATTGAAAAAGGAATTGTTAAATTAACAGGTGAACGCCATGGCTAAAAAATTTGTTTCAAAAATTACCGATATGGATGCAGATTTTGGTAAATGGTACCAAGACCTTTGTGTTGAGGCTAAGTTAATGTCTTACTCAGACACACAAGGCTTCATAATATATCGTCCATACGGCTACGCAATTTGGGAAAAAATTAAAGATTTTTTAAATGCAAACTTCAAAGCAACCGGACACAGCAATGTCTACATGCCAATGTTAATTCCAGAAAGTTTATTTCAAAAAGAAAAAGACCACATTGCGGGGTTTGCACCGGAAACTGCGACAGTTACAACCGCTGGCAGCAAAACCTTAGAAGAAAATCTAATCGTTCGCCCAACTTCAGAAGTTCTGTTTACTTCACACTTTGCAAGTGTTGTTGAAAGCTACAAAGACTTGCCACTAAAATACAACCAGTGGTGCTCAGTTGTACGTTGGGAAAAAACCACTAAACCATTTCTGCGTGGTCGTGAGTTTTTATGGCAAGAAGGACACACAGTTCACGAAACTGCAAAAGAGGCTAAACAAGAAACTCAAAAAATGCTAAAAGTTTATGAAAAACTTGGCAAAGACTTACTGGCTATTCCTTTTGTTTCTGGTAAAAAAACCGAAAAAGAAAAGTTTGCAGGTGCAGAGGCTACCTACACAATTGAGGCTCTAATGCACGATGGTAAAGCCTTGCAGTCTGGAACTTCGCATTATTTTGGAGATGGTTTTACTAAAGCATTTGGCGTGAACTTCCAAGATAAAAACAATAAACTTTGTGCACCTTTTCAAACTTCTTGGGGAGTAACAACCAGATTAATTGGTGCAGTTATTATGGTGCACGGCGACAACGATGGGTTAGTTTTACCGCCATATCTTGCTCCAACTCAAGTAGTTGCAGTCCCTGTGCTTCCAGATAAACTAGATAAAACACAAGTTAATTTAGTAATTAAGGAAATTAAAAAATCTAAATTAAGTTACGAAGTTGACGAAAGCGATAAATCTCACGGCTTTAAGTTTGCAGAAAGCGAAATGAAGGGTATTCCTTTTAGAGTTGAGTTTGGCCCAAATGACTTAAAAGAAAACTCAGTAATTGTTTTTAAAAGAAATACGCGCACAAAAACTAAAGTTTTAATTTCAGAGCTAAGTAGTTTCTTAAAATCAGAAATTAAAGTTATGCACAAAGAAATGTACGAACGCGCGCTTAAACACTTGAACTCAAGTATTCGCCACGCTAAAAATTACTCTGAGTTTAAAACTTTAATTGAGCAAGGTGGCTATGTTTCTATTGACATTAATAAATCTGCTGAAGAAATCATTAAAACAGACACAACAGCAACCGCAAGAGTTATAAGCAAAGAAAAACCAGAACTCACAGTTTGTCCAGTAACTGGCAAAAAAGTAAACTACAGAGTGCTATTTGCTAAGGCTTATTAGTGAAAAGAGATTTTCTCACTACTTTGTTTAAAAATATAGAGCAGGATTAAGAGAAATAAATAAAATATTTTGTAAAAGAAATACACAATTTCCGTGTCAAAACAGTTTCCAGAAAGCGGAAGCATTAGTAGAAAATAAGTAAAATTACCTTTTAAAAAACTAGAAATAATTGTAAAAATAATAAAAAAGGCTTGGATGATGAAAATCACTTGCCTTTTTTTATTTTTGACAAATATCAGGATAAAGAGCAGAAGGTACAAACTATCTAGCGGTGTTATCAGCAAAGTTTTAAACTGACTGTATGTCAGAACCGGATATTTAGACAATTGAAAGAAAATAAAGGAAAGCGAAATAAAAAAGAGCGAGTATAAAAAAATAAGCGCAAAATAAAATACTAACTTTGCAGTGTATACCACTTTTCTTTTTACAAAAGGTATTAGTTGCTTAATGTGTTGCTCGTCGTGATTGATAGTCAAGAGACCTGTTGTGATAATTAGAAATATTTTTAGAATTTGAATATAGACGCTAAAAATTTGAGTTGTTTTTTCGCTTTGTTTTAAAAACACATCTTTGTCTGCGAAGTTAGGTGAGTAAACCAAAAAGAAAAGTGGCAAAAATATTATCATAGAGGTAAATATTAACACCTTTGTTTTTCTGTCAAAATAAGTACTAAAAATATAGTTCAGCATAGTGTTATCTTTCTTGTTACAAAACTGTTAAATATTTCTGGATTGTGTGAAATTATTAACACAGTTTTGTTTTTAGTCTCTTGTTTTAAAATTTCAGCAATTTTCTGCTTTTTCTCAGGATCAAATCCAGAAAGAGGTTCGTCTAAAATCAAAACTTCAGAGTCTCCGATAAGAGTCGTTAAAAAAGCTAATTTTTGTTTATTTCCTTTTGATAAGTTTTTAATATCTATATCTAAAGGCAGTTCTAAAAAGTCTATGTATTTTTTATTTACATAGCCTTTTTTAGTCTTTGCGATAATTTCAAGATACTCACCTGCCTTTAAATTTCTTGGCAGGTCTGCTTTTTCTGTAAGATAAGAAATCGGTTTATCTATCTTTTTTAAAACACCAGATTTTGGTTTAATAAAGCCAATTAAAAGATAAATTAAAGTTGTTTTTCCGCTACCGTTTTCACCTATTATTAAGACCTTTTCGCCTGCTTTAATTTCCAAATTATAAGGTTTTTTAATATAAGGAACTACTACATCTTTAAGCATAAATACTTCTTTTAAATTAGAGTTCATAAGTATTTATCCAACCTTTTTCTTTAATGTTTTCAAAGTCTAAAAAACCTTCAAAGTCGCATCTGATATCTCTTTTTAAACAGTTTTGGTATATAGTTTTTTTGTTATTATCTAGTTTAACCACAGCAATAATAACTGGCTCTAAAACAGGAATCGCTAACTTTGAGTTTGTAAAAAAGAAAGTAGTTTCCTGTTTGTCGTTTTTGCTAACCGAGTATTTATCATCTTTAAATAAACTAAAATAAAACTCAGCAGTATCAGAGATAAAGTCTGCCAAAAACTTAACTTCAAAATTAGTGCCAGTTTTAAAAAAATCCTTTTCAATTTGGATTTTTTTAAAACTAAAAAGCACATCTTTCGAGTCAAACTTATCGGCTTGTGCGATTTTAAATTTGCCAAGTTCTAGGTTTAAAACTTGATTAGTAATAAAGGTGATTTGAAGTCTTGTAAACTCTTCACTGTCTGCAAGTAGTTTTGGAGTAAAAAATTCTAAAGTGATCTTAAATAAATTTCTTTTTTGATTTAAGAAACTTTTACTCATCTTAATTTCTTTTAATTCAAGAGTTAGTTCATTCTTGCTATTTAGCCTAGTTAGGCTAAAATACTTGATATTCTTTATTGAGATTTTAGTTGTTTTAGAGTCAGTATAAAGATAAATTTTAAACTTTCCGTTAGCACGATATATCACACTTCTTTGTTCTTTAATTAAATAAAGACGTTCTGTGTTCTTCAAAAGTAGACTAGTAAAAGAATAAACACCAAATATATAAACAAGGATTACTACAACAAAAAGCAGTACAAGTACTGCTTTTTTCATAGTTTTGCACTCGTAGTGTGAACTATTTTTGTTGTTTCTGATAACTTTAAAAGATTGTGAATTTGGGTAAAGGTACTTACCAGTAAATCGCTTTGTCTGGCGATTTTAACACCATCTTCAGTGTCTACAAATATCAGAATAAATGGACTATAAGTTTGCCATAAATTAAGTGCACTTTCTTTTCTTTTAACAACGAAGTTCACTCTTTTATTTTGTTTTATTTTTTCGTAACTGTAATCTGAATTACTCAAAAGCATTTTAATGTCTTTAACTTTATCGGCGTATTCTTTTAAAATTGAAAAAGAAAATTCATAAACTTTTAATTGATAATCTACGCGGTCTTGATAATTTCTACTGTCATAAGTTACGTTAACTGAGTATTCTAAAGCAAAAGGTTTTGCAATTAAACTAGACTGAATTATTTGAACTAACCCAATTTCTAAAGATAAAGTTTTGCTATTTTTAAAATTAAGTACCAAAAGACTTGAGTCAAAAGTAATGTTCTTTTTAAACTCATCAACTATTGAAACTGTTAAAATATTTTGAAAATATTTAGTGTTCTTGCTGTTTTCTTGAATCTCTTCTGGGCCTCTGTATCTTGTCTCAAGATGTTTGGCTTGAATTGATTCACTTGTGTTTTTGTTTTTTAAATAAATAGATTTAATTTTGTCTGGACTTAAAAACCAAGGACTTTTTCGGTTAGTATAAAGATAAAAGTTTTGTCTGTTTTTATACTCAGTAAAAACACTTGTTTGTTTAATTGTTTTAAATTTAAAGTTTTTTGGAACTAAATACACCGTAATTAACGCTGAACAAACTATTAAAATTGCCAAAATCGGGGTTAGAAAAACTAGGTGCTTTAATTTTGTTTTCTTTGTCATCTAGTAGTCTCTTTCTATTCTATATGAAATGTAGATACCAGTGTGTTCAACAAATTGAAACTCACCCCAGTCTTTGTATATCCAAAAAACACTACGAGTTGCGTATCCATTAAAAAGATAACCGTATCCCATTTTTCTGACCACCAGTTTACAACCTGGCTCAATTTTAATAGTTTTAGTCTCTTTATTTTTCTCATATTTACTTTTTTCTAGTTTATTTTCAAGTTTACTTTCAACACCTGCCTCACCCTTTGCGTTAAGCGGTGATTTTGTTGGAGTGCTAATGGTACCACTCATACTCATTTTAAAAGAACCACTTTGTGTATACTTTTCACTTTCTTCAACGATTCTCTCTGTTGTAATTTCTTGTATTGTGCTAGTTGAACCTTGATTAGAAAATTCAGATACAACTTGTAAAACAAAAGAAACCTTTTTTGCGTAATTAAGATAATATACATACTCTTTTTTTATATGCCTATATGAGGTGTTTCGTTTTGCAATCTCTAATCTAGCTCTTTCATTTTTATCTTCGTCTGACAACTTCTTTTTTGGTTCTTCTGTATAAAAGTTAATCAGTTTTGTTGTTTTGTCTAGCATGTAAAAACGAACATACGGGTATAGATTTGTCTTTGCACTTACTTTACCAGGATATAAAACACTTAAAAACAATGTGCTAACTAAAATAAACGAAACAAGTAAATAAAGTTTTTTCATAAATATCACCTCGACTATATATTTATATGAAAATCTTTTTTTACTTAAAAAAAGTTTATAGAACCTTAAAATATTTTACTTAACAACAATATGTTTGGAGTTAAGTACTAAAGTAACGAGTTAAACCGTTATAAATCGATATTTGTAGCTATAATTTCAACAATTTTTATTGTATCTGTAAAACTCAAGTCTTTTATGTATGGGTTATCTTTTAAGTAAGCAGTCCACAATTCCTTAGGCTGTTTATCATTTTTTATATCAACAATAATATCTTTTGCTTCACGCAAAGCGGGCAGACTTTCTCTTTTGGTAGCAGTTGAAATAATTGCTTGTTTCAAAACAACAAAGTCTATATCGTTTTTCTTTAGATTATACAAACTATAGAGATCATAAAAATCTCTCATTCTAGTTGTAGCAATATTTCTTTTAATAATACTTTCGTATTTTTCTGCAAATATAGTTTCAAATGGATAAGCCATGACACTGATGATTTGTTTTTGAAAAATACAACGATACTGATATTCAATTTCTTTAGGTGTTACAACATCTCCCGTTGTAATATCAATTTTTAAACTATTTTTTATTTTATCAAGACGGCTAAATAAGTTTACCCTAAAGTTTTCATATTTGTCTTCTTCTCTTATGTGTCTTATGTTAACCATTTCAAATTTTATGCCATCATCTATAACGGTGTTAATGATTTCTAAAATAATTCTGCGAATATTTTCTTTTCTTGCAGCGATACCTTTAACAGTCGTGTCGATGTCTGATGTGGTACGATTTGAAATCCCAATCATTGATGCAACAAGTAGTCCTCCTTTGATAATAAAATTTGCTTTATACTTTGATTTTGACAGTCTTTCTAAAAATCTTTCAAAGAAAAACATTTGTAGAAGTTCTTGAGAGCTAAGATTTTTAGAATTTGCTAAATTTCTTATTTTGCTTTTTATACTTTCTGAACTTATCATTTATAACACCTCAATATATTTTCTGATTTCATCCTCAATACCAAATACTTTGCTATATTTAACAAGAGTACGGATATTTTTATTTTTACTGTTAAAGTATTCAACAATGGCGGTTGTAAATATTTGTCTATCAATAGTTTTTCTCTTTGATACAATATCACAAACGCATCTTTCCATATCGTAGCACTTTACAGTTGAACCAAGCGGTGTTTTAATGTCAACTATTCCCAAATTAAAGTGTTCTTTCTTTACGTAATGAACCTTGATATTTAAAAGTTTACGTTTGATGTGGTTGATGTTATATCCTTGTGGAACTGTAATGTGAAAAATACCTGGCGTTCTATCGCTAAAAGAGTGTAGATATAGTGCGGTGTGGAAAGAAAAAACTACTTTTCGGCAGTTTAAAGAAATTGTTGCAAACTCATCTACAATTGCGTTTTTTAATTTATAAACACCATTTTTAACCCTCTCTAAAAAACCTTTTTTAGCAAGTGCGGCAAGTGTGTGTCTTTTAACACCCAGTTCTTTTGCTCGTTTATTTGTAATAACATCGCTTTCTTTGAAACATGTTTTCAAAATATTCATATACTGTCCTTACATTTACTATTTAATTATATATTATTAAAGAGTGTTTGTAAAATAAAAATATCGCAATAGAACAAAAAAGAGATAGTATTTCTACTATCTCTTGCTACTAATCACACGGTAATTTACTTACACTTGTAGTGCTTAATATGTTTTTACTGAGTTTTACATACAGTTACCCTACAAATTATGAGTATTGCCTACTTTTTTTCTGTGTATTGTTCTATTTTTTTATAGTCAATAATCGCTTTTTCTATGTGTTCTCTAGTTTTTTTGTAGAAGTATTTTACTTTTTATATCTAGTCAGACAATTTGTGGCATTTACCCTACTTTTTTGTGTTTTGCCCTACATTACCCTACTAACTGTTTTGCTGTATTTTTTTAGACAAAAGTGCCACAGTTTCAACGTGTGCAGTATATGGAAACATGTCAAAACCTTTAATTGAAGTAATTTCATATTCTTCTGTAAGCATTTTTAAGTCTTTAACTAAAGTTTCAACATTACAAGATACGTAAACCACATTTCTTGGTTTTTTTGCGCAAATAAACTTGCATACTGTTTCACCCAGTCCGGTTCTTGGCGGGTCAAATAACATCACATCAAAATCGTGTTTTTTATAGTCTACCCAGGTCAAAACATTTGAAACCACAGCCTTGGCGTTAGGTATTTTGTTTTCGTATATATTTTTCTTTAAAGCCAACACTTGGTCTTTAACTAGCTCAACACAATACACTTCTTTAACTTTGCTGGCGAGTTCTAGTCCAAAAACACCAACTCCCGAAAAAGCATCTAAAAGGATGTCAGTTGGTCTAAATATTTTAAAGTCTTTAATGTAGGTAAGTATGTTTTGAAATGTATGGTAGTTTAACTGAAAGAAAGAGCTTGCAGTAATATAGTAATTTTTATTTAAAAAATTAGTGTTAAAAAAGTATTGGCCTTTAAGTAGTCTATAGTCAGTCTCATGTTGTTTTGTGGTTTTGTCTTTATAGACAAAAACACCAAATTGTTTAAGTGAAAACTCAGAACTATAAATTAAGTTAGTAAGTGCTTTGAAATTATGTTCACCATAAACATGTAAGTTAACTGCTAAATCTAAGTTAGTTGCTTTACGTACAGAGACTGCAAACAGACCAAGCGGTTTTTTATCTACTACTGGAAAGTTAACTTCGCTAAGTGCTTTTTTAAAATAATTTAAAAAACTAGTGATTAACTCGTCTTGTGAAATTAAGTTATTAGTCGGTTCAACTAAATTAGTGTTCGGTCTGTATAGACCCCATTCAATTGCTTTATTGATTTGTTTAAATAAAACTGTTGTTTCATTGCGATAATTTAAAGGATTTAAAGTACCTTCGAAGTGTTTGAAAGTTTTGGGGTTGATGTGTTTTCTTAGTTTTCCTTTAACATGGAAAACTATTTTTTTGTATTTATATTCAAGTGTTGCCGGATAAGTTAGGTGGATAAGAGGAAGCCCTATAGTTTCTGAAAAACTTGCGGAAACCTCGGCTCTTTTTGGCGACCTTTGAATAATTTTAAGAATTTTGCCAATAAGTGCACCTCGATTGTTTCTCTCAATTTCTGCTTCTATTTCTTCACCCTCTGCAGCTCCATATATATAGACTGGCTGGTTGTTTGAGTAAGCGATACCTTCGCCGTCATTGCCAGTTTTTAAAATATTTAATTTTACTATTTCTTTTCTATCCATACGCAAACTCTTTCACCCAATTCAAAAGGCAAGACAAACTTGGTTAGGGAAATATTTTTAACTAAATTAACTAAATTAGTTTTCCCAAACTCATCAATTTCCTCAGTGGCTTTAGTCGCTTTATAGAAACACATTTTGCCACCTTTCGTTAATTTAGGCAAAGCGTACTTAACTAGCGAAGTAAGGTCAGTAACTGCGCGGGCTGTAACTAAATCAACTAAAACTCCTTTAATGTTTTCAACTCTATCATTAATAACTTTTAAGTTAGTCAAGTTTAGTTCATCTTTAACTAATGTTAAAAACCTTGCTTTTTTGCCAATAGACTCTGTTAAAATAACTTCAACGCTTGGAAAAAATAAAGCAATGACAATACCTGGAAATCCCGCACCTGAGCCAATATCTAAGATAGACTTGGATTGAATTAAGCCAGGGTTTTTGAAAAAAGGTAAAACGGAATCTAGAATATGTTTAACTAAAAACTCAGTTTTATCAACGATTCTAGTTAAATTAACTTTTTTATTTTCTTCAATTAAAAGTGAGTAATACTTGTCAATTTTTAAAACTAGTTCGTCTGTTAATCCGATGTTAAATTTGCTAAAAATGTCTTTCATGGTTATCTTTTCTCTTTACTTTTTTGAATATAGATAGAAAGAATTTGAATATCGCTTGGATTAACTCCAAGTATTCTAGAGGCTTGTCCTAAAGTTTTTGGTCTGACCTTCTCTAATTTTTCTCTACATTCAAAGGCCAAGTTAGCAACTTGTGTGTAGTCAATGTTAGCAGGAATTTTAAAGTTTTCAAGGAACTTAAACTTCTCAGCAGTCTTGATTTCCTTTAAGATGTAGCCTTCGTATTTAATTTGTATCTCTGCGGCAAGTCTGACTTCTTCTGGAAATTTTTCTTTTATAAAAGAACTTAAAACCTTTAAATTAACCTCTGGTCTTTTAAGTAAATTTGCTAAAGAAATTGACTCATAAAGTGAAATGTTGTGTTTGGAAAGATGGCTTAAAACTACTTTGGTAGGAGTGATTTTTGTGTTTATTAAAATCTCGGTTAATCGCTTAACTAGCCCTTTTTTAAGTAAATATTTTTGATATGTTTCGCTATCTATCAGACCTCTATTATAAGCAATTTCAGACAGTCTAAAGTCGGCGTTGTCATCTCTTAAAAGTAGTCTATACTCTGCACGAGATGTAAGCATTCTATAAGGTTCGTCTGCTCCCTTGGTAACTATATCGTCAATCAAAACACCAGTGTAGGCCTCATTTCTTTTTAAAATAAGCGGTTCAATGTTGTCAATTTTAGCAGCAGCATTTGTGCCTGCAATCAAACCTTGACATGCGGCTTCTTCATATCCAGAAGTTCCGTTAATTTGACCTGCAGTAAACAAGTTTTTAAGGATTTTGGTTTCTAAAGACAAATATAGTTGAAAAGGATTGATAGCGTCGTACTCAATTGCGTAGCCATATCTAATTATTTTACCTTCCTCAAAGCCAGGTAAACTTGCAACTAACTTTCTTTGAACAAAACGCGGAAGTGATGTAGAAAGGCCTTGTAAGTAGGTTAAGTTGTTTTTAATACTTTCTGGTTCTACAAAAATTTGGTGAATATCTTTTTCTTTGAATCTAACAATTTTGTCTTCAATTGAAGGACAATATCGTGGACCTCTACCTTCAATTACTCCAGAATACAGTGGTGAATATTTTAGATTTTCCAAAATTGTCTCTTTAGTATTCATGGTTGTATGGAGGGTATGCAGATTTAAATTTGCTTTGTGCTTGGCCTTTGTGTAGTATGAAAATCTAAGTTCTGGGTTGTTCTCATCTTGATTTACAAGTTCAGCAAAGTCAATTGAGTTTGAGTCAATTCGCGGCGGAGTTCCAGTTTTTAGTCTCACGATTTCAAAACCTGCTTTTCTCAAAGACTCAGAAATACCTGAAGTTGTGCGTTTGCCGTCAGGTCCAGTTTGATAAGTTTCTCTACCTATCAAAATTCGTGATGCTAAATAAGTGCCAGTTGTTAATACTACGGTTTTGGCAAAATACTTTGTATTACTTTCAGTAATCGCCCCAACTACTGTTTGGTTTTTAACTAACAACCCAGTTGCATATTCATGCAAGAAAACTATGTTTTTTAGTTTCTTTAATTCTTTTAACATGTTTTTCGGATAAATTTCTTTGTCAATTTGTGCACGAAGTGCCCAAACACCAGGACCTTTAGATGAGTTTAGCCTACGCATTTGAATGGTAGCACTGTCTGCAACTTTGGCCATCAAACCACCCAGTGCGTCAATTTCTCGCACTAAAACACCCTTCGCAGGTCCACCAATTGACGGATTGCAGGGAAGGGTGGCAATTTGAGATTTATCTCCTGTAATAAATAAAACTGACTTGCCTAAACGAGAAAGGGCAGCGGCGGCCTCAATACCGGCGTGCCCTGCCCCAATTACGATTGAGTCAAATATACAATTATTTAACTGCATTTTCAATAAAATCCACTAAATCTGCTTTGGTGAATTTTAATTTTTCGCGAATTTCGGCTTCAGATGAACTTAGTCCAAAATTATTTATTCCAAAAACGTGAGGTGTGTATTTATACCAAGAATAAGCAGAGCCTGCTTCTACTGCTATAATTTTAGCGTTGCCTAAAATCTCTGCTTGCTCAGATTTAGTAAGTCTGTCAAACAAGAAGCAAGAAGGCATGGAAACTACGCGCACACCTTGACCTTTAGTTTCAAGGACTTTTGCTGCTTCAATTGCTAAAGAAACTTCTGAACCAGTTGCAATTAAAGTAAGTAAGTGTTTGTTTTGCTCAGGCTTAATAATGTAGGCTCCTTTTTGAATGTCTAGTTGAGAGTTTGGGTTTTCTAATACGTTTTGGCGAGTTAAAACCAAAACTGAAGGAAAGTCGTTTTCAGAAAGCATTAACTTATAAGCCGCCAAAGTTTCTTTAAAGTCGCACGGTCTAATCACGTTTACATTTGGCATACATCTAAGTTGCGCAAGATGTTCAATTGGTTGATGGGTTGGTCCGTCTTCGCCTAAAAATACAGAGTCATGGGTAAAAATATACATCACTGGTAGTTTTTGTAGAGCTGACAAACGAATTGCTGGAAACATATAGTTAGAGAAAACAAAAAAACCAGAGACAAAAGGTCTAAGTACACCAGTTTGTGCAATCCCATTGGCAATTGCTGCCATTGAGTGTTCGCGAACTCCGAAGTTTAAGTTGCGTCCAAGTCTGTTGGTGTGATCGAAATCACCATCTACTCCTTTTACGCAAGTTGATGAAGAAAGGTCAGCAGATCCACCAATTAACGCAGGAACTTGGCTAGAAATATGAGTCAAGATGTCGCCAGAAGACTTGCGAGTTGCTTGTTTTTCAGGGATTTTTGCGAGCAATTCGCTTAAATCAAAGTCTAGACTTTGCTTGTTAAGTGGTTTTAATTTAGAGTAGGCTGTGTATTTTTCCAGACCTCTTTTTAAGAAATTATCTTGAAAATGTTTGTAAACCAGTGGATCTACTTCAAATGGTTTTAATTGGTATCCAAGTTTTTCAGCAAGTAAGTCACGTTCTGCTACACCAAGTGGAGAGCCGTGAACTTTGTTTGTAGCCTCTTTTGTTGCACCTTGTCCAATTGTGGTTTTCATTTCAATAACAGTAGGAAGTTCTGATTCTTTAGCCAAGCGGATTGCTTCTAAAAACTCGGCCTTATCGTAAGGGTTGGTTACCAAAATATAGTTCCAACCGTCGGCCAAGAACTTTAATTTAAAATTAGTTTCGCAAGTTAAAGAAGTTGGCCCGTCTAGTTGAATGTTGTTTGAGTCAAACAACATAATTAACTTATTTAGTTTAAGTCGGCCGGCTAAAGAAATCGCTTCCATAGCAACACCTTCTTGCAGGTCTCCGTCTCCGCATAAGCAGTATGTATAGTAGTCTGTATTTGCAGGTCCATTTACTTTGTTTAAATGAGCCTCTGCAATTGCTGAACCTACCGCCATTGCAACGCCTTGTCCAAGTGGACCAGTTGTCGCCTCAACTCCTGGAGTTTCTCTAAACTCAGGGTGACCTGGTGTGTTTCCAGGTCTACGAAAGTTCTTTAAGTTATCAATTGTTAAATCAAATCCTGCAAGATGCAAAAGTGAGTAAAGCAAAGCAGAACCATGGCCTGCAGATAAATAAAAACGGTCGCGGTTTGGCCAAAGTGGGTCTTTTGGGTTTTGATTGATTGCGTAGTTGTAAAGATAGTAAAGCGGAGCGGCTGCCCCTAAAACTATCCCTGGGTGTCCTGAGTTGACGTTGTTAATGGTGTCAACTCCAAGCATCTTAAGGGTATCTATGCAAAGTTTATCTAAATCTTTTTCGGTTTTCATTATTTTTCTTTAGATTCTTTGGCTATTGGTTCTTCAACTTCAACAGGTTCTACTGTTTTGTCTGCTGAGTTTGCAGCAACTTCTTGATTTAACACGGTTTTTTTGTATTCTTCAGTTTCTGCCTCTAAGGCTTTGAAGTTATCTTCTCCAACTAAGGCTAAAATGTTTGTAAAAAACTTATTGTGAAGCGCTGCCATTTTTTTAGTAATTTGGCGAGAAATTCCAAAAACTAGACCAAAAACAACAATTAAAAGTCCAATTAACACCCAAAATGACCAAGATTTAACTTGTGGGAACTTAGAAGAAAGCACGGCGATAGTGGTGGCAGCTGCAATAAAGCCAATTAGTATTCCTAAAAATACTGGAATAAAAATGCGGTTTTTAATTGAGTTAATGCCGTCTGCGTACGCCAAGTATTCAGCGTTCACGTCTTGTTCGTAAAGTCTTTTAATTGAACCTGTTTCAAAATAAGCCTGGTCAATTAACAGTCTTGCAGTTTGCGGAGTAATGTCCCAAACTTTAAGTAGACCTTTTTTGTGCCAAATAGCTTTTTCTGAATCCGTCATAAAGTATATTTCTAGAGTTCTTTTGTCAATTTGTTGAGTGTAGGCAGGCACTCTGTCAGTTAAATTGAATTTCATAAATCCTCCTTACTAGGTTTTAAAAAATGTTTCCTTTTAAAGACCATTGGCCACAATGGCTATATCCTGATGGCTGCTTCAATCAAGACCTGACCCGTTCAGATAAGTCAATCGGCCAATGGCTTTTAAAAGGAAACATCTAAAATCTTTGCCTCTACAGGCGTTTAAAGAATTTTTTTAGCAACTCAGCTGCCTCATCTACCTTAACAAAAGTTAATTTAGTGTGAGCGGTGGGTTGTAGAAAAATCTCTTTTCTGATTTTTTGACTAAAAACTGTTGGATCTTTGGCCAAAAAAATACATTCTTTTATTCTAGCAACAGCAATCGCCGCTGCACAAAGCACACAAGGTTCAAGGGTGGATATCATCACGCAGTCTTCGAGTTTCCAAGTTTTTAGGCGTTTAGTCGCTTTCTTTAAAGCAGTAATTTCTGCGTGTCCAAAAATATCGTGTTTGTGTTCTTTGGTGTTATAACCAGTTGCGATAATTTCTCCATCTTTTAAAATGAGCGCACCAACTGGCACTTCTGCACAAGCCAAGGCTTTTTTGGCAAGCCTCAGGGCATGTGCAAAATGTTTATTTCTATTTTCCTGGTTTTTGTTCAATATTGTAGCGTTTGTTGAACTTATCTACACGACCTTGGGCTTGGACAAATTGTTGTGTGCCTGTGTAGAAAGCGTGGCATTGTGAACATGTATCTACTTTAATTTCTTTGGCAGTAGATTGAGTTTTGAACTTAGAACCACAAGTTGAACAAATAACTTCAACTTCATTAAATTCAGGATGAATTGCTTTTTTCATGTGTATAAACTCCTTTTTTGGTAGCAGTCTACCATTATTTTAACACATCCGGCTTACTTTAAAGTAAGGCGGATGTGTATTTTTGCTATTTTGTTTGGTTAATAAACTAAGCGTTTTTATCGTCAGAAACTTTGGTGTAGTTAAACTCAGTTTCTTTTAAAATTCCGGTTCCTGCTGGGATTAGTCCACCGATAATTACATTTTCTTTTAGACCTTTTAGTTGGTCAGGTCTAGAAGAAATCGCAGCGTCTGTCAGAATTCTGGTGGTTTCTTGGAAGGAAGCGGCTGACAAGAACGAGTCGTTTGAAAGTGAGGCTCTGGTAATTCCAAGTAGAATTCTTTTGCCAATTGCTGGACGTGTGCCTTGTTCAAAAGCCACGCGGTTGGCTTTCAAGAAGTCTGAGTTTGAAACCACGATACCAGGAAGTAAGTTAGTGTCGCCTTCATGGATAATCATAATGCGTTTCAGCATTTGTCTAATGATGATTTCAATGTGTTTATCTTGAATGTCCACGCCTTGAGATTGATAAACTTTGCGGACTTCTGCCAAGATGTAGTTAGAAACGGTTAAAGTATCGGTTACTCTAAGTAGTTCTTTCGGGTGAATTGAACCCGGAGTTAGCGAAGTTCCGGGTTGTACAGAATCCCCAACTTTCACCAAAATATCTGCGTTTGACTCAATTGAGTAAGTGTGAGTTTTGCCTTGGCGGTCTTCAATAACCACGCTAGGTTGACCATATTGTGGACGACTAATTTGGCTAACTTTCCCAAAATACTCAGAAATAACAGATTTTCCTTTTGGAGTTCTAGCCTCAAAAAGTTCCTGAATACGAGGAAGACCTTGAGTAATGTCGGATGCTGATGCCACACCACCAGTGTGGAAAGTACGCATCGTTAACTGAGTACCAGGTTCACCGATAGACTGTGCTGCCACAACACCAACGGCTTCACCGACTTCCACAATTGAGTTAGTTGCTAAGTTTAGACCATAGCACTTCACACAAAGTCCGTCAATTGCAGAACAAGTTAAATTAGTTCTAATTTTAAACTCAGAGTAGTTTTCGGCAATCTTAGCCGCGGCCTCTTGAGTAATTAGTTCGTTTCTGTCAACGATTAGCAGATTGTTTTTATCATACGCCTTTTGGGCAGCAAAACGGCCGTGTAGTCGTTCTTCAAGGCTGCAGACTACTTTTTGGTCTTTATCAAGTATATCTTTTACAAACACTCCGTTTTCAGTACCACAGTCATCAAGAGTAATAATTACGCCTTGCGCAACGTCTACAAGTCGGCGAGTTAAGTAACCAGACTGTGCTGTTTTTAAAGCCGTGTCGGTTGAACCTTTGCGGGCACCGTGGGTTGAGATAAAGAACTCAGAAACGGTTAGACCTTCTTTAAATGATGATTTAACTGGAACTTCAATTTGTTCACCCTTAGGGTTATTTAAAATACCCCTCATTCCGGCTAACTGCACGAAGTTTTGAATGTTACCGCGGGCTCCAGAATCCGACATTACGTAAATCGGGTTTTCACGGTTAAGTTCGCGCTCAAGTCCACGAGAAATCTCGGTTTTAGTATTTTCCCAAACGTTGATAATTTGTCGTGAACGACCTTTGTCGGTCAACATACCCATGTTAAAGTAGTTAGTAATTTGCTCAATTTTAGCCTGAGATTCTTTTAAAATTGCGGCTTTATTTGAGTAAACCTTGATATCATCGTAAGAAATTGTGACGGCAGAGACAGTTGAGTACTTAAAGCCCAAGTCTTTTAAGTCATCTAACATCACAGAGGTTCTTGTGACATCGTAGTGTTTAAAGACAGTGTCAATAATTTTACCTAAAAACGATTTTTTAAAAGGTTCGGGTAGTGGTTGGTCTTTAGTTTGAGCAAAATAAACTTTTGGGTCTTTGTTGCAGTCAAGTAAGTAAGATTGCGGCACCCCTTGGGTTAAGTTATACTCAGTTGGTTCGTTTAAGTAAAAGAAACCGTCTGGCATAATTTCGTTAAAAATTAATTTACCTAAAGTAGTAATTAGCAGTTTGCCTTGAATGTCTGCAGTAAAACGACGGTTAAGGATTTGTGGACGCACTAAAATTCTGGTGTGGTAGTCAATGATACCTGCGCTTTGTGCGTTTTTTGCCTCGTCAATTGAAGAAATCAACATACCTTCATTTCTGTGTTGATGAGTTTTAGGGTCAGCCTCAATATAGCGCTCTTCGGTTGTCAAGAAGTAGTTTCCAAGCACCATGTCTTGAGATGGAGTTACAACTGGTTTTCCGTCTTTCGGGTTTAAGATGTTGTTAGAAGCCAGCATAAGTAGTCTAGCCTCTGCTTGCGCTTCTGGTGAAAGCGGCAAGTGCACGGCCATTTGGTCTCCGTCAAAGTCGGCGTTAAATGCAGTTGTTGCCAAAGGATGCAGACGAATGGCTTTACCGTCAATTAGTTTTGGCTCAAACGCTTGAATTGACAAGCGGTGCAAAGTAGGCGCACGGTTTAGTAGCACTGGGTGTTCACGAACTACTTCTTCCAGAACTTGCCAAACTTCTTTAGTGCGGTTGTCATACATTTCAACCGATTTTTGGCGAGTTACTTCTAGGTTTTCCTGAAGTCGGTTAATTACAAACGGCTTAAATAAAGTGATCGCCATTTCGCGCGGAATTCCAGCCTGATACATCTTTAGGTTCGGACCCACGATAATTACGGAACGACCTGAGTAGTCAACGCGTTTTCCAAGTAAGTTTTGGCGGAATCGACCTTGTTTACCACGAAGCAAATCGGAAAGTGATTTAAGTGGACGTGCGTTTGAAGCGAGCGCTTTTTTGTTTCCACGTTTTGAGTTGTCAAATAGTGAGTCAACGGCTTCTTGAATTAAACGCTTTTCGTTTTTAAGGATAAGCGAAGTTGTAAACTGGTCAAGTTCTTTTTTTAACCTGTTGTTACGGTTAATTATTTTGCAGTAAAGGTCGTTAAGGTCAGTTGTTGCAAAACGGCCTCCGTCTAATTGAACCATTGGGCGAAGGTCTGGTGGAATTACCGGAATTACCGGCATAACAATCCACTCAGGGCGGTTGTCAGATGAGTAGAATGCTTCCACAATTTCCAGACGTTTGATGATGTTTTGTCGTTTTTGTTTAGTAGAAGTGCGGAATTTCTTGCGAAGCACGCGGATTTCGTGGTCTAAGTCAAGCGCTTTTAAAAGAGTTTGAATGGCCTCAGCACCAGTTTGCGCCTGAAAGCGTCCATAGTACTCTTCGTTAATCGCGGCGTAGTCTTGTTCTGACAAAATTTGTTTGCGTTTAAGTGGTGTGTTGCCTGGGTCTGTCACGATGTAGGCTGCGTAGTTGACAACTTCTTCTAAGGATTTGGCTTTAATTCCAAGTAAAATCGCAAGTCGCGACGGTGAGTTTTTGAAAAACCAAGTGTGGACAACTGGACTTTTTAGTTCAATGTGGCCCATTCTTTCACGGCGAACTAGAGATTCGGTAATCTCAATCCCACATTTTTGACAAATTTGGCCTTTGTTGCCACTTTGTTTTTTACCACATGCACATTGAAAGTCTTTAGTTGGACCGAATATTTTTTCGCAGAACAACCCACCAACTTCAGGTTTAGCGGTTCGGTAGTTAATGGTTTCATGTGACTTAACTTCACCGTAAGACCAAGTTCTGATTTCATCTGGTGAGGCTAAGCGAATTCGCATGTGCCTGTATAGTTTAGAGCCAGTGATGTGTGTGTCGTCAACTGATTTTAAACGCTCAGCAACGTTAATTTCGGCAACCTTAGTTTGAGATGAAACTAAGTCTAGTTTTTCGTCAAAATCAGCCTCGGTTAACGGAGTTTGACCAAAGAAGACAAAAAGTTGATTGGTTTCGGCTAAAAGAAAGTCGTCGTCTTTTAAAATTTGAAATAAGTTAGAGCGTGGTGCGGTTAAGATTGACTTAAGGTCAGTAAATCCGCTTTCTTTGAAAAACTTAATAACTTCGTTTTCTGTAAATAGTTGTTGGATTTTTTCAGGTAGGTAGTTTTTAGTCAAAAGAGTTTTGATGTCTTTCAGTACATCCTCTGAACACTCTGCAAAAATACTTTGGTATTGAGAAACTGAAAATAAGTTTAAATCACCCAAGGTATGAACGGCGATATTTTTTAAGAACTCTTTAGTTTCTTCAGAAATGATTTTAATGTCTTTAATGCTTTGTTTTTCGTAGGCTTTTAGCATTTTTAAATACCTCCATTACTGCGGGCAGGTTTTAAGTCAAGCAGTGATTTAACGGCGTCATTTTCGCCAGTTTCTGAGTTAATTAACTCAACGTAAATACCAAGGGCTTGCAGTTCTCGGGTTAACACGTGGAAAGATTCAGGCAGAGATGGACGCGGAATTAAATTGCCTTGAGTGATCGCAGAGTAGGCTTTGTTTCTGCCAACCTTGTCGTCTGACTTGATAGTCAGCATTTCTTGCAGAACGTGGGCAGCGCCGTAGCCGTATAGCGCCCAAACTTCCATTTCCCCTAGTTTTTGGCCACCATTTTGGGCTTTTCCACCCATAGGTTGTTGAGTTACTAAAGTATAAGGTCCGACGTTTCTCGCGTGTAGTTTGTCGTCTACCATGTGCGATAACTTAATCATGTACATCACACCAACTGAAACTGGATTTCTAAAAAGCTCACCAGTTCTTCCGTCAAAAAGTGTCATTTTACCGTTTAGTGGTAAGTTTGCTTCTTTTAAGATATCGACAAGATCGGCGTTTTCAACCCCGTCAAAAACCGGAGTTGCGATTTTAATTCCAAGTTTTTTAGCAGCATACCCTAGATGCAACTCCAGGATTTGGCCAATGTTCATACGAGAAGGTACACCAAGTGGGTTAAGCATAATGTCAACAGGTGTTCCGTCTGTCATGTATGGCATGTCTTCGCGTGGCACTACTATAGAGATAACACCTTTGTTACCGTGGCGACCCGCCATTTTATCGCCTTCTCTGATTTTTCTTTTTTTAGCAATAAAAACTTTGATTTGTTCGTTTACAGAAGGAGGTAGTTGGTCTTTGTTTTTCTTAGAAAAGTATTGGATTTTTTGAACAATACCGCCACCACCGTGTGGAACGCGTAGAGAAGTGTCTCTGTATTCTTTGGATTTTTCGCCAATAATTTCTTGAATTAGTTTTTCAGCCGGAGAAGGCTCTGCTCCACCTTTAGGGGTGATTTTACCAACTAAAATGTCGCCTTCTTTAACTTCAGAACCAAGTAAGATCACACCGTTTTGGTCAAGTTTAGCCACAGCCTGACGGTTCGCATTTGGAACTTCGTTAGTAAACTCTTCTTTTCCGATGTTGTTGCGAAGGTCTCTAGTTTGAATTTGGTATTCATCAATATGCACAGACGTATAGACGTCGTTTTTAACTAAGTCTTCAGAAACGATAACGGCGTCTTCAAAGTTATAGCCTTCCCAAGTCATGAAAGCAACTGTAACGTTGCGGCCAAGCGCAAGTTCTGCGTTGTCGGTAGAAGGACCGTCGGCAATAGTTTCGTTTAGGTCAACCCAGTCACCAACATTGACAATTGGTTTTTGCACGATTGAAGTATTTTGGTTTGAGCGTTCGTAGTTAATTAACGTGTAGACATCGGTGTCGCTAAGTCCGTATTTATAGATTTTAAGCGCTTGCTCTGCTGACCAGTCTGAGTTTGGGGCAAACAAGATTTGACCATCGTATTTAATGGTTTTCTCAGGAATTGGCAAAACGTCAATGCGTTTGGCGTCCACGTATACCGCGTATCCTGAGTTTTTAGCAACCACTGAAGTACCTGAGTTTTTAGCAGCACGATACTCAATTCCGGTTCCAACTAGTGGTGCCTCTGGTTTGATAACTGGCACGGCTTGACGTTGCATGTTGGCACCCATTAAACAACGAGACGCCTCGTCGTGTTCAAGGAAAGGAATGGTCGCGGTTGCAACAGACACGATTTGTTTAGAAGAGACGTCCATGTATTCAACGTCTTCGCGGGCAAAAATTCCGGTTTCACCGCGCAGTCTACCAGTAACTGTCGGCTCTTTAATAGTTCCGTCTGGGTTTAACTCAGTCGCGGCTGAGGCAATTACCGCGTTATACTCTTCGTCTGCAGTTAAGTAAAGATGGTGATCTACTACTTTTGGCACGCAAACTCCGTTAACGCGATTTGTGCGGTCAAGTTTAAAGTAAGGAGTTTGAATGAAGCCATATTTATCAATTTTGGCATATGAAGAAAGTGAAGAAATTAAGCCAATTGATTGTCCTTCTGGGGTTTCAATTGGACAAATTCGGCCGTAGTGAGAAGCGTGAACGTCACGGACTTCAATACCCGCGCGGTCGCGAGAAATTCCACCACTGCCAAGTGCAGATACACGACGTTTTTGAGTAAGTTCGGCCAAAGGGTTAGTTTGGTCCATGAACTGAGACAATTGAGATGAACCAAAAAACGCATTTAGTACAGTTGTAAGTGGTTTAGTGTTCATAATTGCCGGAATAGTGATGTCTGCAAAAGACTTAACCGACATTTTGTCTTTAATGTTTTTCTCGGCTCTAGCCATACCAATTCTAAATTGGTTGGCAAGCAGTTCTCCAATTAAACGGACACGACGGTTGCCAAGGTGGTCAATGTCGTCAGTTTGCCCGATGTTTTCATATAAGTTCAAAAAGTAAGAAATACCAGCAACGATGTCTGAAACCGTAATATAGGTTTTAACCTCACGGCTGTCGTTACCAATTACACGAATTGCTTGAGATTCACCTAAATCAGTTCTCTTAACAACGTCTAGGATTTCGGCGTATACAGGTTGTCTTTGTGCTGGTTTTTCAAAAACGTTGCCAGTTAAAAAGTAGTTTAAGACTTTTTCGTCAAGTCCATTTCTAAGTTCACGAAGAGTTCTTAGAACTTGCTCGTCAATTTGAGTGCCGGCGTCAAAAACGACTTCGCCAGTTTTGATGTTATAAATTGGTTCTGTGGTAACCAACTGCACGTGGTCACCTTCTCCAACATACTCAGTTAAGACAGCAGCTTTGTCGATGTTTTGCAGTGAGTTGTCGGCAGAAATAACTTCTTTTCTAAATAAATGACGGTTGGCGTCAAGTAGTTTTAAAGCCTCTTCGTCAAGTAAAGTATTGGCCGGAAGCACAACTTTTCCTATTGCATCTTTTAAGTCGGCTGCAAGATATGTGTTTTTAACACGGCTAAGCACGTCTAGTTTTTGGTTAAATTTATAGCGACCAACTCCAAGTAAGTTGTAGCGGCGAATATCAAATAAACGTTGGCGAATTAACTCGCGTGCGCCTGAAACTGGGATAATTTCGCCTTGTCTTAGTCTAGAAACAATTTCAACTACTGCGTCGTCTGAAGTCTTAGTTGCGTCTTTTTCAAGAGTTTCTTTAAGTTGCTCTGACTTAAATAGTTTGTCAATTTCTTTGTTTGAAGAAACACCTAAGGCTTTAATAAAAGTAGTTAGCGAGATTTTTTTAGAGCGGTCTAATTTTGCCCAAAGCAGTTCTTTGTTGCCCTCTTCAAACTCAACCCAAGCACCACGAGTTGGAATCATTTGACCAGAGTAAATAACTTTGTTGATTTTTTTGTTGATGTCTTTAGTGTAATAAACTCCACTTGAACGCACGATTTGTGAAACCACCACACGTTCAGCACCGTTGATGATAAAAGTAGCAGTTGGAGTCATTGAAGGCATTTCTGTTAACAAGACTTTTGCTTCTCTAAGTTCACCGGTAATGCAGTTTTCTAACTTCACATCTGCCATCACTTGTGCTGAGTAGGTGATGTCTCTAGTTTTAGATTCAGCGATTGTGAAATTAGGTTCTTGAACTTCAACGCTTTCAAAGTACAGTTTAATGTCACCATTGTTTCCTTCAATTGGCGAAAGTTCCTTTAGCAATTCAAGTAAGTCTGATTTGATAAATTTTTCAAAAGACTGCGTTTGAATTTCAATCAAGTCAGGCAAATCAACATCGTACATCATTTTTGAGTAATTACGACGTTCGGTTTTTTTGCCATATTTTATGTTTTTAAAACTCATTTTTCCTCCAGTTTCTGTGCGTATATTATATATAATATATAACTCGATTTTTTGATTAGCGCATATACGAAATAATCATAGCACAAATTGGATTTTTTGCCAAATAAAAACTATTGGTTGATTTTGTTTTTTGGTGAAAAAAATGGCCTGGTTTTGAAAAACCAAGGCCATAATTTAGGGTTAAAATAGGTTGTTTTTAAAGTCGTTATTCAGACAACATTTGAATCTCTTTAAGATAAATGTCTGGGTCAGTACCTACAGGGGTTTCCAAAATTTTTGGAATGTCTAAAAATTCTGGGTTTTGCACGATTGCTTTAAGGGGTGCAAGGCCAATTTTGCCTTTACCAATATTAGCATGGCGGTCCTTGCGTGAAGACAGTCCATGTAGTGAATCGTTGATGTGAAATAAAAATAATTTATCCATGCCGACTACATTTTTAAACTCAGCAAAAACTTCGGCTTGATGGTCTTTAATGTCATAGCCTGCGTCAAAAATATGGCAAGTGTCGATGCACACACCTAAATCCGGGTCTGGATAAGTGTGTATAATTTCGGCGATTTCCGCAAATGTAATTCCAACTTCGCTGCCTTTGCCAGCCATGGTTTCGACGGCAATTTTGATATCTAGATTATTGTCATGTACATATTTAATTAACAGATTTACGGCTTTTGCAACTTGTTTTAAAGAAAGCGAGCGGTCTTGAGTTAAAGCAGATCCTGGATGGAGTACAAACATGCCAGCACCAAGTTCATAGGATCGCTTTAGTTCGCTTGAAAAAAAGTCAACAGACCTTTGCCATTTTGCTAAGTCCAGAGAAGCTAGATTTGCGATATACGGAGCGTGGACTACAAAGTTTTGCTTAGGGATTGACAAAGCCTTGAGTTCCGCTATTCCTTCTTTGGCAAAGCAAAGTTCGGTGTTTGTGCGAAAAGTGCTTTGTGGTGGGCCTGTGAAAATCATTAGTGCGGTTGCTTGGTTGTGTTTAACTTCTGCAATCGTGCCTTTTAGATAGTCTGGTTTTTTAAATGAGTTGTGTGAACCTAGGTTAAAGTTTTTCATATTTTTTACCTTTTTCCTTTTTTAAACTGAGCACGAAAGTGCTTGACTTTAGCGGCTTTGACGGCTTTTTCAATGGCTTTTTTGTTTTGTTTTTTATAGTTTGGTTTAACTTTAGTTGGTTTTTTAACAGTCTTAACGGCAGCAATTATTAACTCGCTTTGTTTTGATTTAGGTTTTTTTAACTCCGAAATCTCGCCATTTTTGACTTTAAGTTCAATAAACTGTGAGTTTTGCACCTGGTAGTTGTAAAGTCGGCGCTTATCTAAATCAGTATAAATTGTGTAGACTTCGCCTGAGCGGTTGAATCTCGCAGTTCTGCCTTGTCGGTGTTCAAAAATTGCTTTGGTTTTAGGTACATCTAAGTTAAAAACATGACTGAAATTTAGGTCAATTCCGCGAGAAAACAGGTCAGTAGCGACTACTACTGAGTATTTTTCTTGAGTTAGGTCTTTATAAATTCTTTGGCGTTCTTTTAAGTCTAGATTGCCAGAAATTAAAACAGTGTAGGGAATTACTTTAGCAATTTCTCTGTAAACTTTTTCAAGTTCTGATTTTTTTGAAACAAAAACCAGTGCTGTATATGGATTTTTTGCTTTCAGCAAAGCAACTAAAGTTTTGATTTCTTCGCCATTTTCTGCTCTGGCGATATAGTGCTTTAAGTTTAGCTGAGTGCTTGTTTCTTCTAGCATTAAAAAAGAACCAAAAAAAGCCTTGATAAAAGGTTTCATAGACTTTTTAACAGTGGCTGAAACCAAGATAAAACGAGCCTTTTTAAAGTAAGAAAAAACTTGGTTAAGTTCATCCATAAACTCAACTTCAAACATGAAATCAGCCTCGTCTGCGACTAAAAACTTAAACTCAGCCTGATTAAAAGCACCAGATTTGATTAACTCAGTAGCTTTATTTGGAGTTAATATAAAGATTTGTTTACCAGTTAAACTAGGTTTTTTGGCGTCTAAATAAACTTTTTTGGCAAATAAATGTTCAAAAACCAAAGCGGTTTGCAAACAAAGTTCGGCAGTTGGACACAAAATCAAGGCTTTGTCTTTTGGTTTCAAATTAACGTAGAGTGGAACTAAATAAGCAAAAGTCTTGCCGACTCCGGTTTTAGCCGAAATTACAACATTAGCGTTTTGTTTTAAAATTGTGTCTATTGCTCTTTTTTGAAAAGCGGTGAACTCAGATATATTTAATTTTTGTAAAATTTCTGTAAACTCTTTCATCTCTTTAATTTTAACTTATTTTAAATGCATTTGAAACTGATTTTAAAATTACTCTGCTTTAAAAAAACCACTATTTAAGTCGCTTTTTGGTTTAATTTCTCTAAAGTTAGAAAGACCAACGCCAAATAGGCGAATTGGCACGTCAATTTCAAGTTTTTCTTTAATGAAGTCTTCAAGAGCATTTTGAATGTCAAAAGCACTAGAAATAAAATATGTTAAAGTTTTTGCACGAGTATAAGTTTTAAAGTTAGCAGTTTTAAACTTAAAGTTAACAGTTTTTGCCTCAAGTCCAAAGTTATTTAGTTGGGCGGCTAAATCTTGGTAAATTGGCTTGATTTTAGCAACGATTGCCTCAAGTGAATCTACTGCGTAGTTTAAAGTAACTTCCCTTGACATGCTTTTTGGAACGCTAATTTGATAAGGTTCAATAAAGTCTTTAGAGTGACCAGAGACAGCAGCCATAATTTCTAAAAGATGCTGCGGGCGGTAAAGTTCTGCTAACTTTCTTTGATTGTCTTTTTTAACAAAGTCAGCAAGAGTATAAATTCTAAGTTCTTCCAAAGCAGCAGTTGAAGATTTACCAAACCCATATAGTTTGCCAAGTGGCATTCCGTAAATTTTACTTTCAATTTCAGTGCGGTAAAGCGTAGAAATACCTAAAGGTTTATCTAAGTCGGAGGCAATTTTGGCCAAATACAAAGTCTCTGAAATTCCAATTGACACAGGTAGTTTATACATGTCCATTAAATGTTTTTGAATTTGTTTAGCAAGTTCAAGTGGCTCAATTTTGTTGTTTTCTAAGTAATCTGTAAAGTCAACATAAGCCTCGTCAATTGAAGCAATTTGTATCTTGTTGGTAAAAGTAAACAAATAGTCAAAAAATAGATTAGAAAAATGCTTGTATAGTTTAAAATCAGTGGGAACTATTACAATTTTTGGGTATTTTCGCTTAGCCTCAACAATCGTCATTCCAGACTTTATTTCAAAGCGGCGAGCAGAATAAGATGAAGTTGAAACCACTCCTTTGTTTAAGTGAGACTGATCTGAACCCACGACAAAAACAGTGTGTCTAAGATAAGGTTCTTTTATCATGTGACACGCTGCGAAAAACTGGTCTAAATCTAAATGAAAAATATAGGTTTTTTTCATTCTGCTCCTTTAAATATGGTAAAATAGAAAAGTAATTGCGAGGTGAATGCTGTGGCTGAAGATAAAAAAGTTGAAAATCTTGAAACCGAACTAACTGGTTCTTACAAAAAAGAACTAAAAGAAGAAAGAAAGAAAGAAAAGAAAACAGATAAAGCCAGCAAGGCTCTTAAAGACAAAAAAGAAAAAAACCAAGAACCCGGAGTAATTATTTTAAAAAACCCAAGTAAAACACTAAAGGGTAAAATCGTAATTTGGGTAATTCTAGGTGCAATGGCGGTTTCATTCGTGGCTGCTTTTATTTCAATTATCTTAAAAGCAAACGGAGTTATTTAGTCAAATTAAATATTTTTTAAAAAAGGTTGATTTATTCAACCTTTTTTTAATTTTCTATCGCTGCTTTGATATCAGCCAAAGTTAATTTAAAGTCTTTAAGTAGTTCTGCTCTAGTTTTTTCTGAAACCAAACAATTGTCTAGGTTCAGAGGAATAACTTTTTTGTTTAAATTACGGCGGTTTAAGAAATCTAGAACTAAACCGTAAAGCAGAGAACTTGCTTCTTCAACTACTACTATTTTTTGGTGTTTTTCAACTTGTTTTAAAAAACTAACCTCATCTTCTATCTGAGAAATCAGTCTTGTGTTGACTAGTGTAAAGTCTTCATTTAAATTTTGATAAATTTCTTTTAAAATTGGTCCATAACTTAAAACCAAAGTGTCTTTACCTGTTTTAAGAGTTTGCCAAAACGACTCTTTTTTAAACTTAATAGAAAAAGTTTCGGGATTAAAATTTTCGCTAAGCGGTAGTTTCGGGTAAGCAATCGCCTTTAGCCCAGGTAAATCAAAAGTAGAAGAAAGCAATGTTGCGTAGTCGGTGTCCAGCCCACAGGCAAAAACTTTAGTGTTTGGAAAGCAACTAAGTAATTTAGTAAAGTAAGTACCTTGGTGAGTAGAAGGGTCACGATTTGTTAAAAAGGCTGAGTTTAAAAGTAAAGTTACATCTAAGTTTACTCGTGCAATATCTGAAAGCAAGTAGTCGAGCGAGCGCTGAATAAAAGTGGTGTAATACGGTAATATTACTTTCTTTTTATTTAAGGCTAAACTAGCGGCCAGCATCGCAGAGTTTCCCTCAGCTATGCCTGAGTCTATAAATCTATCTGGGTATTTTTCTTTAAAGTCTTTGGTGAAGTTGCCAAGTTCCATACCACTTTCAATTAAATAAAAATCGCGTAGTTTAGCAAACTCAGAAATTACTTTCCCCATGATGTAAGGGGTTTGAGTTTGAGTGGAAGCACTGTATGAATGATACTTACCGCTTACGTCTGAAACCGCTTCAACAAGCCCTTTTCCCTTAATTGTTTCAATTAAAAAAACAACCGGTTTTTGCACCTTTAAAACAGTTTTTAAAGTGTCTATTAAAGCAATAACGTCATTACCTTCTTTAAGGTAAAAAAACCGATAACCAAGTGCTTCAAAGTATGCGCGTGCTTTGATTGGGTCATTTAAGGTGTGTCTAAATGCACCAACGTTTTCAACAATTGAGCATTTGTTGTTGTTAATAATAACTGTGCCAGGTAGGCTATATCCACTTAAAGTATTTAGTCCTTCAAAGGCAATTCCTGCATTTAGCGCACCGTCACCAATCACCGCAACATTCTTGTTTAATGGGTTTGTTAAGACAAATCCCGCCAAAGCAGACAGAGACTGAGATGCGTGTCCTGCTTCAAAAAAATCGTATTTAGATTCGCTGTATGCGGTAAACCCAGAAATTCTTCTTTCACTAAAATTAAGAAAACCACTGCCACGACCAGTTAAAATTTTGTAGGTGTATGCCTGGTGGCCAATGTCAAAAAGCAGTCTGTCTTTGTCTAAGTTAAGTAAATAAACCAAAGCCACAGTTAGCTCAATTGTTGCTAAATTAGAACTAAGGTGTCCACCAGACTTTAAGATATTTTCTTTAATGAACTCCCTAATTTCTGCGCAAAGTTTGGGCAGGTCTTGGACTTTTAGTTTTTTTAAGTCAGCAGGTAAAAAGTTTAGTAAATTAAAATTACTGCTCATTTTCGATTGCTTTTTTAGCAACCTCTAAAATAGAGTCGGCTTTTTGAATTAGGTCTTTAGTTTGCTTGTAAAGTTCAATTGAAACCATGATGTCGTTTTCTTGATTTAACTTATCAATGTTTTCCTTTATTTTTGCAAACAGTGTCTTTAACTCTAAGTTTTTTTCTGAATTGTTCATATTTTTACTCTCCTTTTATGCTAGTGACTGCTACTTTTAAAGTACCGTCTTTTAATTTAATTTCAAGGCTGTCATTGCCGTTAACATCTTTTACGCTTCTAACCATTTGTTGATCTTTAAATACCAGTGCATAACCTTGCTCAAGTTTTTTATTTAAGTCAAAGTTGTTAAGTTGCTCTTTAAAAAGTTTTAACTCAAACTCTTTATTTTTAATAATTTCAGGGATATTTGGTAGTTTTAGTTTAAAGTCAGTAATTTGACTTTGAGCAACACTTAAAGTCTTGTGTAAGTTTGGAAGTTTAGTGGCAAGTTCGTCTAAATACTCTGCGTTTTTGTTGTAAGTGTTGATAACTGAGTTTTGGCATCTTTGCAGAGCAACCGCAAGCGTTGCTTGTTTTTTTGAGTAAAGAGCAGCGAGCATTAACTTTGCTTGGTTTTTAAGCAACATTAGTTCTTGTTGAAGTTTGGTCAACTTACTCAGCGGAGATACTCGCTCTAGTGCTGCTTCATAGGTTCTCAGTTCTGCGTTTTCTTGATGTACTTTGTTTTTTAAATTAGTTAAAATTGTGTGGTTAAATTCGGCTAACTTATTTTGAAAATCTGCAGTTGTAATTTGAGTAATTAGAGCAGCGGCGTCTGTTGGGGTAGACGCAGAAAGGTCGGCAACGTAGTCTGAAATTGAGACATCTCTTTCATGTCCAACTGCAGAAATTACAGGGATTTTAGAAAAATAGATAGCATCTGCAACTTCTTTGGCGTCAAAAGCCTCAAGGTCTTCTTTAGCACCACCGCCGCGTCCAACAATTAAAACTTCTGCTTTGTTTTCTAAGTTTGCAAGTTCTATGGCTTTTTTAATTTCTTTTGCGGCGTTTTCACCTTGCACTAAAGTGTTGTAAACAATAAAGTCAATTAAAGGAAAGCGTTTATATGCGTTTTCTTTAATGTCTCTGAGTGCAGCGCCTGTATCCGAAGTTACTATTCCGACTACCGCAGGGTTTTGAGGAATCTTTCTTTTTCTTTCTTTTTCAAAATACCCAAGAGAGTTTAGTTCTTTAATTAGTTTTTCTTTTTCGCGTTTCTTTTTACCCTCACCATAGTCATAAACCTGCCAAACTGTCGCGGTAATTGAACCACCTTTTTGATAATAAGAAATAGTGATATCAACTATCACCTGCATACCGGAGTAGGGAATAAAATCTAGTTTACTTACAGTGCTTTGCCAAATTGCACATCTTAGCGCGCTTTCTTTGCCAACTAAGTTAAAGTAAAGATGACTTTTGGGGTTTTTAGCCTCGTATTCTGAGTAAGTTGCTTTAACTTCACCCAGCACAAAAAAGTGACTATAGCCAAAATTATGTTTAACTAAATCAGCAATATTTTGGCTAAAAAAGTCTACTTCAATAACGTTTTTATCTGTATTATTATTTTGAATCTCTGCTCCGCTCATTTTAAATTAGCAACAATGTTTTGTAGTAACTTGTTGGTAAACTTGTGTTGCTTTTCGTCATCTAAATCAGAAAACAACTTAGTGATTTCAACCGCTTCGTTGATTGCAACCGGCACAGGGGTTTTGAGTTCTTGCATTTCAAAAACCGAGTACTCAACAATTGCTTTGTCTAATTTAGAAAGTCTGTCTAAACTGTAGCCAATCAAGGCCTTAGAAATTGTTTCGTCAATTTCGTTTACCTTAGATAAAAATAGTGAAAAAATCTCTTTTTCTTCGTCTGTTAACACTAAATTATTTTCAATTCCTAAGTTATAAATATAGATAGATTTAATTAAATTTAGCCTAGTTAGTAGTTCTTTCTTCATTTTATTCTCCAATGACATTTTAGCATAATTTAGTGTCTTTTTAACCTATCGTAAAGGTTTTTGACCTTGATAAACTTGTTGCTCAAATGCGCTCGGTTGATTTGTTTTTTAAAGGTAGAAATGTAGATTGACTGAAGTTCGGAAAGCGAACTATAGGGGTGTTTTAATCTTAATTTCATAACTCGCTCTAGTTCTGGGTCAAGTTCAGTTTCTAGGTTTGCAAAAATAAAGTTGATTTGCTTAATTTGTTTAGCAGCAACCTCAGAAGTTTTTTTAATATTAGCAGTTTCACAATTCACTCGGCGTTGTAAAGTGGTCGCCACTTCTCTGTCAATTTTGCAGTTAGTGTAGCGCTCTGCGATTTTGTTTAGTTCTGAGTGATTTAAAAAATCAACTATTTGGTCAAAAGACTTAATATATAGCAAAAAGTGGTCTAAACGTTTTGAAATTCTGGCGTCTAAATTGTACTTAAGTAAGTTTTTTTGGACAAAAAAACAAGAGTCTGTGTTTTTGAACTTAAACTCTAGGTGGTAGTTTGCAGAACTTGGTGAGTTAATTGAGCCTAGTATTAAAAATAGGGTTTTAAAAAACAAAGGTTTAGAAGTCTCTGCAATTACTGTGTTAATTTCTGGTTCAATTGCCGAAAAATCAGGGTGTGCAAAAACTACCTTTTTAGAGCCATAGTTGACAACTGCTTTAACATTTAGTTTTTTAAAAGCAGCGTCATAGAGTTCAAGTAGTTCGTACGGCACTTTAAACTCATAAAACTCGCTATCTTGATTTGATGGTTTTTTTAAGTAAAGTGCAAACATTAAAAACTGCTTCAACTCTAAAAACGGCAGTTTTAAAATGCAGGCAAGAATTGCTTGCTTGCAGTACTTAGAAAAAGATATCCCGAGTTTTTTTAATTCATCTGCCAACAGTTGGCTAGAATTAGCCATGGTTTTTTAAGTATTTGGCAATCGCAGAAACTGCAATACCGCCGTCGGCTGCGGCTGTAATTACTTGTCTAACTGCTTTTTTTCTAACGTCGCCTGCTACAAAAATACCAGGAATAGAGGTAGACAAATCTTCATTTACTAAATAGTATCCCCATTCTTTTTGCAGTTCTGTGTCAAGCAACGAAGACTCTGGAACTTGGCCGATAAAAATGAAAATACCGTCTACAAAAACTGAGTGATTTTGGTCAAACACATCAAAGTTAATTCCTTTTAGTGTGTTGTTTTCATCCAAGATTTTCTTAATTTTTGCGTTATAAATAACTTCAATGTTGGTTTTTTTAAATAGTTCTGCTTGTCCTTTTTTGTCAGCAGTTAAGTGCGGATCTTGAGTAATTACTGTAACTTTTTTACAAATATCTGCCAAAAAAGCAGCCTCGTCAACAGCAGCGTTGCCACCACCTACAACTGCAACATCTAAGTCTTTGTAGAAAAATCCATCGCAAGTTGCACAAAAAGAAATACCATTTCCCAGGTATTTGGCTTCATTTTCAACATTTAGCGTTCTTGGTTTTTGACCAGTTGCTAAAAGCACAGTTTTGGTTTCATAGGTATTTTGATTTGTAGAAACTTTGAAACCATTTTCAATTTTTTCAATTTTTAAAACATTTTCAGCAATTATTTTTGCGCCCAAAGACTTGGCGTGTTCGTGCATTGATTTTGCCAAAGCGCTACCCTCGATTTTACTAAAACCTAGATAGTTTTCAATTTCTTTGGTATTAATAATTGCACCACCTGGCACTTTTCGTTCAAATACCAAAGCATCTAAGTTTTGTCTTGCTGCATAAATTGCTGCGTTCAGGCCAGCAGGGCCTGCACCAATAATAATTAAATCTTTCATAATTAGTTAAATAAATCCTTTAAATCCTTTAAATCGTTAATCTTGTAAAGTGCGGTTGTAGAGCCGTTTTCGGCAGTTTCTGTGCTATAGAAAACGGTTTTTATTTCAAGAGCATCCGCTAGTTTTAGCATCTCTTCGTTTTCTGAAATCACGCATGCTCGCTCTTTTCTCATCAATTTGTTTGCTAAAAACGGATTGACTTCGTCTTGCAGATACGAATTTTTAAATGAACAATATAAAGCACTTTCAGCCAAAGTTTGTTTTAAGTTAAGTTTAGAGAAAACAACTGTCTTAATTCCAAATAAAGAGTTATATAGTTTAAACTTTAAAATAGCCTTATAGCCCAGTTTCAAAGTAAGATCTGCGTCTATTAAAAAGTAGGCAACAGAACCAACTTTTTCGCCTTTTTCGTTAACTATATAGCGCCCTTTTTTACCAGGGTCTAGGTAAGTTTCGTAGTGATAAGGTGTAGCCTCTGTGTAGTAGGGGATGTGTGTAAAGTAAAGATACTTAACACCAAAGTAAATCAAACCACCGATTATAAACAGTACAGAAATCAACACATTTTGTTTAATTTTGCCAATCCAAAGTGGGTCTTGGCGAAAAGGTTCAATTAAAAAGCCACGAATTAAGCCATAGGCTACAGTATAGATTCCAAACATATCACCAACTTTAAGTAGTTTAAAACGACGAACTATCAGCAGCAAAATTAAGATAAATAAATTAGCCAAAGACTCATATAAGAAAGTCGGATGCCAGTAGCCAAGTTGAGTTGAGTTATTCCCACTAAAGTGCATTTGCTCGCGTATAAAACCTGGTAAGAAATTCAGATTTCCGGCCATTGTGCCGTGTGCTTCGCGATTGATAAAATTACCCCAGCGGCCAGCAATTTGACCTATTAAGAAACCAATTGCCACAATGTCTAGAATCAAGAGCATATTGATTTTTCTGACCCAGCAGTAAATGGCAGCAGAGATCATCGCGACAATTATTGCACCGTGAATTGCAAGTCCCCCACTTCTGAAATCAAAAAATGAAGAAAGCGAAGCGTTTGGGTCAAACAGTAGGTAGTAAAGTCTAGAGCCTAGAATTGAAAGCGGAATAATTATTAAAACTCCGTCTGTAGCGTGTGATACTGAGATATTTGATTTCTTAACTTCTTTTAGCGAAGTATAGACTGCTGCAAATATTCCAAAAGAAATAAAGACAGCATACCATCTAACGTCTTGGCCAAAAATAGAAAAAGCCGTTTTACTAAAACCAATTGCACGGTCTGGTGTACTAAAACCGTTTGTTGCAAGCGCAAGAAGTGCAATAAAAATCAGGGTTAGTAGCGGAAATGTTAAAGTTTCCCAGTATTTATTTGTAAACTTAAAAAACTTAGTTTCGTGGTATCTTGCTGTGAGTTTTTGTATTTTTCTAATCATATTTTTAACACCTTTCTTAAATATTTTCCAGTCAAGGAACGTGGATTTTCACAAATATCTTGAACTGTACCTTTCGCAACGATTTCGCCACCTTCATCACCGCCATATGGCCCTAAGTCAATTATCCAGTCTGCCTGTTTAATGACATCTAAGTTATGTTCAATTACCACCATAGTGGTGCCTTTGTCTACTAGTTTATGAAGAACCTGACAAAGTTTTTTAACGTCTTCTTGGTGAAGTCCAGTGGTTGGTTCATCTAAAATAAAGATAGTTCCAGGTTTGATTTCCTTGTGCAGTTCAGAGGCTAACTTAACGCGTTGAGCCTCGCCACCAGACAAGGTATCTGAGGCTTGACCTAATTTAATGTAGCCAAGTCCAACTTCCTGCATCACGCTTAAGCGTTTGTGGATTTGCGGGAAGTTTTTAAAAACAGAAACCGCTTCTTCCACTCGCATCTCAAGAACATCTGCGATGTTAAAGTCTTTGTATTTAACTTGCAAGGTTTCTGAGTTGAATCTAGTTCCGTTACATAAACTACACTTAACATAAACATCTGGCAAGAAGTGCATTGAGATTTTTTTAAGTCCGTCACCTTTGCACTCCTCACAACGCCCTCCTTTGACGTTAAAAGAAAACCTACCTTTTTGATAGCCTCTTTGTTTTGATAAAGGAAGTTCTGCAAAAAGTCCACGAATATAGTCAAACACACCGATGTAAGTAGCGGGATTTGAACGCGGGGTTCTACCAATTGGGGCTTGCGAGATTTCAATGATTTTCTTTATCTTTGAAAAATCTTGTACCCACTCAACTTTAGGTTTAGTTTGTTTAGTGTCACCTAATTTAATTTGCAGAGATTTTAACAATACATCTTGCACTAAACTAGATTTACCAGAGCCAGAAACACCTGTAACTACAGTTAAAACATTTAAGTAAAATCTGGTGTCAATATTTTTTAAGTTATTTTCATGTGCTTTACTAATTTCTATATAGTCAAAATCGCTGATTGCTCGGCGTTTTGCCGGAATTGGCACTTCGGTTTGTCCAGACAAATAATAGCCAGTTAGTGATTTTGGTTTTTCAATAAAGTCTTTTGGTGTGCCTTCCGCCACTAACTCACCACCAAAATCTCCGGCTTTCGGGCCAATGTCAATAATCCAGTCAGCGGCTTCCATGGTCTCAGTGTCGTGTTCTACCACCACCAAGGTATTTCCAAGGTCTCGCATTTTACAAAGAGTGTTGATTAACTTAGCGTTATCAGCCTGATGGAGACCAATTGAAGGCTCGTCAAGCACATAAAGTACTCCCGAAAGTTTCGCGCCAATTTGTGTAGCTAGTCTAATTCGCTGCAACTCACCACCAGACAAGGTCGCGGCCGAACGATTTAAATTAAGGTAAGAAAGTCCAACGTCGTTAAGGAAGTTTAGGCGGTCTTTAATTTCTTTTAAAATGCTTAAAGAAATCGCGTTTTCTTCTTCGGTTAAAGTTAAGTTATTTAAAAACTCAAGTAGTTTTTTAACCGACAGATCAGAAAGTTCAAAAATATTTAAATCTTTTATTTTAACCGAAAGCGCAGATTGATTTAAACGTTTGCCTTCGCATTGTTTGCATACTGATTCTTTTGCAAACTTACCAAGCCACTCGCGGAACCACTCTGCTGTTGTTGTGTCAAAACGTCTTTGATAGTGATTGACAACTCCTTCAAACTGCTCTATTTTTTTAGTAATACGTCCGCTTTTTGAAATTAAATTAAACTCAATTAACTCAGGACTACCAAAATACAGTTTTTGGAGTTTTTCTTTATCAAGTAGTTTTAATGAAGTGTTTGTGTCAATTTGAAAAAAGTTAGCAGCAATTTCAAAAACTTGCGACTGCAAATTATCTTCGTTATTATTTTGAGCAGGAATTATTGCGCCTTCCTTAATTGAGAGTTCTGGGTCAAAAACCAGTTCAGGCTCAATTGTCATAATACTGCCTAAGCCTTTGCAGTTTGGACAAGCACCAATTGGTACATTAAACGAAAACAAACGTGGCTCAATTTTTGGAATTTCAAAAATTTCGTCTTGATAGTGATAGTGTTCAGAAAAAGGAGTAAGTTCGTTTGTCTCGGTGTTTCTAATGTAGATAACTTTGGCGTTTTCTTTAAATGCAGTTTCTATAGTTTCAAAAATTCTTGAAACTTTGTCATCTGAAACTGTGATTGTTGAAATTATGACATAGAGAAAATCTTGGTTAGTTTCTATTTTTTCTTCGTCAATTCTAATGACCTGACCATCTACTAAAACACGGTTATACCCTTTCTTTTGAATACGATTGAGAAAATCTAGATTATCTTCATTTGGCAGTTTAGTTTCTTTGATTAAAATTTGGATTTTAGTGTCAAGTAACTTCATTGCAAACGCAGTAATTTCTTGAATAGTTTCTCTTGCTAAAGGTTTATTGTCTAAAGTAAAAGGTTTACCGATTGACGCAAAAAGTAGTCTGATGTAGTCGTAAATCTCGGTTTGTGTACCTACTGTTGAGCGAGGGTTAAAAACTGAACTTTTTTGGTCAATTGCGATACTTGGCGAAAGTCCTTCAATCTTGTCAACATTTGGTTTTTCAAAGTTGCCAAGAAACTGACGAGCATATGAAGAAAGCGATTCAATATATCTGCGCTGTCCTTCTTGATAAAGGGTATCAAAGGCCAGTGTAGACTTACCAGAACCAGAGACCCCTGTTACTATCACTAACTTGTTTTTAGGAATAGATACATTGATGTTTTTTAAGTTGTTTTCTTTAGCGCCATAGACGTTAATATATTTAGTGATATCGCTTTTCATTTCAACAATTCCTCAAGGTCTTTTTCGTAAAGTAATGTTGTGTTAAATTGTTTGGCTTTGCTTAACTTAGAACCTGCGTTTTCGCCAACTATCAATACATCTGTTTCTTTGCTAATTGAAGATACTATATTAGCGCCTAGTTTAGCCAAAATGTCCTGCAATACTGCTCTTTTGTAGTTTTGAAGAGTACCAGTAATTAACACTTTTTTACCACTAAAATAACTGTCTTGAACCGCAAGTTCTTCTTCTGTTAAAACAAAACCATTAGTTTTTAAAAACTCAACTAATGCTTGGCCTTTTGGGCTGTTAAAATAACTTACTAAAGAACCTGCAATACTAGGGCCGATTTCATTAATTTCGGCAATTTCTTCTTCAGTTGCCAAAAGCAAAGCATCTATATTTTTAAAGTGTTTTGTAATCAAACCTGCTACTTTCTTTCCGACATTTGGAATACCAAGGGCAAAAAGCAGAGTTCTAAAAGGCGCATTTTTAGATGCTTCAATTTCTGTTAAAATTTTGTCAACAGAACGGTCTTTAAAGCCTTCTAAGGCGATTAACTGGCTTCTAAACTTATGGAGAAAATAAATATCTTGAATGTTTTTAATAAAACCTTGGTTAAACAAAGTTTCAATAGTTTTTTCACCCAAATCCTGGATATTCATGCAAGTCCTTGCACAAAAATGAATTAAACTGTTAATAACTCTGGAGTCACATTCTAAGTTCTCACATACCCAAAATGCCTGTTTTTTTATTAGTTTACTGTTGCATGCAGGACAAGTTTTAATCATTTCAAAAGGCTTAGCGGTTGCTGGTCTTTTTCCTTTAATTACTTCGGTAATTTCTGGAATGATTTCAGCTGCTTTGTATACCAAAACGTAGTCTCCTACTCTAATGTCTTTCTCTTTAACAAATGCTTCATTATGCAGTGTTGCTCTTTGCACATAAGTTCCAGAAACAAACACACGGTCAAACTCAGCGACTGGCGTAACTGCTCCAGTTCTCCCGACTTGGTAGACAATGTTGTTAATTTTAGTTTCTACTTTTTCAGGTTCAAATTTATAGGCAATAGCCCACCTAGGCGATTTTACTGTAAAACCTAAACTAGCCTGCACTTTAAAGTCGTTGACTTTAAAGACAATTCCGTCAGTTGCGTAGTCTAGATTTTTTCTTAAGTTATCGTAATAAACTACACTATCTGTAAGTTCGTTTAGTGTTAAAGTTTTGTAGTTAGGATTAACTTTAAACCCTAGTTTTTCAAGGTATAAAAGAGCCTCAATTTGGCTGTTAACATTGTACTTTTCGGCGTCCACTAAAGTATAGATAAAAATGTCTAGTCCACGTTTTCTTACAATTTCTGTGTTAAGTTGACGAATAGTTCCAGCTGTGGCGTTTCGGGGATTTGCAAATAAGTTCTCACCAGTTTTTAAGCGTTCTTCATTGATTTTTTTAAATTGAGAGTTCGGCATAAAAATCTCACCACGCACAGTCAAAGTTACAGGTTCAGTTAATTTAAGTGGCAAAGAATTTGTTTTAATTACAGTTTTAGTTACATCTTCACCAACTTGTCCATCACCACGGGTAGAGGCTTTTTTGAAATATCCGTTTTCGTAGTCTAAGTTAATTGCCAGACCATCAATTTTTAGTTCAGAGACAAATTTAGTGTTGGGATATTTTTCGTTAACTTTAGCAAAAAAACCAAAAAGTTCGTCTTGCGAGTATACGTTATTTAATGACTTCATTGGCACAGGGTGCACAACTTTTTCAAAACCTAAAAGAATTTCTCCGCCCACTTTTAAAGTTGGAGAATCTGGTTTTTTGAGTTCAGGAAAATCATGTTCAAGTTGTTCAAGTTCCTTGACTAGCATGTCATATTCAAAGTCAGAAATCAAAGGTTTATCTAATGTATAGTACTGTTTTGCGGCTTCGTTAATCTGCTTAATTAAATTGTCTATTCTGTCTTTTTTTGCCTTTAAATCCATACCTAGATTATAGCATTTGACCGAAATAAAAATACTTGCAACGCTTTTGAGTGTTTAAATAAATTGTTCAATTACTAAATTTAAAAAAGAGTACTTTTGATGCAAAAAATAATTAAAATAACCACCTGTTTTGTATAATTTTTATGTGTGAAATTTAAGTTTTTAAGACTGAAAAAAGGAGTGAAAATGCAAAGAAAAATTTATCTAGCAGGTGGTTGCTTTTGGGGAATGCAAGCATATTTTTCTAAACTAAAAGGACTAATTTCCGAAGTTGGTTATGCAAATGGTAATACTAAAGAAACGAATTACAAAATAGTTTCAAATACTAATCACGCTGAAGTTATTAAAATAATTTACGATGACCTTTTAATTAGAACTGCAGAAATTATTGATAGATTTATGCAAATCATTGACCCTTTTTCTTTAAATCGTCAAGCCAATGATGTTGGAACTCAGTATAGAACTGGAATTTTCTTTGAAAAAGGCGATTTATTTACTAAAAAAATCGCTGAACTTTTTAAAGCATATGTTGAAAAAATTAACGGAAAAAAATCACATGTTATCATCGAAGAAATTAAAAATTATGTCAAAGCTGAAGAATATCACCAAGACTACTTAAAGAAAAATCCAACTGGCTATTGTCATATCAACCCAAACGTTGTTTTTAATTCGCTTAGCAATTTTAAAAAATTAGATACAAAAGAAATTCAGAAATTAAACTTAGATAAACAAAGTTTAGGTATTATGCTAAACAAAGAAACTGAATACCCGCATTCAAGTGAGTTTAATTTAAACGACAAAAAAGGTATCTACATTGACAAAATTTCAAAAGAGCCACTTTTCTTAAGTGAAAATAAATACGACGCTGGTTGTGGTTGGCCTAGTTTTACCAGACCAATTTTCCAAACTGCTCTAAACTATTTTAAAGACAATACACTTGCTGAAGAAAGAATTGAAGTGACTTCAAAAATCCAAGACTCGCACCTTGGGCATGTCTTTCCTGCACTTGCTGTAAAAACAGAAACTGGGCTTAGATATTGCATTAACGGCTTTGCGCTTGAGTTTATTGAGTTTGATAATTTAAAAGATACAGTCTACGAAAAATACCAGTTTTATTTTACAAAGTAGCCATAAAAGTTTCTAAGTGAAACTCACTTCTTAATATTGGCAAACTAGGCAATTTTAGTCTAGTTTTGTTATAATTATTTTGCTTACAAAAGAGGTTGTCATGATAATTTTAATCGGAAAAAGTGCATCTGGAAAAACTGAAATTGCCAAAGAACTAATTAAAGAACACGGTTTCAAAAAAGTTATTACAACTACAACTCGTAAGCAAAGAATTGGTGAACAAGACAAAATTGACTACTATTTTATCTCAGAAAACGAGTTTAAAGCCAAAATTCAGACAAATCAGTTTATAGAATGCTCAAAATACGCAAACAACTACTACGGAATTACAAAAGACGCAATAATTTCAGATGGTGTTGTTATTTTGGACCCTTCTGGTGTCAATGCCTTGCTTGATTTTCTGGATTTTAATGCATTTGTTTGCTTTGTTGAAACTCCTAGGTTTGTGCGCAAACGTAGGATGAAAAAAAGAGGGGATGACAACAAGTCTATCCAAAGCCGTATTCGAAGCGATGACTTGATTTTCAATAAGTTGTTTTTAAATCAGGTAAATTTAAGTTTAAAAAATTGTGGACTATTTTCAATTAAAAGTCTGACCAATAAACTAATTAAAAAATATAAAAGTTGGCAAAACAAAATTAAATAAACGAAAAAAATGACCATCAAGTTATGATGGTCATTTTTTTAAAACAAGTCTTTGCGTCTTGTTAAATAAACTTTTTTTATCTTTTTGCAGCAACTAAACCGTAGACTTTAGCAACGTCTGTAAAGCCATAGTCCCCAGTTTCTTCAATGTATCTAACTAAATTAAGATTAGTGCTTTCTTGAGTTGCAGTCCACCAATATTGATTTGAGTCTACAAAAAACTGTGGCATCCAGTTTTCGTGGTTGTAGTTAAGCGGTCTAAATTGAGATAAGTTAACACCGCGGTAAACTACATTCGGTCCGCTAACTTTGCCAAGTACAGCAAGCGCAAAATCAGTTGGATTTTTAATTAGTTTAAAACGGTTTGCGGGACTATCTGCAGTTTTTTCAACACCAAATTCGCCATCGTCTGCTGTAACTGCAAACAGCTCTGTTTTCATGATTTCAGAAATTTCATGAAGTAAACTTCTAAAAATAGAATTGGCAAATTCAGCGACTTCAGGTTTGTTGTCTTGATGAATACTAAACGGAACAAAGTCTAAAATCATTTTAGTAAAATATGCCCTTTTGTCTGGAATTGGGCCAAACTCAACTTCTTCAAATTTAAAGTATTCTCCGTTTAATTTCTCATATGCATCGCCAGAACTAGTGTAAACCACAGTTCTTGTAAACTGAGCAGTTAACACTCTACCAACTGAATTGAAAGTTGCAGGAGTTTGAAAAACAATTTCTTTTTGAATGTCACTTTGATTAAGTTGAACTTTAGTTTGTGGATATAAGTTTACACCTTCTACTATTGTGTGCTTGTAGTAAACTGTGATTTTAAAATTTTTTACAACCTTTGTTTTAAAAAGTTCTGCTTTAGTGATCTGAGTTCCATTTAACTCAATTTTAGTAACTTGGAAGTGTTTATCTTCTGGAAAGTCTATGTTTTTAATTTCTTCACTGTGTCTACGAGTTTGCGCATCTATTTTTCTATTAGCACCTTTTGCTTCAAATTCTAAATTATAAACTTTTCTTTTAACGTCAATTGTTACGCTGTTTTGAGCAGAGTCTGCAGATACAACTAAACTTTGTCTGCTAACTTTTGGTGTTTGATAGACGTTTTCGTCTGGATTTTTAAAGTTAACTTGGTGAGTTGAGCCAATTTTTGCATTTAATTCACGGACGTTAGTAATTATTTGGCCGTTTTCATCTTCTGTATTAACAATATATTTAACCTTAGCAGTAGAAGAAACAAAAACAGGTTTGATTTTAATGTTTTTATTAAATGCCGTGTTAAAATCTATTTTATTTCCGTCTGCGTCAACATAGTGAGAAACTACATGTTCCATACCCGATACAACTTTTTTAACATTAAAAAGATGTTCTTTAATAGTTTGGCTTAAAGCATGTGAATACTTAAGTTCATGTATTTTATTAAGGTCTGCGTGAATTGTGCCTTGTTTGATTTCAGGGTCAGTAAAATCAAAAGCAACAGTGTATTTTTTTAACTCAAAATAAAATACTAATTTTTGGCTTGGTTTGTTTGCATCTACTGTCAATTCAGGTTTAGAAAGTGCAGGGTTGAAGTTAATGTTGTGATTTGAAAAATCTTGTTCTGATTTTAGCGCAGTCCAAACTTTTTTAACTTCATCTGACATTAAATTTACAGTTTTACCGTGTTCAAATTCGCCAACTTTGCGGTATACACTTTTCTCTGTATTTTGGTTGTTTAACTTTTCAAAAACTAATTTAATACCAACAACAGTTTTATTTTTATCGTTGTTAATTTGGTTATTAGATTTACGAGTTGCTAACACTGCTGTTAAAGTAATTGTGAAAATTAACAGAAATACAGTTGTCGTAATTATTGAATAAATCGTGAGTTTTTTCTTTTTTGACATATATCTGCTTATTTTAAAGCGCTTTATCGCAAAGTGCACAAATATTTTACTATAAAGTCTTTATTTTTAAGTAATTTAAAACCCCTTCTAATTTAGAAGGGGTGTAGGTATTATTTCTTACCGACAACAACACCAAAAACATTGTAAACTGGGAAATAAGACCAATCCATTTTATTGTTAATATCTTTTCTGTAAACGAAATACGACTTAGGATCAGTGTCGGCTTGCTGAGTAGCAAGCCACCATGAGCCAAGGTGACCAGGTGCATAATACGGTATCCATCTATCGCTGTCGTAGTCTTCGGGTTTGAAAGCGCTAATATCTTCAGCGCGTAAAGACGTGTATCTAAAGACTTTGGGTTGTTTAAGTTCGGACATTAAAATTTCGGTTGCATAGTCAGTTGATTCTTTTCTAAGTTTTTCAGGTTCGTTTCTGGCAATGTCGTTTACTCCAAACATTTTATCGGTTTTATCAAAAGTCAAAGGGTGCAAGTTCGTAGTTCCAAAAGTTTTAGAAATGTTTTGAAAAAGACCTTTAAAGATAGAGTTTTCGTATTTAGAGTTTTCCTTAACATCTTTTTTGTAAATATTAAAAGGTGTGTAGTCAATGATTTTTTTAGAATAAAATCCAGTGGCACTCGGAATTTGGACAAACTCAACTTCTTCTAACTTAAAATATTTGCCATTGAATTTTTCGTATTTATCTGCGCTATTTTTTCTAAAGACATATGTGCGAGTAAAATTAAATTTATGAGTTTTGCCATCTGATTTAAACTCAAAACTTTGCGGTTTGGTTTCTTCTCTCAAAATATCTGATTCCGTTAAATCTACTTTAGTTTGAGGATATAAATATTTAGGAACTGAAACTACAATTTCGATTCTAACTGGACCGTAGACTATATAGTTTTCAACTTCTGCTTTGGTTTTTTCTACATTACCAATATAAAAATTAAGGATTTTGTCTTTGTATAAACTATCTGTATCTATTGCACCGACTTTTGCACCATAATACACGCCTCTGGCAGGTGGTACAACAACTGAGTTTATAACAGTAAAAGAAACTGTAAAGTAGCGGCGTCTTAAAGTAATGGTTACTGTGTTTTCAGTGTCATCAACAGATACTTTAAAGGTAGTTCTTGTAAACTCAGGGTCTAAATAAATTATTTTGTTGTAAGTAAAAGAAACAGTATGAGTTTCGCCTATTTTTTGCTCTTGTGTTTGATAAGAGACATTGTAATAACCATACTCATTTTGACTTTTAATTATGTAAGTAATTTTACGAGATTGAATCTCTACTTGAGCATACAAGTTAAGTTCGTTTACTCCGACTATGTGCTTTGTATGAATTGGTCCTGAAACAGAATCGGCCCAGCCAAGCAAAGTATAGCCAGTTTTTGGCTTAACTGAAGGATATTCAACTGCTCTAGTCTGTTTAACTAACTTGGTTTTAGGACCGGCAATATCAATACTATCATTTCCAATAAAATTTACTTTAGTAGTTTTTAATCTATAGTATTGTTTTAAAACCACTCGCGTTCCAGTTTTATTTAATTGTGCTGACAATAAGTTACCGCTGTGTGCAGTGTCTTTTTCGTATTTAGTTTTATCCAAAGCACTATATTCTGTATATTGCACTGTTTTTAAAACTTTGTCTTTCTTTACTTCTTTAATTTCTTCAAAAGTGTTGTCAAGAGCACTGCTTTCACCTTGCTTTTCAAGTAAGTGCATTACTGTATATTCCACTTCTAAGGAGGTTTTAGTAAATACTGGTTTGATTTTTAAGTCTGTGTTATATGCTTTTTCAAAGTCTAAAGTCTCGCCGTTTTCAAGTGAAAAATGAAAAAGTGTGAACTTATGTGTTTCGCTGTCTTGCATTTTAACTGCAAACAATGCTGTTTTAATTTCTGCGGGTATTTTGTTTGTGTACTTTAGGTTAATCGGTTGTTTTAAGATATCTGAAACTGTAGATTGGTCAATTCCACTTTCTGTAAAATCAAAAGTAATGCGATAAGTTTTGGCTTTAAAGTAAAGTAAAAAATATTGCTTTTCTGAGCCAGACTGTACTTTTAGACTTTGTGTAGATTTCGCTAAATCTGGTTTAGTTTCGTGGTTTTCAGAAACTAAACTCTTTAATTTAATCTCAATTTCCGGGTGGGTAATTTTCAGTTCAGTACCTACTTTAAAATCGCCAAGTTTAATTTCTTTTTCAAAGTCAGCAGAGCTGTCTAAGGTTTCATAAACTGCTTTTAGGTAAACCGGACTTTGAGTTTGAGTTTTTAGATTCGGTTTATTATTTGCTTTGCTTTTAAAATGCAGTGGTAAAGCAACGGAAAGCGAAACGATAAAGACAAGTAAAAGTATCAATAGAACAATAAAAATGTGTTTCTTTTTAATTTCCATATATCTCCTAATTAAATTAAGTTATAATGACTCAAAACATATAAAAAGTCGTTAAAACTTTTTGTGTTTCTAATCTCTTCAATGTTTTTGTTTAGTTTAAGTGTATTTACACTATTTTGAGTTTTTAAAGTTAAGGTATTTCTTGCAAAAGAAATTTTGTTAAAATGGCTAGGAGAAATTAAATAAACAATGTTAAAGTCAGTGGAGTTTACTAACTTAAACTTAAGGTCTTTAGTGACTGCAAAAATGTAGGTACCTGGTGCAACAGTTAAGTTTTTTAAAACCAAATGTCTCTGAATTTTTGCATCAAAAATTTCGCGTTCGTGTTCTAGATAAATTTGGGCTTTATCGCTGTTTTTTTGCTCAATTGTGTTAAAGATTAAAGTCAAAACAATAGTAAGACAAAACAAAGCACCTGAAAGCGAAATTAAAATAATATAGACTAACTTAACGCGAAAGTTAGCAATTAAAAAGAAAAAACCAACTAAAAATAAAATAAAAGCAACAATAGTTAAAACAAAATTAACAATTCTTTTTGTCTGCATTATCTTAAGCAAGGAACAGTGTGAGCACCGCTATAGTGTTGTGCAAAATATGAAGAACAGAAGTTACTACCACATTTCGCTTTGAGTAAACGTAAACTAAAGAAAAGGCCAAGCCACCTACTAAATACGCAAAAATGTTGTAAGCAAATAAAGTGAAGGAAGACTCGTTAACTACATGAATTGCGCCAAACACCAAGGTTGAAACTAAAACCCCTGGCCAGTTGGTTTTAAACAGTGAAAATATCGCTTTTCTGAAAACTAGTTCTTCAATAATTGGCCCAAAAATGCAAACTGTGAATATCAAGAACCATTTAAACTCACCTCGCATCGCAGTTTCTATGGTTTGTTGGTTTAGAGATTCACGGGAAAGCGCGTATCCGTAGAACCCATCAATGCCTGCGCGCATAGATTGCACAACAAATCCACCAACTATTGAAACTCCGAAAGAGATACCGACGCCAAATAGTAAAACTAACCAGTTTTTATTTAAAGCGAGCGCGTCTTTTTTAATAAATACAAAGTTTAGCCCAAAAATAGCGGCAAATCCGACTGCCATGCCGATGAAGTTAAATAAAGCAAAAGCATTGACTTGCGAAGTTATTTTTTCGGCAAAAAATACATCGTGTTTAAGCAGAGCAGTGGTTTCTAGTTCATGGTTTGTATTTTTGTAAAAAAACGGTAGTTTTTGAATGCTTTGATCAATATATATGCGTTCGTAAACATCTCGTCTATCTGCACCCGCAAGCGGTACATTTGCAAGCAGCCTTGAGTAAAGTACACGATACAGGTCTTTTTGAATTTTGGAAGTCAAACCAATTAGTCTGCTGGTTTTGCTAATGTAAATATCTGGAAACTCAGCGCTTGGTGCTTCTACTTTTTGATATCCTTCAATTTGACTGTTTTTTTGATGCTTGCGCACAACTACTGTGTATTTATCTAGTTTAACGTCTTTGATGTCAGAAAAAGTGCTAATAATTTTGCGGTCTTGAGAATCTGCGTAAATTAGTTGTGGCAAGGTTATGCCAAAGCCAGCGGTTTCTGCGAAATCAAAGAAAACTAAGCGATTCAAGATTTTGTTTTCTTTTTTGGCTTGTTCAAAATTATTTAAAGCGGTTTGTTGCTCAGGAGTAAGTGTTTTAGTATTGTCTGATTTAATTTTAAGAATTTCACTAATTTTTGCTTTTTCAGCAAGAGTTTGGATATACAAGTTTTGAAGTTCAACTAGGTTTGCGTAAACTACGCTACTTTCTTTGCTTTGGAAAGTTGTGTATTCGCTAAAAGTTTTAGAAACTAAGTTGTGTTTTTTTTCAAGTTCTTTAATTTTATTAACATCGCTAATTTTATAAATCCCGATGTTAGTTTTGGAGTGTTTAATTTGTTTAAAAAAGCTCTCTTCTTTAGTGGTTACCTTAGAAAGGATGTTGCTTTTACCGTTATTGGCTTTCTGAAATATAGCCATAATTCCACTAACTAAAACAAACATAAAGAAGTAAAGTAAGAAAGTTAAAACTGCCCAAAGCACAGTTTTTTTATTAACTTCATAGCGTTGTGGGGCCTTAGTTTTTTTAACTGGCTCAAACTGTTTTTCGTAGTCTGGTCCAAATTGATTAGTGGTTTCTGTGTTTGGTTTAGTTTCTTTTAATTCCTCTGGTTTCTTTTCAATGATTTCCATTATTGGCGCTCCTTGATTTCTGAGTTTTCAGAATCAGTTAGTTCGGTTTCTAGTTCTTTAGTTTCTGTTTCTAAAATTTCGTTTTCGTTTGTCTTGTTTTCAACAGTATCAGAAACTGTGCTTGTAGTTTCAATGACCTCAGGTTTAACTGTATCATTTTCAGTCTCTTGTGGTTTTGCTTGTTTATATGTATTCATTAGTTGTTTTTCTCTGACCTTCCAGGTTGTAGTTAAACAAAAAGGAACAGCGATAGCGATTGAAGAAACACCAACTACAATAAAGGCGATTGCCAAAATTAACGAAAAAGTCTTAGTTGGGTCAAATAAATTGATGTAAAAAGGAATTAACATCAAAAATCCAGCGACTGAATATAAAATATCGTCCATATTTTTTTCAAACTTATAAAAATAAAGACCAATAGTTGTGGCAATCAAGTTAAGACCAAATATAGACTTGGCAACTATATAGCAAATTAAAAGGTTATAATTAGTTGGACTTTTAATAAAACTGAAGCCGATTGTAACTACCAAAATTATTGATGTAATTAAAATATAATAACTTCTTTTTTCTTTAAACATATCAACTAATTATACTAAATAAACTTAGGCTTTGTTATAATATAGCCGTCTTTTTAATTTATTTTAAAAGAATCAAATTGAGGTATTTATCGTGAAAAAAACTATCTTAGTAGTAGGCCTTGATAATTTCGGGCAAACAATTTGCAAAGACTTGTCTGAAAACGGACATATCGTAATTGCGCTTGACCAAACTAGCGAAAAAACTTTAAGGGTTGAGCCGTTTGTTGAACACGCTGCAACCGGTGTTTTGACAACCGCAGACATCTACAAGGACCTTGGACTTGGACACGCTGACTGGGCTGTGGTTTCATTTCCAACTCACTTTGACACCGCGATGATTATTGTAACTATCTTAAAAGATTTAGGAATGACAAATATTATTTGCCAGGTTACCAATGAATATCAAGAACGAATTGCCAAAATGCTTGGGGCGTCTGTGACTATTTACCCAGATAACATCGCAAGTAAACAAACTGTTCGAAAAATCATTTGGCAAAACGTGCTTGAACACTACGCACTTGACCAAAACTACGGAGTTTACGAAGTAAGTGTCAATACCAACCGTTTTGACGGAAAAACTTTAAGAGAACTGCAGTTTCCTGAAACTTACTCTGTAAACATAGTCCTAATCCGCAGAGCAGGTGTGACTAAAATGCCTTCTAAAAACGAAGTTTTAGAGAAAAACGACGTAGTAATAGTGCTTTGCGAGCAAAACAAAATCAGCAAATTCCAAGAAATCTTAAATGACTAAACTGCTTTTTGCAAGTCATAATTTAAATAAAGTTAAAGAAGTTAAGGCGTATTTTTCAGATACTAATTTTGAAATAATTTCTTTAACTGATTTAAATGACCAAACTAAAATTGAAGAATACGGAAAAACTTTTCAAGAAAACGCGTTAATCAAAGCGCGTTATTTTTTCAATAAGTATCATTTACCGACTATCGCCGATGACTCAGGACTGGAAATTGAATCCTTAAAAGGATACCCTGGTGTTGAAACTAAAAGAAAAGAATTAGAAATTTTTCAAGACCAAGGAAAAAAATTATTTGAAAAACTTGCTGGTTTAAGTAAAAAATCTTCTTTTAAAGTTGTACTTTGTCTTTATTTTAACGGTGAAGCTAAGTATTTTGATGGTGAAATTAAAGGCGAGGTCAAACCACGCGCTGAGTTTATAAAAAATACTTTTTTGTATGACAACATTTTTTGGCCACGCGGTTCTAAGCGTGCTTTTTGTGAGTTTTCTTTAAGCAAAAAAAATAAAATTTCGCACCGCGGGCAAGCAATTTCTAAGTTAATAAAATCAGTCAAAAATAAGACTTTTTTATTTGATCCTAAAAAAACTGCCAGCGCATTTATTAAAGACACTTTTGGTCTTGAACCTGAGTTTCTAGAAAAACTAGAAAAAGGTCGTCAAAACTTTGTTTTTAAGTTTCAAGTATTTGGTAAACTCTACACTATTCGAATCCCTGGCTTTCCTGTTTATCCGTTTATTTCGTATATCGCCGAAGAAAAAATACTAGAGATTGCCGAAAAAAACTCAATTTGCCCAAAAACTGTTTATCACAACCCAGATACCGGAATTAAAATTTCTAGATATATAGAGACTGCTTTAGATATTAAACATGACTTAAAAGAAGTGGTTTTCAGACTAAAAGCACTTCATCAAATCAAAAAAGTAAAGCCTTTTGACTATATTTTTCGTCTTGACGAAGCAATAAAAATGTCTAATTCTATTGCCGATAATTTGGTTTTTCAAGAAGGATATCAGTTATTCAAAACAGAACACAAAGAATTGTTTAGTAGATTTTCACCTTGTCAAATTCACGGCGATTTTCAGACTGACAATATTTTGATAGACAAATATTTAGCAAAACCTTTAATTTCTGATTTTGAGTTTACTAGAACCGGGTACCCAATTGAAGATATCGCTAGTTTCTCCGGGCTTAATTTAGTTAAAATTAAAGAATTTTTTACACTTTATTTTGAAAAAGAACCTAGTAAAACAGAAATTAGAGCTGTGCTTTTTGCACGCCTTTTTCAAATGCTTTTCTGGAACGCTGTCGCTAATTTTAAAAAAGACAGTGAAAATGCAAATTTATTTAATTTAAACTGGCAGAAAATTGAGACTTATTTAAATAATGAAGTTAAAAATGCAATTAAAGCAATTGAGGACTTGAAATGAATATAGAGAAATTATTGCTACTTGAACGCACAGTTGATACTGTTTATATCATTAAGTCTTTTTTAGATAAAAATACAATTTCTTTGCAAGACTACCGGCGTGCGGTTTTTTTCATGCAAGAAATACTTTTAGAAAACCACAAGCACAAAGAAGCAATTGAAGTTTCTAACTCTGTATGGCCAAAGTTCAAAGAAGCTGAAGAAAAAGATTATCTTTTGTTTTTAACTAATTGGTTTTGGGCGTATTTAAGAAGTAGTAGCGCAATAAACGCTCGCGAGATTTTTTCTAAAATCAAAGAAAAATATGGATACAAAGTTGACTTTGATTTAGTTTACTTAGAGACAAACTTACTTAAATTAGAACAAAAATTTGACTCAGAGAAAGTTATTTCTGAACTTAAAAAACCAGATTTACCCGAAGCCTACGCTAGATACTATTTAAAAGAACTGGTTTCTTTTTTTGTCAGTCAAAACAAATTAGACTTAGCATATGACTATTTAAATCAAGCGAATGCTAGATTTGATGAACGTGACTTTGGACAAGAGCTTAAATTGTTATTTGCGCTTGGTTGGACAGATGAATTAAAGCAAGTTTTAAAAGATTGCAAAGGCATGAGCCAATACAAAGTAATTTCACAAGTTTATCACTATTGTATCGCAGTTAGTGAGCAAAACAACCACCGAGCAGATATTATTCAGTCAGAATACGAAAAAGATATTTTAAAGTTAACAGACAATGACTTAATTTTAATGTTTTTAGAGGCTCAACTTAAGTTTTTTAAAGCAAACTCACAACGCAACAATGAAGAAAAAACAGCAAAGCGTATCGCTAAATTTCAGCAAAAAAAAGACAAAACAACAAAGTTAAATTTAGACGAAGAACCTGCTGTTTCACTAGAAGATGTTTCTAAACCTAATTTAGAAGTAAAAGAAAAAGGTATAAAAGTAGAAGCCAGAGTTTATCAAAACTTCTTTGACGTCATGACTTTTTATACCAAAATTCCGCAAGACCTGAGTCTAAGAGAAACACTTAGAAGTCTTTTAATTAAAAGCGAGGCTTTGGTGCCAGCGGCCGATTTAGTAATTTTAAAAAACCAAACTTTGTATAACTACAAAAAAGAAAGACTTTACAACAAAGATATAGAAGATATTCAATTAACCGATACAGTTTTTAGTAAACTAGTGCAAGTTAACTTTGATAAAATATACCAACAAGGCGATTTAACTGAGTTTAAAAATCCACTCACAGGCAGTCCTTACCTACCCGAATACCAAACACTTTACTGTTTTTCTTTAAGTAAAAACTTAAAGTTTGTCGTGCAAAGCCATAACTTTCAAGAAAGTGAGTATTCTTACTTTAAGTTGCTATCTGCGCTTATTTTAGATGTTTTTGAAAAAGACAAAAACTTACTTAAACTAAAACAAATCACTAACTTATTTACAACACTAAAAGAAAATTCAACGCTAGCGTTTAAATACTACGTTGACGAACAAGTTCATCTAAGCACAGGAATGCGCACGCTTTTAGACGGAGTTGAAATAACTACACTAGACCAATACTGCACGCAAATTGCAGGTAGCGACAAAATCAGTTATAAAAAAGAGTTTTTAACTTGTAGTTTAAAACCAGGAAACTCACTAAAGCAAAAATATAGACTGAGAAAAAAACAAGTCATGGAACTTGCGAGTTCCGTTGATGTGCTTGGCAAGGTTGTGGTGTTTTCTGTAGTTCTAGACATCGACGAAGAACAAAGCACGATTAACACTCTTGCCGAAACCGCGAAGGTCAACAATATATACGGACTGTATTCACGCACTGAACTTGAGCGTGCTTTTCAAAGTAAGTTGATTGACAAGTTTTCCCTTATTTTAATTGAACTGAACTTTGATAACCGCCACCTTTACTCACTGGAACTTCAAGAAAAATATATCGCTGAGTTTCTAGATGTTTTAAAAGAGTTTTTCAACACTGAGTCAATTTACTTCATTCAAGACAACAAGTTTGCTTTGTTTGTAGATTTTAACGATATCAGAGCCTTGAGTAATATACTTAGTGAACTAAGTAAAAAAACACAAAATATCGGCAAACAAAACTGTCTTGAGTTAACCTTCTTATTTACTGCCTCTGCGCTTAGATATCCTACTGCTACCTACAACAAAACATTTAAAAAAATCTATAGGTTTGCAGACCTGGCATTAAGCCTTGCAAAAACCAACGGCAAAGTTTTCCATATTTTTGAAAAAGAAGACTTGCACCAAGATATTTTTGAAGACGACGTTATCAAACTAATTTTAAACTATCCAGATAAGTTGAAGTTAATGCTTTTGCCGATAGTTGATGAAAACAAAAATGTTGTGCTCTACCAAGCGGGCTTTAGTCTAGACGGTTATGACCTTGATTTTAAAGAAATCAAAGAGATTGCGAAAAAACACAGAAAAGCCACAGAAATAGATGCGATTTTATTTAAAGAAGTTGTAGACGCACTAAACATATCCACTGAAAGATTTGGCCAAATATTTGATGTTCTGCTGCCACTTTCCGCGGAGTCTTTAATGTCTCTGGACTTTAAAAAACAAGTCAGCAAACTGAAATACAAATATTTGGCACCACACATTTGCTTCCTTTTTCCAAACGAAGAAGAACTGCCTGGCATAGTTGAAAATTTCAAACAAAGTCTTGAACAAAACAAACACAAAGTATTTACCAAAAATATCTCGGCTTACTTAAGATACGGTTTTCAAGGAGTTGTTCAAAGATACACAGACGGTATTCGTTTCACTGAGTTCATCAAGATGTTTGCCCTTGAAACTAAAAAAACTAACTCTTGTTTAATTGTCAAAGACTTAACTAAAAAAGAAGATTTTAACTCTTTGAAAAAAATCAAAGACCTTTGTTTTCAAGGTAAGTTATTTGCCCCAATTTCAGTTAGCGAAATATTTAGTAAAATGCAAGAAAGTACAGAGTCAAAACGCGAGTTAGAAAGTGAAAACGAGATTTAAAAAATCTCGTTTTTTTATTTTTAAAATCGCGAAAAAACCGTCTTTTTTTAGGTTTAGTAGCCATTTCGTGGTAAAATTAAAACCAAAGAGGTACTAATTTATGGACAGAATAGAAGACAAAAAACTAATTGGCCAAAAAGTCAAAGTAGAAAAAGAAAGAAGTTATGGAGTAGTTACCAGAATAGACTATGAACACGGTTTAATTTACGTAATATTTGCGAGAATGCGTGAAGAAAAATACCCTTACCCAGAGGCAATTGACCAAGGTATTTTAACTCCAGTTGGAAAATAATTATGGAAATTTCAAAAGACCTGCTTAAAAAATACAACAAAAGTTTTGCCAAAAATAAGCAACTTAGTGCAATTAAAAGAGCACTTGTCCGCTCTAAATTAGCAGATGTTGTCTATGTTCAAGAAAGCGAACAACTAGTTAGCACTCATTTTTCACATGTTATCCCTGCTTTAAATATCTCAAACCAAAAACAGTCTGGTCGTTGCTGGATGTTTTCAGGTTTAACTTTTTTAAGATATCAGATAGCGAAAAAATTAAAACTAGAGAGTTTTGAACTTTCTCAGTCTTATTTGCAATACTACGATTTGCTTGAAAAAGTAAATTACTTTTTTTCAGTAATTGACAAAAACTTAAGTCTAGACCCAGAAGACCGTCGTTTTATGTTCATTAACGAACCGCTAACCGGAGATGGTGGCTACTGGCAATACTTTGTTAACTTAGTTAAAAAATACGGAATTGTGCCAAAATCAGTGCAACCTGAAAACGCACAAACTTCAAATACTCACCACATGCAAAGTTTAATTACTTTGATTGCCAAAAAATACGCAGCCGACGCTCAAAGCAATTTCAAAGCAGGCAAAGTTGAATTAAATCGTGAACTTAGAGAAAAAGCGTTTTTAGATGCTTTTAAAGTTATTTCTAGTTCAATGCCTGCGCCAATTGAAAAATTTGACTTTGAATACACCGATAAAGACAAAAAATACCACATTGAACACAACTTAACTCCGCAAACTTTTTTTGAAAAATACGTAGACATTAACTTAGATGACTATGTGACTGTGTCTTCAGACTGCTCACGTAACTTTAAATTTATGCAACCCTATGAGCTTGAGTACTGCACAAATATGGAAGGTGCGCCTTGCCAAGTTGAATTTAACTTACCAAAGCAAAGACTAATTGAACTTACGGTTGCCCAACTTAGAGACAACTTACCTGTTTGGTTTGCCTGCGATGTTGGTAAAGAAAGTGACTCTAAACATTTTGCCAATGAAATGGTTGCGTGGAAAGAAATTTTTGGCCTTGATTTAGAGTACTCAGAAAAAGACAGAATTGAAATGCAGGAACTAAGACTAACTCACGCCATGGTTTTCACTGGTTTTTCTGAAGTTAAAAAACAAGTTACTAAGTTTAAAGTAGAAAACTCATGGGGCACTGAACCTGGGTTTTCCGGAATTTATCCGATGTCTATAAGTTGGTTTAAAAAATATGTTGGTGAAGTTATTATTGACAAAAAATACTTAACTGAAGAAGAAAGACAAGCACTTTTAAAGAAACCAATCTTAAAACAATACTTTGAATTAAACTAATGAGTAAATTAAAAACCCCACAATGTGGGGCTTTTAAAATGTTTTTTAAGTTAAGAAAAAAACTATTTTCTAACTTCTTTAATACGCGCAGCCTTAGTTGAAAGATTACGGATGTAGTTAAGTTTAGCACGGCGTACTTTTCCGTGTCTGGTAACTTCAATTTTGGCAATTAGTGGAGAGTGGATTGGGAAAGTTCTTTCAACTGCAACACCATAAGAAATTTTTCTTACAGTAAAGGTTTCTGAAACTCCTCTACCTTGTCTCTTAATTACCAAACCTTCAAACAACTGGGTTCTGGTACGTTTTTCTTCCTTAATGGTAACGTGTACTTTAACGTTATCACCAGGTCCGAAACTAGGAACATCTTGCTTTAAGTATGATTTTGTTAACTCTGCAAGTAATTGTTGACCTTTTAAACTCATATTGGGTCCTCCTTGTAAGATTTTTAAAAGAATGTGTTCATGCTAATTTTTAATAAATTATTTGAGTTGCAGCGGACCACATACTTTTTAATTGTATAAAATTTTTCTAAATATTTCAACTAATTTAACAACGTAAAAACTCGCTTAAGTCTGCGGTTTTGCTGTAAGTTCGTGTGTATTTTTTACATTTTCTTTTGACAAACAATATTGGGTTTTGCAAGTATTCGCCAACAATTTTCATTTATGGTGTTTTTGAGATATAATTTTTATGTATTGAGAGGTGCTTAATGCAAGAAATTAAATTACAAAAACTTGAGAGAAGTTTAAAACAAACAAAAACAGCATTTATTTTATCTATTGTGTTGTTATGTTCATTATTTTTTATACCAGTTTTTGTTTTATTAGTATTACCTTTTTTACTTACAAGTTTAATCGGACTATACGCGTTTACAATGGTTGTCTTTTTCTCAGGAATAACTGCTATTGGCATTACCTATTTAGTTTTTTACATAATTTCGCTAGTTAACGAGTTTGACATTGAAAAAGTTCACGATATTCTGTTGATTGTGGGTTTCTTTGTTACAATTGTTGGAATCGTCGGACTATATTTAAAAGCCAACTTCCTAAGAGACGAAATTGCAAAAATAAAATATCAAACAAATGAAATAGAAAATAAAGAAACTATCATTCTTTAAAACGTTGTTTTTCTAAAAAAATAGAGTGCTTATTTAAGCACTCTATTTTTTTTAAGTTCAGAAACTATATAACCAACAAAGTGGATGGAACCTGTGAAAACATAGGTTTTGTTTGTTTTAAGGTTAAGTTCAGCAAGTGAATTTAAATATTGAATGTTAGAGGTTTTTATTTCTTTAAATGAATAACTTCGAATATCTGGAAAATCTAAATACTTAACTTCTATTTTTTCTTTTAAAAAAAGTTCAAAAATACCTGCGTAGTCTTTAGGTTTTAAAACAGAAAGCACTACACAAGGATTTTTCAGTTTTTTAATTTCAGGAATTATTTTAGAAATTGCCGCTGGATTGTGGGCACCATCTACTACAATATTTGACTTTAATTTAGCAAATCTAAAAGGAATTTTTGTTTTTTTTAAGGTTTTTTGAATTTTTTTGACAGAAATATCGGTAAAGTTTAAAAAATAAGTTAAAACTAAAGCCAAATTTTGTTTTAAAAAGCTTTCGTTAAAATTAGTTTTAAAAACATGTGTTTTGTCGTATATGACTTGATTTTCTTTACTGATATCAAACTTATTAAAATCAGTTAAAAAAACCGGAGAGCGGTTGGTTTCACCAATTTGTTTAATTTCTTCAAAAAAAGTTGAGTCATTTGTAAAAAACAACTGATGGTCTTTAAGAGTTGCTATTTTATCCTTAAAAATATCTTCAAGACTGCTACCCAGTGTTTCAGTGTGGTCAAGACCAATGTTGGTCAAAAAAGATGCTTTATATCTAAAACAGTTTGTGACATCATTTTTTGCGCCAATTCCGGCCTCAATTACAAGACAATCACAATTTTGGGCTTTAAAGTAAATCAAGGCCGTTAAAAAAGTTAGTTCAAAAAAAGAATAGGCTTGAAAAAAACCATCGTAAAGCAGTGTAGTTAGAATAGGGTAAAGTTTTTTTGCGCTAATCTGTTTAGAGTTAACTTGAATACGTTCACTAAAGTCAATGTAGTGAGGAGAAGTAAAAAGACCGACTTTTTTGTATTTACGCTGAAAAAGTTTGGCTAAAAAAATCGCAGTGCTGCCTTTGCCGTTAGTGCCAACCACATGGACTTTAAAAGTGTTTTGAAAGTCTAGATTTAAATATTTTAAGGCTTTCTTTATCCTTAAAATATTTTCGTCTTTTGGATATCCAGTTCTAGTATATAAGTGTTCAAGCAAAAGTTTTAATTTATCTTTCAAGCGCATTTTTAACTTTTTCAAACTCTTTTAAGTACTTTTCGTACTTTTCTTTTTCTAAGTCAATTTTAGCGGCAGGAGCCTTAGCTAAGAACCCAGAATTATTCAAAATTGACTCAGATCTTTTAATTTCAGCCTCAAGGTATTTAAGTTGTTCTTTTAGTTGTTCTGGGTTTTGTTTTTCTGCGTGCACAAATACCGAGAAATTAGCATCAATTAACTCAGCAGACTCAACTTGGCATGCGTCTGCTAAGTTCAGCTCTGCAAGTTTTAAAATTGAACGAATGTTTTCAAGGTTTTCAAAAAGTATTGCTTTAGTTTTTGCATTTTTAGCAACCAAAGTAACAGATAGGGCTTTAGTAATTTTGTTTTCAGCTATATAAGTGCGCAACATCAAAAGCACTTTTTTAAATATTTCAAAATCAACAAAAACTGCCTTGTTGTCCTCTTTTTTAGCCTTTGGCCAACGAGCAGTAATTATTAGTTCTGAGTTGTACATTGAAAAAATGTTTTCAGTAACAAACGGAACTATAGGATGAAGCAGTTTTAGAATTTGGCTAAGGACATAGACTAAAATCTTGTTAGTGTTATCTTTAAGTTCATCTGCTTTTTTTTGAACTTTAGCGATTTCTAAGTATTCAGATGAAAAGTCTTGCCAAATAAAGTTTTGCAGAATTTTTGCTGCTTCTTGAAACTCATATTTTTTAAATAAACGAGTGTATTTTAAAATAGTTTCATTTAAACTCGCCAAGATATAGTTATCTGCCAGAGTTTTGGCAAAAACCGCTTTTACAGGTTTTGTGTAATCTCTTAAAATAAATCTAGATATATTCCAAAGTTTATTTAAATTATTCCAAGCAGACTCAATTTTTACGCGGTCATATCTAATGTCGGTTCCAGGAGATGACGAGGTTACTAAGAAATATCTTAAACTATCTGCTCCAAACTCTTTAATTACGTCAAACGGGTTAATCCCGTTATTGAGCGATTTTGACATCTTTTGTCCATCTGCTGCTCTGACAAGACCATGTATCAAAACTTCTTTAAAAGGGTCAGTTTTGGCAATATCTAGACTTTGAAAAATCATTCTAGAAACCCAGAAAAATATTATGTCGTATCCAGTTACAAGCAGTTGAGTCGGAAAGAAACGCTCAAAGTCACCTGGTATTTGTGAAAGACAAGAAAGCGGCCAAAGAGATGACGAAAACCAAGTGTCAAGGACGTCTTCGTCTTGTCGCCAGCCTTCTCCAGGTGACTCAATTTGGGCTTTAATTTCTGTGCCTTTATACCAAACCGGTATGCGGTGTCCCCACCAAACTTGGCGAGAAATACACCAGTCTAGAGTATCTGTCATCCAGTTGATAAAAATTTTTTTAAATCTAGCGGGATAAAACTTAGTTTTAGAACTACGAGCCAGTTTGGAAAAATAATCCATTTTTAAAAACCATTGTAGCGAAAGTCTAGGTTCAACTACAGTGTCTGTACGTTCAGAGTAGCCAACTGAGTTAAGATGTTCTTCGGCTTTAATAAACTGACCAGTTTTTCTTAAATCTAAAAGTAAATTTTCACGACAGGTAAAACGGTCTTGACCTTGATATTTACCTGCCATTTCGTTTAATGTTCCGTCTTCTTGCATACAAAGTGGTTTGGCTAGATCGTGTCTTTTGGCAACTTCAAAATCGTTTGGGTCGTGAGCAGGAGTTACTTTTACAACACCTGTTCCAAAGTCTTTTTCCACGTATTCATCAGCAATTATCGGAATTTCTGTGTTAGTAGTTGGAATAAAAACAGTTTTGCCGATTAAAGTGTTATATCTTTCGTCTTTGGGATTAACCATTAGCGCTTGGTCGGCAAAGCAAGTCTCTGGGCGAGTAGTGGCAACCACTACTCCGTCAGTTTCACTTCCTTTAAATAAATATTTAATAAAGTAAAGTTTAGACTTACTTTCTTTATGTACAACTTCTATATTTGAAAGTGCAGTTTTTGCCTGAATGTCCCAGTTAATGATTTTGTAGTCTCGATAAATCAGACCGCGTTCGTAAAGCTCAATAAAACGTTTTGCAACGATTTCAGAATGTCCCTTGTCAAGTGTAAAAAGTTCACGAGAATAATCTAAAGACAGTCCCATTTTCTGCCATTGTCGGCGAATTGTGTCTTCGTGCTCTGTTTTCCAGTCCCAGGCTGCTTTTAAAAACTCAGTTCTGCCAATTTCAAAACGGTTAGTACCTTGTTCTTTTAACTTAGCGTCAACTTTAGCCTGAGTTGCAACTCCAGCGTGGTCAGTCCCCGGAAAGTAAAGCGCGGCTTTGCCTTGCATTCTCTGAAAACGAATTACGGCGTCTTGAAGGGTATTGTCATAAGCGTGTCCAATGTGCAAAATTCCGGTGATATTTGGTGGTGGAATTACAACAGTAAAACCTTTGCCTTTTTCGGAAGGTAAAAAAGCATTGGCTTTAAGCCAACGCTCATAAATTAAATTATCGGTTGCAAAACTATATTTTTTATCCATTTTTATGTTGTTTTTAAATTAACTTGCTTTTTTAACGTGATAACAAAGCCCAGTAATGTTAGCACCTGAATGCACACAAATTGTTTTAGTTAAAAATGAACGGACTATCTTGATATCTGGACAATGCTCACTTATTTTGTCTTCTAAATATTTAACGAAACGCTCATCTTCAATTGTTGCAATAGCCACAGTTTTTTCGTCAATATCGCCTTTTTTATAATGTTCAAAAAAGACATTAAACACATTTTCCAAGGCTTTGATGTGCGTGCCTATTGATTTTCTTGGCAAAATGTCATTTTGCTCTGAGTGAAAAATTGGCTTGATTTGCAAAATAGAGCCAATTAGCGACTGCATGCCAGAAACACGGCCACTTCTTTTTAGGTAACTAAGGTCTTTTGAGATAAACTCAATAACCATGCCTTTTTTATATTCGTTTAAGAAATTTAAAAATTCGCCAATTGACTGAACTTGGTCTTTAATTTCAACTGCTTTTTTAATTAGCATAGTTACACCTGAAGCAATTTGCCAGGTGTCTATAAAAAAAGTACGGTTTTTATATTCAGGCTCTAGGTTCTTTAGAGCAACTTGAAAGTAGTTTAAAGAGGCTGAGTATCTTGAACCTATTGCAAAATAAACTAAATAGTAGTCATTTCCTTTAAGTTGACTTTCAATTAGACTCAGAAAAACCTCAGGGCTAGGAGCAGCGGTTTTTGGAACATCGTTAGTTTTGACTTGGTTAATTTTGGCAAAAAACTCAAGTGCATCGTTTTCGCCGTTATCAGGAAAAGTTTCTTCGTTGAAAGTAATTTGGAAAGGAAATTGAAAAATTTCTGCGCTTTCTTTAAATTCAGGCGAAATATCTGGGGATGAATCGGTCATGATAATAATTTTTTTCATGCTGTTTTCTCCTTAAAATAATTAGTTAAGTGTTCAATTAGTACTTGACTAGAAAAAGCAACTTCGTTATTTACGAAAAACAATTTAGAATCTGGAAACTGCTTTTGAAATTGGTTTTTTTTACTAAATACCTTAGACTTTTTTTCTTTGTCTACTTTAGTGAAGCAAATTAACGGATAAATACCTTGGTTAAGTAAGTATTCGTGCATCTCTAAGTCTTTTTGAGTAGGGCCAACATAAAAGTCCATCAGCATCAAAACTAAAGCGTAGTTTTGCATGCCAATATAAGCGCCAAGCAGTCGAGTGAAGTTTTCTTGAGTTTTAAAGTCAACTTTAGCAAAACCGTAGCCAGGTGTGTCAACTAAATAAAACAAGTCTTTGTATTTAAAGTAGTTAAGCGCAATAGTTTTTCCGGGTTTTTGAGAAACTTTTGCGATTTTGCTTTGAAAAAAGTTGTTAATAAAACTAGATTTACCCACGTTACTGCGGCCAAGCAGCAAAACTTCGGGTAAGTCGGTCGGTTTAGTTTTTAAATCAAATACTGATTTGACAAACATTTAATTAAATTTACTTAATTTAAGCCACCAAGGCTGCTTTTAAAACTTCTTTAATTTCAGCAACTGGTGTGATTTCGAGGTCTTTAAGGACTTCTTCAGGGATGTCTTGAATATCGCGGACATTGTCTTTTGGAATCAAGATTTGTCTTAAGCCTGAACGGTGTGCGGAAATTGCTTTTTCTTTCAGGCCTCCAATTGGCAGAATTTGGCCGGTTAAAGTAATTTCTCCAGTCATTCCGACTGTGTGTTTAACTGGTTTTTTAGTTAATAGTGAAACAATTGCTGTGCACATAGTAATTCCAGCACTTGGTCCGTCTTTTGGAACCGCACCTTCTGGCACGTGGATGTGGATGGTGTTTTTAGCAAATATTTCGGGGTCAATTCCAAACTCTTCGGCTTTAGATTTAACAAAAGAAAGAGCGGTTATCGCAGATTCTTTCATGACGTCACCTAATTTTCCAGTTAAAACAACGTCGCCTTTACCGGAATAAGTGTTTGCCTCGATTTTCAAAGTATCGCCGCCATAAGCGGTGTAGGCAAGGCCTGTAACCACGCCAACTTGGTCTTTTTGATCTGCGATATTGTGAAAAAATCTGAACTTACCAAGGTATTCTTCTAAGTTGCCTTCGTTTATTTCTAGTGATGTCAATTCTTTGGCTAGTAGTTTTTTGACAAACTTACGGGAAATCGTGCCAATTAGTCGGTTAAGTTCACGAATTCCGGCTTCACGAGTGTAGTGCTGAATTAGTTTATAAATGCCTGAGTCTGTAAAAGTAAGTTGACCTGGTTTAATTCCGGCTAGTTTTAAGTTTTCCGGAATTAAGTATTCAGTGGCAATATGGTATTTTTCAACTTCTGTGTAACTACTTAGCTGAATAATTTCCATTCTGTCCATTAAAGGCTCAGGAATGTTTTCCAAGTAATTGGCAGTTGTGATAAACATGACTTTAGAAAGATCAAACGGTTCTTCTAAAAAGTGGTCTTCAAAACGGAAGTTTTGCGAAGGGTCTAGAACTTCAAGTAAAGCAGCGGCTGGGTCTCCACGGTGAGATTTGCCGATTTTGTCAATTTCGTCCAGTAAGAAAAGTGGGTTTTTAGTACCAGCTTTAACCATACCTTTTAAAATTCGGCCAGGCAGTGCCCCTACGTAAGTGCGGCGAAAACCAAGGATATCAGACTCGTCGTCTGCACCGCCTAAAGAGATTTTGGTAAAGTGTTTATTTAAAGCCTCAGCAATAGAAATTGCTAAAGAGGTTTTTCCGGTTCCAGGAGGTCCGACTAAACAAAGAATTGCTTGTGGGACCTTTTTGGTCTTAATTTGAACAGATAAGTATTCAAGAATTTTGTCTTTAACTTGTTTTAGGCCATAGTGTTTTTTGTCAAGTGCTGTTTTGACTTTTTTAATGTCAGTGCAGTCTTTTGAAAATTTGTTCCAAGGTAGAGAAACCGCGAAATCTAGATAAGTTTTAATAGAACCGGCTTCAGGAGAATAAGAAGATGCAGTTTGGTATTTCTTTAATTCATTAAGTAAGTTAGCCTCAGTTTGCGCAGGCATTTTAGCAGCTAAAATTGCTGCTCTGATTTGCTCAATTTCATCAATCTTGCGGGCGCGATCTCCAAGTTCATTTTGAATAGCCTTCATTTTTTCGCGCAAAAAATACTCGCGTTGTGCTTCGTCTATCGATCTTTGTACTTCTTCTTGGATTTTTTTCTCCAAGGAATTCGTCATAGACAAATACTCAAAGTCAATTAACGCAGTTTTAAGTAAGTCTTCCATGGTATTTGCGTTTAGGTAGTTTAGTCTACGCGCAAACTCGCGTGTTAAACTATTGCCAAGCAAATAAACCTCTTCGGCTGAATTAAACTCGGCGTTGTAAAGTTCTTTGGTGTCACCTGCTGCTGATTTTAAAAACTCACGGTTTTTTTCAACTAACAGTTTTTGAGTAACCAAGGCTTTTTCAGATAAGTTTTGGCTTTCTACATCTGCGTATTCAAAGGAACACGAAGCAAATGGAGATTGGCCAGATGCAGGAAAATAATTTATCAGTTTAATTCGTCTAGAGACATGGAATTTAACTTTATATGAAGTTTCTGTGCCTGGCAGGTCATTTTTTATTTTAAATCCAACTTTGGCGATTACCCCAAACTGTTCAAGGTCCTTTTGCTCTGGGTTTTCAATGTCTGGGTTTTTTTGAATTAACAAAATAATTTGTTTGCCAGTTCCACGTTCTGCGGCATCAAGAGCTTTGACAGAACTTGGTCTGCCGATGTCTAGGCGAAGTGAAGTGGCAGGTAGTGGTACTGAGTTTCTAAGTGGAACAACAGGCAGAAAGTTTTCTTGATTTAAATCCATTTTTATACTAGTTTAGCATTCTTGACAATAAAGTCGTGTGCTTTTCCAACTTTTAAGTCTTTTGCTACGTTTTCTTTGGTTAGTTGTTTTTTAACTTCTTCAACTGAGGTGTTGTATTGTTTTGCGATTGTGGCAAAATGAGCCTCAATTTCTGCATCAGTTGCCTCTAGTTTTTCGGCAATAGCGATTGCGTCTAGTGTTAAAGCTTCGTGAATTTGTTCATATGCTGCTTTTTTCTCTTCGTCTAGCGCGTCTTCTGCTTTTTTGCCAGTCATCTCTAAGTATTGTGTGTAGTTTAAACCATAGGCTTTCAGACTTTCTTCAATACGGCGACGATTGCGGTTGGCTTGTGCTTCAATCATGGCATCCGGAATTTCTATAACTGCGTTGTTTGATGCCTCTTCAAGGGCTTCCTTTTTGATGCGTTCATTTTCTTGTTTTTCTTTCAGTTGAGAAATAACTGATTTCATGTGAGCCTTGTATTGTTCAACTGTCTCAATTTTGTCTTTTTTGAGTTCTTTGACCCACTCGTCGGTTAAAGCAGGAAGTTCAGATACTTTAACTGAGTTAACACGACATTTAAAAACTGCAGCTTTGCCTTTTAAGTCAGCAGCCTGGTAGTCTTCTGGAAAAGTTACGTTTACGTCTTTTTCTTCACCTGCTTTTAGGCCAATTAGTTGTTCTTCAAAACCAGGGATGAATTGACCTGAGCCAATTTTTAAATCAAAATCAGTGCCCTTTCCACCAGGGAAAGCCACGTTGTCAACAAAACCTTCAAAGTTAATATTGGCAGTGTCTCCTTTTTCAACTAGTTTGTCTTTGGCAACTAGTTTGGCAGAACGGTTAAGTTCTTCAGTGATTTTTTCGTCAACTTCTTTAGCAGTTACTTTAGTGTTTGGTTTTTTAATTTCAACACCTTTATACAGCCCTAGTTTAACTTCTGGTTTTACTGGAATTGTTAAAATAACTTCAAACTCTTCTTCGGCTAGTTTTGGTTCTTTAGGATTTAGTTCAACGTTTGTAGGTTCTGCTACCACTTCGTATTCTTTGGCAAAAAGCACATCTTCAAACTTAGCGTTGATAACAAAGTTTAAAGCGTCGTTGAAAAGAGAAGCCTTGCCGTATCTATTTTCATAAATTGAACGAGGGGCTTGTCCTTTTCTAAAACCTTTGATTTCTACTTTTTCTTTTACTAATTGATATGCGTAGTCAAGTCCGCTTTCAAAGTCTGAAAGTGAGACTTTTGCTGTCACTTTTATTTGATTTTTTTCTAATTTTTCTATTTTCATATGTGTATAATTCCTCCGTGCATACTTAAATATTTTACCATAATATAATATATACAAAGCAGAGCAAGTGCCTTTAAGGGTCTTTGCTTGAATTAACTACACAGGGAGAGTTTTTGTAAATGATTAAAAAAATTTTTGTTTTTGACATTGATGGTACTTTATACTCAAAAAAACACAAACAAATTTTGCCAAATACAAGAAAATTACTTAAAGAGTTGAGTGAAGACAACAAAACTCTCTGCGGAGTTGCAACAGGACGCGGTAAACCCAAAATCAAAGTTTTGAAACCAGTTTTGAAATACCTTGATTTTTTAGTACTTTCAAACGGACAATATATTGAGTTTCAAAAAAAGTTAATTTCAAAACATTGTTTTTCTAACCACGATATCGTTAAATTAAACGAAATTTGTGCGAGTAAACGAGTTAACCTTGGATTTACAACAAGTAAGTTTGCGTATTACGCAAATATGCACGACAGCGCAGAAAAAATGCGCGAAAAAGAATTTAAACTAGCTAATAATAAAAGTATTTTGAGTAAAGAAATTTATTCACTTTGGTTGTCGTCAAACTATCCTGAAGACTTGAGTTCAATTAAAAATAGTTTTAGTAGTTTGGACTTTTATTTTTGGAATAAACAAAAAGGACTAGACTGCACTTTAAAAGGTTTTTCTAAACAAAAAGGAATTGAAATTTTAAAAAGTTATTTGGCCAAAAATCAGCTAATTGAAAAAGATTGCAAAGTAATAGCGGTCGGAGATGGTGAAAATGATTTTGAAATGTTAAAACATGCAGACGTGGCAGTATGCATGGAAAACTCAGATTGTGTTAAGTTAAAAGAAATTGCTGATTTAATTGCTCAGTCTGTAGATAGCGATTTACTTTACTTTTTATTTAAGGAAAAGTTAATTGGTAATTAAACAAAAATTACCATTTACCTAACTTTATAGGAAAGCTAACTAAAAAAATTAAGAAAGCAACCTAATGTTGTTTTAAGAAAAAAATTTTAGTAAATAAAAATAAGGGCGTGCATATTGCATGCCCTTATTAAACTTTTTAATTTTTATTTTAGCGTTGGTAAATTAAATAAAAGTTTAAGAATAAATGTATGGACGAGTAGGTACAACTCCACCAATGAAGTTCATTGAGTATGCAGTATTACTAAAATATGTTGAATTTTGGCGATAAACACCTGTTATACCTTGAATATAGCCGTTATAATTTTTATAAACTTCTGCAGTAAGATATGCAAATTGACGCTTGTTTTGGTCGTTATATTTATCATCTTCAAAATTCCAATTAGACAAATATTGAGTTAAACTAGCAGGAATTAGTTTAGCAAAATCAATACCACGATAAATCTGAGTAGTTTTACCAGGCCAAGGTCCAAGAATTTCTTTCGCATAATCTGTAGGTTCTTTTATTAATTTATTTATTTTACTTGGATTTACAGAAGGATAAAGAGCGTTGTCGCCATTAGACCAGGTAGGTGGTGTAAGCTCGGAAATTCCCATAACTGCAGCAATATCTTTAAGTATTGCTTTGAAAATTGAGTTTTTGAATTCATATCCAGCCCAACCACGATTGGCAGATATAGTGTATGGAGAAAAGTCAATAATTTTTTCAGTCATTAGACTTTCTTTTTTAGCTAGTTTCTTCCAAATAACATCTTCAAACTTAAAGTATTTGCCGTTATATTTTTCATAGCGATTGCCTTGTGTGTCTTTTACAAATACACGACTGAACTTAGCGACAAGGTCAAAGCCGTCTGCGTTGAAGTTAAGTGTTCTTTCACTAACTTCTTCGGCTTCAAGACTGCCAGGATTTTCCACTAAAGTTTGAGGGTATTGATATTTAGTTTCTTTATACCAACCAAATTTCAAGGAGACTTCTGTGTTTTTTGTAACTAAATAAGTTTCAATGTAGGCTAAATTGTGTTTTGCAACTTTTTGGCCATCAATACGGAAATCCAGGCGGTCAAAGCCGTAATAATCAACTTGACTTATATCAACTTTGCCAATTGGAGCACCATGTTTAAGTCTACGTTCATATAATTGGTATAGATCTTGCGGTGCACCTTCAACATTGAAAGTTACTTTATAGACGTGTAGTTTTAAATAGATAGTAACAACATTGTTATGATCATCTTTGTGAACAGTGATTGTTGGATTTGAAAAAGTCATTTCGTATTTTTCAGGTTCAGGGTTTTCATATTTAGCGGCGTAAAAAGAACCAATTTTGGCTTTGTCTTTTTTAAATTTGGTTGTCTCGTATTCACCATCTAATTTTTCCTTGCGGATTTCATAAGTAATGTCTCTTTCTTTGGCTAGGTAGACTGGATATAAGTAAATACTTTTATCAGTAATAGGGGCAGCAAATTTAGTTAAAGGACCATCCAAATTATCTGGATACTTAGACCAACCAACAAAGGTCTTGGAATCAGTATCTGGAAGTTTGCGAGATAAGTTCACCAAGCGAGTCATTTTAACTTGCACACCTTCTGGATATTGATCATTCGTTTCTTTTTTGTAGTATACAGTGACTGACTTAAGTGAATAGTACTGATAAACTTTAGTGGTATTTACACCTGGTGTTAAGTCAGCTGTTAGTAGATTTGCTTTACTTTTATCTAAAAAGTAAAGGTCATTGTTTAATTTAGGATATGCTTCGTATTTTGCACCCAATTCAACCAATTGGTCTTTCTTAGTTTCAATAATTTCGTCGTACTTGTCATTTAGATCAGCAGACTCACCTTGTTTTTCAAGGTAGTGCACGATTTGATAATTGACTCTGTGAATTTCAACTTCAAAGAAAGGTAATAGATCAACAGGTCCGGCAATTCTGTAAGTACTAAAATCAAAAGCAGAAGTTTCTAAATAAGCTCCATTCATTTCTTTGCTGTCTTGCCAGTGTTTAAAGGTATATGTGCGACCGTGGAAAACAATTTTAGGGTTAATTAAAGGTTTTGGTATTTTTGCACCATACTTAAGCATTAGTTTAGTTGGCATATCGTTTATTTTTAGACCTTGGTTTGAAAAGTAATAATGATTTATAAAATGTCTGTCCCAAGTTATTTCAAAAACTTTGCGTGTGTATCTTAACTTAAATACAGTAGAACCGTCTGGCGCAATATTTTGAGACAGGCCATCTGACACAGTAAAACCGTGGTAGTACTTCCACATACCATCTTTACTGTCAACAGTTACGTAAGTGTTAGAGATTGCTCTTCTGGTAACTTTGCGAACTTCTTCAGGGATATCGCCTTCAATTCCTTCAAAAATGTGCTCAATTGTGTAAGTTGTGTAGTCTGGCGCAAATACTGCGTAGACTTTAGTAGTATTTCTTGTGATGATAAAATCAGAAGGTTTTTCTTTTGGAGCGTAAGCCCAACCTACAATCTTCCAGCCTTTTTTGACGTTAGTGTTTGTATTAAACCTAAAGTAATTGCCAGCAGTTGCTTGAATAGATGGCCATGTTGGATTTTCTACTTTATCTAAGTCATCGTCGTCAACGATTGGAGTGATTTCAACTGTAACTTTTTTCTTTTTATATTTAGCCTCTAAGTATATGTTTTTGTTGTAAGCAACTGTTGGGTCAAACTTAGTGCCCGAAACTAAAAAGCGATCAAACTCATAGTCAAAATATTGATCTGTTGTGATTGGTTTGATTTGAGCAAGTTCATCTAAGAATTTCTTTGAAACAGTTTGTGAATATTTAACTGTCTCACCATTTTTAATATAGTCAGAAATAGAAGAATAATCGGTTTCATTATAGATATAAAACTTAACTGTGTAGGTATTCGCTTTGTAGTAAGCGGTTAAAAACTTCTTGTCTTTTTCTTTTGTTACTATCAGTTCAAATACGGTGTTTTGACTCTTTGTGTAGTCACTGATGTGGTTTGGATGTGGATTGTTTCGCAAGTATTCACCAATAATTGAATCAAATCTTTTTAGATCAATTTTACCGCCAATTGTCACGTCAATAGGATATGGCAATTCTTTTACTTCATCTGGTGAGTTGTCTAGAGTTTCCCAAACTAAACGAACATAGACAGGACGAGTGGCTTGAGTTTCTTGCCATTGTGCTTTCAAAGTAAGGTCGCTGGTTACTGCAGTTGGGTTATTGTCTGCGTCAAATGAAATACTTGAGTTGTCTAAAGCATTTACCCAACGGGTGAATTTATAAATTGTTTCGGCTTTAGGGTCAAGTCTAGTAGGGTGTTTAACATCTTTAATAATTTGCTCGTATTTATACTGAACTGTGGTGTGTGAGTTTCCGTTAACTTCGCCTCCATTGTAGTCGTAAGTTACAGTAAAGATTTTTCTTGTGTAATTTAAAACAAAACTAGTTTGTCCATTTGCCAGTATTTTTTTCTCTTCAGAAAAAGGAGCAAGTTCAAAGCCTTCTTCAAGTCTAGCCAAACGGTCAGCCTCAGTAACTTTAACAGTTGAGTTTACTACGCCTATTTTTGTTTCTAGTTCTATTCTTTCAGGGATATTGTCAACACCAGGCAAGACGTGTTTTAAAGTGTAGTTTACAGTAGTTTGTTTTTCTTCAAAGAAAGCAACTAAAGTAATATCTTGGTTGACAGTAGTTGAACTAAAGTCAAAAGCAGAAATTTCTTTATATTCACCGTTCATATCAGTTTTCAGCTGCCAATGTTTAAAGGTGTAAGTGTAGCCTTCTTTAATCATGGTTGGTGCAAACTCAGGTCTACGGACCTTGCCTTGATACTTAATTGTTTGACTAGGTTCAAGAGACTCAGTAACATCACTAAAATGATTGCCGTTGTAGTTAACTTCAAAATTAACTTTATACTGCTTACGGAAATATCTTAAGATAAAGTAAGTTGTAGTGTTAGCCTCAATGATTTTAGTTTGAGTTTGGTCAGCAATATTAAAGCCTTCATCGTAGCCAACTAAGCGGTTGTCTCGGTTAACTGTAACTTTAGTTCCAACGTTTACAGTGACTTTAGGGTCTTCAATAGTTTTTGTCTTAACGTTATCAACTCCTTCAATAATGTGTTGAATGATGTAGCCAGCTGTAGTTACAGTTTCTTCAAAGAAGGCAACCAAGGTAAGGTTTTTAGTGATTTTAGTGTTAAAGTTAAACTCACTTACGAAACGGTATGTGTCGTTCATATCATCTTTAAGTTGCCAGTGAATGAATTTGTAGTTAAAGCCTTGTTTTTGGATAGTTGGGTATTGAGCAGGTCTAACTGCTTTGCCTTCATACTCAACAGTTTGTGGGCTTTGACTAGAAGTCTTGACGTCTTTAAAGTGATTGCCTTTAAAGTTAACTTCAAAAGAAATGGTAAAAGTGCGACGGCGATACACTAAAGTAAAGACAGTAGAACCATCTGATTTAATTGCTTGAGTTTGGTTTTGTTGATCAACTATAAAACCTTCGTCGTAACCTGGTAGACGGTTTTCTCGATTAATTGTAACTAAACTACCAATTTGCGCAGTTCGGCTGTTGTCAACAATCTCTTGATTGTTAGTCAGCCCGGTAATTCCGTTGATAATGTGCTTAATTGTATATTTGGCGTTAACTGCACTTGACTCAAAATAAGCAACCAAGGTTAAGTTTCTATTAACCTGAACATTGCCAAAATCAAAAGCAGATACTTTGGCGTAATTGCCGTTCATTTCGTCTTTAAGTTGCCAGTGAATAAACTTAAATGTATAGCCTGGTTTTGTTAAGGTTGGGTGATTGTTTGGTCTCTTGACTCTACCTTCAAAACCAATGATTTGGTCAGGCTCCATAGAAGGAGTGGCACCTGAGAAATATGTGTTGTTGTAGTTAACTTCAAAGTTAATACGGTAAGTTTTTCGTGTGTAGACTAAAGTAAATAAAGTAGAACCATCGGCTTCTATTTTCTTAGTTTGATTTTGTTGTTCCACATCAAAGCCATGGTCATAGTTGTCTTTACGGTTATTGCGGTTAACTGTGACTTGTGAGTTAATTTCTGCGTATTTAGTCTCAATAATTTCTTTATCTGGAGAACCGTCGACTCCTTTAATAATGTGTTTAATTGTATATTTAGCGCTAGATATGTCTTCTGAAAAGAAAGCAACTAAGTTTAGACTTTGTGTAACTTGGTGGTCAGCAAAGTTAAACTCAGGTTGTTCTGTGTACTGCCCATTCATAGCCAGTTCGTTTTGCCAATGTTTAAAGGTAAAAGTACGACCAGGTTTTTCAATTGTTGGGTTAGTTGCTGGTTTTTTAACCTTGCCTTGATACTTAATTTTTTGGGTTTCTGGGTTTTGAGAAACACTTGCGTCTTTGATACGGTTGTTGTAGTTTACAGTAAAGTTAACATCAAAAGTTTTGCGTTCATATCTAAGTTCAAACGCAGTAGAGCCGTCTGCTTGAATAACTTTGCTTTGACTAGGTGTTTTGACAACAAAACCAGAGTCAAACTCAGTTAAACGATCGCCTTTAGAAATTGTGACGGTATCGTTAGTTTGAGCCTTGCCATAAGTTTCTTTGACAACTTCGTCAATTTCGTTTTCAATTCCTTCAAGGATATGACGAACGGTATAAGTAGTTTCAGTTGGCGCAAACACAGCATAAACTTCACTTGTAGTTCTGCTTATTGTAATTTGTTGAACTGGACCACCTGGTAAAGTTGTCCAACCTAAGAACTTCCAACCCTTTTTAATGTTAGTACCTAGTGGTAGATAGCTAAAAGGTTGACCTGCAAATACTTTTTGAACAGGCCATGTTTGGCTGTTGACTTTGTCAACATCCGCGTCTGCTGCTTTTGGAGTCACTGAAACTAAAACAGGTTTAGTTTTAAAGACAGGTTTCACAACTATATTTTTGTTATATGGTGTGTTAACGTCTAGTTCCAAACCAGTCGACTCGTCTATTAGTTTTTCAAACTCGTAATCATTGTAGTCATCTGCTGGTTTTTGAACTTTTTTCATGGCTTCAATTAACTCAGCAGAAATTTTATTTGAATGTTTAAAGGTGTTTGTGCGTTTCAAAATATCTGCAATTGATTGATCTGCCAGCCCTGTGCGGTTGAAGTCAACGTTGTAGGTCTTGGCTTTAAAGTAAAAAGTCAAGTATTGTTTTTCTAACTTATCTTCAACGTCTATTGCAGTTGTTGAGTTGGCTGTAAACACTTCGTCGTGGTGGAAAGGATGTGGATGATTTGCTTTGAATTGAGACAAAGTTCTCTGTACATCTGAATCGTCGCTTTTCAGTAGTTTACCAACTGGTTTTTCTTTTTGAACTAAAGCCTCTTTAACTTCATCTTGCGTGCCGTCTAAATTCTCCCAGATCGTTTTTAGGTAAACTGGACGAGTATTTATTTTCTCTTCCCATTTGGCTTTTAAAAGCAATGGCTTGGTAACTTTTACTAGGTAGTCAAAATCAAGTAAACTACCAGTTTCTTGATTTATCCAACCAACAAAACGATAAACTTTTTGTCCAGTTTGGTCTTTTTTAACAGGGTGTGCGATGTCTTTTAAAGTTTGCTCGTATTGATACTCAACAGTCTTTTTATTTTCACCATTTAACTCACCTGAATTGTAGTCATAAACAACATTAAATTTACGGCGTACGTAGGTTAAGGTAAAAGTAGTTTGACCGTTTGCCAAAATTTTCTTAGTTTCAGTTTGGGCAGGTAAATCAAAACCAGCAGTTAGGTATTGTTGTAGACCGTTTGCCTCAGAAACAGAGACCATACTGTCTACTTTGCCAGTTTTAACTTCAGTAACGGTTCTTTCGGCGATTTTTTCAATGCCGGGCAGAACATGGTTAATCGTATAGTTAGCAGTAGCCACTTCTTCTTTAAAGTAAGCAACTAAAGTTGTGGCTTTAGTGATTTTGGTATTAGCAAAATCAAATGGAGTCACTTCTTTATACTCATTGTTCATCGCCGCCTTGTCTTGCCAGTGTACAAATGTGTAGGTGTAGCCTGGTTTCTTTAAAGCAGGTGCAAAATCTGGTTTTGCAACTTTTCCTTGAAAAGCAATGTCTTGAGCAGGTTGTGTTGTTTGCGAAACTCCTGAAAAATGAGAGTTATTGTAGTTTACTTCAAAGTTTACTTTATAAATTTTGCGGATGTATTTTAAGACAAAAGTAGTAGAACCATCTGCTTCAATAGTTTTAGTTTGACTTTGCTTAGCAACATCAAAACCTTCATCATAACCACTTAAACGGCTTGAATTGTCAACAGTTACTTCACTACCTACAAGTGCTGATTTAGTTGAGTCTTTAATAATTTCATCAGACTGTCCATCAACTCCTTGGATTTCGTGTCTAATTGTATAGCGAGCAGTAGTTTTTTCTTCTTCAAAATAAGCAACTAAAGTTATATTGCTTGTGATTTTAGTGTTAGCGAAATCAAAAGCAGAAATTTTTTGGTAGCTACCGTACATATAATCTTTAAGTTGCCAGTGTACAAAGCGGTAGTTAAAGCCAGGTTTAGTTAAAGTAGGCAATTGACCAGGAACTGTTACCTTGCCTTCAAATTGCACGGTTTCACTTGCTTGGCTAGAAGGAGTGGCGTCTTGAAAGTGATTTCCTTTATAGTTAACTTCGTAAGTTACTGTGAATCTACGACGTTTATATCTAAGAGTAAAAGTAGTTGAACCATCTGCTAAAATTGGCTTAGTTTGATTTTGTTGTTCAACTTCAAAACCATGGTCGTATTGAGTTAAACGGTTTTCACGGTTAACAGTAACAAGAGAACCGATTTGTCCTGATTTTGAGTTATCAGAGGTTATAGAGTCAGCCTGACCAGCTAGTCCTTCAAAAACATGGTTAATGGTGTATTTAGCAGTTGTAACTTTCTGTTCAAAATAAGCAACCAGCGTTATGTTTTTAGTGATTTTTGTGTTAGTAAAATCAAAGGCTTTGATTTTTTCGTAGCGTACGTTCATTTCATCTTTAACTTGCCATTGTACAAACTCAAAGTTATAGCCTGGTTTAGTTAAAGTTGGGTTAGAAAGTGGTCTGGTAGCTTTGCCTTCAAAGTCAACTGTTTGATTTGGCACATAAGAAGGAACAGCACCAGGGAAATGATTGCCGTTGTAGTTAACTTCGTAAGTTATTGTGTATTTACGGCGGGTATAGACTAAAGTAAAAGTAGTTGAACCATCTGCCAAAATAGTTTTAGTTTGACTTTGGTCGGCAACTTCAAAACCAGTGTCATATTGAGTTAAGCGGTCATTTTTAGAAATTGTCACCTCAGAACCAGCAACAGCGGTCTTGGTGTTGTCTTGAATTACTTGGTCTTGAGTGCCAGCTATACCTTTTAAAACGTGGTTAATTGTATAGTTGACAATACTATTTTTTTGCTCAAAATAAGCAACTAATGCCAGGTTTTTAGTAACTTTAAAGTTAGTAAAATCAAACTCAGGTTGTTCTGAATAGTTGCCATTCATCGCAGTTTTGTCTTGCCAGTGTTTGAAGTCAAAAGTTTGACCGAATTTCTCAACTGAAGGGTCTGCAGGTTTTTTTACTCTACCTTCAAATTTAACTTTTTGAGTAGCAGGGTTTGGAGAAACAGTGGCGTTGCTAAATTGGCTGTCGTTGTAGTTAACTTCAAAGTTAACATCAAACTCACGACGCGCATATCTAAGTTCAAAAACAGTAGAACCATCTGCTTCAATTATTTGAGTTTGAGCAGGAGTTTTTAAAATAAAGCCGTGGTCAAAATGTGTTAATCTGTCGTTTTGATTAACAGTAATTGAGTCTGCAGTTTTTGCAGTTTTAGTAATTGTAGTAGTTTTTTCTTCAATTTCACCTTGAATTCCTTCAAAGATGTGTTTGATTGTGTAGGTGGTTTCAGCAGGTGCAAAAACAGCGTAGACTTCAGTAGTTTGGCGAGTTATCACAACTTCTTGCACACCTAGGCCTGGTTTTGTTGTCCAGCCTAAAAATTTCCAACCTTTTTTAATGTTGGCTTTTGGCTGAAACACAAACTTAGTGCCCGCTTGAACGAGTTGTTCAGGCCAAGTTGGGTTATTTACTTTGTCTTTATCTGCATCAGCTACTCGCGGAGTAACAGATACTGTTGCTGGAACAGTTTTAAATACGGGTTTAATTTTTAAGTTTTTATTGTAAGCGACATTGCTATCTAGTTCTAGTCCAGTTTCTGAGTCTATTAGTTTTTCAAACACATAGTCGTTGTTTTCATCGCTTTCCTTTTCAACAGCAGTCATTTGATTTAGCAGTTGTTGAGAAATTTTTTGTGTGTATTTTAAAACTATGGTTTGTTTTAACTGATTTGAAATAGACGAATCTTTTAACCCTGTGTAGTCAAAGTCAACTGTGTAGGTTTTTACATTGTAGTAAAGTGTTAAATACTGTTTATCTTGAGTTGCAGTTACTGTCAAGGAAGTGCTAGATTTTGAAAAGTCAACTTGTGTTTCGTGGAAAGGATGTGGGAAATTTCTAAAAACTTCAGAAATTAACGCACTAATATCGCTATCTGAGATTTGTGCAGTTTGACCAACCACTCTTTCTTTTTCAACAGTAATTTCTTTAGTTTCGTCTTGACCAGAAATTCCTTGCCAAATCATTTTTAAGTGAACTGGGCGTTTGGTGATTTCTTCTGTCCATCTAGCACGTAGGTGCATGTTTTTAGTTACCTTGATGTTTTTAGAAAAATCAATAATTTCGTTTGTCTCTTCATCTTCCCAACCTGCAAAAGTATAAGTTTTAACGCTTGCAGGGTCTGTTTTGGTTGGATGTTGTGTGTCTCTCAAAATTTGCTCATACAAATAGTTTTCAACTTTTTCGTGTGCTGAATTCACCACACCAGAGTTGTAGTTGAAAGTTACGCTGTATGTACGGCGTCGGTAATTTAAAGTAAAGGTAGTTTGTCCATTTGCCTCAATTGTTTTGGTTTCAGGTTGTCCATGAACTTCAAAACCTTCGTCAAATTGAGTTAGGCGATCGTTTTGACCAACAGTAACTGAGCTGCCAACTTGAGCTGATTTAACTGTTTTTTCAACATGAGTTTGACCTTGAGTGATGCCTTCAAAAACGTGGTTAATGGTGTAATTTGCAGTTGCTATTTTTTCTTCAAAATATGCAACTAAAGTTGTGTTTTTAGTGATTTTAGTGTTGAAATCAAACTCGTTGACTTTTTTGTAAACGTTGTCCATCTCGTCTTTTAACTGCCAGTGTTTAAATGTATAGGTATAGCCTGATTTAGTTAAAGTTGGAGCAAAGTCTGGCTTGTGGACTTTTCCTTCAAATAAAATAGTTTGTTCGGGTTGAATAGACGCCTGAACTCCATCAAAGTGATTGCCGTTGTAGTTAACTTCAAAGTTAACTGTGTATTTACGACGTGCATATTTTAATGTAAAAGTAGTAGATCCGTCTGCCAAAATAGTTTTAGTTTGACTTTGTGGACTTACCAAAAATCCTTGGTCATATTTAGTTAAACGATTGTTTTCATCAACCGTAACTTCTGTGCCAACTTGAGCTGAGTTGCTTGAGTCAGAAATTGTTTCTGTGACAGAGCCATCAACTCCGGGCAGTACGTGGTTAATAGTATATGGTGCTTTAATAATCTCTTTTTCAAAATAAGCAACTAAAGTAATGCTTTCAGTAATTTTGGTGTTGGCAAAATCAAAAGGTGTGGTTTCTTTGTATTCACCATTCATTTCTGATTTAAGTTGCCAGTGTTTAAAGACAAAGCGATAGCCAAGTGTGGTCAAAGTAGGCGCTTGTGCAGGTTTTTTAGCATAACCTTCAAACTCTACATTTTGACTTGGAACATAACTGGCTTGTGCATTGTCAAAATAATTTGAATTGAAGTTTACTTCGTAGTTTACACTAAAGCGTCTACGGATATATCTTAAAGTAAAAACAGTTGAACCATCTGCTTCAATGGTTTTAGTCTGATCTTGCTGGGCAACAATAAAACCACGATCGTAGCCTGCTAATCTACTGTTTCTATTAACAGTAATTTTAGTTCCGGCTTGTGCAGTGTGTGAGTTTTCAGAAATAGTGCGGTCAGGTTGACCCTCGATTCCTTCAAATACGTGGTTAATTGTGTAGGTTGCAGTTACTGTTTTTTGTTCAAAATAAGCGACTAACGTTAGGTTTCTTGTAACCTTTGAGTTTTTAAAATCAAAAGGCCTAGTTTCTTTATACTGACCGTTCATTTCGTCCTTTAACTGCCAGTGTTTAAAAACATATTGAAATCCAGCTTTAGTTAAAGTCGGATTTACACTTGGTTTTTGAACCTTGCCTTCGTGTCTAACTGTTTGGTCTGACTCAGTTGACGGATTAGCTCTAGGAAACTGAGTTGAGTTGAAGTTAACCTCAAAGTTAACCTTGTATTTGTTTCGGACATATTTAAGTTCAAATACAGTTGTTCCGTCTGGTTTTATTGTTTTTGTCAAAACTGTGTCTGGCGATAAAGTAAAGCCATAAGGTGCTTTAGTTTTATCTGCACTTAAAGTGACGTCTTCATTGGGTTTTTGGCCAAGCACAGTTTCTTCTTGGTTTTTATCTTCAATAAATTCGCCTGCTTGGTCAACAGATTCGTATAGTTTTTTAATTACATATTTAGTGTTTTCGACAACCAATGGTTTCTTTTTCATCACTGCTTTTAAAATTAAGTCCTCAGTAATTGGTTTGTCAAAATCAAATTTAGTTTCTTTGCCAGTTATTGGATTTACTACATTCCAGTAATCAAGTTCATAGAAATTACCGTCTTTGTCAAATCTAGTAACTAAACTTGGAATCAAATAATTTTTATCTAGTTTTTCACCGTGAGGATGAGAAAGTGGAAGCAATTGGTTTGCGTCTTTAGGAGTAATAAACTGCACTGTGTGGTATTTTTGTGGTTTTGGAGTTTGTGGATCGTTTACTTTAACTAATTTTAAGTAAAGCGAAATGTTTTTCTCTGCGCGTTCTGTTGCAAAATCAAATTTTTCAGTCAATGCGCTGTCTTTATACCAACCAGCGTAAGCGTATCCTGGTTTTTGAAATAAGTGATTTTTAATAGGATCGCCTTTTCTAACCACATCAAAAAACACGCGTTCAGCACCATTTAAGTAAGACACTGCAACTAAACCTTGTTTATTTAATTCATCGCCAATTTTGTCAGGGTCAAGAGTTGAGTTGTATCTGGCAATTAATCTAAGTTCAGATTTTACAAATTTCGGAATATCAACGTTTTCGCCAGGTTTTAGGTTAATTTGTTTTCCAGTTGGATCAATATAGTACCAACCTAAAAACTCAGTTAAATAAAATGGTGGTGTTTTAAACTGAATATCTAAGTTTTTGTCTTTAGGGTCAAAGACTTTAAATTGAGTGTTAGACTTCGCGATATAGTCAAAAACTTGAGTTTTTTGGTGTTGATTTGCAAAAATTCCAGGTAGCAAAAAGTCGTAAATTAAAGTTATATGGTTGTAGTTGTTGACAATAAAAGCGTGGCCGTTTGCTTTATCTTTATTAAAGACAGTTTCTTTGTCAAAAGTAAAGGTGTCTTCAAGTCCTTGACGGTTAAAGCGCTTGTAGTGTTCAATTTTAAGTAGTTCTTCGTAAATATGCTTATACTCAGAGACTAATTTATAGTAAGGCAAAATTATTGGACTGCGTGGAACTTCGCCGTCTCTGGCCTCTGAGAAAAATACACGCAAAAAATTAGAGTAATCAACAATAACGTCATACTCTTGTTTAATTCCAAATAGGTTTTGAGTATAGATTGTAAAAACTTCTGAGTCGTGTTGACGATCTCTAAAGTCAAAAGCCAAGTATTTACCTGGTTTGGCTTTAACTGCGGTAATTTTGCCAAAAGCGCTAGTTGTAAACCAATTTTCTTGGATACTAATAAATTGGGTTTTGGTAGTGTCTATAGTCTCTGGTACCACTAAACGCAATTTGTATTTTTGACTTGTTTTTTTAAAGCTTAAATTTGCAAGTCCACTAGCTTTAGTAAAATAAAGTTTAGGATGCGCAAAAATAAAAAGTGTAAACAAAACAATTGCGATTAAAGTAGTAAGTAAAATAGACGTTATTAAAAAACTTTTTTGTTTTTTTGTCATGTTAGTCCTCCTAAAAGCAACTTTTTTTAAATTAGGAAATACCGGTTTACCGATATTTTGTTTTTTAGAATTTTAATTTGATTCTGCTAACACCTAGGTTAAATAAACCTAGGTGTTTTACTTGAAAATTAAGTAGATTTGATTAAATAACTTAAATAATGCGGCAAGGTTTGATACCAGCGATATTGGCAAATAGAATATGCTCATATCTTGTTTTGACTTTAGCGTGAACATACCAATCATTGCTATAGTTAAAACTTTTTATTTCATTTGTCCAGAAACTATATTTAGAATCAGAAGTATAAGTGATACCCCATTTTTGTTCATCAAAACCAGCAGTCATAATGGTTTTTAGATCTATTTGACGGTATTCGCGGACAAAACCAGATTTAGTGTTGCCGTAAATCTCTAAAGCGTAGTCTGTAGGCACGGTGTCATAGCGGTCATCATTTACCAGATCTAGACCAAAAGCCGATAAAGAATTTGATTTAGTCGGTGAATATAAAGTAGTGCCAATTATTTTTTCCATGTCTTTCAGCATTGCGCTGTAAAAAGTAAGATACCAATCATCCATAGTAGATTGATTATAAGGTCCAACTAAGTTAAAAGGCGAGAAGTCAAGAATTCCTTTCACAATCATGCTGTTGGTTTTGCCACCAATTTTAATCCAACGAACTGGTTCAAACTTAAAGTATTTACCGTTGTATTTCTCGTATTTGTTGCCTTGTTTATCTTTAACAAAAATACGGTTAAATTTAAACTCAATGTCTCTACCATACGAATGGAAAGCAAGTGTTCGCTCGCTAATTTCTTCGTTTAGCAAATCAGCAGGGTTGACATCTACTTTGCTTTGTGGATACTCACCAAAAGTATCTTCATAAATACCAGTGTGAATTTCAATTATGTAGTTTTTCACAATAACAGTATTTAAAAGATCTTCTTTAGAAATATCGCTGCCGTCTAGAGTAATTTTTAAAATTTGCCAGTGGTTTGGTATATTAAAATTAATATTTTGATTGCGGATTGTACTTCCGTGATATACGTGGAAATTACGTACGTCTGTTTTAACGTGTTTTCCTAAGTATTTAATTTCAATACTAGCCCTATGTCTTTTTAAATATATCTTATATGTCAATGTATTTGCATCTTGACCATCAGAACTTTTTGAAAAACTCATTTCAAATATGCGTGGATCTGGATTAGTCCAATTTGGAGTGTAGTTTTCACCTTCATTAATTGTGTCAACATTTCGAACAAAGGTTTCGTCGTATCTATCGTCATACCAGAGTTGGGTGAAAATGCGGTAGTGAACATTATATTTACGTTTAAGTGGAAAACCAACAAGGCGGCTAGTTTCAGCCGTTGCTATAAACTTATCGTGAACAGGGTTGCCAGGTTCATCTAAATAAGCCCAAGCTTGTATGTTGTAGTCTGAGTTTTTTGCTCTGTAGTGAAGCGCGATTTCATCAATTGGAATTAACCTAGTGCGTTTAGTTGGCCAGTTGTCAAGAAAATTTTTTTTACTGCTGTAGTAAACATAAACATCACTAAGTTTTAGTGAGTAGTATTGATATACTCGGATATTGTTTTTACCAGGATAAAGTTTTGTTTCAAGTAAACCTTGTTGGCCATTGTCAAAAAGTTCATAGTCATCGCCAACTAAATTAGTTGATTTAACGTATGTAGCGCCTTTTTCAACTGGCCAGTCTTGAATGGTTTCAACAATCTCGTCAAACTGATTGTCAAGTTCACTTGACTCACCTTTCTTTTCTAAAAAGTGTACGATTTCAAAATTAACTTTGTGGACAGTTTCTTCAAAATAAGCAATTAGTTCAGTCTCTTCTATGATTTGGTCTTTAGTAAAATCAAAAGCATCTTGCTTTGTGTACTGTCCGTTCATGGATTTAGCCAACTGCCAGTGCACAAAAGTGTAGGTGCGGCCATGGAACTGAATAAACGGGGTCGTTGGTTGCTTAATTTTGCCTTGATACTGCACCATCTCTGAATCGTATTCAGAAGTACTTTCATATCCTTTGACTCTATCTTTAAAGTTTGTAATGAAAGTAACTTTAAAGTAATTGCGTTGATAGACTAAATTAAATACAGTAGAGCCGTCTGGTTGAATTTTTTTCTCGGTTTTAGGTGAAATTACGCTGAATTTATATCTGTATTCATCGCCTGGCAGTTTACTTGAATCTGGATATACAGAACCGTTTTTATAGCTTTCAGCTTTTTTGGTTTCTTTAATTGTTTTGTCTTCAATTTCACCAGGTATACCTTTTAAGATGTGATTAATTGTATAAGTTGTCTCGCCTTGCTTAAAGACAGCGTAAACTCTGGTAACAAAACGAGTAACTTTAATATCGCCAGGATTTGAACTAAAAGTAGGAGTTAAAGACCAACCAAGGAATTTCCAACCTTTTTTAATATCAGTTGGCTCTGGTGTGAACTTAAAGACTTCGCCTGTATAGAACTTCTGTTTCGGCCATTCTGCTAACTCAGCTTTTTCTAAATCTACACTAGAAACAGTTGGCGTAATTTCCATAAGAATAGTTTTTGCAATGTAAGTTGGAGTGATAGCGATTCGTTTGTTGTAGGCAACTGTTGGGTTAAACTCGTTGTCTTCAACCATCAGTTTATCAAACACAAAATCATGAATTTCAGTTCCAGGTTTTAAAGCAGCCTTCATTTTATCTACAACTTCAGCAGGCAGAAGTTGTGAGTACTTAAGGGTAATTGGTCGTTTAAACTCAGCAGGAAAAGAAGAGTCTACAAGACCTGCGTAGTTAAAGTAAACATCGTAAGTTTCTGCTTTGTAGTAAAGAGTTAAATATTGTTTTTCAAAAGATGTAGTGACTATTAACTCAGTAATTGACTTAGAAAGTAAAAGAGTTTTGTGGTTAGGATGTGGATTTTTATTAAAGAAAGCACTGATGTCACTTTGGATATCGTAGGTGCTTGTACTAATAAGGTCACCCACTGATTTTAAATTAGAAAGCGGAGTTTCTACTTCTTCGTCTAAAACACCTTCTTTAAGACTTTCAAAAATAAATCTTAAGTAGATTTTTCTAACAGATTTAGTTTCTTGCCAAGTTGCTCTTAGGTTCATATCACCAACTACCTTAAAGTTAGTTGGGAAATTAAGTACTTGAGATAAACTATCTTGATTTTGCCAACCCATGAATGTATAAGATTTTTGGTGAGTTGGGTCAGTTTTTTGTGGCGAACCTGGGTCTTTAAGTAGTTCTTGGTACTTAAAGTTAACGGTTTTTTGAGTTTCTCCGTTTAAAATACCGGTGTTGAAATTAAAGTTAACTTTAAAGGTTTTTCTTGAGTAGTTTAGCGTAAACTCAGTTTTTCCGTCTTTAGTGATAATTTTTTCTTGAGGATTGCCAAGAATCTCAAAACCATGTTCGTATTTCTTTAAAATGTCTAGCGCAGAAACTGTAATTTTTGCGCCAACTTGTGCGCGTTTTTCTTCTTTTTCAACAACTTCGGCAATTTGCTCAATTCCTTCTAAAACATGCTTAATTGTATATTTAGCCTGGGTGATTTCTTCAGTGAAATATGCAACTAATACAATATTGCTAGATACTGTGAAGTTAGCAAAATCAAAAGCAAACACTTCAATATAGCGCCCATTCATTTCGCTTTCAAGTTGCCAGTGTTTAAATGTATAGTCAAAACCAACTTTAGTTAAAGTCGGGGTTTGGCCAGGCATTTGCACTTTTGCGCCAAACTGCACATTTTGGCTGTCTTGACTAGACGCGCTAACATTACTAAAGTGGCCATAGTTAACGCGGAAATCTACATTAAAGCGGCGACGAGTGTAATGTAGAGTAAAAGTAGTTGAGCCGTCTGCCTGAATTTCTTTAGTTTGAGTTTGCGTATCTACTTGAAAACCATTGTCGTGAGCGGTCAAACGGTCACGGTAATCGACTGTAACTAAACTGCCGATTTGCGCCATTTTAGTGTTATCAGAAATAGTTTTAGCAGGTGCGCTGTCAATACCTTCAAATACGTGGTTAATTGTGTATTTAGCAAAAGTTTTAATTTCTTCAAAATAAGCCACTAAGGTTGTATCTTTAGTGATTTTTCTAGTAGCAAAGCCAAAAGTAGAAACTTCACGGTAACTACCGTACATTTCATCTTTTAACTGCCAACGTTTAAATTCGTAAATAAATCCTTGTTTGCCAAGTGTTGGAATTTTAGTTGGCTTTGTCGCGTGTGCTTCAAATAAAACACTTTGCTCGGCTTCAACTGAAGCCACTGCTCCTGAAAAATATCCTCCGTTGAAGTTAACTTCAAAGTTCACTTTAAAGACACGGCGTGTGTAGATTAAAGTATATAAAGTGGTTCCGTCTTTTTTGATGTTTTTAGCCTGGTATTGCTCAGCTACTTCAAAACCGTGGTCATACTGTTTTAATCTATTGTTTTTGTTAACAATAACTTCAGAGCCGATTTCACCTTGGCGTTGTTCTTCAATAACTTCGTCTTGCAGTCCTGGAAGTGCATTTAAAATGTGCCTAATTGTGTATTTAGCAAACAAAGACTCTTCTTCAAAGTAAGCGACTAAAGTAAGCGGTTTTGAAACAGTTTGACTTTCAAAATCAAAGGCATCTACTTTAGTGTAGTGTCCGTTCATTTCATCTAACAACTGCCAGTGAATAAAACGGTAGACAAAACCTGGTTTAGACAGTGAAGGGTTAGTTTGTGGACGTTTAACTTTATCTTCGTAAGCGATAGTTTGTGGACGTTCGCTAGAAACATTGACATCTGTAAAGTGTTGTTTGAAATTCACAATAAAGTTTACCTTAAACTTACGACGAGTGTAGTAAAGTGTAAAGGTAGTAGAGCCGTCTGCCAAAATTGTTTTAGTTTCACTTTGGTCAAGTACGTAAAAACCTGCTGAATATTGTGTTAAGAAAGCATCTTGATTAACAGTGATTTCTGTGCCAATTTCGGCTTTATTTGTGTCGTCTATGATTTCTTTTGCAACTTGGCCAAGAAGCGGTTCAAAGATATGCTTAATTGTGTATTTAACTATCGTAGTAGTTTCTTTAAAGTAAGCGACCAAAGAAAGGTCTTGTGTGACTTTTTGCGCAAAATCATAAGCAGGCTGCTCTGAATACTGTCCATTCATTTGAGCCTCAAGTTGCCAGTGAATAAACTGATAAACTCGGCCTGCCTTGGCTATTGCTGGGTTTGCAGGTGCTTTGACTTTTCCTTCAAATAAGACAGTTTGAGTAGGCGGAGTTGAAGAAATTGATGCATTTTTAACCTGGTTCTTAAAGTTAACTATAAAGTTAACTAAAAAAGTACGGCGAACATATCTGAGTTCAAACACAGTTGATCCATCTGCTTGAATTACTTTGGTTTGGTTCGGAGTGTTGACATTAAAACCAGTGTCTAAATGAGTTAAACGATCGCTCTGTGTGACTGTTACTTCTGAGTTAGTTTTAGCGTTTAAAACAGTGGTTTCAGTTTTGTCTTCAATTTCACCTTGAATTCCAGAAATTATGTGTTTAATTGTATAAGTTGTTTCGTGTGGTTTAAAAACGGCATAAACTTCTTTAACTTCACGGGTTAAAGTAATTTCATTTGCGGCTCCGTTTGGAGTTAAACTCCAACCTACAAACTTCCAGCCTTTTTTAATGTCGGTTGAATTTGGTTCCCAGGTGAATTTTTCACCAGCAACAACAGATTGTGCTGGCCATTCGGCTACATTTGCTTTATCTAAGTCTGACTGAGAAACTCGCGGAGTTACAGATAAATTAAGTGGTTTTTCTTTAAAAACAGCGCGGAAAGTTACACTCTTGTTGTAGGCTGTATTTGGATTTATTTCGCTTCCAGTTTGTGTATCAATGATTTTTTCAAATTCATAGTCTTTAGTTAAACTTTCTGGCTTTTTAACCATTTTCATTTTGTCAATAAGTTCTTGTGGTATTGTCTCTGTATACTTAAGGTAAGTAGTCTGTCTTAAAGCCTGAGGCACACTATTTGGCTCTAGTCCTTGCAGTTCAAAATTAACCGAGTAAGTTCTGGCTTTAAAGTAAACAGATAGGTATTGTTTTTCGTTAGTATTTTCAACAGTTAACTGAGTAGTTGAATTTGCCAAATAAGGAGTGGTCTCGTGATTAGGATGTGGGTTGTTTTGCAGGTATTCGGCTAATTGAGCCTGAATGTCTGCGTCTGAAAACAAGGCACTTTGGCCAACAAATCTTTTTTGCTTGATTTCAAATTCCAGGATTTCTTCTTGTCCAGAGTTTAATCCTTCAAACACCATTTTTAGGTAAACTGGGTGAGTAATTTTCTCTTCTGTCCATTTGGCTTTTAAAACCAAGTCGCTTTCCACCTCAATATTTTTAGAAAAGTCTACAACTTGATTGTTTTGAGCAAAAACCCATGCGGAAAAATTATAAGTTTTTTGACCGGTTGGATCAGTTTTAGAAGGATGTGGAACATCTCTTAACTTCTCTTGATATACATAGTTAACTGTGATTTGACTTGCGTTGTTTAAAGTACCTGAATTGTAGCTGTAAGTAGCTGAGTAAGTTTTTCTTTTGTATATTAAAGTAAAAACAGTTGAACCATCTGCTTCAATGGTTTTTACTTCACTTTGCTTTTCTAAGTAAAAATGGTTTGTAAACTTCGCGAGAGCATGATTTTCAGAGATTTTTACAGTTGAACCAATTAATGCTGTTTTAGTCTGGGCTTCGGTGATATCTTGAATTTGGCCAGGTATGCCTGTAAGAACGTGTCTAATTGTATAAGTAGCAGATGTCGGTCTTTCTTCAAAATAAGCAACTAAAGTTGTGTTTTTAGTGATCTTAGTGTTTGTAAAATCAAAAGCAGAAACTTCACGGTAAACATTGCCCATTTCGTCTTTGAGTTGCCAGTGTTTAAATGTATATGTGTATCCTAGTTTAGTTAAGTAAGGATTTGGATTTGGCAAAGTAGCCTTGCCTTCAAACTCAACACTTTGATTTAAAACGGAAGACGCTTGGGCATTTTTAAAGTGATTGTCTGGATTTACTTCAAAATTAACTACGTAGGTGCGGCGTTTGTAGACAATAGTAAAAGTAGTTTGCCCGTCTGCAGTAATTTCTTTAGTTTGGCTTTGTGTCTCTACAGTAAAACCACTGTCATATTTAGTTAAGCGGTTATTGCGGTCAATTGTGATGTTAGTGCCAACTTGTGCGGTGTTGTGGTTTTCTTCAATTATCTCGTCGTTTGCACCGTTTAAACCTTTGATGATGTGTTTAATTGTATATTTTGCAGAGATTGTTTTGTGTTCAAAGTATGCAACTAAAGTTAGGTTGTCAGAAACTTTTGTATTAACAAAATCAAAAGGAGAAACTTCGCGGTAGTAATTCCCCATCTCGGCTTGAAGTTGCCAATGTTTAAATGTATAGGTGTTTCCAGATTTAGTAAGGGTTGGCAAAGTTTGGGGTTGTTGAACTTTGCCGCCATATTCAACAATTTGCTCAGGCTCTGGCGAAGCGATGGCGCCAGCAAAATAATTGTTGAAGTTAACAACAAAATTTACGCGGTATTTACGGCGCACATAGATAAGCTCAAATACAGTTGAACCATTTGCTTCAATAGTTTTAGTTTGACTTTGTTGAGCAACTTCAAAACCATGGTCAAATTTAGTTAAACGGTTATCACGATTGATTGTGATTTGCGTGCCAATTTTAGCAGTTTTTGAGCTGTCTTTAATAATTTCATCAGGCTGACCGTTTAGTCCTTTAATAATGTGGTTAATTGTATAGTTAGCCTCGGTAACTTTCTCTTCAAAGTAAGCGACTAGCGTTGTGTCTTTAGTAATTTTTTGTGTGTCAAAATCAAAGGCGTTGACCTTTTTATAAGTTCCGTTCATTTCGTCTTTTAACTGCCAATGCACGAAACGGTAGCCATATCCTTGTTTAATAAGCGAAGGGTTAGCAGCAGGTCTTTCTACTTTACTTCCGTATTTTACAGTTTGAGTTTGTTCGTGAGTTGCCAAAACTCCGCTGAAATGATTTTCGTAGTTAACTTCAAAGTTAACATTAAAACGACGACGTGAATAAAATAAAGTAAAAACAGTAGAGCCATCTGGGGCAATTTCTTTAGTTTGAGTTTGAGTAGCAACATCAAATCCATCTTGATATTCGTTTGTTAAACGATCTGCACTAGAGACTGTTACTGAACTATTTGCTTGCGCTGTTTTAGTTTCAGTCTTAATTTCATTTGGTAAATTATCAGCGCCTTCAATCACGTGATTGATTGTATATGATACATTTGCAATTTCTTCAGTAAAATAGGCAATTAAAGAGATATTTTTAGTGATTTTAGTATTAACAGTATCAAAAGCATTAGTTTCAACATACTGACCTTTCATCTCGTCTTCAAGTTGCCAGTGTTTAAATGTATATGTGTGGCCAGGTTTAGAAATAGTAGGGGTTTGTGGGATTTCTATTTTGCCTTCATACGGAATTTTTTGAGTTAGAGGCGCAGTTGAAACTAAAGCACCATTGAATTTATTTCTGTAGTTGACAGTAAACTCAACCGTAAACTCACGGCGAGCATATCTAAGTTCAAATACAGTAGAACCATCTGCTTTAATAATTTGAGTTTGCTCAGGTGTATTTACAACAAAACCATGGTCAGTATTTGGCAGTGCGTTATTTTGGTCAACAGTTACTTTTGAGTTAGTCAAAGTATTGTGAGTTTGCTCAACAATACGCTCATCAATTTGTCCAGCGATTCCGGCAAAAATGTGTTTAACTGTGTAAGTAGTTTCACCTGGTGCAAAAACAGCGTAAACTTCTTTTGTTAAACGGTTAACAGTTATTTCTTCAACACCGTTGCCTGGTTTTGTAGTCCAACCTAAAAATTTCCAACCTTTTTTAATTTGTGTCGGAGTAAAAGTGAATTTTTCACCTGCTTTGAAGTTTAGTTCAGGCCACTCACTAACTTCTGCTTTGTCTTGATCGTCAACATGAACTTTTGGAGTTACAGATACCGTAATTTCTGATTCCTTGAAAACTGGTTTAATTTTTAGGTTTTTGTTGTAAGCCAAATTAGGGTTAATTTCTTGTCCAGTTTCTGAGTCTATTAGTTTTTCAAAAACATAGTCTTTAATTAGATTATCTCTTTTTAAAACCCTTTGCATTTTTTGAAGCAAAGCAGCAGGAATTTTTTCGCCGTACTTAAATGTTAAGGTATTGAAAAGTTCACCTGCCACAGATTGTGGATCTAAATTGGTGTAATCAAAGTTAACTGTATAAGTTTTGGCTTTAAAATAAACTTTTAAAAATTGTTTATCTTGAGTTAAAGTAACTTCAACTGAAGTCACAGAATAAGGAAGGTGTGGGGTGTTCTCGTGGTTAGGGTGCGGATGTTTGGCTAAAATTTCTGAAATTGCGGTCTGAATATCTGTATCTGTAATTTGTGCAAATTGTCCAATTACTCTTTCTTTTTGAATTTTGGTCTCAATAATTTCATCAGGCAGACCGTTTAAACCTTCCCAAATTATTTTTAAATAAACTGGCTTAGTTTTAGTCTCTTCAGTCCAAATAGCCTTTAGACGTATGTCTTTGTCTACTTTGATGTTTTGACCAAAATCAACAATAGAACCAGTTGCTATGTCTTTCCAACCAACAAAAGTGTAAGTTCTTAAGTTTTGTGGATCTGTTTTAGTTGGATGGTCTATGTCTTTCAAAGTTTGGCCAAATAGATAGTCAACAACTTTTTTTGCTTGACCTGCAAAAATACCTGAGTTGTAGCTAAAGTCAACTTTAAATCTTTTTCTTAAGTATCTTAATGTAAAAACTGTAGAGTTGTCTTTTTTAATGGTGTGTTCTTCAAAATAAGGAGCAACGTCAAAGCCTTGTTCAAACTGAGGAAGGCGATCGCGTTCGGTAATTGCAACTTTTTGTCCAACTAAAGCTGTTTTAGTTTCAGTAATAGTTTCTTGCGGGGTTTGGTCAACTCCTTCTAGTACGTGCTTAATTGTATAGTTAGCAGATACTGCCTTTCTTTCAAAATAAGCAACTAAAGTAATAGTTTTGGTGATTTTAGTGTTTTTAAAGTCAAAAGGAGAAACTTCGCGGTAACTACCGCCCATTTCGTCTTTTAACTGCCAATGCTTAAAAGTATACTCGTGTCCCACTTCTTCAATTGAAGGAATGTTTGCAGGTTTCTGAGCATTTGCTTCGTACTTAACAATTTGCTCAGGCTCTTCGCTTGCCTTTCCTTTAAAGTAATTCCCGTTGTAGTTAACTTCAAAGTTAACACTATAACGGCGGCGCAGATATCTCAGTTCAAATACAGTACTGCCGCCTTCCTTAATAGTTTTTTTAACTATAGTGTCTGGAGACAAAGTAAAACCTTCAGGGGCTGCTGTCTTGTCTGCAGATAACTCAACCTCTTCGTTTGGTTTTTGGCCGTATATTGTTTCTTCTTTAGTTGTATCTTCAAAGAAACTTTGGTTTTCATCAGTGGTTTCATAAAAACGTTTGATACGGTAAGTTGTAGTTGAAAATACTTTTTTTCGCATTACTGCTTCTAAAGTAATGTCTTCGGTAATTGGAGCATTGATGTCAAACTTAGTTTTACTGCCAGTAATCGGGTCTACTAAATTCCAGTAATCCAGTTCAAGTAAATCTCCATTTGCATCAAGTGCAGTGACAATTGAAGGTATTAAGTAATTAGAATGGAGTTTAGAACCACTTGGCACAGTTAAAGGAAGCAAACGATTGGCGTTTGCAGGAGTAATAAAGTTAACTGTGTGAGTTTGTGGTTCAGGTTGAGTTGGTTGTGTCTGTTTAACTGATTTTAAGTAAAGTGAAATCTACTTTCTTAGTTAAATCAGGGTCAGTGTACCAACCTTCAAAAAAGTAGCCTGGTTTTTGGAAAATGTGGTTTTTAAGCGGTTCTCCTTTTTTTAAAATATCAAAAAACACAAGTTGCTGTTCATCAAAATAAGAAACTGCAACGTAGCCTTTTTTGTTAAGTTCTTCACCAATTTTTTTATTGTCTATTTCACTTTTAAAGTTTGCAAATAAATTAAGTTGGCTTTTGACAAACTTAGGAATGTCGTATTCTTGACCTGCCTTTAAATCAATACGATTGCCGTTTGGGTCAATATAAAACCAACCTAAAAATTCAGAAATGTAAAACGGAGGGGTCTTAAAAAGAATGTCAATGCCGTTTACTTTTGGGTCTAAAGTTGTAAATTTTGTTTTAGTATTTAGAACCTGTTCAATGACTTGAGTTTTTTGTCTTTGGTCTTGAAAAATTCCAGGAAGCCGAAAATCATAGATAAAAGAAATGTGTTTATCGTTATTGACAATAAAAGGGCGTCCTTTTGCTTTTTCTTTAGTAAATACAGTTTCGCGATTAACTGGGCTTGCCTCAGCAACTCCTTGCTCGTTGTAAACTCTAAAAGTCTCTATTTTGTAAAGTTCTTCATAAATATGTTTATATTCTGTCTGCAGTTTAGTGTATGGTAAAAATATTGGTTTGCGGTTGTTTAAACTATTTGGGTCTTTTGGAAAAAATACGCGCAAAAAATTAGAAAAATCAATAATGACATCGTGTTTCTTTTCAAAACCAAAAAGGTTTTTTGTGTAAATAGTAAAAACCTCTGCGTCGTATTCTAAACTATTGAAGTCAATTGCAAGATTTTTGCCGTGTTTTGCTTTAACCGCAGTTACTTTACCAAGACGATTAGTTGTAAACCAACTTGGTTTGATATTTATATAGCTGTTTTTGGTTGCATCAATATTTTCAGGAACAACAAAGCGAAGCTTACCGTTTGCAGTAGACAAGGTTGCGTGCTTAGGAAAATCACTGTCTTTAGAAAAATAGACAGTTGGGTGCAATAGTAAAAAAACTAATAGTAAAGTTAAAGTAGTTAAAAATAAAATAAGTAAAGCTGCTAGCGAATAACTAATTTTTCTATTTTTCTTTGCCATAAATTGTTCTCCTTGTGTAATTATTTTCTTAATAAATGTAAGGGGATGCATATTTATCTTATATTAGTTAATAATATTTTTTTAAAAATAAATCTCGCCAAAAATTAAAATATTTAAAATGGCTCAACAAAGCAATTAAATGAGAAATTATTCTTTGTTTTTTGTATCTTAGAATGCATTTAAACATTAAAATAGTACGAAAATGATATTTAAATAAGGCATCAAAAAAAAAAAAAAAACGGTTTTCACGCAATATAACCTTTTAACAAAGCAGTTTTATTTTTAAGCGCTTAATCACATTTGTTTAAAAAATTAGCAATTATTTTTGATTAAATCAAAAAAGGTGTACAGTAATGTACACCTTTTCTTGCGCTTTAACGTATGATGAGTTTAAAAAATGTTTTGCTTAAATATAATGACTACATATTTTCTTTAGCCAGTACAATTCCACGAACTATATTTGAATTTGAATATTGAGTCGTAAGTTCTGGAGTTATATACAATGGTTTTAAAAAACCAACGTTTTGATTTTTTTTACCAATTACAGAAGACCAATAACTTTGCATCTCACTTTGTTCATAAACTGGAAGATAACTTAAGTCATTTTGAGCATATCCGTGTGGCAGAGCAGTGAAATCAATACCACGCCAAAACTTAGAAATTCCTGTATATTGTTGAAAAATTGCCTTAGCGTAATCCGTAGGTTCTTTTTTAAGTAATGGCTTTAGATTAGGATCGCGAAGAGCATTGTCTAAACATAGCGGATTGTCGGAAAAAGATACAGTAGGTGTTCTTAAATTTTTTATCTTAGAAATATATTCAATATTTCTAAGTTGTCCTGTATATATTGAGGCCGAAAATTGAGCATCTTTATCTTTCTCATAAAGCGAAAAAGGGATAGCGTCAATAATTTTTTTAGTAAAGAATCCAGTGTTTCCAGGAATTTGAACAAACTCAATTGGTTCGTATTTATAGTATTTACCTGCAATAACTTCGTATTGTTCCTCGTTTTTGTCAAAAACAACTTTACGAGTGTAAGAAGTTCTGAGTACTTCTCCGTTAAATTCAACTTTTAGCTCTAACGAAGGATAATCGGCTTGCTGCCAAATACTAGATTGCGAAAGTGCAACTTCAGTTTGCGGATAATAATTGGCTTTACGATCGTTGAAAACCTTGATTTCAACTGTTAAATTACTTATAACTTCGTGTGTTTCAACTTCTTGTTTTGTCTTTTCAACGCCGTCTAACTTAAATTTTAAAAAGTCGTTTTGATTAAAATAATTCGGATTTATTTCGCCAATTTGCTCACCATATCTGCGAGTTCTTTCATTGATTTGAGCAGTTGAGTTTATAACATTAAAAACTACTTTGAATTTTTTTCTAAAAACAGTAATTTTAACTATGTTTAAATGTTCGTGTATAGAAACAACTAAACTCATTTTGTCAGCTTCCCATCTTTCATAAATATTTGTATCTGGAATTGTGTAGGCAACTGTGTGGGTAGAACCAACTCGCGCATAGTCTATTTCTACACCTTGTGTAAAGCTACCATTTGCGTTTTCCATTAAGATGTAGTATCTAATTTTTGCTTTTCTATAATCGGTTTTTGCATAAATATTTAAACTATCCAAATTTGGTTCTGCAATAAACTTGTTTTGAACAGGTCCGTTCGGAGTTAAAGCCCAACCTATGAAATGATGCGTGTCTTCCATGCTATATCCTGGTGTTTCAATTTCTCTGGTTTTCTTAACTATTTTTTGTTCATATTCCAAGGTTTTTACACCTTCTGCTTTAATGAAATTAACCTTAATGGTTTTTAAGCGGTAATGCTGATACACCACAGTTGAGTTGTCACCTGTTTGTAAGTCTGCTCTTAGTTTTGGTTCCCAATAAGGGTCAATTTCATATAAGTTAGTGTCAAGAGTAGCAAGTGGAGTGTAAGTCGCTCCATCTTCTACTTTTTGGTTGTACTTAGTTTCAACTACTGTATCATATTCGCCGTTTAGGGAATTATCTTCACCTCGTTTTTCTAAAAAGTGGTACACTTCGTAATTAACTCTTTCAATAACTTCCTCAAAGTAAGCTACTAAAGTGATGTCTTTTTGAATTCTTTGAGTGTTAAAGTTAAACTCAGATATTTTTGCGTAATTGCCGTTCATCTTGGCTTTATCTTGCCATTGAACAAAGTTATAAGTACGGCCATGTCTTTTTAAAACAGGAGTTTCTGGAGTTTGGATTCTAGAGCAATATTTAGCGCGAATTGCTATAGGCTCTTTTATAACTTCAACATCTGTAAAGTGGTTGCCGTTGAAGTTTGCTTCAAAGTTAACAGTAAACTCTTTGCGTTTATAGTGTAGTGTAAAGACTTCAGTGTTATCGCCTGTGATTTTCTTAGTTTCAAAAGGACCTGGTGTTTCAAATCCTTCATCGTAGAATGGCAATCTATAATCTCTATTAACAGTTATGGTGGTACCAATGAAAGTCTGTCGTGTTGTTGTTTTAACTTCTTCGGCAATATCGTCAACTCCTTCAATGACGTGTCTGATAGTATAGTTTACCGGAGTTTGAATAGTCTTAAAAAACGCAGTTATAGTAGTGTCTTTTGAAATTCTTTCGCTACCAAAATTAAATGCACCAACATTAAAGTAATTGCCATTCATTTTAGTCTTGTCTTGCCAATGTATGAATGAAAAGCTTAAACCTAGGGCTTGTATCATTGGATCTTGATTAGGCTTGTTTACTTTACCTTGATATTTAATCGTTTGAGTGTTGGGTTTATTTATCTCGGTAGCATTTTTAAAGTAGTTACCATTAAAGTTGACTTCAAAGTTAACATTATAAGTTTTTCGTTTATATTCAAGTGTGAATACAGTTGTTCCGTCTGCGTTGATTTTCTTAGTTTGAGTTTGGTCGGCAACCGTAAAGTGTTCGTCAAACTCAGTTAAACGTTGTGCCCTAGATACGGTTACAGATGAATCGGCTAGCGCTTGGTGAACTTTTGCATCAGTTCTTTGCGCGATGTCGTCAACCCCTTCAAAGACGTGGTTGATTGTATAGTTAACTGGTTTTGCATTTTCAGTAAAGTACGCAACTAAAGTAGTGTTGCCAGTAATTCTGGCGTTGGCAAAATCGTACTCTTGGATTTGTGAGTAGTTGCCGTTCATTGCCGCTTTGTTTTGCCAATGCACAAATGTATAGTTGTAGCCAGTCTTGGTTAGTTTAGGGTCAACTGCTGGTTTTTGGACCTTGCCTTGGTATTTAACTTGAGCAGATTGAGGTTGATTTTCAATTTTCACTCCGCTAAAGTGGTTACCGTTGTAGTTAACTTCGTAAGTTACGGTGTAGAATTTACGTTTATATTCAAGTGTGAACACTGTTGTGCCATCTGGTTTGATAGTTTGAGTTTGGCTTTGCTCAGCCACAGTAAAGTGTTCTTCGTATTCAGGTAGTCTTTGAGCACGAGATACAGTATGGCTTGAATCAGCAATTGCTGTATAGGTTCTAGTTATTGTCTGTTCTGCAATTCCATCATCTGTTCCTTCAATTACGTGGTTGATTGTATAGTTAACAGCATTCGCAGTTTCTGCAAAGTAGGCAACTAAAGTAATGTCTTTTTCAACCCTGTAGTCATTAAAGTTAAAGCCAGCGGTTGGTTTATACTGACCGTTCATGGCAGCCTTTTCTTGCCATTGTACGAAAGTATATGAATATCCAACTCTTGTAAGTGTTGGATTTACCGCAGGTTTAGTAATCTTGCCTTGATATTTAATAGATTGAGTTTGAGGTTCATTTCCAAACATTGCGTCTGTAAATTGTGTACCGTTGAAGTTAACCTCGTAAGTCACAGTGTAAGATTTGCGAATGTAGTTTAGCGTAAAGACAGTTGAACCATCTCCTTTGATTTTGTGAGTTTGGCTTTGCTCTTCAACTGTAAAGTGTTCATCAAACTCAGTAAGTCTTTGGTCGCGAGAAACCACAACTTCTGTATCGGTTAACGCTTGGTGAGTTCTTGAATCTATTCTTTCGGCAATATCGTCAACTCCTTCAAAAACGTGCTTGATTGTGTAGTTAACTTTTTCTACAGTTTCAACAAAGTAAGCAAGTAAATAAGTATTGCCGCTTACACGGTCGTTTTCAAAGTCAAAACCTTTAATTTTTTGATAGGTTCCGTTCATTTTTAACTCATCTTGCCATTGAATGAAACGGTAACTGTAGCCTTCTTTAACTATTGCTGGAGTATACGCTGGTTTTTTAACTTTTGCTTGGTATTTTGCTTTATATGGCTCAGGTTCATTTGTAGCAAGGCGAGCACCTGGGAATTGTGAATATAAAAACCAGCCTACGTGAACTCCATAAAATACATTGTATGTCTTGCGGGCGTATTTCAAAGTAAAGACAGTTGTGCCGTCTGCGTTGATGGTCTTAGTTTGATTTAAGCCATCAATAGTAAAGTGCTCGTCAAACTCAGGTAGTCTGTCTTCACTCGTTACTGTAAAAGTAGAACCTGCTTTTGCAGTTCTGCTGACAACCCTAGTTTCTTCTTGAATATCGTCAACACCTTCAATTACGTGTTTAATTTGATAAGTGGTTGTAGTTTTCTTTTCGGTAAAGTAAGCAACTAATTCAACATTGTCAGTAACTGGTTGACTAAAATCATAAGCCTGCGTTTTAATATACTGTCCATTCATTGATGATTTAAGTTGCCATTGCACAAAAGTATACGCGTAGTCTGGTTTAGTAATAGAAGGATTTGCAGGTCGTGTTGCTTTTTCTTCGTATTTTACGGTTTGCGAGAAACTTGGAGTAATGTCTCCAGTAAAACGGTTCTGGAAGTTAGTTTCGTAGTTTACATTAAAACGGCGGCGACGATATTTTAAAGTAAACTTAGTAGTAAACTCACTACTTACTTGTTTTGTTTCACTTTGTGTAGTTTCTAGTTCAAAACCATGATCGTAGCCAGTCAGCTTATCTTGTGGTGAGACTGTTACTAAACTGTCAACTAGCGCTTGTTTAGTAGTGGTTTCAACTCGGTCAGCCTCGCCTTCTTTTCCTTCAAAGACGTGTTTAATTTCGTAGTTAACTTGGTCTTTGGCAACTTTAGTGTGTTCAACGTATATAGTTTTGTCACTAAAAATACGTTCAGTTAAGTAATTGAAAGTTGTGCCGTCTTCGTTTGTAAAACGACTAAAATCATATAAATAAGGAGTTAGATGGGTTGTGTATTGTTGCGGATTTAAGTCAAGCAGTTCACCTTTCTTAACAAGTCTTACTTCTTTAGTGCCAAGCAATCTGTTGACGATAGTTGCCACAACTGTAGTATCTGGAAGTGGACTATTTGGATCTTTTTCAAAAACAGGGTATAGTGTAGTGTTTTCAGTCAAGACATCGTTTAGACCAAATTGTCCTTTAATTTCGCCGTCTTTAAAGTAAGCCCAGTGTTTAAAACGATATCCAGTTTTAGAAATTTCGGGTAGCGTTCCTTTAAATGTTTGGTTTTTTGGGTTAGTTTGAACAGACAACACAGAAGTTGTGTCAGAAAGGAAAGTAACCTTGATTAAACTTGGGTCAAGAGGTTTTGGGTTGTTTGGATTATTTGGATCTGGAATGTCGTTGGAAGCCGTGAAGTTAAATAGACCGAAAACATTGATCTCAGTAATTCCAGCCTCAAAAGTGTCGTTAATATTAAATTTCTTATTTAAATCTGCGTTTAAATACCAGTCTCTAAAGGTAAATTTACCCAAAAGATGATTTTTTTCAGCGAGTTTTTGTGAAAGTACTGAGTTAATTTCTGCTTTGTCTTTATCTTGAATTTTGTTGTCTTTTAAGGTAAGTGTTTTTTCGTATACTACTTTACCGTCAATACTGTCAATCACTCTAAACTTAACTTCTCTGTCTGGAGTTGGCAGTTTAAGTTCACGCATGTGCGCTTTTAGCGTTAAGTCACTAGTAATTGGTGTGTTAAAGTCAAAACGTTTACCTGTGTCTTTACCAGAAACCGGGTCCACTATTGTCCAGTAGTCAAGTTCCGTGAACTGACCGTTTTCATATCCTGTAACCATTGAAGGTAGTGAGTAGTTTGAGTCTAACCTATCGCCGTGCATTGTGTAAACTGGCACAAGTTGATTAGCGTAAGCAGGAGTAATGAAAGTTATCTTGTGGTCGTGCGGAACTACAGATGTTCTTCTTGATTTTAAGTATAGAGACATGTTTTTGTTCGCTATGTTGTTACCAGGTGTAAAGTCATATTTTTGAGTTAATGCCTCGTCTGTATACCAGCCTAAGAACTCATATCCTGGTTTGTTTGGCTTGAAGTTTTCAACAGGGGCTCCTTTTTTAATAGTTGCAAAGTAAACTCTTTCAGGACCGTCAAAATAAGAAATTGCTACGTATCCTAGTTTGTTAATGTCTTCACCCGCTTGATTTGAAATTTCGTATTTATATCTAGCGGTTAACTTAAACTCTGCCTTCACCCAACTTGGAATAGTTATCTCTTCACCAATTCCAACGTTAACACGGTTGCCAGTCTCATCGTAATAAAACCAACCTAAAAACTCAGTAACATAGAAAGGCGCTTGATTGAACTTAAGTTTTAAGCCTTTGTCTTTTGGGTTTAGGGTTTTAAGAGTTTTTTGGGAGCGCGCAATTCGCTCTAAAATAAAAGTTTTTTGGACATTATTTTCAAAAATACCAGGTAGTACAAAATCATAGTTAACGATAATTTCGTTGATTGTGTTGACTAAGAAAGCATGGCCTTTGGCCTCGTTTTTAGAAAATACTAAACTTTTTGAAACTGGGTTTTTTTCTTTTTGGCCGTCTTTGTCAAAACGGAAAAAACTTTCAAATTTATAAAGTTCTTCTTTGATGTGTCTAAACTCATGATCCATTTTATGGTAAGGAAGCACTATAGGTTTTCTAGTTTGACCTAAATGGTTTTTCTCAAAAAACACGCGTAAGTAATTTGAGTAGTCAATGATAACGTCGTATTTAGTTTTTATGCCAAATAGGTTTTTAACGGTTATCTCAAAAATGATTTCATCGTGTTTAAGGTTGGTGAAATCTATTGCCAGTGCTTTACCTTTCTTTGGTTGAACAGAGATAACAGAACCTAGACGGTTGGTGGTAAACCAATTCATCTTGATAGGGATTTGTGTGTGGTTGACAATGTCTACGCTTTCTGGCACGACAAATCTAATTTTACCTTTTTCGTATAACACTGCTTCGTTTTTAGGAAAACCACTTTCCTTAGAAAGATAAACAGTCGGACGAATTAAAAGTAAAATTAAAAATATAGCTAGTGCAGCAATGATTAGCATGCTGACAGAAGTTTTGAGTAATATGGATTTTTTTCGGTTAGTTGTGTTGTTCATAAATATCCTTTCAAATAAAGGCAAAGTAGCCTTTTTTTAAGTCTTGAAAAAATTACTGAATAAATTATATATTGGATTTATTTTTTAAATTGGGCATTTAAATCCAAAAAAAAAAAAAACAGCCTTACAAGGGCTTTTAGTTGTGTATGAATGTTAATTTAGACAATAGTTTTTTGTATTTTAATAAGTATAAAAATGCTAAATGATATATAATAATAGACAAAATTTTAATAAAATTAAAAAAACATAAAAATAAAAATTTTTACGTTTTAATGCCTTTGTTAGGCTAAAAACTTATATTTTATTTTATTTTTTAAGATTTTATATTCGCTTACTTAAGGCAAAATAAAAAGGCTAAAATACACACACTTTTAGCCCTTTTTAAACAAATTATTTTAAAAACTCAGAAAATAAAAAAATTAAATCCATGGTTACTTTGTGAAAAAACTAGACGATTTAAAGACATTAAAACTCAGTTATTTTTCCAAAATATAGTCTAAAGCATCAAAGTAAGACTGTTGTTTTTTACCTTGAAACTGAGCAAGTGCCAGGTCTTTAAATAAGTCGGTTTTCCGAAAGTCTTCACGCAAACTAATGTCAGATAAATGAACCACGATAAGTTTTGCTTTAATGATTTCAGCGGCGTCTCTGATAGCAATAGAGTAGTGAGTAAAGGCTGCAGGATTAAAAACCACGTAGTCAAAACGAGTAGCTGCAAGGTGCAGCATATCGATGATTTTGCTTTCTGCATTTGATTGAAAGAAGTGTAGTTTTAAATGTTTTTTGTATCTAGTTTTAATTTCTTTAATTAACTTGCTTAAAGTAAAGTCACCGTAATGAATTGATTCTCTTAGACCAAGCATATCTAGGTTTGGTCCGTTTAGTACTAATACTTTTTTCATCTTTAAACTCCTTTAATAACAGCATGTTCGCTGTTTAGAATTTTTTCCAAAATTTTTTTAGGTACTAAGTTATTTGTGTCAATAATTTTGCATTTTATTTTTTTACCCACTAGTGTTCTTTTTAAAAAAAATGATTTGCTTGAGTTAAGTAAAGGGCGTGTGTTTCTGCTTGTTTTTTTGCTTTGTCGAATTAAAAACTCGCGGTAACTTAACTTAAGATAAATAAATAAATAATCATTAACTGGGAGTTTTAAAAGAAAATCGCGGTTTACTTTATTTGAAATAAAGCCCCCACCTAAAAAAATATAGTCTGGGTTTTGTGCAACTAAATCACTTAAAACTTTTAATTCAAGTGCTCTAAAATTACCCTCACCATTAGTTAAAATAAAATCGTGACAACTTGTTTTAACTTGCTTTTCAATTTCTAAGTCAAGGTCAAAAACCCTAAATTTGTTTAATTTGGCAATTAAATTATAAAGTGTGGTTTTGCCAACTAAAGTTGGACCGAATATAATTTTGGTCATTTTGTTAAAAATTCGTAAACTGCTTTTTCGGCTTTAGCTAGTTTATGTTTATCAAAACAATTTAAAATCAGGTGTGGCTGTGTTTGGTTTTTAAACCAAGTTTTTTGTTTTTTGGCAAGGTCTAAAGTATGCTTTAAAATATTTTGTTTAGTTTCACTTAGCGTAGCAAGACCATCTATATACATTAAAATTTCGTGGTATCCCAAAATATCGCACTCTTTTAGGCCATTTGATTTTAGTTTTCTGACTTCTTTTAAAAAACCATTTCGGAATTGTGTTTCAATACGAGCTTGAAAAACTTCTGTTTGATGTTCTCTTGCTAGTTCAGTTTCAATAACAAGCATATCGTAAATTGGTTTGCTTTGCTTAAAGTTAGCAAAATCAAGGGAATTTGTCAGAAAGTAATTTTCTACCTTGCGTGTATTTTGAAAGTCAATTAAAATCCCTTTTGCTTTCAGATAAGCAATTTTTTCAGATACAGAAATTTCTGTGGTTTTTAAATCTTTAGTGGCTTTGAAGTCAAGTGAGTATAGTGCTGACTTTAAATAGTAGCCAGAGCCACCAACTATAATTAAAGGTTTACTTGATTTTTCAATTAACGCTCTAACGGCTTGCTGAAACTCATATGCTGAGTATTTAGAGTTGGGTGAGTAGTCTTTAAAGGACAGTAAAAAATGCTCAACTCCCTGCATCTCAAAGTCGGTTATTTTGGCCGTGCCAATGTCAAAACCTTTGTATACTTGAGTTGAGTCGGCGTTGATGACTTTTAAATTAAATTTTTTGGCCAAAGTAACCGCAAGGTCAGTTTTCCCACTTGCGGTTACGCCTTGAATAACTATAACTTTTTTCAAAAATGCATACCTTTCTTTTTATTTTTTTAAAAAAAGAACTGCTTTTTTGAAAAAAGCAGTTCATAAAAACTTTTAAATTAGTGTACGACTAACTACAGTTTTAAAACGTCGAAGTAAAGTAAGATAAACGAAACTGTCGCAATTAACAGACCAAGGAATACAAGGAAGGCAAGTAGGCGGTTAAACCAGCCTCTGTCTTCAACTTGTTGTGGTTGTACATAGTAGCCAACTGGAAGTACAGCCTGGTTTTCAATAGCGCGTGGTTTTTTAGCTTCTTTTTCAGCAAGTGAAAACACCTTATAGGCTTCTTTTTCATCGGCTTCAAGGGCTTTTTGATTTGAATCAAAATAACCACCGTTAATTACCATGTTGTGATATTCGTGATCTGAATGTTTAGTCTTACAGCATTGGCAGCAGCATCCCATGTTTGCAGCAGCGCCTTGTGAGTATTCTGTGTAGACTTTTCCGTCTGTGTTGTTTTTAGTGTTAGTAATGTAGTTAGTTGTGATGTTTCTAGTGATATTGTGAATTTCGTTTTCAGTTTTAGTGTGAGTCTCAGAAACGTTTTTGTCGGAATTGAAAGACTCAGCAACATTATTTACATCAGTAATAACTTTATCAGAACCACTGGCTTCCATATCTTGAATTTCTCCTTCAACTAAATCGCTAGAATTTTCTTCGCCATCTTTTAGAACAACTTCTTCTGGCATTGTAGGTTCAGTAGTTGGTTCTGCAAATTCAGTTAGGTTAGAGTCTTCTTCAATTACAGTAGATTCAGCTGCTTTGGTAATTTCTTGAGTTGTAGAATCAACTGAATCAGTTAAAGGCTCACTAGTTTCATTCGCAGTCTCTTTTGGCTCGCTTACAGAAGTTTCTTCTGCAGTTTCATTAACTTCAGTTGCAGTAGGTTCAACAACAAGAACTTCTTCAACTGTTTCTGTTTGCGGTTCTGCGCTAACCTGTTCTTCGGTAATTTCAAAAACTGGTTCTTCTTTTACTTCTTCTTCAATGACTTCAGTAGTAGTTGGTTCTTCCACAACTTCTGAAACTGTTTCTAGAACTTCGGTTTCAGGTTCTTCTTCGTCAAAGTTAGAAATAGTTAAGTCTGAGTTATTTATGTCAACTTCATCAAAGTTAACCGGAACATACTCTTTGAACTGAATTTCAGACGAATCAAATTGTCTGGTAGTAAGTTCAGGGGCATCAGTGTCAACTTCTTGATTTTTAGTAACTTCATCTAGTGTAAGTTCATATCCTAAGTGGTCTTCTGGTACAAAGTATGAACCTTTAGTTTGAGCAGCGTGTGAAAGAATGTATTCAATAATTTCTTCTTTTTTCAGTTCTGAAGAAATTGGAATTTTGCGATCAATACAAAAACGTTCAAGTTGAATTACGTTTTTAGCCTCAATTTCTTTTTCAACATCTAAATCAAACTCATTTCTTTTCTTAAGTTCTTCAACGATGTTTTCAATAAATTGTTTTTTTCTTAATCTAAACGGAACGTTAACTTCGTATTTTTTTCCAAGCTCGCGAATTTCTTTAACAGTAGATGAGTTAAAAAGCACTGGTCTAAATTCTTCTGGAGTTAATCCGTCTAGTACGTTTTCTGGGTCTTTGAAAAGTGGCCAGATACCTTTGTTAAACTCATGAATTGCCTTGACAGGTTCATAAGTTGACTTTTCTGCTTGTTTAACTAGTTTTAAAATGTCGGCATCAGGTACGTTGTTTTCTTTCATTACATTTAAAAACAAGCACCAAAGTTCATCTAAGTATTGTCGGTTTAAGGCTTTTGAGTTAAAGTAAATCAGTAAGTTTTCAAGTTCGTATTCTGAGTAAATTCTAAACCAAGAAAGACGGTAGTTTAACTCAGATGCCAAAGACTGCAGTTTTTGTCTTGTTTTGACAACATAAGGAAATAGCACATCTTTAAGTAGACGGATACGCCTAACTCTGGCAATTCCGGTAATATTTTGACTAAAGAAAAATTCAAGGATTTTTTTAGGCTCTAGTTTTGCTAAACTTTGAGTAAGTTCGCTAACTGGATACTCTTTGTTTTTTAAAGAAATATTGTCTGATAATCTAAATTGGGGCATATTGACCTCTCGCGCATTTCGCTAACACTTATATTATATTTAATTATCAAATAAATACAAGCAGAAACAGTCTTTTTTTTAAAAAACACTGGGAAAACGCTTCATAGAGCAAATTATATGCGAGACTTATATACCTTTACAGTTCTTCGCCAAACAAATGATAAGAGTTGGCTTTGGTGATTTTGACTTTAACAATTTTACCTATTTTGTCACTGCTGCCAACAAAGTTGACTAACTTGTTTTCCGCGCTATAACCCGAAAGTATCTCGCCATTTGAGCGAGAGTAGCCGTCTACTAATACCTCTAAAACTTTTCCAACATATCTTAAACTAGATTGTTTTGCGTAGTAAGAGGTTAGTTTATTTAGTCTAGCGAGTCTTTCTTTCTTAACCTCGAGTGGGGTGTCATCTTTGAATTTAGAGGCGGGTGTTCCTTCGCGAGGCGAAAAAATAAAAGTAAAGGCTCCGTCGTATTCAACTGCTTTAACTAAATCCAAAGTGTCTTGAAAATCACTTTCTGTCTCTCCTGGAAACGCAACTATGATGTCAGTAGTTACTGTGACTTCTGGTCTAAGCGCTTTAATTGCATTAATCTTTTCAAGATACAGTTCTTTTGTGTAGTGTCTGTTCATTCGCCTTAAAACTGTGTTTGAACCGGATTGTACAGGAAGATGCAAATAAGGCATGACTTGCTTAAGTTCAGTGATTGCTTTGATGCAAATCTCGTCAATGTCGCGAGGATAGGAAGTCATGAAGCGAATACGCGGGATTTTGGTTTTAGCCAAGTCAAAAAGTAGATGTCCAAAAGTATACTCACGGTCTTTAAAATCACGGCCATAGGAGTTTACGTTTTGGCCAAGTAAGGTAACTTCCATGTATCCGCGCTCTACAAGCGCCTGGACTTCCGAAATTATTTCAATTGGTTCGCGACTACGCTCCTTGCCGCGAGTATAGGGAACTATACAAAACGTGCAAAACTCATCACATCCGTACATTATGTTTACAAATGCTTTATGCGCGAACTTATGAGTTTGGGGTAAATTTTCAACTATCTCTCCCTGAATTGAGTAAACTTCTACTACTCTTTCTTTAGAAAGTACAGCAGTTTTAATGTATTCAGGTAAGCGATAGATGTTGTGCGTTCCAAAAACTATGTCTAGTTCTGGTACTTTTTTTAAAATGCGTTCAATAGTTTTAGGTTCTTGCGTCATACACCCGCACATTCCAATAATTAAATCAGGGTTATGCCGTTTAAACTTAATAATACGGCCAAGTTCAGACCAGGCCTTGGTCTCGGCAGTTTCCCTGATTGCACAAGTGTTAATTATATAGACATCGGTTTCTTCTAAAGCTTGTGCTTTAGTGAAACCCATGTGCTCAAGGATTCCCGAAATTACTTCTGAGTCTACTTCGTTTGACTGACAACCGTGGGTTGAGACCATGAATTTCTTTAAATGACCAAATGTCTTTAAGTCAGGATCAAGTAAAAAAACTGTACTTTCGGTTTCTTCAAAAGTACGGCGCCTCGCTTGATTTAAGTCAGGGCGAAAATATTTAAGTAGTTCCTCTTCGGTTAGTTTAGCCATTTTTCAAAAAAATATTTACTGTTCGTAGATTTGGATACGTTTAATTTCTTTTTTAGAAAAATCCATTAAAGTTGCGTTTAAATAGCATCTGCCTTCAGCGGTTTTGGCTTTTTCTGAAAACCCGTTTAAGTTTCTTTCAATCACGGTTGTTGGCTCAACTCCTATGCAAGAGTTTACTACACCGCACATACCAGTGTCAGTTTGATAAAGTGTACCTTTAGGAAGTACTCTTTCGTCAGCGGTTGGAACATGCGTGTGGGTACCGCAAATTCCAGAAACTCGCCCGTCAAAATGCAGGGCAAACGCGAGTTTTTCAGAAGTAGCCTCACCGTGGAAATCAATAAAAACATAATCTGCTTCGTTTTTTGCCAATATTTCTTCAACTGCTTTAATTGGGTTGTCTAAAGAAATATTTATAAAAACTCGACCCATTACATTAATAATAAGCAATTTTTTGTCGTTGAACTTAACTAGTTTATAGCCAACTCCAGGCACATCTCCGTAATTGCAAGGTCTAATAATTTGTGCGTTTGGGTCATTTAAAATAGGAAAAATTTCGCGCTTATCAAAAGCGTGGTTACCCAAAGTTACAAAATTAATACCTACTTTCATGTAGGCTTTATAGTGCTCTGGCGAGATGCCAAGTCCGTGTGTGGTGTTTTCACCATTTACCACAATAAAGTTAGGTTTATAGGTTTGCTTGATTTCAGATAGTTTAGAAAATAAAAATCTACGGCCTTCTTTGCCAAAAACATCGCCAATAAATAGTAATTTCATCTCTTAATGCGCCCTCGTTTCTATACCTTAATTATAAAGGGTTTGTCTTAAAAATAGTTAAACCTAAATAAAAATAGGTTTGACTTATTTAAAGTAAATAAATCAAACCTATTTAAATGATTTTAAAAAGTTTTTAAGTTAACGCTTATTTAGCAAAATCAGTAACTCTGGTTTCACGAATTAAAGTAATTTTAACGGTTCCTGGATACTGCATTTCGTTTTCAATGCGTTCTTTGATGTTTCTCGCAATTAGTGCCATTTCTTTGTCAAACACTTGATCTGGTTTAACCATAACTCTAATTTCTCTACCTGCTTGAATTGCGTAGGCTTTTTTCACGCCTTGGAAAGAGTTAGCAATTTCTTCAAGTTGAGCTAAGCGTTTAATGTAGTTTTCAGAAGACTCGTTGCGGGCACCTGGACGAGAGGCAGAAATAGCGTCGGCAGCAGCTACTAATACAGCGATTACCGATTTTGCTTCGCGGTCCCCGTGGTGTGAAGAAATTGCGTCTATAACTTCTGGTGCTTCTTTGTAGCGCTGTGCTAGTTTAACGCCGATTTCTACGTGTGAACCTTCCATCTCGTGATCAATTGCCTTGCCGATGTCGTGAAGTAGACCGGCTCTGCGGGCAATGTATTCGTTTTCACCAAGTTCAGCGGCTAACTTACCTGCTAAAAACCCAACTTCCATACTATGTTTAAGGACATTTTGCCCAAAACTTGTACGGAAAGCCATGCGACCAACAATGCGAATTAAATCTAGGTTCATCTTACCGATTTCCATTTGGAAAACCGCGTCTTCCCCGGCCTGAAATACATAGTCGTCAACTTCTTTTTGAGCCTTTTCAACTAACTCCTCAATTCGCTGTGGATGAATTCTACCATCTTGAATTAACGCAGTTAGTGCTTTTTTAGCAACTTCTCTTCGAATCGGGTCAAATCCAGACAAGACAACAGCGTTTGGTGTGTCGTCAATTACCACGTCAACTCCAGTTAAAGCTTCAAACGCGCGAATGTTTCTACCTTCTTTTCCAATAATTCTTCCTTTAATTGAGTCATCTTGGAAGTTTACCACAGAAATTGTGTGGTCAGCAGTAGCGTCAGAAGCATACTTTTGCATAGCGATTGCCAAAATACCTTTAGCCTTGCGTTCTGCTTCAAGTTGAGCGCGTTCCTCAGATTCACGAATGTAGGCACTCATTTCGTGTTGCATCTTGTTTTCAAGGTCTTGCATAATTTCGGCTTTTGCTTGGTCTTTAGAAAGACCAGCAACACGTTCAAGTTCATGCTCAGCCTCAGTAATTTTTTCTTCAACTTTTGCGTGTTTTTCATCAAGTTCAAGTTGTTTTTGTTGAATGTTTTTATCTTTATCGTCAATAGACTGCTCACGTTTATCTAAATAAAGTGTGCGGTTATCTAAAGACTGCTCACGAGTAATTAACTTATTTTCTTGTTCAGCAACTAGTTTAAGACGGCTATTAATGTTAGTCTCTGCGTCATGTTTTAAACTTTCAATATTACTACGTCCTTGTTGTAAGTATTCTTTTTTTAAGCGATCAGCTTCTTTTTCGCCTTCGCTAATAATCTTTTCAAAAGTAAATTTGGCTTTTTTTAGCCCCTTTTCATAAGTTATTTTTCTGACAATATACCCAAGGATTGAACCAAGTATAATAGAGGTTAAACTCGCAAGCACTATAATTAGTGCAATCATTTTATCCTCCAGACAGGGTTTTAAAATTTACTCTGTCGCTAATTGAATTATAGGCAACTCACCCACAAAAGTCAAATCGTTTTTTAAGTTAAACTATGCTAAAATACACCTAAAGGAACTATGTTTTTAAATGTTTTTTCAAAGAAAAACGTGTATTTTTAACGTATATTTTGCTTATTTAGACAACTTAATTAAAAAAATAGTATAAATTAAAATTAGTTAAAATAACACATGAAATAAAATAAACTTTTAAAATAAACGAGGTAAATATTTATGATTTTGATGAACAATATAATTGACGAAAGTAACGCAAATATCCACAAAAAATGTATAGAGTGCAGATTACCGCTTTCTTTTAAAGACAAGCGTTTAGCCAAAGAACTAATTGAATACGTAAGAAACTCAATAACTCCTGAAATTAGAGACCGCTTTAATTTACGTGAAGCCGTTGGGCTAGCGGCTCCACAAATCAATGTTTTAAAACAAATGTTCGCGATTTACTTTTACGACATTGACGAAACTTTTTATAACTTTGTTGCGGTTAACCCAGAAATTATTGAAGTCAGTAAAGAACTTATTTATTTACCAGAAGGCGAAGGTTGTTTGAGTGTCAACCGAGAAACTGATAACCTGCTGACCCCTAGACACAAAGAAATTACCGCTAGATTTTTAAAAATTGTAGAAGGCGAAAAGCCGATTTGGGTCACCCAAACCTTTAAAGACTATCCAGCGATTGTGTTTCAACACGAGTATGACCACCTTCAGGGCACATTATTTGCCGACAAAATGTTTAAAGAACTACCAGACGCTAAACCTGTTTTTGATTTAGATAAAATCAGAGCAGAGTATCAAGCCAAAGTAGATGCCGTAAATACAAAAGAAATAAAATAAAGGCGTAGATGGCAAAAATTTCTAAAACTAATTTCTTAAACTGCATGCGTTGCCCACGCTACGTGGCCCTGGAAAAACTTAGATACGAAAAAGGCGAGGCGGTGGTTGCTTTTGACCCCAATGCTACAATTCAAGATTTTTTATCCGAAGAGACAAACGCGAAAAAACAAGAAATTTTGGCGCACATGTATGAAGTTGTTGAAAACGAAGGCGGAGATTTAGAAGAAGTATTTGTACCTGACTTAAACAAAAGCATCACCCTTGACCTTTACATGGATGACTTTAAACAAATTGAGGTCTTGGCAGCAGAACGTGTAGAAAAGCAATTTGGTGGTCAGGTAATTTTTGCAAAAGACACTAATCTACAAAAATACATTGCATTAGAGCAAGGCGACCACACTTACTTTTCTTTTTGCGATATTTTTCAAGAAGATGAAAACGCTATTCGTATTTTTGAAGTTAAGGCCACAACTACAAATAAGTTTTTAACTAAACTAACTACCAAAAAAGATGGACCTGCTTTTATTTACAACGAAAAAACCAAAATTATTGAAGATGTCATGTCAACCGAGAAAGCCAGAGCGAAAGTCACCACACGTTTTGACACAAGCGGAATTGGCCGAATTTCTTTTGACCTTGCTTACCAGCGCTATGTAGTTGAGCAAAGTAAGATTTTTAACAAGCCAGTTTACTATTATTTAGCAGTTTTAAACCACGAATATATCTATGACGGTAAAACCAACGAAAATGGTTCAAGAGTCTATGACCCCAACGCCATAATTTCTTTCATTGACTACAACGAAATTACAAAATGCCTGCAGCCAACTATAGAGTCAGAAATTAAAAAAATAGAGCAAGCCATAGACCAAGCAGACGCCTCTAAAGTTAACTTTGGTGTACACTGTCAAAAAGGTAAAAACTTAGAGTGTCAATACTTTTCTTGTGTGTGCAGACACGACTGGCAAATTCCTGAAAAATACTCAATATTTGAATACATTGACCGCCACCACGGCTTTAAAAATAACACTGAAAAACTAGAAATTGAAGACTTGGTTAACGAAGGTACGGTTAAAATGACCGATTTAGACGATGAATATTTAAATCGGGAAAAAAATAAAACTCAAAAATATTGTGTGCTTTCCGGCGAAGAGCACATTGACGAGACTTTAGTTAAAAAATATTTAGACGAAATCAAGTTTCCAATTTACCACCTAGACTTCGAGTCTACTAACTTTCCTTTACCACGCTATGTTGGCGAAAAACCATATACCCAATCACTATTTCAGTTTTCAATCCACATAGAAAAAGAGTTTGGCAAATGCGATTTAAAAGCAGACAACATCTACTTTTTAAATAAAGACACCAAAACTGACTATCGCTATGAGTTTACTAAACTCATGCTTGAGACTATCAAACCAGATGGCGGTAGTGTGATGGTTTACAACAAATCATTTGAAAACACCCGAATTAAGGAGTTAATGGAACTTTTTAAAGCAAATACTAAAATGGTAGAGGGCCTAAAAAATATTTTAGACAGAATATATGACTTAATGTATGTCTTTAAAGGAAAGAGTGCAGACAAACCAAAAGGTGGTCTCGCTTACTATCACCGTGATTTGTTTGGTTCTTACTCAATTAAAAAACTGCTTCCTGTTTTTACAGACCTTTCTTATAAAAACCTAGAAGTACAAAACGGACTAATGGCGGTTCAAGAATATTTGTCGTTTACTGAAAAAAAAGGACCTGATTACGAAAAATCTTATACTGCGCTTTTGGCATATTGTGGCCAGGACACCTACTCAATGCACTTGCTTTTAAAGGCGATTGCAAAAAAAGTAGGTTGGCAACCTAAAAAATAAATTTTAAATCTTTTAAAAACCAATCATAGCAGATTGGTTTTTTTACTTTTTTAAAGTCAAGACACAAATTTACAAATAAGCAAGACTATTTTTAAGCAATTTATTTGTTCTGCATAAATATATACGCGGAGGAACAATGATGACAAATAAACTTAGTTTTGTGGTTTTATTTTTTATTTTCTTTTGTTTTGGACTTTTTTCATCTAAACAGGCATTTGCAAAAGAATATAAAATTGTTGAAAAAACTTTCATCAAAACAGTAATTTACGAAGGTCTACAATATGAAATGCACGCCGAAGGGATTTACCGTGAGTTTGACTTTAGTTTAGACAATCCAGAAAAAGTCTCATTTGATGAACTAAAAAATGCTGTCAAAGTTTGGCTAAAAGACGCAAATACGGGCGAAAAATACATGGCTGAATCTATTGAATACGCGAGTCCGGAGAGTTTTGAAGGGAAATTTTTTATGACTAACTTCAAACAAAGGAAAATGCTGGTTAGTTTACTTTGTGAGTTTAGTCGTCTTGCCGATGAACTTGAAGTTAATTTAATTATCAATATTTTAGACAGAGAAAAACCAACTATAAACCAAATTAAGCCAATAGTTTTCACAGAACTTAAAAAAGATAGACTTACAGATAAACAAATTGACGAAATTTTAAAGAAACACTTTGTCTTTAAAGACAATATTTCAACTAAATTGACAACCAAATTACTTGGTGCTGAAGACGTTTTGTTAAACAAACCAGGAAAATACCCAATAGAGGTACATTGTTTAGATGAAAACGAAAATCAAGCGGTTTTAAAAACCTACATAGAAGTTAAAGACATTGAGGCTCCCAAAATTGAGTTTAAAAAACAGATAGAGCAGTTAACTACAGTTATCGGTTCACCGTTTTTTACCTTAAATCAGTTTAATATTACTGATAACAGTGGAGATGAACTAGATATTAAAGTAGAAGGTGAAGAAAAGCTAAATAAAGTTGGAATGCACCAACTTTCAGTAACTGCAACAGATAAAAGCGGAAACTCAACTACAAAGAAATTCACTGTTGAAGTTAAAGATACAGGAGTTGCCGAAATTGTCTTTCCTTTTAAAGAAGTATCTAAAGAAGTGCTATCGCCTAGTTTAGACAACGAAAAAATAAAGACTGAATACACAAACTTCATTGAAGAAATTTTAAAATCGGCCGTTGTAAAAGATAAAGTTTACAACCACGAGTTAAGTGAATTAAACCTAGACATAAGCGAAATTAACCTAAGCAAGGTCGGCAAATACAAAGTTACTTTAAACATCTTTAAACCAGGTACACAAGAAATCAGGGGGTCAAAGTCTTTTGTATTAGAAGTTAAAGACACAACTAAGCCAACCATTGAGCCCATTCAAACTAAGCAAGATAAAAATAATCAAAACTATGTGCCTGTTCAAATAAACTCTAAGTTTAACCTAACTGACTTATTTGACATAAAGGACAACTATGACTTTAAAAATGAACTTAAAACTACAATTGACAAAACTATTGACACTAAAGAACTTGGCAAATCATATTTAGTAGAAATCTCAGTTCAAGACAAAGCAGGTAATAAAATTTCAAAATCATACCTGCTAAAAGTTGTAGACTTACTTCCACCTACTTTAGTAAAACAACCAAGAAGTATCTTTTTAAATGTTGGTGAGAAGTTCCAAGCAAGTAAATATTTTTCATATCAAGACGACACTAAAGTAACCGAAAAACTATACGTTGACGGAGAAGAATATACCTTTAATTTCAGTAAACCTGGTAAATACAGGTGTGAACTTAAACTAACTGACGAATACGGAAACGAAACTATTCATAGTTTTGTCTGCGTAGTAGGTGACAACATTCCACCAGTATTAGAATTAAAAGCAAATAGTTTAACTGTCAAATTAAGAGAAACTAATTTACTTGAAACTCTGCGTCAAAACATAGCAGGTATTTTTGACAATGTTGACAAGTCAATTAACCCTAGCAAATGTCACATTGACGTATCTGGCGTTAATTTAGAAAAATGCGACTACTACAAAGTGTACTACACTGTAAAAGACACTTCGGAAAACTCAGTGACTAAAGAACTTAGACTTTTAGTGGATGACAAGGTAAAACCAACAATTAAGGAAACTAACCCGCTTGAAATTGACATCGTGACTTTAAAAAATAATCCAAGCCAAATTGATTACTTAAAGGGTCTTGAAATTACTGATAACTCAGATACTAAAAACAACACTAAACTAGACATTTGGCACGAGACAATAGATGCCACTAAAAACAAAGAACTACCTAGAACTCTTTTATATACTGCAACTGATGAACGCGGAAATATACAAACTTATGAACGGACTATAATTTACAAAAATAGTAGTAAACTCGCCAGTTTACCAACTGTTGTAAAAATAACCATAACAGTCGGTTTTTCTTTAATTTTAATAAGTAGTATTTTTAGTTATTTTTACTTTAAAGACTTAAGGTCTTATAAAACAAAAATACGCAAATCTGAGCAGTAAATTAAAGAAAAATAAATTAAAAAACAAACTAAAAAAATTTTAAAATGTTATACTAAAAATGAAAAAGAGGAGACTAACACACTATGGAAAAAATACTGATTGTCTACTGGTCTGGAACTGGTAATACCGAAATTATGGCCAATGCTATGCTAACTGCCTTAAAAGAAAACAACGCTGACGCTGAGTTAAAATGGGTGTCTGAGATTGATGTTCCTGCGACCTTGAATTACGATAAAATTATTTTTGGTTGCCCAGCAATGGGTGACAACGTTCTTGAAGAACTAGAGTTTGAACCTTATTTTGCTGAACTGCTTCCACACTTAAAAGGGCGTAAAATCGCCTTATTTGGCTCTTATGGTTGGTATGATGATCCTATTTGGATGGATATTTGGGAAGATAGAGTAAAAGAAGTAGGTGCACTACTTTTTAGAGAAAAAGGGCTTTCTTGTATCTATCAACCAGATGACGATAAAATTCGCGAATGTATGGAATTCGCAAAAGATTTCATTAACTTCTAATGTTTGCTTTAATAAACTTTAAAAGTCTTTTTTCGTATCAACACTCACTAATTCCAGTATCAGTCGCAGTCCGTCTACAATTAAGCAAAGGATACGATATACCTGTACTTGCTGACTATAATTTTAGCGGCATGCTTGAGTTTTTCAAGTGTTGTAAAGATGCAAACAAAACTGGTTTAATTAGCCTTGATACGCGTTTAAGCATTGAAAAGAACAGTTTAAATATTTTAATTTTTCCAAGAAATTTGACTGCTTTTCACCTTTTACTTAAAAAATATAAAGAAATAGATTCAAACCAAAGCGTTGATTTTGATTTTTGCTTTGAGCATAAAGATGATTTCTTGTTTGTTGTAAGCGAGCAAAACATAGAAATATTAAAAACAGAAAACGCAAAAGTTATGCTTGAAAAACTAAGCGCTTTCAATGTTTATTACTTGCTTGACTTTGCTTATTCAAATGAGCACATTAACGAAGTTGAATGCATTGTTAAAAACTACAATATTGCCTTACTGCCTGGTTTAAGTGCAGAGTATTCAGAAGTTGAGCATATTAAAGCTCACAAGTACTTAAGAAAAATTAACGGTAGTTTAGATAAAGAAATTGGCAATCATTATCTGCAAACTGCAGAAGAACTTAAAGAACTAATTCAAGAATACAATCCAATTCTTTTAGATAACTTAGATGATTTTCTTGACCAAATTCAATTGTTTGACTATGAACTACCAAAGTTTGAAATTCCACAAATTTATCCAAATCCAAACGAAGAAATAAAAAACCGAGTTTATGAATTTTGTGTGAATCTTGGGCCTGAATACCAAGAGAGAGCAAAACTTGAACTTAGTGTGATTACAGAACTTAACTTTGCAAACTACTTTCTGTTAGTTAGCGAAATTTGCAGATGGGTAAGAGCAAACGATGTGCTAATCGGACCTGGTCGTGGCTCTGCGGTTGGTTCACTTGTTGCTTGGGCTCTTGGAATAACTGAAATTGACCCAGTTAAACATAACTTAATTTTTGAACGTTTCTTAAATAAGTTTAGACAAGGATATCCAGATATTGATATTGACGTTGGCAGTGCAGATAAATTGAAAGTCGTTAAATATTTAACTGAACTTTTTGGAAACGATAAAATTGCCTTTGTAAATACGCAAAATAAATATTTAGAAAAGTCTGCACTCAACGATGTTGTCAGAATTTTAGCAGTTTCTGAATCTGAAAAAAGAGAGATCAAAAGAGAAGTTGAAGGGAAATTAGAGTATTACACTAAACCACTTGTTCGCGAAGTTTCGGAAGTTTGTAAAACTCTATACGGAAAAATCCAAACATTTTCAACTCACGCTTCTGCTTTAATTGTTTCAAATGTTGAACTGATTGAATATTTAGCAGTTAAAAAATCTCCGTATGGTGATTTTAACCAGTTAGTTTTTGATATGAACGAACTTGAGTCAATTGGTCTACTTAAATTAGACTTACTTTCTTTAAATAACTTAACAGTTTTAAAGAAACAACTAAATTATGTTAAAAAAATTGACCCTGATTTTAAAGGAATAACTGACTTTCAAAATCAAGATACATTTAAACTAATTGCCAAATCAGACACCGAAGGAATTTTTCAATTAGAAACAGAAGGACTAAAAAGACTTTGCAGAAGAATGCAAACCAAGACTTTTTCAGACCTTATTGACACCTTGGCTCTATGGAGACCTGGCGCACTTGATCAAATAGATGTCTACATAGAAAACAAAAAGCAAGGTTCATTTGAAACTGATTTGCCTGAAGAAATAACTGAAATTATCAAAAGCACTAACGGCATCATTTTATATCAAGAACAAATTATTGAAATTGCTAAAAAAATAGGCGGCTACTCGTTTGCTGAGGCTGATTTGTTTAGAAGAGCGATTTCTAAAAAAGACCAAAGTGTAATTGAAAAAGAACACCCTTTATTTTTAATGAAAGCAACTGCAAACGGCTACAGCCTAGAGGTTGCCGAAAAAATATTTGCATTCATCAAGAAGTTTGCAGAATACGGTTTCAACAAAAGTCATTCAGTTGGCTACGCCACTTTGGCTTACCAAATGGCGTATATCAAAGCAAATTACTTCAACTGTTTTGCTGCTGCTTTCTTTGAACTATATACAGGAGACACAGAAACTATTGTTAAATACGTTTTTGAGGCAAAACTAAAAGGCTACTTTGTTTTAAATCCACGAGTTTTAATTTCTGGCAAAAAATGCAAACTAAGTCAAAACAAAATCTTGCTTCCTTTAACTGTTGTTAAAAGAATTAGCAGTGAAATTGTTGAACAACTAAACTCACAAAAATACACAGACTTTGTTGATTTTTTAACAAAAACTAAAGACATTTTATCTCAAGAACAACTTGAAAACTTAATTTTTGCAAGTACTTTAGATGGTTTTAGTTTGACTAAAAAGCAAATGCGCGACCTTGCTATGATGCGCGCACATACTGCCTTGCTTTCTGACTACAAAAAAGATGAATCTGAATACTCAGACAGTGAACTTAGTGATTTTGAGTTTAAGGCTCTCGGTTTCAACTTAAAATATGATTTGCTAAACAAACTGGCAAAAGAAAAGTATTTTGTGCCGTTTTCTGAAATTGAGCGCAGACACTCAATTACTACAATTGCTAAGATTAAAAACCAAAAAGTTTTTAAAAGTGCTAAAGGAGCAAGCGTGGCTAAATTTGAACTGGTCCACGCAAACAGTGCAATTTCTTGTACTGCCTTTAACGTGTGTGCTGATAAAATAAACGACCTAATGCAAAAAGGCAATGATATTGTTAAAGTAAATGTCAACCGCACAATTTATAAAGACTCAGTTTCCTATATAGTTGTAGATATTTCTGAGTACACCTTAACTAATTAAAACCAAACAAAAAATGTAGGTATTACCTGCATTTTTCAATTTAGCATTAAGTTTTAAAGTGAACCTGCTTTAGTTAAATGTATTTGGTCTTTGAGTTTCTTTTCTAAAATTGTAAAGTCATTGTTTTCTTTCTTGGCATTGTTTAACGCTGTGTTTTTAGCCTCAAGAAAAGCAATTTGTGCTTCTTTTTCAGAATCTCTGACAATAGCAAGTGAAGCCAAGACTTTTGCGGTGTTTTGCTTAAACTCAATGATTCCACGTTCTAGGCAAATATATTTAGTTTCGTTGTTTTTAAGAGTTAAAACTAAAGTAGCCTCAAGTGCAGACAAAACAATCGGAATGTGTTTATCCATTATCACAACCTCTCCGTTTTTGTCTTTCAGTAAAAACTTAGTAGCCACTTCACTTAAAACTAAGCCTTGATATAAATATAGATTAAACTGCATTTTGTGCTTTCTTTAAAGAATTAGCTTTTTCAAGCATCTCATCAATTGATCCAACCATATGAAAAGCTTCTTCTTCAATATGGTCATATTTACCATCTAGTATGTCTTTAAAACCTTTAATTGTGTCTTTTAAACGCACAAAACTACCCTTAATTCCGGTAAACTGCTCAGCAACGTGCATAGATTGAGATAAAAAGAAACGAACACGACGCGCACGGTGCACAATAAGTTTATCACTATCTGAAAGTTCATCCATTCCAAGAATTGCAATAATGTCTAAAAGTTCGTAGTATCTTTGAATAATTTCTTGCACTCGTCTAGCCACAGTATAGTGCTCAGTTCCACAAATGTTTGGGTTAAGTGCAGAAGAAGTTGAAGCCAAAGGGTCAACTGCCGGATAAATACCTTCTTCAATTAGTTGTCGTTTTAAGTTAGTAGTTGCGTCAAGATGTGAAAACACAGTAGACGGAGCCGGATCTGTGTAGTCGTCAGCCGGTACGTATACTGCTTGAATTGAAGTAATTGATCCGTCTTTAGTTGAAGTAATTCGCTCTTGTAGTCTACCCATTTCGGTTGCTAAAGTTGGCTGGTAGCCAACTGCCGATGGCATGCGACCAAGTAGTGCAGAAACTTCTGAACCTGCTTGCACATATCTAAAAATGTTGTCAATAAAAAGCAAAGTGTCTTGCTTTTTAACATCGCGAAAATATTCAGCCATAGTAAGCGCGGTTAGTGGTGCTCGCATACGAACACCTGGTGGTTCGTTCATTTGACCAAAAACTAGGGCTGTGTTTTTTAGCACTCCAGACTCTTTCATTTCAGTGTAAAGATCAAAACCTTCGCGAGAGCGTTCACCAACTCCGGCAAAAATAGAAATTCCGCCAGTAGCTTTTGCAACGTTGTGAATTAACTCTTGTATTAAAACGGTTTTCCCAACTCCGGCACCTCCAAATAACCCGATTTTCCCACCTTTGATATAAGGAGCAAGCAAGTCAATTACTTTGATTCCGGTTTCCAGAATTTCAACTTCTGTAGAAAGTTTAGCAAATTGAGGTGGAGCCTTGTGAATTGGCTCGGGTTTTACAGAATCTATTTTTAGTTCTCCGTTTAAGTCAATAGGTTGCCCAAGTGTATTAAACATACGACCGAGAGTTTTGGTGCCAACTGGTACTTTAATTGGGGCTTTGGTGTCAATTACTTCAAGTCCTTTTTTAAGACCATCAGTAGGCGAGAAGGCAATGGTTCTACAAACCTTGTCACCAACGTGTAGAAGTACTTCCAAGAAGCACTCTTGTCCATGGTTATTAACTTTTAAACAGGTATTGATCTTAGGTAGTTCAGTGTCAAAGTAAACATCTACTACTGGACCAATAATTTCATGTATCTTTCCCATTTTTTTTAATCCTTTCTTGTCAAGAACCGTTAACTATGTCTATCAACTCAGAAGTAATTTGCCCTTGTCTGGCACGGTTGTATTCCAGTGTTAACTTTTCAAATAATTTTTTGCAGTTATCTGAGGCTTTTTTCATCGCAAGTTGTCGCTCTTGGTGTTCGCAGGCTTTTGACTTTAGCATCGCTCCAAAAATTTTGGATTCTATAAAAGTCACAATTAACTCACTAATTATGCGGTTTTTAGACTCATCATAAATATATTCAGTTTGCGGGTTTTCCTGCTCTTCAAAAATGTGTCTGGTAATTGGCAGAATTCGCTCAATTTTAGTTTCTTTTTCCAAAGCGTTTTTTGAGTTGTTGTAAACTAGATAAACGTTTTTAATATAACCTGCTAAAAATAGGTTTTTAATGTCTAAAACATATTTGCGAAAATAAGTAATGTTGATGTCTTCGCGGTTAAAGATTGGTTTTTTGTTAATTAAAATATGTTCTTTTTGTCTAAAAAAACTGTGGCCTTTTTTGCCAATCACCAAAGCATGGTGATTTTGGTTGCGGCGAGAATGCAAGAATAACTTCTTAAATAGTTCTGAGTGAAAAGAGCCACACAGTCCTTTATCGGAAGTTATTACGATATAAATAGTTTCGCCATTTTCGTGTTTTTGAAAAATTGGATTTTCGTTAGTTTTAAAAACTGAAAGAAAAATTTCTTTAAATGAACGCATAAACAAGTTATACTCAGTAATTTTGCGTTGGGCTGAGTTGATTTTAGAAAGAGCCGTTGCTTGCATTGCCGAAACTATTTTTTCAGTTTCAGAAAGCGCCTGGATTTTTTTCTTAGTTTCTTTTAAGTTAAGCATTAAAGAACCTTTTTGATTTTCAAAATTAATGCAGACATCAGTGAGTCTTCAGGAAAATCTTTGGTTTTAGAAATTGCATGGTAAACCGCTTTTCCGGTCTCTTCACTTTGTAAGAACTTACTTACAAAATTAACAAAGGTTTTAACTTTACTCAAAGGTATGTCGTCAAGTAGTTCACGGTTAAGCGCCCAAAGAACGCAGGCTAAAGTTGTAAAGTCTATCAGTTCGTGAATATTTTGTTTAAAAATTTCAATAACTAAGCGACCTCTGGCTAGTTTCTTTAAAGAAAGTTCGTCTAAATCTGAGCCAAATTGTGAGAAAGACTCAAGTTCTTTATATGATGCTAAAAATATACGAAGCAGTCCAGACACTCGCTTAACTGCTTTAAACTGAGCAGAGCCACCGACTCTAGAAACTGATAGCCCTGAATTAATAGCGGGGCGAATACCTTTGTAAAAAAGTTCGGTTTCTAAAAAAATTTGTCCGTCGGTAATTGAAATAACATTAGTTGGAATATAGGCAGAAATGTCTCCTGCTTTAGTTTCAATGATAGGAAGTGCAGTCAGAGAACCTCCGCCTAAAGTTTTAGATAGTTTTGCTGAGCGTTCAAGTAATCTAGAATGTAAATAAAATATGTCTCCAGGAAAGGCTTCTCTACCTGGTGGACGTTTTAGTAAAAGCGAAAGTTCGCGATAAGCCACGGCGTGTTTAGAAAGGTCGTCGTAGACTATTAAAACATCACGACCGCGTTCAGCGAAGTATTCTGCCATAGAGCAGGCTGAAAATGGTGCTAAATACTGAAGTGTTCCTTCTTTGTGTGCAGGAGCAGAGACAATAATCGTGTATTCAAGAGCATTGTGCTCTTCTAAAACTTTTCTAATTTGCGCAACAGTTTGTTGTTTTTGACCGATTGCTGTATAGACACAAATTACGTTTTTGCCCTGTTGATTTAAAATTGTGTCAATTGCAATCGAAGTCTTTCCAGTTTGTCTGTCGCCAATAATTAGTTCTCTTTGACCTTTGCCAATTGGAATTAAGGCGTCAATCATCCCAATTCCGGTCAACAGCGGTTCGTTGACGTGATCGCGCTCCATCACGGCGTGTGCTGGTCTTTCAATTGGCAGAGTTTCTGCAGTAATTATTTTTTCAAGTCCATCTTGAGGCTCACCTAGCGGATCAACTACGCGTCCAAGTAAGGACTCGCCAACTGGCACTTCAAAGATTTTTCCAGTTAATCTACACTCATCGCCTTCCTTAATTGAAAAAATATCTCCGAGTAATATAATTCCGACTTTATCAACTTCTAAATTAAAAATTACTCCAAAACAAGAACTGTTAAATACGACTTTTTCGCCCATCATGGCGTTTTTAAGTCCATAACAAAAACATATTCCATCACCAACTGTCAAAATATAGCCGACTTCTTGGAATTGGCTTTCGTTTTGTTGAGTCTTTAGCTCTTGTTCAATTTGAGTTTGTAGTTTTTTAATATCTAAAGCCATTTTGCTTCCTTTCATTATCTAAACATTTCTTTTAATTTAGTCAAAAGTGACAAGTCTAGACTAAGGCCTGCGTAGTCAATTTTAAGGCCATTTATTAGTTTAGGATTAATTTCTTGTCTTAAAATTAAGTCTTTGTCTTGAATGATTTTTTTAAGTTCTAGAGTTAGAGTTTTAAGTTGTTTATCTGTTAGTTTTTTAGGCGAAGAAATTGTGACATACGCTTGGTTTCTTTCAATGTTTTGAAGACGCATAAACTCCGCATAAATTTTGTCAATCGCCAAAATTGCTTTATCTTTAATTAAAATCCTTAAAAACTTTTGAGTTTCTGCGCTAAACTGAGTAAGCACTCTGGCAGTATCTATGCGGCCATAGGCAAGTGCAGAAATTAACTCAGGGCTTTTGGCATAAATATTTTTAAAAGTGTGGAGTTCTTCAATTAAAACTTTTTGTGAAGCTTTGTCTTTAACAAAATTAAAATAGGCGTGTGCGTATTTGACGAAATTATTTTTTTGCATTTTTCAGTTCAGTTTCAATTAAAAGATCAAGTTCATTTTCGTATAAGTTTTTATCAATTTCTTTTTTGACAATTAACTTAGTAGCCTTATAAGAAATTGCTTTAATTGCTTGTTTGATTTCCGCTTCTTTTTCTTTAATTTCAGCCTCAATTTCACTGTCTAGTTTAGCAAGTCGACGCTCTGCGGTTTTTTTAGCCTTCGCTAAAATTTCGTCTCGCTCAAGTTGAGCGTCTTTTATTAAAGTGTCTCTCATTTGTTCAATGTCGTCGCGAACCGATAAGTATTTTTGCGTAATTTCTGCTTTTAATACTTTAATTTCTTCTTGTGCTTTATTCGCTTCTTGCTTTTCTTTAATTTCCTGCATTCTGTGTTCATCTAAAAACTTAGTGATTTTTTTCCAAAAGAAAAAGCGCACTATTAAGTAAAGAATAAACAGCGCAGTTAATTGATAGACAATAATAGACCAATCTGAAAACATTGAATAAAGACCTTTTTCAACAGTCTTTACGATGTTTTTAGAAATATCTGTATAGATAGTCATTTTTAAAAAAGCGAACTAAATGGGTGCTTATTTACTTGCTAAAGTAAAAGCAACAACCATACCGTAGATAGCCGAAGTTTCAACGACAGTTTGGGCAATGATCATTAAGATCATAATTTTGTTTGAAGCCTCTGGTTGACGGGCAACACCTTCAACGGCTTTCATGCCAATTAAACCTTGTCCAATTGAAGTTGCGAAACCAGTAAATACAGCAATACCGGCACCAATGTAGGCAAGTGAACCTACAACTTGCATTAAGTTTAAGTTAGCAATTAAGTTTAAAATTGTGTCCATAAATATATCCTCCTAATTTTAATTTTTTGCGTTTTTGTATACTAAATTATACTCTAGTAAAAAGTTTTCATCAGTGTTTTCATATTTATCCGTTTCCTCTGTTTTTTGAGAAATTGCAATAACTGTAAGCAAAACAAACACCAAGGTTTGAATACAGCCAAACAGAATATCAAAGATAAAATGCATGATTGGTGTGACAAACGGAGAAAGACCACCGAGTAGCGAGTAGACTAATGAAAGTAGAATTCCCCCGCTTACGATATTTCCAAATAAACGAAAACTCATTGAAAGTATAGGCGTAAACTCAGAAAGCAGGTTAATGGGAAACATAATAGAAACTGGCTCAAATAATCCTTTAAAGTGTTTGGCTTTTCTTGACTTTAGCCCGATTTGGTGTTTGCAGTATAGTGAAAACAAAGTTAGTGGAACTGTAATTGCAGTAAAAGCAGTTGGTGTAATTAGTCCAAAAATACCTGAGATATTGGCAAACAAAATAAAGAAAATCAATGTGAAAATATAAGGTGCAGCGGTTCGCCAGTGAATGCCAATGTTTTGCTTTAAGAAAGTGTTGACGCTGCCGACTACTTTTATGTGCCAATAGAGAAATTTATTTGGTTCTTTTCCGTTAAGTCTTTCAACCGCAGCACCTATTGCAGAAACATATACAGCGATTATAGTCATTATGAAAAGAGATGCAAAAAAATACGGGGTAATTGCTTGTGGGAATTTATTGATTTCTAGATTTTCTAACATATTTCTCCTTTCGTAATTTTAACTTCAACTAAAATCGCAATACACGCAAGCACTATACTTGCGGCCAAAGTAGTACCGAAACTTAAATAATTTAAGCCGGGTGTTTTTAACTTTAAAATGCTGTTTAACGTAAAAATTAGTAAAAACAACATAAAAATCACAAAGTTTTGCAAAATAGTAAATCCAAAAATTTGTGATTTTTTAAAAGTTTTTAACTCTACTTTTAATATTAAAGTAAATAAAAAGCAATAAACTAAAGCAAAGTTTGCAAATAAATAAGCGGTTTTATCGATGTACAGCCAAACCAAGGTCAAAATAAAACTAAATAAGTAAAGAAAATATACAAAGTGGTTAATCGTTTTGATTTTCATCGCCAATTTTAGGGGTGTCTTGTGATTTTGGTTCTTTTTTTTCTGTTTTAATTAGTTTGCGATAAATATTTAAAGCAAAAGAAATAGAAGAAACAAATCCAATTCCAAAACCAATTAAAGCAGCAATGCCGATGCCAACTGGACTATAGCCAGACTTTTTGGCAATCAAAGCACCGACTGCCGTTGGAATTAACAGCGAAAAAATAATTTGACTGACAAGTAAATACCAGGCTCCGAATTTTTTCATAAATTATTTAGTGCCAAATAAGCGGTCACCACAATCCCCAAGTCCAGGAACAATATAGCCGTTTTCATTCAAGTGTTCATCTTCTTGTGCTAAATAAATATCAACATCTGGATGCTTTTCTTGTAGCAACTTAATTCCTTCTGGGCAACCAACAATACCAGCGTATCTAATGTTTTTAACGCCAATTTCTTTCAATGCCTGAATTGCATAGGCTGCAGAGTGGCCAGTTGCTAACATCGGATCTAACACAATAACAAGTGAGTTTTTAGTGTTTTCAGGAACTTTAAAGAAGTATTTTTTTGGCTCCAGGGTTTCTTCGTCGCGATACAGTCCAATGTGACCAATTTTAGCAGTCGGAATTAAACTACAAACCCCTTCAACCATGCCAAGTCCTGCTCTTAAAACCGGAATTAAAACAACTTCTTCTTTGAGTTCTTGGCATTTTGTTTTGACAATAGGAGTTGTGACTTCCACGGTTTTAGTTTGAAAATCGCGAGAAAGTTCGTAGGTTACCAAAGTTGCGATTTCAGAAACCAATTCTCTAAATTCCTTGGTTTTGGTGTGAACTGAACGCAGTTGACTCATTTTGTGTTCAATTAGTGGGTGATTTAAAATTTTAACCATTGTCTACTCCTTTTGACTAAAGTGAGTTTAGCATATCAACTCTGCGTTGATGCCTGCCTGCTTCAAATTCAGTTTGCAAAAACTCTTCAACAAACTCAATCAGCGTGCTTAACTCAAACCCGCGACCACTTAACGCAATTATGTTTGCGTTGTTGTGAAGTTTAGCCAAATGTGCAGCCTCTTTGGTGTAAACCAAGGCGCATCTGGCTCCTTTGACTTTATTGGCAGCGATAGAAATTCCAATTCCGGAACCACAGACAACAATACCGAGTGAGTCGTTAGTTTCAACTACTTTTCTGGCAACTTTTTCACCAAAAATAGGATAGTCAACCGAATCTGTTGAGTTAGTTCCAAGGTCTGTAATTACGTACTTAGTGGTATTTTTTAAATGTGCTTTGATTTTTTCTTTTGCTTCAAAACCAGCGTGGTCAGATCCTATAAATATTTCCATTATTACCTGCCTTTTAAGAACTTATTTGCTCGTCCTTATATAATATTATATTACAATTTAAAAGGTTTGTAAATATTTCAAATGAGTGTTTTGATTGCATGTTTTTTTAAAATGTGCTAATATGTTTAAATACGAAAGGAGGAAAAATATGAAAAAAAGTAGAAAAAACATTCTTAGTGTTCTAAAAAACGTAGTTGCGAAAAGCGTTAGAAATGCTACAATCGGCATCTTAAGTTCAATTAACGACTGCGACCACTAGACAGAACTTGATGTGTATCATAATTGTTTATCTTTTTTAAGATAAATAATTATTCTTACCACCGAGTTAAATTCTTTTTAATAAATTATTTTACTAAGCAAATACTTTATTAAAGTGAATTTAAATCAAAAAATACCCTATTCCTAGAACAGCAGAAATGGGGTATTTTTTGATTTGTTTCGTTTGTTTATTTAAAAATTAAACTATTGTTTAAAAATTTGTGAAAGGATTTTTTTATCTTTTTGATCAAGCGGTTTGCCTTCAATCGAATAGTTTTGAACAACCGCCTCTAACTTACTAAAGGTAAAAAAACCTTCTTTAATAATATTTTCAATAATTTCTTTCAAAGCACTAGGTGTAATTTTTTTACTCTCAAGCCAGTTTTTAATCAAAATATACTGATTGGCAGACAGCGGTTTGGCATTTTTTTCAATCAGTTCGCCAACCTCTTTAAGCAAACATTCTTGCGGGTCTAACTCTGGATTTTGAATAAAGTCTAAAATTTGTGCGTAGAGTGGTTTTAAAGAAATTAGCTCTCTAACTTTGCCACTTTCGTTTTCTTCGTAGACAAAAGTAATGATTTTTTTAGAATGTAGTGAATTTAAAGTGTTTTCAGCAACACTTTTTTCAAGTCCGGTTTTTTTAACAAAAGAAAGTACTGTGTGTTTTTTCTTTTTTTCTGAAAGTAAAAGTACCACAAAAGAATACTCGTTTGCCGATAAGTTTAACTTCTTTTGGTGTTCAGAAACCAGTTTTAAAAAATCAAGTGAGTAGTCTAAAAATAATTTTTCAAGCATTTATGTTCTCCTTGGTCTGCAATTTTTCAAGGGCTTTTTTAGCAGCTTCTTTTTCAGACAAAGCCTTAGAACGGCCAGTTCCAGTAGCTAGAAGTACATCTTTTTCATAATAAACCCCAGAGACAAAAACTTTGTTGTTGCTAGGCCCAGTTTCAGATATTAGTTTGTATGAAATTAACTTATTTGAAAATCCTTGATAATACTCTTGTAAAACGGTTTTGTAGTCAATAATATCAATCTCTTTCAAAAATACAGACCATATATATTTTTCAAAAAAATGTCTACAGTTTTCAATTCCACTGTCTAGATAAATTGAGCCAATTAAGGCTTCCATACAGTCGGCAATTATGGATTTTGGAATTGGTGAAACTCGAGTTTTAATGTAGTTGTCTAGGTTGATTTTTTTAGCATAGACCAAAAGTGCATCTTCTGAAATCATCGCTGCTCTTTGTTTAGAAAGAAAGCCTTCGTTTTCATCTGGATACTTATTTAACAACGCTTCGGCAGCCAAGAAATCCAAAATACTGTCTCCTAAAAACTCGCGGCGTTCGTAGTTTGGCAGTTTGTTTAAGTTACCGTATGAAGAGTGAATAAAAGCAGGTATAAAGTTTTTTAAGTTTTTGACCTTAACTCCGATTGACTTTAAATAAGCTTTCTCATTTGTCATTTTCAAGTCCTTTCAAGAATTTTTCAATAATGTTATTTTCGACAAAAACTTTAGCCTGTTTAATAGCTTGTTTTAAATCTTGGTGTTTAGCAGCGCCGTGCGCCTTAACTACTACGCCTTTAGTTCCAAGAATCAAGGCACCACCTGTATCGTTTGCAGTAAGTTTTTTAACTGCCCTCTTGATTGATTTTCTTAAAATTAAGAAGGCTAGTTTTTTAAGTAAACAATTTTTTAATTCTTTTTTAAAGTTCTCTTTAAAGCCTAACAAGGCGCCTTCCATGGATTTTAAAATTAAGTTGCCACTAAATCCGTCTGTTACCAAAACATCTGCGTTTTTAAAAAATAGTTCCTTTGGTTCAACGTTTCCGTAAAAATTAAACTCATGTGTTTCTTTAAGCAAATCGTAAGCAGAACGTTCAAAATCACGACCTTTGCCTTTTTCAGAACCTATAGAAACTAGCCCGACTTGTGGCACAAAATAGTTGTTTCCAATAAGTTGTTTTAAATAAGTAACACCGATTTGCGAAAAATCAACTAAATCTTTTGGCGAAATTTCAGCAGTAGCACCACAATCTAGCAGAATTTTTTTAGTTCCATCAACAGTATTAAAAGGAATGGCTAATGCTAATCTACGAACTTTTGGTAGCCTACCTACAATTAAGTGAGACCCAAAAACTACCGCTTGAGTTGGACCTGCTGAAACCACGGCGTCAACTTGGTTGTTTTTAAGTAATGCGAGTGCTTTAAAAAGAGAATGCTCAGGAGTTTTTCTAAACTCAGCAAATGGGTCTTCAACACCCATATCTAGGTATTTATCTGTGTGAATAATTTTGCATTGGGGGTGAGATGCAAACTCATTTAATCTACTTTCATCTCCAACTAGATAAAACTCTATTTCTGTATTTTCGCCCAACAAGGCTCTTATTGCTTTTTTATTTTCAAAAATGCCAAGGTCCCCACCCATCATATCAACGGCTATTTTAATCATTTTTATCTCCTTCAATTGTAGCAAACACAGCCAATGCTGTCATTGCTTCTACAATAACTGGTGCCCTTAATCCAAAGCAAATGTCGTGTCTACCTTGAATTTCTATCAACTCTATTTTACCAGTTTTTAAGTTAATAGTTTCTTGTGGCTTGGAAATTGAACCAGTTGGTCTAAAAGTAGTTTCAATTAAAATAGGATTACCATTTGAAATCCCGCCAACTATTCCGCCTGCATTGTTAGTCTGAGTTCTGCCAGACAAATCAGCTAAAACGTCATTATACTCAGAGCCTTTTTTGCAAACTGTATCCGAACCAAGGCCAAAACCAAGCGCTTTCACGCCAGGTATTAAATACACAAATCTAGCAATATTGGAGTTTAGTTTATTAAAAAAAACCGAGCCAACACCGGGTTTTAATCCAGTTAAAGTAGTGGTTATTTTAACGCCAACACTGTCTTGTTCTGCTTTGATTTGTTTTAAATAATCAACAAACTTCAAAGGGTTTTTTTCAGTGCCAATTTGTTTAATTTGACTGCTGAACTCAATGCCGAAATATTGGCGAATTATTTCGCCAATAAAGACAAACAAAATAGTGGTTCTGCCGGAAAAAAGTCCACCACCTGGAAAAGTTTTTCCATACTTTTGAATTGAAACAAAATCAGCCTGACCTGGTCTTGGAGTTAAACTAAACTGCATGTAGTCTTTAGATATAGTGTTTGTGTTTTCAAAATAAACATCAATAACATCACCATTAGTTTTATTTTCCTTAAAACCGGAGACGATAATGTACTTATCTGGCTCTTTTCTAGGAGTTGTAAAAATAGAAGTAGACTTGCGTCTTTCTAAGGCTTTCTCTACTTGTTTAAAATCAACATGAAAATCTTTTGGAAACCCAAATAGCCGAATTCCGATTTTTTTACTATGAGTGTCTCCGTAGATTTCTATTTTGACTTTTTTAGATATCTCCAGACTCTGCATTTTCAATATACCAAAATAAGGTGCTAAGTAGTTCGCCAGTATCAGTTTCTTTAGTCAAGGCAGCATAAAGCGAGACAAATGCTTGGTAAATAAGCATAGTTTCGCCGTACTGTACTTGTGGATACTTAAGTCTAAACTCAAGGTCATCTAGTTTATAGTTAACCGAGGCAATAAACCCTGCAGTTTTAAAAATCTTAGGGTCAAACGAACCTTGGTCAATTAGTTGTTTAAATGAACAAGTTGTGGCGTTAAAAATAGCGGTTTCACTATTTACTTTAGCCAGTTTTAAAAACTCAGTGTAGCTGATTTCGCCTTCTTTTTGCGGTGAAAGTGAGACAAAGAAAATTAGCGGCATTGCTAAATTAGAGTTTTCTGCGTAATACTCAAGCGCTGCCTTAATAGTTCTAGCAACTGCACCAGTTCCCAAAATATAGACTTCTTTTTTTAAATTAGGGATAGATTGAATAAATGAAAATACGCCAAAAAAATCACTGTTTAGTAAATAAAGTTCTTCGTTTTTTTCAAAAACCGTATTAGCGGCTTTGGTCTTTTTGACAATATCGCTTTTTTTGTCAGTGATTTTAAGGACAGCGTTTTTAAAGGGTGTAGTGATATTTAAAAATAATTTGTTTTCATCTAAAATTAAGTTTTCAACAAGCTCAGGTAAATCTTTTTCATCTTCACATTCGAATAACTCGTATAGATATTTTTTTACCTTCACAGCCTTAGCGATTTCTTCATGAATTTCTGGAGACAAGGAGTCTGCAATTCCTTTGCCAACCAAACCAGCGCCAAACACAGAAAGTTGATTGCTAGATTCAGTAAATGAAACTAAGTGATTAAAGAAGTTTCTTGCAAGTATAGATTTTTTTTGATTGATAACAAAGCGACGTCGATCATATGAAACTAAATCCAGCAAGTTTTCTCTTTTAAACTTAGCAACTTTGTCAGTAATTTTTTTGCGTTCTAAAAGTGCGGCTTCAATTTTTGCGTCAATTGCATCAATTTGACTGCGGAGTTTCTCAAGTTCTACAAAGTCTTGTAAATCCGTTTTAAAATAAGAAATAAACTCAGGATATGATTTATAGACCGAAATGTATTTTGGTAAAGTAAACTGAGGTACTTTAGCCCAGTATCTAAAAATCAGTTCCAGCATTTGTGCACGGTGGTCAAAAAAATCAGAGCAGTTAACATGAAAAAAATCACACTCCTTCAAAACTGTAAACTCAAGCGTTCCATCATTATAAAGGTGATCTATTTTAAGTTGTTTCAAAATAGAAAACAACAGAGCAAGTCTATCGCTTTCTTTAAATGACAAAGTTTCAATATTAACAAAGCGATATCTAGCGGGGTTAGTTAAACAAAGGGCAAATATAGAAAACACATTGTCAATTGAATTTTTAAAGTTGATTTCTGCAAAGTCAATTTTGTGCGGAATTTTAGGAAGTGAAATAAAGTTGGCGTCAACAATAGGCGTGTAGCCAACAGTGTTTAGTTGTTCAAAAACTTCAAAACTGTATTTATCTTTAGCGCTAAGACCGCTAAAACTAACTTTGTTTTTAAGTCCTTTAGTTAAAGTAAGGGCAGTTAACAGGTGTGTATAATCTCGGCGAATTTTAATTTCTCTAGGAATTTTAAAGTCTTTCGCACGTTCAAAATAATAGTAGCCTTTTTCGTCTTTTTTCAGTTCAAAACCAAACTCTTTTAAAACATCTAGCGTTAATGTTACAAAATTTGGGTGATTCAAGTCAAAAACAGTTTTAATTTTGTTGCCGTTGCCAATTAAAGCACAGGCTAAAAGTACACCTGACAGATACTGACTAGATGTTTTTGAGTTTACTTCAATTACTTGATTTTCAACTACGCCTTTAGCCCAACATTTTAAAGTTTTTGCATTCAATTTAAAGTCAATTTGCGGAAAAATTTCTTTAAACTCAGCAAGCGGGCGTGTAAAAAGAGTGTCTAGCCCGGTTAGTTTAACTTCGCCAAACTTAAAAAGAAGAAGTGGAAAAAGTAGTCTAAACAAAGTAGCAGATTCATTGCAGTAAATATAGTCTTCTATGTAGTTAAGTTGGGAAGCATTTTTAATTTCTATTTTATCTCCGTTGACATCAAGATTTACACCAAGTTCATGTAAGGCTTTGATAGCAACAAGTTCATCTATCGACAAAGAAGCGCCACAAAGTGTGGCTGGTTTTCCTAAAAAAGCCAAGACTAAAAGTTTTCTAATTGTGTCTGATTTAAAAGAAGGTGCGCTAAACACACCCTCTTTTAAATCAGAATAAAATTTAAGATTATCCTGCATTAGTTTAAATAAGCCTGAATGTCTGAAATTGAGACATTAACCAGTTCGCCTTTGCCAATTTTTTTAACTTTAGTTAAAGTGATTTCGCTATTTTTAGTTTGTTTTTTGTCGTTAAATAAGTATTTAACTAAAATACTTCTTCTAATTTCTTCAAGTTTTTCGCGTTTATACAGTGGGAAGGATTTAATGGCCTTTAAAACTTTGTCAAAAACTGGTTTTTTAATTAAACCTTTTTCGTAAATTAACTCAGTTTCGAGTAGCATTCCGTAAAGCACAGCCTCGCCGTGTGCGATATCTAGATTTAAACTAGACTCAATGGTGTGGCCAAGAGTATGTCCGAAGTTCAGCATTTTGCGGCGATTTAAAGAATATGCGTCTTTTTCAACAATTGCTTTTTTGGCTAAAATTGAGCGTTTAATTATCTCTTCGTTTAAAGTAAAGTTGTTTTTAATCAGTTTTTTAAGTAGAGTTTTATCGGCTATTAAGGCTATTTTAAGAACTTCTGCAACTCCTTGTTTGTATTCAAGTGCAGGTAGACTTTCCAGGTAAGTCGGATCAATTATAGTTTCATACGCAGGATAAACAGTACCAAGGTAGTTTTTAATGTTTAGGTAGTTGATGCCAGTTTTTCCACCAATTGCAGCGTCTACCATCGCAATTACTGAAGTTGGAACTAAAACATGAGCAACACCTCTGTATATAGTAGATGCAATAAATGAAGTTAAGTCACAAACCACACCACCGCCAAAACCAATTAAAACATCGTTAGCTGTAAAGTTATTTTGATCTAAATGCATTAAAACAGCAGAGACCGATTGTATATTTTTGTAAGCCTCACCTGGTTTTAAAACAATCCAGTGAACTTTTACAGAGATTTTTTTAGCAAACTCAGTGCGTGCGCTTGAATCAAACACATTTTGGTCAGTAACTACAAATACTCGTTTATTAAAGGCTAAGTTATTACAAATTTGAATATAGTCAACAACTCTGCCGATTGTTACATTTCTTTTAAATACAGTAGTTTTATATGCCATTTTAAACACCTCTTTATTTATTTTTGATTTTGCTAAACTTAGCAATTTCGGTTAATTTTAATGCTTGAAAACCGTCAGATAAAGCCTTTTCAGGTTCTTTTGCGCATTCTACTAAAGCGCCAGAAAACTCGAGTTTTTCAATATAGGGAAGAAACTTTTCAACATACTCAGTAGAGCCAATACTGTGACTTGGGTCAATAATTACAGGAATTTTAACTAAGTCTTTTAAGATAAAGGCACAAGTTAAATCTAGTGTGTTTCTAGTTAAAGTTTCATATGTGCGAATACCTCTTTCGCAAAGTATAATTTGATCATTTCCATGTTTCAAAATATACTCGCTAGCCTGCAGAAACTCAAGCATAGTAGAAGAGTCGCCGCGTTTTAAAATGACTGGTTTATTGATTTTACCAAGTGCTTTTAAAAGTTCAAAGTTTCGCATATTTCGCATACCAACTTGAATGATATCACAGTACTCAACAAACTCATCTAAATGCGCTAGTGAGGGGATTTCCGAAACAGTGATAAGTCCGTATTTCTTGCCGATTTTCTGAAGTATTTCAAGTCCTTTTTTGCCAAGTCCTTGAAAAGAATTTGGCTCAGTTCTAAGTTTATAAGCACCTGCTCTCAGGAACTTAAAACCATTTTCTTTAATTGTTTTGGCAATTTCTTCAAGTTGAGTTTCAGACTCAATTGAACATGGACCAAAAATGTATTCAAACTCAGCAAACACACGCTTGCCATTTACCATAATTTGGGGGTTAATTTGCGCAACTTTTAGGTTTTTAATTGCCGAAATAGTACTTAAATATGTGTCTTTAAAAGTCATTTAACCTCCCTTAATTTGTGTCTTAAAATCACTTACATTATAGTTTATTTATGATACTTTTTGTTGTTTTTTAAACTATAGGCGCGGTATAGTTGCTCAAAAAACATCAGCCTAAAAAGCTCATGCGGGAAAGTCATTTTAGAAAATGAAAGTAATTTGTTGGCTCTTTGTTTAACTAAATCAGAAACTCCATAACTGCCACCAATCACAAACACTATATCTTTAGCTTGGTTTTCTAGTTTTTCTAGATACTTTGAATATTGAATTGAGTCCATAAACTCACCTTGCACATCTAGCAACACAACAAAGTCACTTGTCTTGATTTGTTTTAAAATATCCTGAGACTCTTTTTCTTTGTCTTTCACTTTGATTTCAATAATTTGAATTTTTGGCAGCTGTTTTAAGTAAAACTCAATTCCTGTTTTGATGTGACTTTCTCTGATTTTGTCAACTGCGATTAAAGTCATTTAAAACACCACCTTTGTAATTTTCTTAGAATCCGCTAACTTAAAGTCTAAATTAGTAGGATCAGAAATACACTCAACCAAAGCAGACTCAATGGCCTGGCGTGAATTGCATTCTTGGCTGATGTGCCCGATAAACCAAAAACATTTTTCTTCGCGTGGTCTTAGAATTTCTACCAAACAAGCAGCCTGTTGATTTGAAAGATGACCATAGTCTGAAGCAATTCTTTGTTTTAAGGAAAGTGGACGTTTGGAGTTTTTAAGTAAATTAAAGTCGTAGTTGCCTTCTACAAAAAAGAATTGACAACCTTTAATTTTGGCAGTTGTTGAACTCGGCAGACTACCAGTGTCTGTGATGTGCACGTATTTTGAGTTTTCACTCCAAAAAAAGACGCCACAAGGCTCAGCTGCGTCGTGGATTGTAGGAACTAGCGAAAAGTTTAATTTACCTAGTGTAAAATCCGTTAAATATTGGTGTGTGATAAAAAGTTTTTCTTCAATTTTGTGCTTTTTAATCAATGCTTTTTTAGTGCCAGGTGTCGTAAATATCTGGATGTGTGGGTACTTAGAAACAAGGGCGTGCAAACCGCTTGCGTGGTCTGAGTGTTCGTGCGAAATAAACACGTATTTAACCAAATTTACGTCAATTTCTAGTTCTTTTAGACATTTTTCAAAATATTTTACCGAAATTCCGAAGTCTATCATAAAAATAAAGTCAGAAAAACGGTACAAAACACAGTTGCCAGCAGAACTACTTTTTAAGGAAAATACATTTAAATTAAGCATCTTTTATTTTGAATAAAACCTCTTATATGTTATATTATACGTGTTATGTTTTAAATTAAAACTAAAGGAGATTTTATGACTATAAACCCATTTAAAAAACTTTTTGCCTTTGTTTTAGTGCTAGTATCTGCATTTACTTTAGCATCATGCCGTTCGCTAAATTTAAATGTACTTAACCCTGATACTGTTTACGCCAAAACAGGTAAATATAACGTAACAAACCGCGAACTTTACAATAGACTAAGATATACCGCAGGTTCTTTTTTATATGAACTTGCCAACCGCCAAATCTACAAAGAATACTTAAAGAAAGTTAACTTCTCTGACACTAAAATTTATGAATACGCAAAAGAGGCTATCTTAAAAGAAATTCTTGGAGTTGGCGAACTTAAGGATTTAAAAAAATACTTAAGAACCAGCAAAATCAAAGACGAACAAATTCTTGAAAAAACTACTAAGTTTTTAGACAAGTTAGTCCTTGAAGGCAAAGTTCCAAACACTAACGTAACTGACCTTGCACAAGACCTAACTCAAACTATTCGTGAAGACAAACGTCTTCCTGACTACCTACTTCAAGCCAGAGACTTAAAAGTTGCTGAATACTTATTTGCCAAAGACCAAATTAAAAAAGACCTTGCAAACAAAAGAAGCGACTACTATGTAACTGACAAAAAAATTAAAAACTACTATAAATCAACTTACCGCTACCAAGACTACACAGTTTCTTTCTTAAAGGTTGATTTGCTAAACACTAAAGAATTTGAAACTATCATGCGTTTATTTAAAATCAAACGTGCTGCTAACAACGTTTGGTATGAAATTCCTGATGTTAATAAAATCTTGCAAGAAAAAAAATTAGACGAAGACGCTAACAAATATGTTAAAAAAATCTTAACTGACAACCCAAAAATTTTTGGCACAGTTAAAAATGACGGCAAATCTCAATTAAATAAATATCAATTAAACGAGTTCTACACACTTTACGAAATCAAAGAAAGCCGCAAAGCAGAAGATGGAAAAGCCGATGTTGCTCTTGACAGCCGCTACCAAAAAAATGCAGATGACAAGAAAAACTACGACGACAAGAAAGAAATCTTAAAACGTTTTATTGAAATTTATAATCTATTTCAACCAAACGACAAAAAAATTGAAATTAGTCCTGAAGGCAAAATCGTTAACAAAGTAACTAAAGAAGTTCTTGAGTCTACTAAAGAAATGAAATACAAAGACTTTGAAGACACAGGACTTAGAGATTACATTTACTCTCTTGACTTAAAAGACAACGGAGCTCGCCGCTACTCTCAAGACATTCAAAGAAAAAACAACAAAAACTTCCTTGCCTACCTACTTTCTTCAAATAAAGACCAAGTAGACAACGAAAAAATCTACAATAAAAAAGACGATAAATTCGAAAAAACCGACGAGGCTAAAGCAGTTCAGGAAAAAATTCGCAAAATCTTAGAAGAAAAAGCGCTAGACGACGCCTACATCAAACAAGCAAATGAAAAAATGCTTGCCAAAGTTAAGGTACACGTTAACGACAACGTAATGTATGCACAAACCAGAGCACTATTTAAAAACGTTGCTCACAAATCATCTAGAACCGACATTCTTTCATTTAAAAAATCATCTGTTTATCTAAATGATTTAAAAACAGAATTAAACCCAATTTCTCTAAAAGATTTCTTTGAACATGTTAAGAAAATCATTGGCCCTGGTGCTGCTCGCGATATACTTGGTGAAAAATTCATTTTAGACAACTACCAATCAAAAATTACTGACAAAATGAAAAAAGACATCAAAAAAGCCATTAAATCAGAAATCAACTCATTTTCTCAAAACCAATTTGCAAGCAACAAACTACCTTCTTCAATTGGTGTGTATGAGTTTTATATCAAATACTACAATGTAGAGAAATACTCAGAAATCTACAACAAAAAAATTCTGCAAAAAGCAATTGAACTATATAGACTAGATCCAGATGTGCTTAACTACGAAACTCTAACTAAACGTGCAAACCGTTTATTTAAAGAATACGCAAACGTAGACCTTGCTCACTTACTTGCTTACTTTGACACGAACCTTGACGGTAAACACAACGAAAAAATCACTGCAGATACTCTAACTGATGAGCAAATCAAAACCCTTTCTAAACTACTTAAATACGCAATTAAACAAGCCTATGAAAACCGTGTTGACAAGATGTATGATACTTTGGACGAAATCGCAAAGAAATTCAACTCAATTCCACGTCTAACTCCATATGACGCGTATGAAAAAAATACTCAAACTCTTGACAACAAAACTAAAGAAAAATTAAACTTCGGTGATGACTTAAAACTAGAAGACTTAGTTAAACTAAGAAATGCCGGCGTAACTCTAAAAGCAGAGAAGTTAAACAAAGTTAAAAACTCTAAAAACGACTTTGGCCAAAGCTCTAAGTTTGACGAAAGATTTATGCGCCATGCTCTTGATTTCTACCGTCAATTGCTTGGAACTAAGAAACCTTATGAGGCTTCACTTGAAAATCCAGTAATTGAATATGCTTCTGAGGCTCAAAACTCAGCAGACTTCACAAAAGAGCAACTTAAAAAACTAGAATCAAGCTTCGGTTTCCACGTACTTGCTGGTCTTTCTTTAGAAAAAGCACCAACTACTGAAGGTCCAAAAGACACAATTAAACGCTTTAAAGAAAAAGGTTTAAATCTAGACAACTCAAAAAAAGACGAACTTGCAGTTGGTCAAATCAAAACTTACTTCTTAAGTGATTTTAACGATTACCGTCCAGATCTTCCAACTAACTTAGTAAACGTGCTTAACAACGTGCTAAAAACTTTTAAAGAAAAAGTAAACAACGCGAACACTAAGAAATATGTTCTTGAACAAATTCTTGGCTCAGTTGACTTTGGTACAGATGCGCACGCCAAAGCAATGGATAAACTAAACTCAGAAATGAACCAAAGAAGTTTCTTTAACTACGAAAAACTAAAACCAGGTAACAACGACTACAAGATTTACAACGACTGGTTCAGCCCTGATTTAGTTCGCAAATAGACACAAAACTTAAAAACCCTGCTTTAAAGCAGGGTTTTTAAGTGACCTTTTAAGGACCAAAAACTACAATTTAAGTCTAGTTGTTTGTTTTACAGTATACTTCTGTTTGACATTCGCATATTTTAGGCCAAGGAAAAACATTTTTCCAGCGATTGTTGGATTAAGTTGCCTGATATCGCTTAGTTCAAATCTCAATAAACTATCTTCATCTTTGCATTTTTCTTTTCTAATGAAAAACAAAGGAGTAATTTTATAACCAGAAATTTGCTCAGAGTTTCCTCTTTGTTTTCTTGGCTTTAACTTATCTTTTTCAATATAAACAGTATTTCCAGAAATTTCGGCACCCGCTTCCAAGAGAAATTTAATTAGCGCAAGCGGTGTCCAAGCTTTGTAGTTATTTCTTCCAGCAGGCCTAATTTCACCTTCTAGTTTAGCCCAATGTTTAACTTCATTTGCAGGAATTGCAGTAAGTATACCATTTGTATCTTCAGTTATTACAATGTCTGCTTGTTTAGAGTTTGTTTGGTAGTTGTTTGTAACTGCATATTCAATGCTTTCTTGGCTAAAATCATTAATGTTTCTACCCATCACTTCAAAGAAATTCAGATCCTTTTGTTCGAGTAACATTTTCTTAAAATGTGGATTTTCAGAAATCCATTCATCTGTGATTAAAATATTGCCGTCTTCCTTATATTTAGGTAAATCTGGTTCACTTGTTTTAGCACCAGGCTCTTTAAACTCAATAGTATAAAAATCAAGTGTAGGCTGTTTAATTAAAATAGCATCTATTCCTCCACAGCCACCTGCTTGTATTAAAAATAGTGACTCGTCGGAATTTGCGTAAACATATCTGGGCGTGATGTGGTGTTCTGATAAGATTTGGTAAATATCTGAACTAAAGCAAATATTCGCGTCTAAATAATTGTAAAAATGATTAAGACCAAATAGGTTTGCAAGAGTTTGTGCGTAAACACATTCACTAAAAACTGCAGATTGAATATTTTTGCCAGTTTGATAACTTTTTGAAATTTGGTGAAATAAAGCAGGGCTTGGACATATTGGTTCTAATTTTTGAATATTTAATTTCTTTTTGGTTGCTAAATCCCAAAGTAAATCTCTTTGCTTTTTTGTATAAACCAACTTTCTTGGTTCTTTTTCATAAAAAAATTCTAAGAACTTTTTTTGATTTGAGTTAAGCATTTTAAAATACTCCTTTATGATTTCATCCTGTGTATTTCAAACTTTTTTAATCACAATCTTTGCCAAAAAAACAGTTTGCATGTACTTGTGTAAATTTGTCTGCGTCTTCTTTTTTAAATTTTAGCAACTCTAAAATTTTAATGTTGATATTTTTTCTGAGTTCTTCTGGAAATTTAATATTTTCTTGAATTGAGCCAGCATTCATTTTTTGAATTAAAAAACTGTTTTCGTTTTCTTTTAAATAAGAAGCAGTTTCGTTAAACCATATAAAGTCTTGCTCTTTTAATAGATTAAACGGTACAGGCAATGATTTTAATAAACTTAAGGGGTAAGTTATTCCTCCGTCATAAATTCGCCACCACCAATAAGCAAAACTAGAATTTATTAGGCAATATACGAAATCATAGTCCTTAGCGTCATTTAAATAAAGTAAAAAAGAGCCACCTCGGTTAAGTTTTTTTGAACTCGCAGTTGTAAAATACCTACAAGTGCTTGGCATATCTATTAAATATTCAGTTGGCTTGTTTGACAAAAAGTCTCTCAAAGTAAAATTTGATTTTTCTAGATATTTATCAAAAATTGGTAATAATTCTCTTGAAACCTTTTTGAATTTTCGGTTTGTTTTATCAATAATTTGCCTGTTTTCTGGTAACAAACTGGTAAGTATGATTGAATCTAATACTCTATTTCTTTCAGAATTTTTAAAACGTATTAATGGAGATATTATAAAACCTTTTAAAGTGCTGTGTTTTTTAAATACAGTAATAGATGCTCTAACTGAGTTTGCAGTGTTTGTATTAAATGTTCCGTGCTTACGACCATTGAAAATATTGCCAGGAACATTGTCAAAATTAACAATGAACCCGTTACCGTTTTCACACATCAATTCGCGCAATGAAAAATATTTTTCACCTGATAAAAAAGTAAATGGAGTAATCACAACTGCACTAACTGCTTGTGTGAATATTTTTTCCATAAAAGTAGAATAATATTCTTTAGTTTCGTTTAAAACTTTTGTTTGTTTCCAATTTAAAGGAATATTTTTAATTTGAGAATAAGGAGGATTTGAAATTACTTTTGAGTTTTCAGGTAAAACAATCTTTTTATCTAAAAAATCGCAATGATGCGAATTGATATGGTTAAAAAGTTCAGGACCATAGATAAAAGCAATAGAAGTTTTACAAATTAGCAATGCAATCTCATCAAAATCATATAAATGTAATCTGTCTTCCTTAATTAGTTTAATTGTCTTGTTTTTACCCAACATTTCGAGGTAAGTAAGAATCAAATTACCAGTCCCACAACCAACATCACATATATTTTCGCCGTTTTGATGAAGTAGCCATGTACTCATAACAATTGAAACATCTTTAGGTGTGTAATATTGACCGCTTTCTTTTTTTAAGTTTTTATCTTGCAAGGCTAGTCCGATTTCGTATAATTCACCGAAATTTTGAGGATGCAAAAATTTAGGCAAGTTTTTTGAGTTTTTAAGCACAAAGCGACATATTTGCATCCAAGTACTTTCAATTCCTTGTTCAATAATGTCATTTTTATACTTCTCTAAATTATAATCAGAAAATCGTGTGGTATTTTTGCTATAAATCAAGTGATGGTTTAGTGTAGATTTTTTTAAGGCTAAACTATATTCTTCTAGAGTTTGGTATTCAGTTTTGGATTTACTATTTGATTTCATTTAGCACCTTTTTGAAAAAAATGGTAGGCCCAGTAGGGTTCGAACCCACGATCGCAGAGTCAGAGTCTGCTGCCTTACCGCTTGGCGATGGGCCTAGATTTGCTATTTGTAGTATAGCAAATTGTTTATATTTATATGATATTCTTGTTGTAAATTATTTAGTTTTATCAAGAACAAGTGTATCTAAAATTTGATTTTGAGAAATTTCACCTATCCTTAGAAATTCAGGGTTATTGTCAAATACTTTAACAATTGTTGAAGGCAAATTACTAAAAGTTGCTTCATTTTCATCAAAAACATAATGTTGGACTTGGTCTTTAAAAGTTGCTTTTATTTCAGTCGAAGAAGTTAACGGTTTTTCACCAGAAATATTGCAAGAAGTTACTCTAAGTGGACCATTTCCTTGAATAATTTCTAAAGTTTGTTTGTGTCTTGGCATTCTAACCGCCACAGTTTCGCCTAGCAACGCTAAAAACTCTTTTTTAGTTTTTAAAATTAAAGTTAGCGCTCCTGGCCAAAAACGATTGGCAAGTCTTAACTCTGCTTCTGTTAACCAAGCAAACTGACTTGCCTGTTCAATTGATGAAACTAACACAGGAATAGCCTTTTCAAATGGTCTTTTTTTAATTTCAAAAAGCCGTGCCAATGTGTCTGTTGCCTGCATTTTGCAGCCAATTCCGTACACTGTATCTGTAGGCAAGACAATAATATCGCTTTCTTTTAAAATGATTTTATTCATTTACTTATATCTCCGAAATTAAAGCAAATCGCACATTCTTGTGTTCGTCTAAATGAAACTCAACCTTGAAACCTTTTGGTAAATTAGTTTCAATTAACTTTTCGTGAGTAGGTGAGATTTCTAAAATCAAATGGCCACCTGGGTTTAAGTATTTAGGAAAATCTAAAAGTATTTTATTGATAACCGAAAACCCATTATTTTCGGCATACAAGGCTATTTTAGGTTCAAAATTGACGTTTTTAGAAACGTATTCGCCATTAGTTAAATAAGGTGGATTTGCTGTAATTAAATCAAACTTTGTGGTGATTTTTTCAAATAAATCACTTTGAGCAATCGCCACATCTGCTTGTAGATTTTTTGAGTTTTGCTTTGCAACTTTCAAGGCTTTTTTAGAGATATCTGAAAGCAAAACTCTGGCACTTGGCACCTCTTTTTTTAAAGTAAGACCTATACAACCACTGCCTGTGCATATATCTAAAACCGAACTAAAAGAAAGTGATTTTACTAAATCTATCAGGAGTTCTGTGGTAAATCTAGGTATCAAAACATTTCGGTTGACTTTAAAGTCATATCCATAGAAGTTCTGAACACCAAGTAAATACTGAACGGGTAAGTTTTTTTCAAAAACTTGTTTTAAAATTTTAATGAACTTTAATTTTTGAAAATAAGTTAATTTAAGGTCTTGAACTAAATAAAGTCCAAACTTAGCCTTATTTAAAATTTGGCTAAGAACAAGTTCTACAATATTTTCTTCAAGTTCATGTTCACAAAACAATTCTTGATAATAACTAAGTAAAGCACTTACTTGTCTAGTCTTTATTTTCGGCAAGTGCACGACGTTCAAATTCCTGTAATAAAGGGTCAATTATTAAGGCTACATTCCCGTCAATAATTGAGTCTAGTCTTTGTAGAGTCAAGCCAATTCTGTGGTCAGTTACACGATTTTGCGGGTAGTTGTAGGTTCTAATTTTCTCAGAACGCTGGCCACGACCCACTAGCTCTCGTCTAAGTTCGCCTTCTTTGCCGACTTTCTCTTGCATCATTTGGTCGTATAGTCTAGACTTTAGCACAATGTAGGCAGAATCTTTGTTTTCGTGCTGAGACTTTCCGTCTTGACAAGAAACTACGGTATTTGTCGGAATATGCGTTAACCTTACTGCTGATTTTGTTGTGTTAACAGACTGACCGCCTGGGCCACTTGAACAAAAATAATCTACTCTGATTTCTTCCCAAGGTAAATTAAAGTCAATTTCTTCGGCTTCAGGAGTTACATATACCGTTGAAGTTGAGGTGTGAACGCGACCCATACTTTCGGTTTTTGGAACTCGCTGAACTCTGTGCACCCCAGACTCATATTTAAGCACCGAAAAGGCGTTTTCGCCTTTTACCATAAACTCAATTGCCGAAAACCCGCCTTGAGTACCTGGACTTGAGTTTAAAACTTCTACCTTCCAACCTTTGCTGTCGGCAAAACGCTGATACATGCGAAATAGGTCTCCGGCAAAAATATTTGCTTCATCTCCTCCAGTTGCTCCTTTGATTTCAACAATTACGTTTTTATCGTCATCCGGATCTTTTGGAAGCAAAAGCACTTTTAGTTTTTCTTCAAGTGCTTTAATTTTTTCACTCAACTCTGCTTTTTCTTCGTGAATTAGTTCAATCATTGAAGGGTCTTCAATTTCAGTAAGTTCTTTTAACTGAGTATTTAAGTCTTTATAGGCCAAATAAGTCTCTACAATAGGTTTTAATTTTGAAAATTGCTTTGACAGTTTAGTCATAGTTTTAACGTCTTGAACTTCTCCAAGTTGACGCTCTAAATCTAGATAAACTGTGTAAGTTTCTTCTAATCTTTCAAACATAGTTTCTATTCTCTTTCTGTGTAGTCGTTGCTGGTTTTATCTACACCAAACTCGTTGAACTTAGAGTGATTTAAAATAAAGTCGTAGTTGATAAAGATATTTGCCTCACCACGACGGTTTTTTGCAATAGTTAGCGAAACTTGTTTCACATTTCTGTTAATTTGATTGGCGTTGTCAGCAAAATAAGCAGGATCGCTTTCCTGCATAGTAGTAATTATTGCGTCTTGCAAAGTGGTCTCGGGTTCGTGGATAAACAAAATAACGTCGGCGTCTTGTTCAATCGCCCCAGACTCGCGAAGATCTGAAAGCAGTGGAGTTTTAGACTCGCGACGTTCAACTTGTCTGGAAAGTTGAGAAAGACATAGCACCGGAACTTGAAGTTCACGCGCAAGTTGTTTTAAAGAACGTGAGTTTTTAGCTACTTCGTTTTCGCGACTCATTGACCTAGAAACATCGCCTTCAAGCAGTTGCAAGTAGTCTATTACTATAAAATCAAGTCTGTTTTTGCTTTTAAGTTGTCTACATTTTGCGCGAATATCGTTGACGTTGTTGCTAATTGAGTCGTCAAAAATAATGTTTAAGTTTTTAGTAATGGCTTGAGCCTGCTCAGTAGCAGTCCACTCATCTGCACCCATGTACCCCGTGCTTAAGCGATGACTGTCAATCATTCCAACGTTAGCCATGATGCGCTGAGTTAATTGCAGGTTAGACATTTCTAGTGAAAAGAAGGCAACATGCTTGCCAGAATGCGCAACATTGACCGCCAAGTTAATTGCAAACGCAGTTTTACCAGCACCAGGACGAGCTGCCAAAATTATTAACTCCTCGGCTCTAAGTCCACCAAGTACGTGGTCAAGGCGAGGATACTCTGTTCTAAGTCCATTAATGCCTTCACTTGAGTTGGCCAGAAGTTTAGCCTCTTGAACAACGAGGTCCGCAACTTCTCCGACTGTAGTAAATCCGCCAACTGTGCGTTTTTTAGTAATGCCAAAAAGTTCGGCTTCTGCCCAGTCAAAAAGTTCAGAGTACTTCTCTGAGTTTAGCATAGCACGCTCAGACATTTTATTACTTAGTTCAATAATTTCTCGTTTAAAGGCGTATCCCTTAATTACGTTAATATATGACTTGAAGTAAGAACTAGTTGCAACTAAGTCAGAAAGTTCTAAAGTATACTGGTTTTCAGCAATTGGCAAACTACCACGATAAAAAGTCTTCAGTTCGTCCAAGACATCTGGTAGCGTAAAAATTTCTTTAGTTTGTCCACACTTCAGCATAGCCTTGAAAACATTTTGGTGTTTTTCTAAATAAAACATCTCGGGTGTCAAAAGATCTGCAACTTCTACTAAAATTTTGGGTTCCGCAAAAATAGCGGCAAGTAGTGAGCGTTCTGCTTCTTCGGAAAAAGGAATTGCAGGCAAGGGACTTGCTAAATTATTATTTGGTTTTTTAGGCTGCGTCATGATTTTGTGGGCGAACATCAACGGTTAGTTTAGCAATGAAGTCTTTATTAAAGCGAATTGTTGCCAAAAAGCGTCCAGTTGAGTTAATTGGATTTTCAAGTTCTACTTTTTTCTTGTCTATAATAATTTCGTGTTGTTCGGCTAAAGCGTCGGCTATGTGTTTAGCAGTTACCGCGCCAAACATTTTACCGCCTTCGCCAGTTTTAACCGTTACTACCACAGTTTTAGTTTCAATATTGGCCTTGAGTGCACTATACATTTTAGCGGCTTCTTTTTCTTGTTCGGCTTTCTCTAAGAAAAACTGTTCGCGGGCTTTTAGATTTTCTTCGCTTGCAGGTTCAGCAATACCTTCGTTAAATAAATATTTAGCGTAGCCTGCTGTTACTTCAATTAAGTCACGGGCTTTGTTTTTCTTAAAATCTTTTTTCAAAATAACTTTCATATTTTCTCCCTTTTGGTTGTATTCAGCGTCTACTATGTATCTTAGTTTGATCGCAACTTCGTTAATATTTGCGTTTGCTACTTTTGCAGCCGCTGCCTGGAAGTGTCCGCCACCGCCAATTTGCTCTAAAATCAACTGAACATTGATGTTTTGTTTAATAGACCTGGCAGAAACATAGACGTCTTCGCCAATTTTGGCAATTGCAAAAGCAGCGTCAATATTTTCAATTTTAACAGCAGCCTCGGCGATTTGGGCAAGTAACGTGCGGTCGTTAATTTGCTCGTATACCGAAATAAAGCCAAAGCGCTCTAAGAAAACTTGCAAGCCCGCTACTGCGTCGTTAATTAGCTGAACTGATGCCAGTTGGTTTCTGAGCCAGTCTTTAACTAAAATCATATTTGCGCCTTTTTCTTTTAAGTAAGAACAAGCCGCAAAAGTATTGGCGCTAGTTCTAAAAGTAAAGGAATTGGTATCTACCACGATTCCGGCTAAAACTGCAGAGGCTTCAGTTTGAGTTAAACTTAACTTCAGTCCAAAGAACGGAATTAAGGAAATTATCATTTCACAAACCGATGAAGTGTTTGGCTCAATAAACTGAAATAAAGCCTTTTCAAAATTACCTTGAACTTGGCGGTGATGGTCAATTGTCAACACTCTTTCGGCTTTTTGATAAATGGCTGGTGAAATCAATCTCGCTTCGATTGAAGTGTCTACACAAATTAACAGAGTGTCTTCAGAAATCAGTGGTAAAATTTGGTCTTCGCTTAAAAAACTACTTAAGAAACGCGGGTTTTCTGCAAGCACGGTTTTAGCAACTTTACGAGCAGTTTCGTCAAACTGAGTTTCACGGTAGTATAAATACACTTCGTCTTTTTTTACTTCTTTAGCAATTAAATAAAGCAAAAGTGCAGAGCCAAAGGAATCCGTGTCGGTGTCAGTGTGTCCCATAATCACGACGTTTTTAGCGCGATTAATTTCAGCTTTAATAGTTTCTGCGTTGAAACGAGAAGAGACAGCATTGTGTTTTTGCACAGAGTCTACTTTTGCTCCAAAAAACTGGACGTTTTCGTTTTCTATATTGACAACCGCTTGGCCACCACCACGGTTTTGAGCAAGTTCCAAGGCTTCTTGTGCGATTTGTGCGTTTTTAAGTAAGTCAAGCGTAGCCCAGGCAGCCACACCCATGGAAAGTGAAACTAAGACGTTGTTGTCTTTTGAAAGTTGATTGATTTGATCAATTATTTCAAACTTAGTGCCAATCATTTTATCTAAGTTTAAACGGTCTGCTACAAACAAGAACTTTTCGTTGCCAAAACTCTTAAAGAAGCACGAAAACTTAGCAAACCATTCAGAAATTTGAATAAAAAACTTAGATCTAAGCGCAGACTGCTGTGCGATTTCTAGTTTAGTAAGTTGCTCGTCTAAGTTCTCAATTTCAATAAACCCGATAACTGTGGTTTTATTGAAATAAAGTTGACGTAAATGCTCGCGTTCAGAAACATCGTACATCAAAATAGAGTGCACAGACTCGTCGTAGATTACATCAAATTCGCGCTGGTTAATTTTAAATAAAAATGGTGTTTGGTAAATTTCAATTTGTTTAGCGAGTTCTTTGGAAAACTCACTCAAATCAGTGTGCGCGCTTAATTCAGGAAAAATTTTTTTGGCGTATTCGTTTAGAAAAGTAATTTCACTTAGTTCATTTAAAGCCAGTACACAAATTGGCAGTTGGTTAAGCAGTTTATCTGAAATCTCGTTAATGTTAAAAGAAACTTCTGACCACATCTCAAGGCGTTTATTTAACTTAGTTTCTGCGTTTTTAGTTTTTGTTTTAATCAGTAAAATTAAACTTACAAAAAATAAAACTAAAGTTAAAAAAACTAAAGAAAGTGCAGCAATTGAAACTACTTTTTTACTTTCAGTAAAGTGTGGTGGAAAGATAAAAAGTAAAACTAAAGAGGCCACAAGAGTGACTGAAGTTGTTGCTAAAAATAGGTATTTTTTCATTTAAAACCTCCTTAATTTATATATATTATAGCTTATTTAAACGGGTTTTTTGTGTGTTCGCTTGGTGTTTTTTATCAATTTTGGCTAAAAAAAACTGAGGGATTTCCAGAGATTTTTGGGCAATTGAAATACAGCCTGCCTGTGGTTTTAAAAACCTATAGGATTTGACCATTGGAAAAGAGATTTTGGTGTCAATTTCGTGAATTGGCAAAGGCAGTCCTTCCATTTTAAAATAAGCCTCGGCTGTGGTCCAAAGTTTAAAGAAGTATTCAACTTGGTTTGACTTAGTTAAAAAAACTTGGCGAATGTTTTCAGAAAAGCCTCTAAGTAGAACCGAAAAGTCTCGGTTTTTGAAAAACTCACAATCTATGCCAATCGGTTTGGTAGAGATAGCAATTGCAATTAGTCCTGGTTTGTTTGAAATAGAGATAAAAAACTTAGATAAAAAATAGCAGTTATAAGGCATTTTATAGTAGTTGATTTGTTTAGTCGTTGTAAAAAAGTTTTCAGTTAAAACTTTATTTAAAAGTAAATGCTTTAACACAGTGTAGAGTTTTTTGTCCGGCAAATCTGTAAAGTCTATGTCTGGATTTGCCTGAATTATTGCCTTTAAATTAGTAGTTTGCGTGTAGGTTAGTAAATAGATTTTTTTCATAACTGATTTGTTGGTATTTTAAGTAAAAAAAGAACCAGGTTAAAATCGGTTCTTTTTTTAAAAAATTATCAAATTCTTATTCTTTTACGAAAGGAAGTAGTGCCATGTGGCGAGCACGTTTGATTGCAATTGCAAGTTGGCGTTGCCATTTAGCACAAGTTCCAGTCATTCTGCGAGGTAAAATTTTACCACGTTCAGAGATGAATTTTTTAAGTAGTTCAACGTCTGTGAAATCAATTTTCTCAATTTTGTTTTGAGTGAAATAACAAACTTTGCGTCTACGTTTAAATTGTCTTTTTTGCATGTGTTAATTCTCCTAAAAAATTTTTAAAAATAAAACCTAAAGGTCTAAATCTGAGTTGTCTGATTTTGGTGCATCGGCGTTCAAAGGGTTGTCTGCCTGCATGTCGCCAAAAGACTCACCTTGCCCTTGGTTTACTTGTGGTGAATATGTAGATACAAACTCACCGCGTTCTTGGCGTTCACGAATACGACGTTCTCGCTCTTCACGAGTTGAAAGCATGTCGACTGAGTCTACAATGATTTCAAAAGTCAAAAAAGACTCACCATTTTTTTCAACAAAACTACGTGAACGAACTTCGCCTTCTATAGCCACCAAATCGCCTCGGTGAGCAAAGTTGGCAATAAAGTCAGCTGGTGCTTTAAATGCTACACAGTGAAAGAAATCAGCCTGGTCTTTAACGAAGCGAGAAACCGCTAGACTAAAGGTTGTGAAGGTCGAACCTTCTCTAGTTTTTCTGGCAACCGGGTCTTGAGCCAAGCGGCCTGTTACCGCGATTCTATTCATTATTCTTCTTCCTTAACGGTGATATCGCGAATAATGTTTTCATTGATTCTAATCAAACGGTTAAACTCTTTAATGCCTTCTGGAGTAGTTGACACTTTAAGTTGAACATAGTAGCCTGATTTAAAACCTTGAATTTCGTATTGAAGTTCTTTAATGCCAAGTTCTTTTAACTCAAGTAATTCAGAATTATATTGAGTAAAAACAGCATTTAAAGAATTAATAACTTCCTTGATTTTATCGCTATCAAGGGTAGGTTTAATAATATACATCGCAAAATATGTACTGTTCATATATTCCTCCTTATGGTTTAAACAGCTGACTATTCAGGTCAGCAAGGTGTTTTGCAACAAAAAAATTATACCACATTTTTAGGTTTCAGACGCCAAAAAACTGCAGTACTGCGAGTTTAGTTTTTTTAAAAATTATATGGGTTTTGTAGTAATATATTATTAGAATTTTGTTTCTTGTTGTGAAAATTACTACTTAGTTTTTTGCAATTTGCGCTGTTTTAACTCTTTCAATAACTTGCTGAATTATCTCTTTTGGCAAAAAAGCGTCCATATTAACATTGTTTTTAATCAGTTCTTTGATGTTTTTTGAAGAGATAAACAAAAACTTGTGGTCAGCAATTAAATAAATTGTGTCAATGCTTTTGTCTAAAGTCTGGTTGAAATTATAAAGGTCTTGTTCATATTGCAAATCAGAAATGTTTCTAATACCACGAGCAAGTAAAGAAATATTTTCATTTTTAGCAAACTCAACGGTCAAACCGTTGGTTGTTTTAACTTCAACGTTAAGTAAGTTTTTACAAACTAACTTTACCATTTCTAAACGTTCACTTTGCGTAAATAAGTATTGTTTTTCTAGGTTATTTGAAACTAAAACTACAACTTTTTCAAACTGTTTTACTAGTCTTTTAATGATTTCTAGGTGTCCCAAAGTTATTGGATCAAAGGAACCAGGTAAACAAACTGAGTTAGTTTTGTTAATATATGGATTTGTTTTTTTTAATTCAGACATTGAAAAACCTCTTTGTAAATTAAAAAAAGGGTTGAGCCCTTTTTTTAAAAAAAATATTTTATAGAATGGCAGGGGTAGTAGGATTCGAACCCACACCAAGGGTTTTGGAGACCCGCATGCTACCGTTGACACCATACCCCTGTTTAATATTTCCAGGCAGAACCTGGAAATATTTAAATTATGGTTGATACTTATTTAGAATCTGGTAAATTTTCGTCTTTAACTTCTGATTCTGAGTTTTCAGAAACAGTATCTTCGCCTGCATTTGCGCTAGACTCTTTGTATTCCGCCTCTTGAGCAGCCGGTTGTTTTGTAAATTGATGTCTTGATTTTCTGTCTTTAAGAATTTCAACGATGAATTTATGGAAAACAATTAAATAAATAATACCAAGACCAACTAGCGAAGTTAAGACAGATTGCCAAATAATTTTTCCGTTATATTGGTTTAAGTTATATTGTTTAAATTCAGCAAAAGTTTTGTTTTCTTTGTATTTATTGATGCTTTCAACAGCGTTTGCTTTGGTGTGAATTACTTCTTGGTTGCCTTCTAGTTTAAGGCCGGTTTTTGCAAATTCAACTACAGTTTGTTTATGTCCATACTCAGCGATTTTGCTGTCTTTGATTTTAGCGTTGATAGTTTGGATAAATAGTCTTTCAATTTCAAATGGTTTTTCTTTATCTGCGGTTTCTACAATAGTTGGGTATTGCGGAAATAAGTTAACGCCTGTATTGTCACTTGTTGGTTTACCTGCTTCTTTTGAGTTTGAGTTAAAAACAATGTCTAGCTTAAATAAAACTTTTGAGTTAGTGATATAAGAAGGTATTTCTGTGTAGTCTTGTTGAGAAGGGTCAACTAAATCAGTTTTGCCGTATTTTCCACTTTCTATAAATAAAAGAAAACCAAGTGCATTAGTTTTGCGATTTTGAACAGCAAAAAACATTAGTTCAAGATCTTTAACTTCATTGCCTGCTTTTTCTGGGAATTTTGCAGTAAAGTAAGCCTGTGGTTGGATATTGAAGTTATGAAAAGCAGCGTAAGAACGTAGAAACTCACTTCTGGCATGTTCCTTATTTTTAGCCTCTGCACCTAAATAGGTTTTATAAGTTGCAGCCGGCGATAATTGGTTAGTTGTGTCTTTAAAAAAAGAAGTTCTACGGTCCTTAAGTCCAGTGATAATAATTGAATATAAAATAAATGCAAGAAATGCAAGTAAAATTACTAGGAAAAATATCCTTTGAATACCAAATTTTTTAGTTTCATTTTTTGACATTGTTCACCTCGTTAACAGGTATTATTATATAACATCTAGTTTAAATTAAGCGCTATATAAAATATTTGGATATTTTTTTGCAAAAGCATATAATATTAAAGATGTGGCGGTTGTGGCGAAGTGGTAACGCGACGGATTGTGGCTCCGATATGCGTGGGTTCGATTCCCATCAGCCGCCCCATTTTAAATAAGTTTAAGTAACCCTTTTAAGTTAGTAAAGCTAATTTAAAAGGGTTTTAATTTTGTCTAAAAACTTCACTTCACAAAATCAAAATATGTTTACACACTTTTTTAGGTAAAAGTGTGATTTTTTACACATAATTACCCAAAAAAGTGTGATTTTAATTGTAAGCCTAAAATTTATGAAAATTGTAGCGTGTGCGCTACATTTTGTCCAAATAGGGAAATTTGTAGCGTATAAACTACATTTTTCCAAAAAAAGTAATATGTATTGTGTGTACTACTATTTGTGTATTGACTAATTTACACGATTCCGTATAAAAACCAAAAAGTTATGTTTTTAAGATGTGTCTAGAATTTCAACTTACTGCCGTGATAAACTTAGATTGTGAATACCAAGCAAAGCACAGCTAATTTGTTGCTTTTTGGTTTTAAATAAAATTAAAACTGACTTAATTTTATTTAAATTAAAGTTGAATTAAAATGAAGAGAAAAATCACATTCTTGTTTCTAGGCATTTTAAATCTAGTACTCGCATTTACTTTGGGTTCTTGTACAAATCAGTTTAAAGAACCCGGTAAAGTTGAAGTTACAGATATGCTTGGAACTAAAGTTTACGTTAAGAAAAATCCAAGTAAAGTAGCCTGTATTTCTAGAACCACCTATGACTTACTTGTAGCCTATGGACTCGGCGACAAAATAGACGGTGCTTATAAAGGAACTCTTAACAATAAATGGTTAAAACACATATATCCAAACTCAAAAATCACTATGTTTATGGCTACAAAAACAGTTTTGAACTTTTTTTAGAACGCAAAGTTGATTTAGTGTTTGCACCAGAGAAATATATAGCAGATGAATTAAATCAGCGTGGAATTCCTGCGGTTTGTGTTTCACTTTACGCAAAGCCAAACTTTGAAAAATATGTCACCTTCTTTTCTAGACTAATTAGACAAATTTGGGACAGCGAAGTAGTTAAAGAAAAATCAAGCAAGTGGGAAAAGGAAGTTGAAGCAACAATTTCAAAAATTAAGACTACACTTGAAAAAAGTAAAGTTGCAAAACAAAAACTTTACTATGTTCGCGGCGATAAACCAAATGGTGTTGGCTACACAGACAACGCGGGTTCTTTTACAGAATACGCATATTCTGTTTTGGGTTTTGAATACCTTGGCAGTAAAATTACAACTAACCGTCCATCTGATGAAGAGATTTTAAACTACAATCCAGATGTCGTAGTTTTCGGTGGCATTTATCAACACACCAACTTACTTAAAATTGCGCAGGCTCCATTCAATGAGTTAAAGGCCGTTAAAAACGGTCGCTTGTATAAAATTCCGATTGGCGTGACTGCGTTTGAACAACTTTCTGCAATGACTCCGATATTTTTTGCCCAGCAAGCAATGTCCTTGCATCCAGATTTATTTGCCTTTGACATCGCTGACATGTTAACAAAATCAATAAAAGAATATTTTGGCTACTCACTGAGTGCACAAGACGCTTTAGCAATGCTGACAGGTCTTGGTCCAAACTTAGAACCACTTGTCTAGATGAATGAAAAAATTTAGAATAGCACTACCTTTAACTCTGCTAACAATGGTGGTGGTTTTTACAATTGCATTAATGGTTGGCAGATACAACATTGGTTTTAGTAGTTTCTTTAAAGCGGTTTTCACTAAAGTCACAGCCTATTCTGTACAAAGAACCATAATTTTTAAACTAAGACTACCCAGAACCACAATGGCTATGTTAGCGGGTATTGGCCTTTCTGTCTCTGGTTTGCTTTATCAAGAGATTTTTCAAAATAAGTTAGTTTCACCAGACTTACTTGGAGTGTCAGCGGGTTCTTCAGTTGGAGCAGCAGGCGCTATACTGCTTGGACTTGGCCCAGTTTTCATTTCTATGTTTTCCTTTTCTCTAGGTTTACTTACTGTGTTTTTAACCCTGCTTATCGCTAGGTTGTTTAAAAATGGGTCTCAGACTATTTTGTTAATTTCAGGGATATTAGTAGGGGGTTTAATGTCGGCAGTTTTGGCTTTTTTAAAATATTTCGCAGACCCACAAACTACCCTGGCTTCAATTGTCTACTGGGAAATGGGTAGTTTCGGAAATGCCTTGTATTCACAAGTTTTAATAATGACAATAGTAGTTCTCGTATGCGTGTCAGTTTTACTTTTAATCGCTTGGCGAATTAACATTGTTGCTCTCGGTGAAATTGAGGCCAAAACAAAGGGAATTAACTACCAAGTTTATAAACACGGCATCATAATTATTGCTACTTTGCTTACAGCAATCTCTGTTTGCTTTTCTGGTAAAATCGCCTGGGTAGGCCTTGTTGTACCACACATAACTAGATTATTTATTGGTAGAAACACCAAATACTCAATTCCGCTTTCTATAACTATTGGTGCTACTTTTATGGTAGTTTGCGACATTATTTCTCGTTCTTTTACAGACTCAGAAGTGCCTTTGAGTGCAACAACTTCACTACTTAGCACACTAATTGTGGTTTTTATTTTAGTTTTCAAAAGGTTTAGACAAAAAAATGAATATTAAAATTAGTAATTTATCTTTTAAATACAAGAAACAAGAAATCAAAGAAACAGTTTCTAATGTAGATTTGTTTTTCAAAGAAGGTACGATTAATGTACTTTTGGGTTTAAATGGTTCTGGCAAAACTACTTTACTTAAACTCCTTGCTGGGCTACTTCAACCGATTAGCGGAAATATTTATTATGAAGAAAAAGATTTAAAATCCATAAAAATAGCAGAAAGAAGTAAGATATTTTCATATGTTCCACAACACATTAACCTATTTTCAGATGTTAAGATTTCCGACTATCTTTCTTTTAGTTTGGTAAACAAACTTGCGTTTTACAAATCACCAAATGAGAGCCTGGTTAAAAGAGTTAAAGAAATTGCAAAAGAACTTGGAATTGAGAAGTTATTAAATAAATGTCTTGGTGAGATTAGCGGTGGTGAAAAACAAAAGGTGTTAATCGCTGCTGCTTTAGTTCAAGACACACCAGTTATTATTCTAGATGAGCCTACTTCTGCACTTGACTTAAAAAATCAAAATATGGTTTTAAGTATGTTAAAGAAAATTAAAGATACGGGCAAGACCATCTTGCTTTCAATTCACAATCCGAACCACGCATTATTTTTAGATGCTAATGTTTCGTTAATACAGGAAGGAAAAATTGTGGAAACTGGTACTGCCAAAGAAATAATTAAAATTGAGAAGTTAAGAAAAATCTATGGTGCTGATTTATGTAAATCAAGCGAACTTCAATACGAAGAAATTAGTTTTAAATAAAACTAGATAAAGACGTAGGCATATAAATATTACAATAAATTTACATTTTTAAAATTAGAAAATCCAGTAGAAGAGCGATTCTACTGGATTTTTATTTTAAGATAATAGGTAAAATATGCTACCTATTCTATGTTTCATTTTTAAAAAATCTTTTAACTTAATGAACTGTTCAAGTTTAAAAAATAAAGTGTCGTCAGTAATTAAAATCTTTGTATGTTATTTTCACTATTATTAAAATCTCCTAATTCTCTTTCACAAGATCGTTGTGTACTACAAAATATGCTACCTGTTTAGTTTGTTTTTATCTTGGCATTAAATACATTTTAATCAAATATTGTAGTATTTGAATAATTTTAGTTAGGTTAAATTGTTCACTATCACTGAACAATTTTAGTGTTTTAGGTTAAATTGTTCGCTATCACTGAACAATTTTAGTGTTTTAGGTTAAATTGTTCGCTATCACTGAACAATTTTAGTGTTTGCAAAATCCGATGGTCTAAATAAAAAAAGTATCTTAGTTATGTAACTTTTTGTGTTTTTTCTGGCTTGTTTAATAATTCTTACAATATACATTACTGCTCCTTATGTGAAAGATTTTATTATTTTTGTTTAACATAAATTACACACTAAAAGACTTAGCGTACAAAAATAAAAACCCCATAAAACGGGGTTTATTTACATTTGGTGACCGCTACGGGATTCGAACCCGTGGATGTATGCGTGAGGGGCATATGAGTTAACCGTTTCTCCAAGCGGCCATTAAAAGCAGGTTTTTACCTGCTTTTAATTATATCAAAAATCTGAGAAATTCTTTGTTTAATTCTGGCAGGTCCCATGATTTTTTGAATTAAATAAAAGTTTGGAGTAGATTTTTTTAAGGCTAAAGCAACTCTTAGAACTTCGGCAACATCTGCAATCATTCCAATGTAGTTTCCAGGGTTTGCTTTATATTCTTTTTTGTTAGCAGCGTATTTTAGTTTTGAAAATAGTGCTCTAAATGCCTCAAACCACTCAGTTTCAGATGCAAGGTTAACAATATCTGCGTTTGCTTCATATTGTTTTAAAATTTCTAAAACTTGAGCATCGGTAAGTTTCTCTGAAAACACTAAGTCTTTAGTTAAGTTAGCAAAATAAACAGAGTCATCCATAAATCCAATTAAAGGCATAATTTCTGAAAAACTTGCGTAGTCTTTTCGCGGTTTTTCAGTTTCTCTTTCAATTGAAATAATTTGTTTAAAGTATTCAGGGTTTTTTGAAATAAAGTTATAAAGTTCTTTTGAGTATACTCCAGACCAAGCCAAAGATTCTTTGTAAAACTGCTTAGTTGGAAGATTTCCAAGGTATTCTCTTGCGAAGTATTTAACTTTTTCAATGTCAAAAAGTGCTCCGTCTAAACTAATTTTTTCAAATGATAAGTTGAAGTCAAAAATAGATTTACCAGGGTTTTGAATTCGCCACTCTTCAAAATTAGAGTTAGCAATTGTAAGCAAATATTCAAGGAAAGCAAGTGGTGGGTATCCTCGCTCAAGAAAGTAAGAAACTGCGGCCTCTGGGTCTTTTCGTTTAGAAAGTTTACGGCGTTGCCCATTTTCATCTACTTTCATAATTACAGGTAGATGTGCGTAGTCTGGACGGCTAAAGCCAAGAGTATCGAAAAGTTGCAAATGGATAGGTAGACTGCTTAGCCACTCTTCACCTCTGGTAATTGTAGTGGTGTGCATAAAGTGGTCATCTACTAGATGCGCAAAGTGGTAAGTTGGCAGACCATCGTTTTTCATGATAACGATGTCTTGAATGTTTTCAGGAATTTCTAAATCACCGCGAATTAAATCGCGAACCATAACCTTTTTATTTGCGTCACCAGGCGATTTAAAACGAATAACAAAATCAGCACCTGAATTGATTTTTGCAATAGCCTCTTTGTCTGTAAGAAAACGGTCTCTGGCAAACTCACCGTAATAACCAGGATTTTGTTTGTTTGCTTCTTGCACTTTTCTTAACTCGTTTAACTCGCTTTGTGTCATAAAACAAGGATAGGCCAAGCCTTTTTTAATCATTTCAGCAATTACTGAATCGTAAATTATTTTTCGCTTTGACTGAATATAAGGTGCGTATTCACCTGACTTTAAAAAAGATTCATCTGGTTCAATACCAAAGTCTTTAAGTTCTTTTAAAACTTGTTCACCAGTTCCAGCAATTTCTCTTTTGGTGTCGGTGTCTTCTAGTCTAACGTAAAAAACACCATCAGTTTGCTTAGCAAAACGCCAAGAAATTAACGATGCAAATAAACTACCTGTGTGTAAAAATCCAGTTGGAGATGGAGCGAAGCGAGTAACCAATGCACCTGTTTTTAAGTTTCTTTTTGGAAACATTTTTTCAAGTTCGGCAATAGTGTGTAGTTTCTCGTCTTTAAAAATTAACTTAACTAATTCTAATTTTTCTTGCATATTAAGTCTCCTTGCTAATTTATTTTTATATTAAAAAAGAGGTATAAACCTCTTTTTTAAACTAAATTAACTTATCTAGATGCTCGTCTTGCTTTTTGACGGTTTGCACGTAGACGTGCTTTACGTTCTTCAGATGGTTTAACGTAAAATTCTTTTTTTCTAGCATCAGCGATAATTCCTGCTTTGGCAACATCGCGTTTGAAACGACGTAGTGCGTCTTCAAGAGTTTCTTTTTCTCTAACAACTATTTTAGCCAACTAAATCACCTCATTTCTGCTAAAAATACTTAATAAGTATAACACAATAGCTAAAACAAGACAATTGTTTTAATAAGTTATTTTAAAGAGTTAATCGCTGCTTTGCGGTCTGTTTGATTAAAAATAAAACTGCCTGCAACCACAATATCCGCTCCTGCTTTTTTGATTTTTTCAATGTTTGAAAAATCTACTCCACCATCTACTTCAATTTCAAAGTTAAGTCCGTGCTTTTCGCGGTATGTTTTCAGTTCTTTAATTTTGCCAAGCGCATTTTCTATAAACTTCTGTCCACCAAAACCAGGTTCAACAGACATCACAAGCACTAAGTCAATTTCTTTAAGTAGTGTGTGAATTTCTGTAACTTCCGTTTTGGGTTTGATTGAAATTCCTACTTTTTTACCGGTTTCTTTGATTTTAGCAATAGTTTTTAAAATATCACTTTTAGCCTCAAAGTGAAAAGTGATGTTATAGGTATTGCTTAAATTAAACTTATCAATCCAAAAGTCTGGCCAGTCAACCATTAGGTGAATGTCTAGTGGAACATTGGTTGAGTTGTTTGCGAGTTTAGTGATGTAAGGTCCAAAGGAAATGTTTGGTACAAAGTTTCCGTCCATTATGTCAATATGGAAACGATCTGCGGTTTCAATTGATTTGAGTTCTTGTTTTAAATGCAAAAAATCAGCAGTTAAGATTGATGGGGCAACTTTCATTTTTGTTTTATTCTCCTTTGTTTAATTTGAGCGTATATTTTTTGGTAGTTTAGATAACGGACACCAATAACTTTAGTTTCATAAAGTTCAACTACTTTGCAGTATTTTACTTGAATATTTAAATGCAGGCATTTATTTTTAAATTTGCAATCTTGACTAAATAAATTGAAATCAGGATAGTATTTTTTTAACTCAGTTTCTAAAACTATTCCTGAGTTAAGTAAAGAAAATCCTGGTGTGTCACCAATGTATCCGTGCATATACCTAAAAAGTTCTGAGTTTCTGGTTGTATGTTTACCACGGCCAAGCGCTTTTGAAGTTTCACCAGTTTTTTGATTAATTTCAGGGATTAAGTTATTCAAAAAAGAAGATTTTCCTACTCCAGTTTGACCAGTCAGTATAGTAACTTTGTCCTTAAAAATGTCAAAGTTGTCAAAACTAAAGTTGTTGTTATCAACTGTAATAACTTTTAAGTCAAGATACTTTTCGTAGTACTGAAGGTCAGTTAATACTTTTTTAGTTTTTGTGTTGTCTATATCAATTTTTGTTAAAATCAAAATCGGTTGGATTTGTTTTTTTGCACAAATTAACAAAAAATTATCTAGTAGCATAAAAGAAAATTCAGGGTCAGCGACAGAAAATACTAAGATTAGTTGGTCAATATTCGCACAGTCTGGTCTGACAAACTCATTTTTTCGTGGTTTGATTTTTTCAATAATATATTTACCTTGAAAATCTTTGAGTTCAACAATATCTCCGATTTTTGGAGTTTGTTTTAAAAACTGAATTTCTTTCTTTTCAGATAAATTTAAGAAATTAGATTTAACAGAATTAGTTTTTACAAATCTGTTTTTACCGGCTACAATAGCATCAACAATTTTGTTTTCTTTATTTAACAAGACTACTTTATAAAATGACGTATCTTTACGAATTACAAGCGCATTCATTTTTATGTTCATGTTTCTTCATGACTTCTGATCTTAACTGCCCACAGGCTGCGTTAATGTCGTGGCCTTGTTCTTTTCTTAAAATTGCATCCATATCCGCATTTTTAAGAACATTAAAAAAGGCTTTTTGGCGTTCTGGAGTTGAACGTTTATATGAAACTTCTTTAACTTCGTTATAAGGGATTAAGTTAATGTAGACGTTTCTTTGTTTAAATAATTTGACTAGTTCTTTAGCACACTCTATAGTGTCTGTCAGTTCATTGATTAAAATATACTCAATTGTAACTCGGCGATTAGTTTTTGCTAAGTAGTAGTCTAAGGCATCAATTAGTTTATCAATTGGAAAAATTGTGTTGATTTTCATTATCTGACTTCTAAGATCATCAAATGGAGCGTGAAAAGAAAGTGCTAGGTTAACTTGCAGATTACGGTCAGCAAATGCTTTGATTTTTGGAACTAATCCAGATGTAGAGACAGTTATTCTGCGCTGACCAATATTTAAACCTTTTGGGTGGTTTAAGATATCAATAAAAGCCATAACATTTGAGAAATTGTCAAAAGGTTCGCCAATACCCATAATAACCACAGAGTTTATTTTACACTGTTTGATTTCTTGAGTTTTCATAACTTGGCCAACAATCTCAGCGGTAGTTAAATCACGTTTTTTCTTAAGTATCCCACTTGCGCAGAAACTGCATCCAATAGAACATCCGACTTGTGTAGTTACGCACAGCGAAAGTCCATAGTCATGATGCATCAAAACACACTCAATTAAAGCGCCGTCTGCAAGAGCATATAGAAACTTTTCAGTCCCATCTTTGGATTTGTTTTGAATTACTAAGGTAGGCAAAGTTATTTCAAAGTTCTCATCCAAAAAAGCAATGAAGTCTTTTGGAAGATTCCTCATCTCTTGAAAAGACTTTTTTTCTTTTGCATACAGCCAGTTAAAAATTTGTTCTGCTTTAAATTTTTTATATCCTTTTTCTACCAGATAATCTGTTAACTGGGCGAAATTGTAGGAATATATTTGTTCTTTCAACGGAGTGTTACCTTCAGCTCAAAAGCCAGACGGTTTAAAATTGACTTAATGGTTTTTTCAATATCTTGCATCTCAATTTGTTTTTCGGTATTTTCAAACACTAAATGAAAAGCATATGACACAAGGTTAGGAGTTTCGGGATTTTTAAAGATATCAAATAAAGTGATTTCTTTTAAGGTTTTGCGTGCAGTTTGTTTAATTAAAGTAACTATTTTTTGATAAGAAGTGTCAACGCTTGCAACTAACGCCAAGTCTCTTTCAACCCTAGGGAAAGCAGAAATGCGCTCATATTTTGGAGTTTCTTTAGTTAGTTTAAGTAATTCTAAGTTTAAATTAAACACAATAGTTTTCTTTTTATTAAACTCAATTTCACCAATATATCCAATAATTTTGTCTTGATATAAAATATTTGCCTGTCTGTAAGGATGCAAGAACTCATAAGTTGAAACTGCGTAACTAGGCGAGATACCAAAATTATAAAGTAGTTTATTTAAGAAAGATTTAACTAAGTAAAAGTCAACTTTCTTGTTTTCTTCTACTAAATTAGAGTATGCAAAATTGCTGCTAACAATTGCTGCACAGTGAAGTTCTTCTGTGAACCCATTAAAAATTTTACCAACTTCAAAGATATTAAAATTATCAACTTTGCGGTTTAAATTATATTGAAAACTTTTTTTAAGTCCTGCAAGTAAGTTTGTACGCATTACTAAATGATTTTCAGTAATTGGATTTCTAACTTTAACTTTTTCAGAAACTAAAGAAAATTCTGAGTCTTCTTTTTCAGAAAGTAGAGTATAGTTGATATTTTCCAAAAAACCAAGTGGAACTAACTCTTGTCTAATTTTTTCAGCAACTTTGAAGTTAATGTGTTGGTTTGCTACACCTAATTGAATAAGTCGTTTTGGTTTAATTGAGTTCAGACCATTAACTCTAATGACGTTGTCGATTGCGTCTAACTCTGTTTCTTTTTCAAAAACATGTGATCTTTGAGAAAGAGTGTATAAATTGTCTTCAAGAGCCTTTCTAGGCGAATATCCAAGTTTTGAAAGAGTTTCAATAACCACTTTTTCTTTGTATGTATGCCCGCTTATTTTCTTTAATTTTTTAAAGTTAAACTCAAAAGTATGTTTTGGTAATTTAGTAATACCAGAGTATACTTGGTTAGAAATTTCGGCATCTGCATATTTTTTAAGCAGTTCGATTAAAAGCAGATATCCCTTTTGAAATAATTCAAATGATACACCTTTTGAAAAACGGTCTGACGCTTCTGTTTTCAAACTTAAACGCTTTTGAGTTTCAAACACATTAGTGTTTGAAAAAATAGCATTTTCAATAATTACATCTGTTGTGTGCTCAGTGATTTTGCTGTCTTCAGAGCCGATAATTCCGGCAAGTGCAATTGTTTTATTGCTGTCTTTAATAACTAAGTCTCCAGTATTTAGACCATACTTGTTTCCGTCAAGTGCAGTAAAGGTTTCCGGTTTTGAAAGAGCCTCAACTGAAACTTTATTTCCAACAACGCACTTTGCGTCAAAAATATGGTTAGGAGTACCGAGTAGATACATCACATAATTAGAGATATCTACAATATTGTTTTTAGGTTCAATTCCTTGCTTGATTAATTCTGCCTGAATAAACCAAGGAGACGGTTTAACCACTACTTTAGCCTGAGTAAGCACGTAGGAAGGCGCTAAAGTATTATTTACCTTAGTTTCATATTGATTCTTAAAATCAGGTTTTATACTCTGTGGTGTTTCAAAAATAAAGTTATTTCCAGTAACTGCAGAAAGGTCTTTTGCAAATCCATAGTAAGAAAGCAGGTCACCTCTGTCTGGAGTCAACTCTAAGTTATAAACATTGTCTGCGAACATTAAAGCGCTGGCTGCGCATTCTCCTGGTTTGACAATATTAGTAAACACGTATATACCATCTTTATATTCATTTGGAATATTTTTCAAACCAAGTTCGCTAAGAGAACAAATCATACCATTAGACTGAACGCCACGAACTTTTGCAGCTTTGATTTGAAAATCGCCAGGAAGTGTAGTACCTGCTTTGGCAACAATGACATTTTGTCCTTTAGCAATATTTTTAGCACCACACACTATGTCTAAAACTTCAGTTCCAACATCTACTGTAGTAATGTGAAGGTGATCAGAATCGGGATGGTCTTCGCATGTCAAAACATGGCCACATACCAAAGTAGGCTGAGCAATCGAAGCAATAGTTTGTTCTGCCTCACAAATATAGCCATTAATTATTTTGCCAAGGTCTTGGTTTTTATTAAGTTCTATGAATTTACTTAATGTATGTTCAGATATTTTCATATGCTTTTTACCTATCTGTTAAAACTGGCGTAGAAAACGCACATCGTTTTGATAAAACTCACGAATTTCATCAATTTCGTATTTAATCATCGCTAAACGTTCAATACCAAAGCCAAATGCAAAACCTTGGACTTTATCAGGGTCATAGCCAGCCATTTTTAAGACATTAGGGTGAACCATACCAGCACCTGCAACTTCAATAAAGCCAACTGTACCATTTTTAAAATGGTGAAGCACATCTATTTCTACAGACGGTTTTGTGAAAGGAAAATAAGAAGGGCGAATTCTTAGTTCAACTTCCCTTTCAAAAACGAACGCTAAGAAATCTTTTAAGGTTTGAATTAAATTAGCGAAGTTAACTTTTTTGCCAATTACTAAACCTTCTAGTTGCATAAACTGATGCGAATGCACAGCATCATCGTCATCTCTACGGTATACTTTACCAGTTGAAATGATTTTAATCGGTTTACCCTGTTTTTCTAGCATTGTTCTTGCTTGAACTGGCGAGGTATGTGTGCGAAGTAGTTTATCTGCATCAATATAAAATGTATCTTTTTCATTTCTAGCAGGATGTGATTTTGGGATGTTCATCATTTCAAAGTTATAAAGTTCAGTTTCAATTTCAGGACCTTCTACAATTTCAAAACCATGTGCTAAAAAGTGAGATTTGAAGTTTTCAATAATAGCATTTAGTGGGTGCACGGCACCGCGTGAAAACTGATGAGTGTCTAACTCAATATCAATTTTTTCACTAAACTGTTTAGCCAGTTTAGCATCTTTTTCCAAAATGAATTTTTTTGAATTACAAAGTTCTTGTAATTCAACTTTATAGGCATTAATTAGTTGACCGTATTCTTTCTTTTTTTCAGGTTCAACTGACTTTAAAGTTTGCATAATTTGTTGAAACTCAGAGTCTTTACCAAAGTATTGGCGCCAAATATCTTCAATTTCTGTAGGGTTAGCAACCAAGTTTAATTTTTCTGTTAATTTTTGTTTTAATTCTTGAAGTTTTTGCTGCATTTTTCTACCTCTATTTAATAATTATAACCTTTTTAAGGCTATTTTTTGAAGGTAATTTGTGGTTTTTAAACAATAGATACAAAAATAATAAAATGTTTAAAAAATAACTTTAGCGCATATAATATTATTGGTCTAAAATTATGGAAAAAAACGCAATTAAACTAGAATTTAATAAAATAATTGAAAAAGTGGCGAGAAACGCTGTATCAAAATCTGTTAAAGAACAAATTTTGACAATGCCGATTTTACAAAGAAATAAAGAAATTGAAAAAGAAATTTTAAAAAACATAGAAGCAACTAACGCCTTAAAAGAATTTGGTGTAATTGACTTTGCTGAAAACTACGATTGTAAAAATATTTTTTCTGGTCTTTTAAAACTAAGACCTTTGAATGTTAAAGACTTACTCAAACTAAAGTTTTTCTTTGAGACCACTAAAGTTGGTTTTAATTATTTTAGTCAAACTAAGTCTAACTTTAATTACACTGCACTAATTGAGTTTTTTGCTAAACTGTTTTTGCCAACTAAAGAACTAAGTAAACTAAACGAGACAATTGATGAAAATGGAGAGTTTTTAGATTCAGCATCACTTAGATTGGGCAAAATTAGAAAAGAAATAAAAACTTTAAATGAAAACTCAAAGAAACGAATTGATGAACTAAAAAAAATCTACTCGCCTTTTTTAACTGATGAACAAGTTATTTATAAATCTGGTTTTTGGTGTCTAGTGGTTTCTGTAGTCTATAAAAGAAAGATTAAAGGAAATGTAGTAGATACTAGTAACTCAGGACAGTCTGTTTATATTGAACCTGCGGAAATGCAGCAGTTCAGATTTAGACAAAGTGAACTACAAAATGAAGAAGAAAAAGAGAAAGGGAAAATCCTAAAGCAACTTATGGATTTTCTTTTAATTGACTTAAATAAATATATTGATGCTCAAAACGCACTTTTAAAACTGGACTATTACTTTGCCTGCGCTAAGTTCTTTGTTAAACAAAGTTGTTGCGCTCCAGTGATTTCAAAAGACAAGTCGCTTAAACTAATTGAAGCGAAACACCCGTTAATTGACGCAAACAAAGTAGTGCCAATTGACTTTTATATTTATCCAAACAAACCTCTAACTATCATTACAGGTCCAAATACTGGTGGGAAAACAGCGTCAATGAAAACTGTCGGTTTGTTTTCACTTATGTTAAAGGTAGGTTTTTTAATACCCGCTAAAGAAGCGGTTTTACCAAATTATAGTAAGGTATTTGTAGACATTGGTGATGAGCAATCTCTGGAACAAAACCTATCAACTTTTTCATCTCACATGGTTAGACTAATCAGTTTTATAAGCGATGCAACTCAAGATTCATTAGTGCTTTTAGACGAACCTGGCTCTGGTACAGATCCTTTAGAAGGTCAGGCTTTGGCTTTGGCTATTATTAAGAATTTGCTTTTAAAAAATTGCACTTTGATACTAACCACTCACTATCCTAAAGTTAAAATGCTTCAGTATTTAGAAAACTCAACAACTGCAGGAGTGTCGGTTTGTTTTGATATTGACTCGCTTTCTCCGACTTACAAATTGTCGTTTAATTCAATTGGAAATTCAAACGCAATACTGATTGCAAAAAGACTTGGAATGAATGAAAAAGTACTAAAAGACGCCGATGCGTATCTTTCAAATCAAGATAACAAATCAGAAGAATTGCTTAAAAATCTTGCTGAAAACATTGAAAAAAATGAACAATTAACCAAAGAACTACAAGAAAAAGAAACACTGTTGAATAGCCTTATAACGCAAAATGTGGAGATTAAAGATAAACAAGAAAAAGAGTTTAGCACAAGAGTTGAAAGCGTACTTAAAATAGAGCGAAGGAAATGGGAAGACTCGGTCTCAGAAGTTGAAGCACTTATTAAAGAACTTAAAGATATCAAGGCTATCAATGTTAAAAAAATCTCTGAAATCAAACAAGGCATAAAAAAACCAGAAAACGAGTTTGACAGTAATGTAGAACTTAAAATTGGTGATTTAGTATACGTTGAGTCAATCTTTCAAGATGGCGTTATTAGGCGAATAAAGGGTGATTTGTATTTTGTAGATATTGAAGGCAACTTACTAAAATTTAAGAAAACTGATTTAAAATTAAGGTCCATAGTTAACCCTAAAAAGCATACAATTAAACCAACAACTCTGAATAAAAAAACAGTCAGTGAACCTTTTTTTAGTCCTGCTAATTTTGAAATTGATTTGCGTGGAAAAAGAACACACGAAGTTGAAAGTATCTTAGCTAAAGAAATTGATAAACTAATTCTTGCTAATTTCACTCAAGCCAAAATTATTCATGGCTATGGAACTGGCGCTGTTAAAAATGCAGTTTATGACTACATTAAAAAACACCCTAAGATTAAAAGCCATCGCTTCGGCGGAGAGTTTGAAGGACAAATGGGTGTCACAATTATTTATTTAAAATAAAAAAATTATGCAGAGAAAAAGCCTTTAAGTTTTACCTTAAAGGCTTTTTAGTTTGGGTTCATAGTCAAGGGTAATATTTTATTTAAACTTCTAACTTTTGTTTTCTAAACTCAACAATTTTCAGACCAACTACAGTGACAATAAAATACTTAATTAAGTTAAAAGGCAGGTAAACTGAGGCGAGTGTTTTTAAGTATTTTGCAATTGGCATTAAAGCAGGTGTATAGTAAGCAGGTTTGCCTGAAATAAAGGTAGGAATAAAAAACATAGCATTTGCTACCAATATTAAAACTGTCGGAATTAGTGTATAGTTTAAAACCGATATTAAGTAATGCTTTTTCTTGTTTAACTTAAAGTCTAAATATACCGCTAAAATTAACGTAAGTGTGCAGTAAATTGCGACAAGTTCGCCAAAAAATATAAACGGAAAGTTAGTAGCAGATGGATTGATTAGCCACCTTATTCCAGACCTTAAGATAGTCATTAAAACTACCAGTTTAACTTTAAACTCAAACATTGCATATAGTATCACTATTTCTGAAAAGTCTAGTTTAAGTGGTGGAAAAAGAGGTATTTTAAAATACCCCAAAATTATACTAAGTGCCAAAAGCATAGCAAACTTAGTAAGTTCTTTGTTTTGATTTTTAGTTTGATTTTCTTTAAACATTTTTAACTTCCTTTAAAGTCGTTCAAGGAAGTTAAAAATATTTTAGTTTGCTGATTTTTAAAAAAAATGCACATCGTGCGCGTTTTTTTTAAAAATGTAGTAAATGTAAATGGCTTACATTTTAGATTAAAATAAATGCCTTCCTATCTTTCATCCGGACTTTAACCGTTGGCACAGGAAACTATCCTGTTCTGCAACAGTTTTTAAACTGCTGCTCGTGGGCTTAGACCACCAGTTAAGAATTTCACTTGACCCTGATATTTTGGTTTATTAAATATTAAATGTAGTAAGTTTTTTGAATGTTTAGGCTGTCGTCAAACTCAAAAACAAGTGGCTTGCCGGTAGGAAGCTCAACATTCATAATGTCTTCAGTTGAGACATTGTTAATGTATTTGTAAAGTGCGCGAAGAGAGTTGCCGTGAGCTGCGATAATTACTTTTTTGCCAGCAAGCAATGCTGGTTTAATATCGCTTTCCCAGTATTTAACAACACGGTCAACTGTGTCTAGTAAGTTTTCTGAAGCAGGTAGTTCTTTTGGATCTATTCCTTTTAGGTTCTCGTCAAAACGAGGATGGCGTGGGTCGTTGAAATCTAAAGCAGGTGGACGCACTTCTGCGGAACGACGCCAAATTCTAACTTGTTCGTCTCCGTATTTTGCGGCTGTCTCTGCTTTGTTTAGACCTTGAAGCGCTCCGTAGTGGCGTTCGTTTAATAGGTATGAACGTCTAATTTCAATGTCAGAAAGGCCAAGTTGTTCTAAAACATAGGCAAGTGTGTTTTGTGCACGTTTTAAAGAAGAAGTGAAAGCAAGGTCAAAGCTAAAGCCTTTTTCTTTTAGTAAAAGACCTGCTGCTTTGGCTTCTTTTACTCCGTTTTCAGAAAGTTCAACATTTGTCCAACCAGTGAATTTATTGGCTAAATTCCATTCACTTTGGCCGTGTCTAATTACTACTAATTTAATCATTTTATTCCTCCGTAGTTGTGTTTAACTTGTTAATATTATATTAAAAATTTAGATAAAAATAAAAGTTTTTTTAAATTATTTGTTGCATTTAATGATTTCTTTTAAATATTTTTGAATTGCTTTAAAAGTGGGTTTGTGAGAAGATGCGTGGCCACCAAGTTCAACCACGGTTAGCTTAGAGCCGGGGATTGCCTCGTGTACTAAATAAGCCTGTTTTAGTGGGCAAACCATGTCGTATCTGCCGTGGACTATATAAGTCGGGATGTGTGCAGCTTTGTGAATGTTTGTAAGAATATAGTTATCGTCTTTACCAAATGTTTTATTGGCAAAAAAGAAAGCCTCCATTAAAGCAATTTGTCTCTCTGAGTTAGTTGCTTGAGTTGCCAGAAGTTCTGGTCTTTTGACCGGAAAAACTAAAGAAAGTTCGTAGTTTGCCCATTTAAGTGAGGCTCTGTCACTAACTGTTTTATCTGATGAAGTAATTTTTTTAAGGTACAGAGGTACTATATCTTCAACTTTTTTGGTATCTTCAATTTCTGAGATAAACTCTTTGTATTCAGGCCAATAGAAGTTTTGAGCCCCTGAATACAGCCAATCGCAGTCTTCTTGTCTTGCTAAAAATATGCCGCGAATCAGCATTCCTGCAGTGTGTTCAGGGTATTTTATTGCGTAAGTCAGCGCAATAGTTGAGCCAAAACTGCCACCAAATAGCCAGATTTTTGCGAATCCGAAGTGCTTGCGGATTTTTTCAATGTCGTCAACAATTTCAAAAATATCGTTATCTTTGGTTTCCAAAAAAGGTTTAGAGCGGCCAACTCCGCGTTGATCAAACAAAATATAGTGAAACTTACGTGGGTTAAAAAAGTACTCAGCGCTTTTTGAAAACCCGCCACCAGGTCCACCGTGGATAAAAATCAAAGGAATTCCGGTTCTAGAGCCACGCTCCTCAAAGTAAAGTTCGTGTATATCTGAAACCTTCAAGTAACCTGCAGAAAGTAATTTAGAGTGTCTATACTTCATACTTTTTCGCTCTCCTTTTTTAAGTATTGGTTTTGGCAAAAAAGGCCAAGGCCGGGTAAACCCAACCAAAGGCCTTTTTAAAATGCTTTTTCGTTTAAATTAAATAACTAATTTACTTACTTAAATTAAGCAATAATTTTAGTTACAGAACCCGCACCAACTGTGTGTCCACCTTCGCGGATTGAGAACTTAGTTCCTTGTTCAAGCGCAATTGGGTGAATTAACTCAACAGTAATTGTGGTGTTGTCACCAGGCATTACAAGTTCCACGCCTTCAGCAAGGGAAATTATACCTG
>CAUTWO010000002.1:0-167132 GCA_963542545.1 uncultured Acholeplasmataceae bacterium
TACTAGTTTTACCGTATCGGGCGATATTCCTGAAAATATTTTAAATATATTAAACAAAACAACTCACTTTATTTTGACGATTTACAAATTTATTTATATCAGTTACTAAGAGACAACGAAGAAGTTTCAAATAAACTAAATAACAACTTTGACTATATTTTGGTAGATGAGTTTCAAGACACCGACTATATACAATTTCAAATTCTTAAACTACTTAGAAAAACAAATAAACAAATTTTTGTAGTTGGAGACCCTGACCAGTCTATTTATGGGTTTCGTGGTGCTAGATTTGAAAATAATTCAGACTTTTTGACTTATTTTCAAGCAAAAGAACTTCTTTTATCTGAAAACTACCGTTCTTGTCAAAAAATCTTAGATGCAGCCAATAGGTTAATTGCAAAAAACACGAAGTCTACAAGCACTGAGAAAAAACTTTTTACTTCAACTAAAAGACAAGGTGATGTTTTTTTTACTCAATACGACAGTGATTTAACTGAAGTAAATGCTATTGTTGACACTATTAAAAAAGGTTATTTAAGTGGTAAAAAATACTCAGATTTCGCTGTACTTTTTAGAGCAAGCTATTTAACCAGGCAGGTGGAAAACGCTTTAATTAAGGCAAAAATTCCCTATATGGTTTGGTCTTCTTTGGCTTTTTTTGAAAGATCTGAAGTCAAAGACACTCTCGCTTTTCTTTCGCTTATTTACTTAACTAAAGACAATTTTATTGCTTTTAAAAGAGTTGCAAACAAACCAACTAAAGGTTTAGGTGAGATTTCTCTTGTTAGGTTATCTGAAGTCTACATTGAAACTTGTGAAAAACTGAGATACGCACCCGATATAATTACCTTTGTCAAGGCTTATGGTCAAAACTCAAAAAAAGCAAACTTCGTAAAATACGCAGAAGATATAGAAAGATACCGCAAAATAGCTGCGGAAAAAACTAAAGTTTCTGAAGTTATTGAGCTGTTTTTAGACGAAGAGCACGGTGCTCAGTATGAAACTTATTTAAAAAAGGAAGAAAACTTCACAGATAGACTACACAATGTTTTAGAACTTGGTAGTTTCTTTTTAAGTTATGAAAAAGAGCATCCCAATTTAACTAAAGCAGATTTATTCAAAATGGCTTTAGACGACATAGCACTCGCTAAACCTGCCGAAGAAAACATAGAAAATATGGTTGTCTTGGCAAACATTCACAAAGTTAAAGGTCTTGAGTTTAACACTGTTTTTCTCTATGGATTAAACGATAAGGTCTTTCCAAGTGCTACCGTGATCAATAGTTATTCACTTGAAGACTTAGAAGAAGAACGCAGGGTTTGTTATGTTGCAGCTACTAGAGCAAAAGAAAATCTGTATATTTCTGGAGCAAGCAGGCGTGCACTTTTTGGTAGAATTGATGAGTTTGAACCGTCAATATTTTATCTAGATATGCAACCCGAAAAACCACAACCTTCTTTTGATCAGCGAATTCGCAGCTATTTTGAGAAAGATGAAAAAGTTAATTATCGCTTTCAAGAAAGATATGAACGCAAACAAAAAATCAAAGAAAAACTGATTTATAGTAACGAATCTCTGGCAACTTCTGGAAACTTACAAATTGGCGACAAGGTTTCACATAGTGTTTTTGGTGCAGGTCTGGTAATCGGAATTAAACCAAAGTTTGTAATCGTTGATTTTGATGGAACACAAAAACTACTGAGCGCTTCTTTTTTAACTAAAATTAACTAAATTAGAAAACAATTAAAAATAAAAAACGCCTCGTTTTTCCTATATCTAGGAAACGAGGCGTTTTTATACTAGACGTTAATTAAATTCTTGTTAATCGTTTTTTAGCCTTAAAATCTTGTGCTAAACTTCTAAATTAAAACAATGAAATACAACAGATGTTTTAGCGTTTCACGCTATATATGAGCTATTTAGGATTTTAATACGACAAGCAGGAATTTATTTGATTGTTTGCCATTCTTCTTTAGAAAGGCATGTAATGTGTTCTGTTCTCAATACTCCTTTAATAGCACATGGTACATTATAAGCAGTGTGATGGTATTTAAATCCGCATTTTTCTTGAACTCGTTTTGATTTTGTGTTTCCTTCAAAACAAGCGCACCAGATTTTTTCAAGACTCAATGTTTCAAAACCATATTGCATAATTTTTCTAACTGCTTCTGGTATCAAACCTTGTCCCCAGTATGGAACACCTATCCAGTAGCCAATTTCCGCTTCAGTATGAGAAATACAAAACTTGCATGCTTTGTCTAGTTTAAGTCCAATACTACCAACAGGTTCACCATTTTCTTTTAAAACTACAGCAAAGGTATGTGGCGCAGATAACACACTTTTAATTATTTTGCGACTATTTTCAACACTAGTGTGCGCTGGCCATCCCGCAATTGGTCCTACATCTGGATGACTTGCATATTTAAATAAAGACACAGCGTCGCTTTCTTTCCATGGTCTAAGAATCAATCTATTTGTTTCAAGTTTTATTGTATATACCTCACAAAACATAATCAGAATAAAAAAAGGTTTTGCATTCTTGCAACTATTTAAATTAGAGTAAATTAAATTTTAATATCCTTATAAATTTTTAGAAATTTATATCTTCTTCAACTAAGTTTTTAACCCATTTACCTTTCTTCACGTACAAGTAAGAAAGGCCTAGTTTGGCGATTTCACCGATTTTAGAAATTGCTAAAATAGAAATTAAACCAAGTCCAAAAACAGATGAGTTTAAAAAGTAAATTAAAATCAAAGAAGGGAAAGTAATAATAAAGGTAGGAAGTTGGTCTAGTAAGAATGAATCTAGAGCCTCACCACCTGCTCTTAAGATAAAGTAACAAGTCGCATTTACTCCATAGAAGGGAAAAACAAAGGCAAATATCAAAATTAAGTAGTATGAGTTTAAATAATGCATTTCTTTTGGAATAGTTAAAATTAAAAGAAAAAGCGGTGCGATCAAAACTAAAGCAATAACTACAAAAAATGCTAAAAATAAGGTAATGGCAATTAGTTTTTTCGCGGCTTCTTTGGCTTTCTCTAAGTTGTTTCTACCGAGTTCCGAGCCAATTAAAAGAGCAGATGCCGAGGCTAGGCCTGAAAAGAAAATAAAAAACAAGTCAACAATAGACTGAGCGTAGCCCATTTCTTTAATCCAAACAGGATTGCCTTGTGTAATTAAAAAGAAAATAGCAACCATACAAATTGCCCAAGAAACTTCGGCAACTATGATACCAATTCCTTTTTTAAAGTAAGTTTTAACTAAATGTTTAGTAAAGTAGATTTGGCTAAAAATGTTTTTAAAAAGTTTACCTTTTGAAAAAACAATTGCTAAAGTCAGCAAAGTAATAAACTCGAATAGCCTAGATACAACTGTAGCAATCGCGCTACCTTTTGCACCAAGTGCCGGAATTGAACCCAGCCCAAATATTAAAAAGCGGTTTAAAACGACGTTTACAGCAATTGAAACAAGGCCTGCTACGATAGATGACTTGTGTCTGTCTATTGACTTTAAAAAGATAGAAATCATTAAATTACTAACTATAAAAATAGCCGAAAAAGAAATTACAAACGAGTAGTTAAGCCCTTCTTTTAAAGCAGCCTGGTTAGCAGTACCAGGAAGCAGACTTTTAATTAAAAGCGGATTTAAAAAATATAGTAGCAAAAATACAAAAACCGAACTAACCGCGGCTATAATTGCTCCAAACTGAATACACCCTTTTAGTTTCTCTTGTTTGTTGGCGCCAAAATACTGAGAGACAAAAATAGAGAGACTAACGGCTACACCCACGGCAAAATAAAGCATGATAAAAATGAGTTTATTGGCAGCCGTAACTCCGACAAAAGAGTCGGGTGAAAAGCGGTTGACCATAATGGTGTCAATGTAGCCAGAAATTGAAAAAATCACTTGCTGGAAAATTGACGGAAGCATTATTAGGGCTGCTTTTTTGTTAAACTCACGGTCTTTTAAATAATTAAAAAATAGTTTAAATGGGTTTTTAGTTTCAGTCATTTTAAACACCTGATTTAAAGTAATAATCAAAAAAGGGTTCTTTTAAAAAAAGAACCCTTTTAAGAGGAGGTCTAACTAAGGAGGTTGGACTTATCTATTCTTGCCTTTAACGGCGTCAGACATAAATTTGCCTGCTTTAAAGGCAGCAGACTTTTGTCCAGGTACAATAATGTCTTCACCAGTACGCGGGTTCTTAGCGTGTCTCTCCGCACGGTCTCTAACTTCAAAAGTACCGAAACCAGTTAGTGTTACTTTTTCGCCAGTTGCCAAAGTGTTGATGACAACATCTGAAAAAATATCTACAAATTCGCTTGCGCGTTCATAGGTGATTTTTGCTTTTTCAGCAACGATTGTAATGAATTCTGTTCTGTTCATTTTCGTCTCCTTGAGTTCAAAAATAGTATAGCACAATTGGTAAAAAAAGTGGTAAAAAAAGCCTTATAAGGCAAATAATTTAAAATTCACCGCGCAAATTATTTACTCTAAATTTCTCAATTGCTCTGTCAATTGAACAGTTTTTAAAAAGAATTTCGTAAGCCGTATAGAGTAGTGGAAGGTGCAGATTTTTGGATTTTCCGAAGTGATAAATTCCTTCAATATTGGCAATTCCTTCAATAGTTTGAACGGAAGTCGCAAGGATTTTTTCAATAGTTTCGCCTGCTCCCAGTCTAAAGCCACACGTGAAATTACGAGATTTTTTAGAAAGTGCAGTTAGCATCAAGTCACCAATTCCAGGTAGTCCGTAGGCTGTTTCTTTTTTTCCGCCATAGGCTTCAATTAACATAGCAATTTCAAAAAAACCACGAGTTAATATACCTGCGCGTACGTTTTCGCCCATCGCACGTCCATCCATAATTCCGGAAACTATGGCAAGTGCGTTTTTACCAACTCCAGCAACCTCGCAACCGATTGCGTCTTTAGTGCGGTAAGTTATTACATATTTACTGTTTTCAATTAGTTTTTGTACAGTTTTTGCAAACTCTAAATTAGCAGAAGCTGCTGTTAAAAAAGTGATTTTTTTAAGGATTAACTCCTCGGCATATGAAGGTCCAATTAGTGCTGCATAATCTTTTAATAAAGCGGTTTTAATGCATTGTTTCACAATTTCAGAAACAGGCCATAAACTGCCTTCTTCCAGACCTTTTGAGGTGTTAATAAACGAAACTGGTTTAACTAAATAAGTACTTAGTTCAGTTAACACCGAACGGATATATTTAGTTGGCAAAGAAATTACGAAAATTTCACTAAACTCAGCGCTTTCTTTTAAAGAACTAGTGGCCTTAATGTTTTGGTCAATTTCTACTTTAAAAATTGGGTGTCTGCCTGCGTTGATTTCTGCTCTATACGCTTCGTTTATTTCGTATACCAATATTTGGTGGCCACTATCTGCAAAAACCTGGGCTAAAGTAGTTCCCCAAGCACCACCGCCTAACACAGTTATTTTCATAGTTTGTCTGCTCCTTTTCTGCGAACTTCAAACTTAAGTGGAACACCGCTGAAGTCAAAGTATTTCCTAAATTCGTTAGAAAAGTGGCGAATATAGGAAAAATGCACGTATTGAGGATTGTTGACAAACAACAGAAAAACTGTTGGAAAAGTTTTGATTTGCGTGCAGTAATTAAACTTAGCCTGACCGTTGTTAAACTGTTTGGGTGGGTTTTTAAAAGTAATTTCGGCCAAGATATTGTTTAAGGTAGACGTCGGTATTTCTCTTTGTGCGTTTGTATAAATTTGCTCGATTTTTGGAAAAATAGTGTGAACTTTTTTGTTTTCAAGACAAGACACGAAAACAATTTCTGCGTACTCAAGGAAATTAAAACGCTCAAAAAACTCGCGTTTAAACTCATCTTTAGTCTTTGTTTTTTCAACTAAATCCCATTTATTTACAACAACAAGACATGCCTTGTAGTCTTCTTTTAGAAGTCCGGCAACATGTTCGTCTTGAGCCTCAATGTTAGCCGCATCAATTACTAAAACCGCAATTTGAGCATCACTTAGCGCAGACATCGCACGCAAAACTGAGTAGCGTTCGTTGTTAGCCACAACTTTTGAAGGCCTGCGAATACCTGCAGTGTCAACAAAAACATACTCTTTTTCGTTGAAACGGTAAGTTACGTCAACCGCGTCGTGTGTAGCTCCGGCAATATTTGACTCAATTAGTCTTTTGTGTCCCACAATTTTGTTAATAAGCGAAGACTTACCAACATTAGGTTTGCCAATTATACAAACTTTCACTGAGTCGCTTTGCGTAGATTTTTGCTCTTTTTGATTAAATGTATTGATTTTGTCTAAAAGGTCGCCAGTGCCAATTCCGTGCTGTGCACTGACTGGAATGAGTTCAGAGCAACCTAGGTTGTAAAACTCATAAGTATCTAAAAGCATATTTGCATTGTCTACCATGTTAACTGCGACTAAAGTTGGTTTTTTGTATTTCCTTAAAAGTTGACTAATTTTTAAGTCGTCTTTAGTTAGCCCTGCTTTTGCGGACACTAAAAATAATACCAAGTCAGCCTCAAGCACAGCAACTTCTACTTGGTATTTAATTTCTTCTTCAAAAGAAAGTGCGGTAAATTCAAGTCCACCTGTGTCAATTAAAGTAATTTCTTTATCTTGCCAAGTGAGGCGACCGTATAGACGGTCGCGAGTAGAGCCCGCTTCTTTGTCTTCAACTGCCTTTCTTTCGCCAATCAGTCTGTTAAAAAGACTAGACTTGCCGACATTTGGTCTGCCGACAATGGCAACTTTAAAACTCATTTAGTAGGTTCCTTATTTGCCAAGTAAATCCCCAATTGTGAAAACTTGACCTTCGGCTTCTTTGTTTGCTTCTTCTACGAGTTTTTTGGTCTCTAAATCTGAGTTAATTTTGTTTAATTTTGAAATAGATAAACTAAGTTCCCATTTAAGTGGGTTTAAATAAGTTACAATAGCCTGGACATTTTCGCCAACTTGAAAGTACTCATCTTGCGCTTGTCCTGTTTTTAGTCCAGATTCGCTGTAGGAAATAAATCCAGTAACTTCGCCCATTTCAACAATCAGGCCGCCGTTAAATGGTTTAATTTCTTTAATTTTGACTTCTACAGTATCGCCAACTCTGGTCTTAACTCTGGACCAAGGGTTGTCAATAAGCACTTTTTTAGAAAGGGAAATTCTTTCGTTTTTTTGGTCAATTTTAATAATTTTTAGTTCAATTTCTGAGCCAATTGGGTGGTAAGCCTCAAAGTTGTCGTTTGAGTTGTGAGAGTATTCAGACTTATGTAAAAGCCCAGAAACTCCTTTGGCAAGTTCTACAATTAAACCAAACTGAATACCTTTAGTGATTTTACCTTTAACGGTTGCGCCAACTTCGTTAGCAGCGATGTAGGTTTGAAAAGGGGTGGCAAAAGTTGCCTTGTATGAAAGGTCTAGTTTTCCTTTTTCTTTAGAAATTACTTTTAAGGTAACTTTTTGGCCTTCTTTTAAAACACTGGAAACAGATTCAACTGGAATATGGGAAACTTGTGAAATTCTAACTAAACCAACTAAATCTGGAGTGACTTTAGCAAGTGCTGAAAGCGGATTTACTTTAATAATTTCAGCTTCCACTAAATCACCAATTTTAAGTGAGTTTAGTTGTTCTTGTCTTCTGATTTCTTGGTTTTTTTGTTCTTGCTCGCGTTTGTTTTCAGCAATTTCTCTGCGTCCGCAGACTACTTTTCTAAAGTCTTCTTCGTCTTTTAAGTCTAAAATCTCAACTTCCACTAAATCATTTACTTTAACGGTTTTCACAATGTCAAAGCCGATTTGCGAACGAGGAATGAAGACTTCTTGGCTTTTAAAGTAGGCAACACAACCGCTTGGCAAGACTTTGGCAATTTTAACTTTAATAATTTCTTTTTGTGCGAACTTGCTTTTAAGTTCAACCCAGTCTTTTTCAGCAAGTAGTGGCAGGCAAGAAAGCAGAATTTGTCCACGGTCTGCGTCTCTTTTGGTAATAACTGCTTTGATTTCATCGCCTTTTTTAAGAATTTTGGCGATAAACTCAATACTTTTGTCAGTAGTTATGTTGTCAAGGTAAATTTTACCTTCTGTAAAATCCCCGTAAGTTACGAGTGCTGAGTTTTCTTTGGCGTTAATTGAGTAAACTGTCCCAATTACAGTTTGTCCAACTCTAAAGTCTTGAACTGAATCTAGTAAATTATTGTTCATTTTCAATTTTCTCCTTATATAAACTTTCAATTTGATTTGCAACTTCTTCAATTGTTAAATGCGATGTATCTAAAAACACGGCGTCTGCGGCTTGTTTTAAAGGTGCAATCTTGCGGTTTGAGTCTTTAAAGTCACGAGCACGCAAATCTTCTTCTATTTCTTGAAGTGGTGTGTGAATATTTTTCATTTGGTTTTCTAGAAACCTACGCTCGGCTCTGGTTTCAACAGATGCGGTTAAAAAAACTTTTAAATCAGCGTCTGGCATCACAACTGTGCCAATATCTCTGCCGTCCATCACGACATTTTCGTTTGCAATTATTTTAGTTAAAGTGTTTAAAACAAATTTGCGCACACATTTAAGTGAAGACACTAGCGATACATTTTTGTCAATTTCAGGAGTATGGGTGGCGTCGGTTAAATCTGTGCCATTTGCAAATATAGAATTATTTTTAAAACTTAAAGTTAAATTATTTAAAAAACTGTATTCCTCTTCGTTGGCTAGGTTAATTTTTAAGTTTAGCGCGAGCACCGTAATTGCTCTAAACATTTGACCTGAGTCAACGTGCATAAACTTTAATTTATTTGCCAAAATTTTGGCAATCGTTGACTTGCCACTGGCAGACGGACCATCTATTGCAATTTTAAAACCCATTTATTCTCCTTAACTTCAATTTAAATTATTTTTTTTTAAAACTTTATAGTGCATATAGTTTTTTAACTTCAGTTTTTTTAAGTGCTCTAATAGTTCCTCTAGCTTGACCTTCTACGGTTAAAAAAGCAAATTTTGCACGGTGGAGTTTTAAAACTTCAAAGCCTTGGGCTTTAAAGATATTTTTAACTTCGTGATTTTTGCCCTCGTGAATTGTAATTGAAACTAAAGACTGTCCTGTTGCTTTATTCGTAGAAATAATTTCGGCGCTGTCTGGTTTAGCCAGGTAGTCGTTTTCAATTTTGATGCCTTTTAGCAATTTACTTAAATGATTGATGTTATAAATTCCTTTAAGTGAAGCCAGGTATTGTTTTTTAACTTCGTTTTTAGGGTGAGTTAATTTATTAGTAAGCACACCGTCATTGGTTAAAAGAAGAGCACCAGTGGTATCCCAGTCTAGTCTACCAACTGGCCAAAGGTATTCGTTTTGATACTCACTTGGCAGGTCGGTTAGCACGGTTTTGCGTTTTTTTTCGTCAATTCTAGTTGAAACTGTCTTAATGTCTTTGTTTAAAAGTAGGTAAATTAGTTCAGGTTTTTTTCCAATTACTTCACCGTTTACCTCAATTTCGTCAGACACAGACACTTTTGTGCCTTGTTCAGAGACTATCAGTCCATTTACTTTTACTTTTCTTTGCTCAATCAATTCCTCAGCCTTGCGTCTTGAGCAGTAGCCACTTTGCTGAATTCGTTTAGCTAAGCGAATTTCTGTTTCCATTTTTTTGAAAAACTAGTAAATAATTTATTTTTCGCGAGATACGTATGTACCGTCTGCACTAGAAACTACAATACGGTCGCCAATGTTAATAAAAAGTGGAACTTTAACTAAAAGTCCAGTTTGTACAATTGCGTCTTTTGATGCAGTTGTTTTAGTGTCGCCCTTGACACCTGGTTCAGTTTCAGTAACCTCTAAAGTGATTTTTTCAGGCAAGATAATACCTAAAATCTCTGAGTTGTATTTAATAATTTGAATTTCTAGACCTTCGTATAGGTATTTTTGTTCGTATTCTAAAAAATCACGAGAAATTTGGTGTTGTTCGTAAGTTTCTGAGTCTAAAAATACTAAATAAGTGCCGTCTTCGTATGAGTAGATAGCGTTAATTTTTTCAATTTGAGCCTTTTCAATTTTTTCATCTGGATTGAAACGAAAATCAGTAATGGCCCCAGTTCTTAAGTTCTTAAGTTTAGCGTTTACCATCGCTTGTCCTTTTCCTGGTTTATGGTGTTGGAACCAAAGAACTTGAAAAAGACCATTGTTGTACTGAATAGTCATCCCATTTTTAATATCAGTTGCTGTCATATTTTTCACCTCTAACTCTTTTAATTATAGCAAATTAAAGCATTTTTGCTATTTTTCAGTGCAAAAATTAGTATTTAGTTTTTTAGCAAAAACACTCTTTAATGACTTAAAAAACACTTAAATTAAGGTAAAAACCGATAAAATTGGGTAAAACTCTTAGTTTTTAGTTTAAAGCATTTCAGAAATGTTAAGTTTACATATGATTTTGTTTTTATATTCACTGCTTTAGGCATTCTCCATTCAAAAAATAATAATTAGACTTTTCTTAAAAAAAACTATAATGGTTTTTGGAAGAAAAATATTCATTTATTTTTTAAAGGAGATTACTAATGGAAACTTATGTTTATGTTATAGTAGCATTGCTTGCAATTTTAATCGTTATTGTACTTGGTTTAATTATTTACTTAATTCATAAAAACAAAACAAAACCGATCTACGAAATTGATATTTCGAATTTTGAGCTTTTAGATAAAACACTTTTAAACTCGACAAAGGATGTCGAAAAAATAATTACTAATAAACTGTATGAGTTTGAAAAAGCACAAACTGAAAACAGGATAAAAGAGCTGCAAGAATACAATCAATCAGTTGATAAAATCAAATCACTTAAAGAAGAAATTAACGATTCTTTTACTTCATTTAAAGAGAACACAGCGAAAACTATTGGTGATAACTTAGTAAAAAACTTTGAACAAACCAAAGAAACCATTCAAGACATTACCCAAAGATTAACCAAAATAGATAGTGTACAAACTCAAATTACAGAATTTAAAGAAACGATTGATGACTTTAACCGTGTGATGACTGACAAAAAAGCACGTGGTATTTTTGGGGAGTTTCAACTAGAGGCTATGTTTAACTCTACTGTTGGTGAGACCAAAGACTCAATTTTTCAAAGGCAAGTTAAACTTTCTAACAAAAACCAAGTTGATGGACTATTGCATGCACCTAAAGAAATTGGTGACATTCCAATTGACTCAAAATTTCCACTTGACAACTACCGCGCAATGTTAAACGCTAAGACACAACTTGAAAAAGAAATCGCTCAGAAAGCCTTTACAAAAGACTGTAAGAATAAAATTGAAGACATTTCAGAAAAATACATAATTAAAGGTGAAACAGCTGATTTTGCTTTTATGTTTATTCCAGCAGAAGCTGTTTTTATTGCACTACACTCCTTTGAGTTTCAAACCGTACTAGATTTTGCAAAGAAAAAGAATGTTTACATAGTTTCACCGTCTACTCTTTTTATAGTCATTCAAGAAATTTTTAAGTTAAATAAACAAAGAGAAATTCAAGAAAACTTGAAACCAATTTTGGCGAAACTTACCGGTTTAGAAACCGAGTTTATTCGTTTTAAAGAAAGGTGGCAAAAATTTGGTGCAACCTTGAAAAAAGAACAAGAAGTGATTGCAGAATTGGACATTACACAAGATAAAATTGTTAAAAAATTTAAGGAAATCAACAGTCTTTCCAACCAAGAAAGACTAATAGAAACTACTAATTTTGTTGAGACAGAAGAACATTAAGAATGCATTTGCAATTTTCTGCGTTTTTGCACAAAACTGCGGATATAAATATGCTTTTGACGTTTTTAAACGCCTTAAATTTTGTTATGTGCAAATGATACGAAAATTTTGGTGTAATTTTGCTTTTTACTTCGTGTAATTACTTAATTTTCTGACTTTAGACAATTTTCTTTCTGGTAGAAATAGCTTTTAAAACTAAACAAAATTTTAAATTACTTGGTATTTAATTTACCTTACTATATAATAAGTGGGTATTAAATGTTTCTCAAAAAAACATAATTTTTTCAAGTGAGGTGCAATTTATGGCATTAAAAGAAAAAAATGTCGAAAAAAAATCTCGTTTATTGCAAGTTTTAAAAACTGAATACCGTTGGGAGAACCTATTTTTAGGAATTGTTGCTATTTTTGGTAGTGCAGTTTCTTTAATGATTATTACTAAAACTATTACTATTTCTTCATCAATTCCAGTGCTTGGCTCTGGTTCAAACGGCACAATTTTTGCAAGTGTACTGCTAGCTTTGTGTATTCTTTGTATCTTTTTAGTGGCATTTCCTTATTTCTTTGCTGCTTTTCCAGAGATTAAAAAAATTTCTTGGTCTCATGGTTCTAAGTACTTTGACTACACAGTTCGCACTTTTATCTTTATTATAATTTTTGCGTTAACTTTGTTCTTATATGACTTTGTAACTACTCAAATCATTAAAGAAATTACTGGTAAAATCAAACAATGATAAGAAAATCTGAAACTCAAAGACGCTGGTATATTGTTCAAACTTTTCCAAACCTTGAAAACAAGGTAAAAGAAGACTTAGAGCGCCGAATTGATAGTCTTGGCGTACAAGAATATATTTTTAATGTACTAGTTCCTGAAGAAAAACGCATCGAAAAGAAAGCAGATGGTACTGAAAAAGAAGTAGTTGTCCAAATTTATCCAGGCTACGTTTTTGTTGAAATGATAGTTAGTGACTACGCTTGGTTTGTTGTCAGAAACACCCCAAATGTTTCTGGAATTTTAGGATCTGGTGGAAAAGGTAAAAAACCAGTTCCTGTGCCTGAACATGAAATGAAGCCGATTTTGGAAAAACAAGGACTAATCGCTAAAGAAACTTACCAACATTTAGTTGGAAAGCAAGTCCAAATTATAGACGGTTCTATGGCCGGCCAACAAGGAGTTGTGCTTTCCGCAGATGACGAAAAGAAAGAACTTGTGGTTTCAATTTTAGCGTTTGGACGTTCTACTGACTTTACTGTCTCTGTTGACTTAGTTAAAGAAATTAAAGCCTAAATTACTTTTTTCAAACATACTTATTTTGCCCACCCGGCTGGGTGGGTTTTTTAATAACAAAAAACACAACGCAAGGATTTAAAAATGCCTGAAATTCTAAAAGTTGAAAACCTAAATTTTAATTTTTCAAATAAACCGCTTTTAAAAAATGTCTCTTTTGACGTTAAAGCCGGTGAGTTTTTTTGTGTAGTTGGCACAAATGGTGCTGGCAAATCTACACTTGCAAGAATTTTAGTTGGGCTAGAAGCCGCAAAAAGTGGCGAGATTGTTTTTAATTTTGAGGACTTACCACTTGTTTTAAATGAAGATAATTTAGCAAAAATCAGAGAAAACCTCGGTTTAGTTTTTCAAAATCCAGAAAATCAGTTTGTTGCTCAAACTGTGTTTAAGGAACTTGCTTTTAATTTAGAAAACAAATGTGTTAGCCGAACTGAAATTGAAAAAGAAGTTAAAAAAATAGCCAAAGACTTTGGCCTAAATGGTTTACTTTCAGAAATACCAACGGCTTTATCTGGTGGGCAGATGCAAAAACTGGCAGTCGCTAGCAGTTTAATTTCTGGTGCTAAAATTTTAATTTTTGACGAGTCACTGTCAATGCTAGACAGCACTACTAAGTTAAAAACTTTGAAGTTAATCAAAGACTTAAATCAAAAACAAAAAATCACGGTAATTTTAATTACCCACGACCCTGAAATTTTGATAAACTCAGACAGAGTACTTAAAATTGACAATCAAACTGCCGAGATTCAAAGTACTTCTGACTATATTTCAGGACTACCTAATGAACTACTTCCACTTACTCTTCAGTTTTATAAAAACGAAGAAAATTCAGAAATTAAGAGATACATATGGCAACAGTTGCGAGAAATTTAAGTTTTAAATACGACAAACACGGCGAGCATAAACTAAATAATATCAATTTTAGTTTCAGTCAAACTGGTGAGTTTATCGCGATAGTCGGAGAAACCGGAGCCGGTAAAACTACGTTGCTTAAACATCTAAATGCCTTGCTTAAACCAACTGGCGGCGAAATTGAGTTTGATAACTTTAAAATCAAAGCGAAGCGCCCAATTTTTCGTTCGCTTAATTTTTTAAGACAAAAACACGCGCTTCTTTTTCAGTTTCCAGAACATCAATTGTTTGCAGAAACTGTTGAAAAAGATGTTTGTTTTGGACCAAAGAACTTTAAAAAAACCAAAAAACAAGCAAATTCACTTGCGAAATCCGCGCTTAAGTTAGTAGGGCTAGATGAGTCTTTTTGGCAAACTTCTCCGTTTAAGTTATCAGGTGGTGAGATGAGAAAAGCGGCATTAGCCGGAGTTCTGGCACTTAGCCCAGAAGTTATTCTTTTAGACGAACCAACTCGTGGACTTGACCTTGCGAGTGTTTTAAAAGTCCTTAAACTATTTAAAGACTGGCAGGCTAAAACTAATGGCACTGTTGTTTTAATCACCCATGACTTAGAAATTGCCTATAAATACGCAACCCGTGTTGTTTATCTTGAGTCTGGAAAGATTTTGGCTGACTTGCCGAAATCTGAGTTTTTTTCTTTAAACAACGATTTGCCTAAACCAAAAATTTTTAAATTGATAAAAGATGTCAACAAACAATTTAATACTAATTTTTCTTTTGAGTTAAATCCTGATTTAACTGCTTCTTTTAAAAAGGATGAACTTAAATGAACGGACAACAAATTTTTGGTCAATATCAAAATAAAGGTTCTTTTTTAAATAAAACTAACCCTTTTGTTAAATTACTTTTAACTCTTGAGTTAATTGTGATTACTCTTTTGTTTCCGCTAACCGACAACATTTACTTAATATCTGGGTTAGTTGGCTTTGCTTTGTTTACTTTGCTGATTTTAGCTATGGCGAAAGTTAATATCTTTAAAATTATCAAATCACTGACCGCAATTTTAACACTGCTGATATTAACCGTGTTGATAAAAGTTTTGACATATTGGCCAGCGGCAGGTGAAAAAGCGTTATTTCTTGCGCCTACTTTTTCACTTTCTTGGCTAAATTTGTTTTTAGTGGTTTTATTTATTGTATTTTTAGGGTTTGCAACCAAATATATTAAGATAAATTTAGTATTTTTGCCGTTAGTTTTAGTATTTTCATTTGCCTTATTTTACTTTTTGCCAAATTACGGGTTTTATTCATTTAAAGTAGAATTGTTTAAAAAACCTTTATTTGAATCTTTGTTTTTAGTAATCAGAGTAATTTGCGTGCTGTTTTTAATGTCAGGCCTAACCTCTACAACTTCTCCGCTGGAACTGACCTATGCTTTAGAGAAATTATTTTACCCACTTAAGTTAATAGGCTTGAAAATTCAAACCTTTACTTTTGTTTTTTCTTTAACAATTCGCTTCATTCCTAGTCTAGGTAAGCAAGTTTATAAAATCACAGAGGCCCAAAAAGCCCGCGGTTTTGATTTAAAAAGTGCCAATATTTTTAGAAAAATTAAGTTTATCGTCGCGATTTTAATCCCACTTTTTGTCCACTCATTCAAGGCTGCATTTGAGTTGGCAGATGCCTTGGATGTTCGCGGCTTTGACTTAGACAAACCAAGAACCGAGGCTATTGACTATAGACTAAAAGCAGTTGACTGGGTTTTGTTTTTTTTCTTTTCACTGTTGACAATTTCTGCTATCGTGCTTAGAATTTTGGGACTAGTATATGGAATTAAATTATAGATACGCGCTCATTTTGGAGTATAGAGGAACCGCTTATTTCGGTTCACAACGCCAAAATACATTGCCAACTGTTCAAAATGAAGTTGACAAGTCCTTAAAAAACATGACCCAAATTAAGGTCAAAACTCATTTTGCTTCCAGAACCGACAAAGGTGTTCACGCTGAGTTTCAGGTGTGCCATTTTGACATACCTGTTTTGCTTGACCTTGCTTATTTACCGCATAATTTAAATAAACGTTTACCTGAAGACATTAGAGTAGTTAAAGCGATTTTAGTTGACTTTAGTTTTCACTCAAGACACAACACAGTTAAGAAAACTTATATTTACAAGATTGCCAAAAAACCAGTTAATGCTTTTAACTCAGAGTACTCAGTTTATTTTGGCAATCTAAATATTAAAGATATGCAAGAAGTTGTGCCTCTTTTTATTGGCACTAAAGACTTTAGAGGTTTTGCTAAAACCGAGCCAAATGAAGATACAATTAAAACTGTACTTGATTTAAAAATTAAGGAAAACAAAGATTTTTACACCGTCAAAATTACTGGAACAGGATTTTTAAGGTATATGGTCAGATCAATTGTCGGAGTTTTGGCAAGAGTTGGCAAAGGCAAATTTAGTCGTGAGTTGATTTCAGAGATTTTTAGCAAAAAAGACCACACGCTTTGTGGTAAAACTGCGCCTGCTAAAGGTTTAGTTTTGAAAAAAATTTACTATCCACAAAAGTACCAAATAAAAAAATAATTTTCTTAATTTTTTTTAATTGACCAATTTCTGGCTTTGTGGTAATATTATTAAGTAATGCGGGCGTGGCGGAACTGGCAGACGCGCTAGACTTAGGATCTAGTTCCCTCGGAGTGCAGGTTCAATTCCTGTCGCCCGCACCATTTATTTAAATAAATTCAAAAAAGTGTGCTTGTCACACTTTTTTATTTTAAAAAGGATTAAGATGACTAGATTAGACCGAGTTTTAGCAAATTTAAAATATGGTAGCCGCAAGGACTGCCAAACCTACATAAAAAAAGGCCTGGTTTCGGTCAACGGCATGGTTTGCACAAAAGTTGACAGAAAAATCAAAGAGACCGACCAAATAGTTTTTAATGATTCTGAGATTAAATATCTGCCCAGTTTTATTTTAATGTTAAATAAACCAGAGGGCTATATATCTTCAAATGTCTCAGGACTTTATCCTTCTGTACTTACTTTAGTAAAAGAACCGTATTGCCGCTATGATTTAAAAATAGCGGGTAGACTGGACGTTGATACCACTGGTCTGCTTTTGATTACCAATGTTGGTGCGTATGTACACAAAATTGCGTCTCCAAATTCTAAGGTTGTCAAAACCTATTTGGCTGAACTTAAAAACCCTTGGACTGTCGCTGAAGCCAATCAGCTACTTAAGCCCATGATTTTAAGAGACGGCGAAAATCAACAATACACAGCTAAAGCCTTGGAAGTTAGGCTAATTGACAGCATACACGTGGAAATTAAAATAGATATGGGTAAATACCACCAAGTTAAAAACATGGTGCTGTCTTGTGGAAATGAAGTGCTTAAGTTAACTAGAACTGCAGTTGGTGCTTTGACTTTACCTGCTGATTTGGAGTTAGGTGAATATCGCTTAGTGGAACTCACCGACATCATAGATTAAAAAAACACTTAACTTATCAAATTAATTTTGGTAAAATTAAGGTGTGAAGCAAGTTAATTTTAAGCATTTTTTAACTAAACAAAATTAAAAAAGGTAAAAAAATATGGACGAAAATCAATTAAATAGCGAAGAAGTAAAAGAAATAAACCCGGAATCTGCAACTAAAACAAAGCGAATTGGGGTAATTTTAAAGTACAGCAAACCATATACTTTAAAGAAACTAAAAAACTTACATCAGGTAAAAATTCTAAGAATATCTGAGAAACACGAAACTTGTTATCTTTACATGGACGAAAGTTTCTTTAAAAAATTTGTCTCAATTATGCGTTCAACTGGACATATTTGGGCAGAAAAATCAGAAATTTTTCAAGACCAACATCTTAACTTTGACACAGAAGTTTTTGAGGAAGCCGATGAAGTTTGCGGAATGGATGTTTCTGACATTGATCTGCAAAACATCCCTGAACTACTGGAACTTGAAAATCAGTTTACTTAATTTACGGATAAAGAAAGGTGGTTTGAAATGAAAGACAAGAAAAAACAAATTTATTTAATTTCGGCAATTGTAGCCGCTGCAGTTGTTTTAATAATTTTAATAACAACTTTAGCAGTTGTATTAAAACCTAAAACAAACAAACCAGTCAAGCAAAACAAAACTACTTACAAGATTCAGCATATTTTTCAAGGACTCGCTGGCGAGATTGAAGAAAAAATAGTTGAAGAAACTAAGGGTGCAGAAGTTGGTTCAAAAGTACAAATTACACAAGACAGCCGCAAGAAAGAATACGACAACGGTTTTGAAGTTGCAGACTTTGCGGAAGTGAAAAAAATAGAAGCAAATGGTTCAACTGTTTTTCAAATTAGATACGGTCGTAAATTATTTGAAGTTAACTTTGAAGTTAATTACAATAACTCAACTTTTCCAGGCACTACATCTAGTACCCCTGAAACCCAAAGAATTAAGTTTGAAGCAAAAGTCCAAAAACCTACAGACCCAGAAATTACTGCGAGCGGCAAAAAATACCGCTTTGTTCACTGGCAAGAAAAATCTCAAATGAATGGAGTTTACTCAAAACAAACGCCGTTTGATTTTAGTAAACCTATAACTAAAAACATTACTTTAGTTGCTTACTTTGAAGAACTTTTTTCAATTTCATATCAAATTGAACTAGAAAAACCAAACGGAGAGTTTGAAGAAAAAACTGAGACAAAACGCTGGTTTCAAGCAGGTGATGTGCATACTGTTAACTTCCCAAATCCAGATGAGCGAGTGTATGGTGAGGTTATATACGACAAAAACTCGCTAACTGTTTCTCCAAACAGCAGCGAAAACAAGGTAAAAATTACGGCAAAACGCAGACTGCACACAGTAACTTTAGAAGTTACCGGAGCTAACTTAAAATTGCCTCAAAAACAAGTTAGACACGACGACAGAATTTGGGAAATTGATGTAACTAGTATTTACCAAGCAGGCTATTATATTAAAAATATTCAAATGGCCGCAAGAAACTACACTTTATCCAGTCTACAGGCTGTGTTTGTAACCAAAGACATGACCGCAGTTTTCTATTTAGCAAAAGACATTGCAGGCAAAGGCAAATACCCGCAGTCTTTGGTCTATCCAGATCCAAGTAAGTTAACCTTAATGGAAGCCTCAATTAGAAGAACAAAATATCAAATTGGCAAAAAAATCCACAAACTAACTTTTAATCGTTACTTTTACCGCGATGAAGACGGAAATAAATATGAAAAGTTTGACGGAAATTTCTATAAGTTTGAGGAAGTTGAGTTTATCCAAATTCCTGGTAAAACTACTTTGTTTACCAAAAAAATCATAGATTTTGCACCCTACACTTTTACACTTAAAGAAAATCCTAAATTCACCACCTTTGAAAATTCATTTTTACACTCGCTAACTAAAGACATTGCCTTAGTTATGGGTTTTGAAGTTGGCGTACCTAGTTATAAAGACACAGATAGATACTCAGTTAAGTCAATCTTGAACTCAAATAATTTTGCTGCTTTGGCAAAAACTGCAACCCAATACGCAGTTGCTGTGTATGCTTCAAGTGCCTACAGGCAACTTGATGACAACATCGACTCGCAACTTCCATACGGAGTTAGGCGAACTGATAAAATCACAAACTCAGGCTCACAAACTTGGTGGTTAACTAGTCTGGTTGAAAATAAAAACGATCAGTCTTACTATATAGACAAAGCAGGTATGTTGAGTCAAGAAAGACAAAACTATCTTTTTGGCTTAGTGCTTTGCAAGGACTAAAATAACTATTTGGCAATCAGTGTGTCAAGTCTTTATACTTGACGCACTTTTTGTTTTATGTTAAACTTATTTTGTATTTAAAACAAAAAAAGGAGTAAATTATGGCATTAAAAATTAGACTTCAAAGATTCGGTTCAACTAAACGTCCTTTCTACCGTATAGTTGCTGCAGAAAGCCAAAGAGCACGTGATGGTAAGTTCCTTGAAATCGTTGGAACTTATAACCCTCTTTCTGGTGTAGTTGAAATCAAACAAGAAGTATACAACACCTGGATTTCAAAAGGTGCTAAACCAAGCGACACAGTTAAATCACTTTTAAAGAAACAAAAATAGTTAAAGACGGAGCTTCAAACCATGGTTTTAAATTTTGAGCAAATTCTAGCCAGCTTTGTCCGTCCTCTGTTAATCTATCCAGATGCACTTGAAATTAAAGTATCTGAACAAGATGCTTTAGTTGATATTTCTATGTTAGTTGTAGAAGCAGACCTTGGCCGAATTATCGGCAAAGGTGGGAAAACCGCCGCTGCTCTTCGTCAACTACTTTACTCAATTGCTACTAGAAACGGCAAAAAAGTAGCTCTGGAAATTAAAGCAAAGTAACTTAAACTTGTGTTTTTAATTGGCAAAGTAATTAAACCCTTTTCATACAAAGGTTGGATTAAAGTGGAAAATCTTTCGGATTTTCCACGTTTTTTAATGCACAAAATTGTGTATATTGAAAACAAACCTTATGAAATTCAAGAAATTAGACCTGGAACTAAATGTTTACTGGTCAAACTAAAAGAAGTAAACTCAGAAGAAGAGGCTAAACAAATCACGCAAAAAGAAATTTACAGCAATGTAAGGCCTGAACTCAAAGATAGTGAGTTTGTTTGCGCTGATTTGCTTAACAAAGCAGTTTATTTTGAAGGGCAAGAAATTGGTAAAGTCAAAGAAGTTTACTTTTATCCAAATCAACAAGTTTTAAAAATTGAGAAGAGCGACCAAACTTACTTTTTGATGCCTTTTGTTAAACACTATATAGATGCAGTTGATGAAAACAAAATTGTTGTTTTAAATTTAGGTGAAGTGATATGAAGATAGACATCATTACTATTTTTAAAGAAGCCTACAACAGTTTTTTAAATACATCTATTGTAAACAGAGCGATTCAAAGTAAACACTTAGAAGTTAATTTACATAACTTAAGAGACTACTCTTTAGATAAAAACCAAAAAGTAGACGACACAGTATATGGCGGGTCTGTTGGTATGTTAATGTCAGTAGAACCCATACACCGTGCAATTTCTGTTTTAAAACAAAACAAAAGCACTTGTGTTGTTGCGTTTTCTCCACAAGGCAAACCTTTAAATCAAGAACTGCTTGACAGCCTTGCCAAAGAAGAACATTTAATTTTACTTCCAGGGCACTATGAAGGATATGATGCGAGAACACTTAACTTCATTGACCTTGAAGTTTCGGTTGGTGATTTTGTCTTAACTTCAGGAATCCTGCCAAGTCAAATTTTAATAGATGGTCTAGTTAGACTGATTCCAGGAGTTATCAATCAAGACTCAGTTAGTAAAGACACCTTTAAATACAACTCAATTTTAAAATACCCTGAATACACTAAACCAGCAATATACGAAGGTCTTTTAGTGCCAGATATACTGTTGAGTGGGAACCACCAAAAAGTTGATGAATATAATTTTGAACAGGCTGTTTTAAACACATTAAATAAACGCCCTGACATAATTAAAAACAAAGCATTTGACTTAGAAACATATAAAAAAATCAAAATAATCTTTGATAAAATAAAAGAACCTAAAAAGTAAAAGGCCTGCATTTGTTATGCAGGCCTTTTTGCTTATAAATGGGTTAAAATAGCCTTGTTTGGCGATTTAACTGTATTAAAACTAGTCAGTAATGTCAATTATACGAAGTGTGTTAGTACGGCCATGAGTTTGGGCCCAACCAGAAGTTAAGATGATTGTTGCACCTTTTTTTAACCCAAAAGCTTTTGCTCCATCTATCGCTTTAGCGTCGTATTTCAAAAAGTCGTTAACGTGGTTAACAACTCGTGGATACACCCCAAAGTTAAGGGCAAGTTCACATGCTGTTTTAAAGTTATCAGTTAAAGCAATAATAGGTACTTGTGGTCTAAACTTACAAATTCGGCGAGCAGTACCACCGGTTTCAGTAAACGCAACAATCGCTTCAACTGAAGGCAGAGATATAGAAATTTGGGCAGCAGCTACTCCAATTGAGTCGTTGATAGTTTTCTCGCCACTTGGAATTAAGTTCTCTAAGTTTTGTTGATACGGAAAAATTTGTTCAATTTCGGTAGCAATTTGTACCATAGTTTGCACAGCTTCTACCCCGAACTCTCCGACTGCGGTCTCTCCACTTAGCATAATAGCATCAGACCCATCTAAAATAGCGTTTGCAACGTCAGATGCTTCTGCTCTAGTTGGACGAGGATTTGAAATCATAGACTCAAGCATATGGGTAGCGGTAATCACAGGTTTGCCAAAGAAGTTAGCGCGTTGTATCATTTTCTTTTGATAAATCGGAACTAACGGAAATGAAACTTCTACACCCAAATCTCCACGAGCAACTAAAATACCGGCGGCCTCTTGTAAGATTTCGTCTAAGTTTTGATACCCCTCTTCGTTTTCTATTTTAGCAATTAGCGGAATATTTGGGTTTGTGGTGTTTTTAACTAAATCTTTGACCGCTAAAATATCTTGTTTAGAACGCACAAAAGAAAGTGCTATCAAATCTGCGCCGTGTTCAATTGAAAACAAGATATCTTTTTTATCTTTTTCAGACAAAAAAACTTGTTTAATTTTAGCACCTGGACAGTTGCAAGACTTATGGTTTTTCAAAAAACCTGTGTGGTGAACTGTAGTTAAGATATCGTTGTTTTTATATTTTTCAACGACGTCAAAACGCATTTTGCCGTCATCTACTAAAATAAAGTCGCCAACTTTAACACCCTTAAAAAGTTCAGGACAAGAAATGTGGAAACGTTCTGAGTTTCCTAAAACCGGTTCTTGCGTAATTAAAATCTTTTCGCCTTTTTTAACTTCAACTTTACCATCTTCAAAGTTACCAGTTCTAATCTCAGGGCCTTTAGTGTCGGTCATGATTGCAAGATTGTAGTTTAGTTTAGCCCTAACTGATTTTAGAGTTTTAAAAGTATTTTCGTGTTCTGAGTATTCTCCATGTGAAAAGTTCACACGAGCTACGTTCATTCCAGCATCAATTAAGGCCTGAATTTTTTCAGGGCTACGAGAGGCTGGTCCAATTGTGCAAATAATTTTAGTTTTTCTAATCATTTTTCACCTGTTTCTAATGTATATTATATACTTTTTATTTATTAACTTTATTATTAATATAAAACTAGACTGTTAAATGTTAAAATCTAAATGTATGTTAATTTTTTTACTGAAAATAAAATTAGATAAGTATGGAAATCGCTAGTATTGTTATACAAATACTAACATTGATAGCAACTGTATTTGTATCTTTTGCTATTTATTTTCTTGGAATTCATAATGCAAAAATTTTAAGAAACAAAGAAATTTCTGAAAATGCTAAAAAGTTTATTCGCGATAATGAAAGCGAAATTGATTATTTGGAGTTAGCCACTGTTGCTGCAGGATGCTTTCCTAATGATAAACATGCTAGAAAGATATATAACTACTTTATAGAGTTAGATGACGAAACAAAGCAAGAAGTTTTAAAACAAAGAAAGCTTAAATGTAAATTGATAACTAATGGCGACTGGATTAACGGAAAAATTTCTCTTATACAAAAAGCAATTAAAAAACTAGATTTAGGTAGAGATTTTTTATACGATTGCGGGAAATACTTGCATCTTGCGTATTCTTATAAAGATAAAAAAATTAACATTTCTGTTTATGATGAAAAATACGAAGACTTTTTTAATGTTAGGTACAAAATAACAAAGGAAAGTAAAAAATTGCCATATATTAAGTATTTGGATGATTATTTGTATTGCAAATATGTCAAACCCAGTTTAATGCCCAAAGATGTTCCACCAAAACCCAATAATTATTTAATTGAGGTTGAGAATTTTGGTGCATGCGATGAAGAAACTTTGTCGTTTTGGATGATGGTTATGGTTTCAAATGTTCTACATTATTCTAATGTGTATTTAAATTGGAAATTTTTAGTCAACAGAGAAATTAACTATTTAGAAAATGAAACTTATGAAGATAAATACTTTAGTGTTTTATTTGATTTATATTATTTAAAAGAAACAAAATAAAACCTGAGTTCAGAAATTTAGCACAAGGTTTTTTAAATAACTCCGTGTTGTCTTAAGATAATAGAGACAAAAGCAGCGATAAAAGAAAATACCATTCCGAACAACAAAGTCCAAATTAACGCTCTTCCTCTAATAGGTTGTTCTGGGGTTGTATTAGAAACCTCTAGTTCTTCTTCTTTGTTCTTTTTTACCTTTATTTTCTTCTTTTCTTCTTTTGTTTTTTCAAGTTCATCTTTAGTGTTTTCTAGTTTTTCTTCTTTAAGCATAATATCCACCCCATCTACCTTTTAATTTTACCTTATTTTAATGTTCAAAGTAAAAAACCTTATTTTTATTTGATTTAGGCAAATTTTCTTTACCTTTGTATGCCAAGAAAATAAGTTTTTAAAATTACTTTCAGTTTTATAAGTCTAAAAATCGCCGATACCTTCTGCATGTTTACATATATGCGATAGGCACAGGGAATAGATAAGTATTTGTCGTAGAAATAGCAAGGTCTTAGTGTGGTATAATTTCCCTAACAGTTAAATAAAAAAAGGAGCAAACAAATGCACAATAAACAACCTAAAGTAAGTGTTTTTGCTCTAGGCGGACTCGGCGAAATTGGTAAAAACTGCTACTGCATAGAGTATCAAAACCAAATTTTTATCATTGACTGTGGTGTGTCTTTTACAGACGAAACTCTGCCAGGTATTGACTACGTTGTTCCTGGTTTTAAATATTTATCTGAAAATCAAGACAAAATAGTTGGACTTTTTATCACACACGGACACGAGGACCACATTGGTGGGATTCCTTATCTTTTACAATACGTTAAAATCCCGGTAATTTACGCCTCTAAAATGGCTTATGACCTAATTGAGAAAAAAATCGGCGATAAAGGTAAAAAACTCACCAAGTTGATGTTATACACTCCAAATACCATCTTAAATTACGGAGATATTTCGCTTTCTTTTATACGAGTTTCGCACTCTATTCCAGATGCTTTTGGAATTCGCGTCAATACTCCGCTTGGCTCTATTTTTGAAACTGGCGACTTTAAGATAGACATGACCCCAGTCGGTCCACCCGCAGAATATGAAAAACTAGTTGAAATGGCCAACGATGGCTGTCTGCTTTTAATGCCAGATTCAACCAACGCAGAGCGCACTGATATGGTACCTTCTGAAAAAGCAATTGGCCGTTCAATTTCCGAAATTTTTTCGGGAATCCAGGGCAGAATAATCATCGCAACCTTTGCGTCAAATGTCTACAGAATTAAACAAATTATTGACGCTTCTTTTCAAAATAACCGAAAAATTTTAATTTTTGGCCATTCTATGGAAAACATTGTCGAAGTTTCTCGCAAAAACAAGTTCATAGACATCCCAGATGCTTTCTTTTTAGACCCTGAGAAAGTCAACGACACAGACGACTCAAAAATGACCATACTTTGCACAGGTTCGCAAGGCGAGCCAATGGCTGTACTTGCACGCATCGCAAGTGGCCAACACAAAAAAATCAAAGCCAGAGCCGGCGATACTGTAATTTTTTCCTCATCTCCAATACCTGGTAACTTTCAGTCTGTCAATAACTTAATCAATCAATTTAATAAACTAGGCGTAAACGTTATTTCACACGGCGCACTTTACGAAACCCACGCTTCTGGACACGCTGAGCAAAACGGACTTAAGTTAATGATCAATTTATGCCGACCTAAATACTTAATGCCAATTCACGGAGAACACAGAATGCAAGTAATTCACTGTGGCCTTGGTGTGGAAGTTGGCATGCCAAAAGAGCATACATTTGCGCTGGCAAACGGAGACGTCCTTGAGTTTACCAACTCTGGCGCTGAGGTAAAAAAAGCCAAAGTTGACGCAACCCCACTTTTAATTGAAGGCAATTCTGCTGCTCTTTTTTCAGATGAACTAATCTCAGAACGCCACTCTATCTCTGCAGACGGTGTATTTGTGTTGTTTGTCCCACTAAACTCAGAAAATAAACTAAACGGAGATGTGTTAACTGCGACTCGTGGCTTTATGTCAGTTTACGAAAACGAAAAAACAATTAAGACAATTGCCCAAAAAGCAACTGACTACCTAAATACTTTTTCAGCTGAAGACAGAGAAGCGGCGACTAAGGCTTTAACTGAAATCACACAAGAAATCATTCAAAACGCGTTTGCCCGTGTTCCACAAGTTTTTGTTGAGTATTTAGTTGCAGACTAATTTTTTAATTTACTTAATTAAATGACAAAACAAGTTAATAATTTTTTTAAATCGCCAAAAGTAAAGGCTTCACTTGAGTTTTTCACCAAGTCTTACGCCCGCATGTTTTTACTTATCTATTTGGTGTTTTCGCTAATCGGTGCTTTGGCGCTAAAGATGCCAATTGCTTCTAAAACCCCGCTTAAGTTTGTAGACACTTTGTTGCTTTCTGTATCTGCCATGTCTACAACTGGACTTAGTTCTATAAACTTCGCAGACCTGACCTTATTTGGTCAAGTTATCTTGATTTTAATCATGGAGTTTGGCGGTATGGGGATATATATGCTCTTTGCTTTGTTTTTGACAAACTCTGGCAGCAAAATCGGAGTTGAGCAAAGAGTATTTCTCGCAAACGAGCAAAACCTGCCTTCGCTTAGAGGAGTAATTCGCACCACCAAAAAGGTTTTCTACACTCTTGTTTTAATTCAGTTAATCGGCGTTATTTTTTGTACTTCCTACATTTACTTTGCGATGCCTGAGTTTAAGGAAATAAGTTTTACTAAAGCGCTTTTTTACGGTGTATTTCTCTCAGTTTCTCTGTTCATGAATGCAGGGTTTGTACCGCTTCCGGTAGACTTTCCGACTTTACTTTTAAACGGACACATTGTGTTTTTCATAGGCTGTGCGTTTTTGATATTTTTAGGAGGTCTTGGCTACATTCCTTTGATTTCTTTGGCAGACTTCATTAAATCAAAGGTCAAAAAAACTGACTTTAGGTTTTCCAAAATCGCCAAAATTTTGTTTTTTGCGCATGTTTTGCTTTGGATTTTTGGCTTTGTGGTTTTAACTTCCCTTGAGTTTAACTCACCAGCTCTCGCAAAACTAAACGGTCCGCAAAGGTTAACTGCAACCTTCTTTACCTCAATTTCTGCGCGTTCTGCCGGCTTTAGCGTAATACCTCAGGCTAGTCTGGCCAGAGAAGGCAGTATTATTGTAATGATTATCTTAATGTTTATCGGAGCCTCTCCAAACTCAGCCGGCGGTGGTGTTAGAACAACTACTGTTGTTCTAATAATTGCTGCGATTTTTAGCCACATCAAAGCAGAGTCTCAAACTAAGTTAGGCAAAAAACTAGCATTTAAGGAAGATACTGTCAAAAAAGCCTTTATTGTCGCGACAGCTGTTGCATTAGTGTTAATTATTTCTATTTTCGTTGTGGCTGTTGCAGAACAGAACTACTTTGAAAGTCAACTTCAAATCGCAAAAGCCTCCGCACTTAAAGGTGAACACTTCCAAGAACCACTTACTTTTAGTTTAAAAGACATAGTCTTTGAGTTAGTCTCAGCATTTGGTTTAGTTGGGTATTCCAGAGGCCTGACTTTTGGCACTAAACTTTTGATTACAAAATGGACGATTATCTTTATGATGTTTTTTGGTCGTGTTGGTCCAATTACCTTCCTGCGCGCGTTTTCTTTTAAACAAAAAGTCACTCAAACTTACAAAATTAGCGAAATTGACTTAATTATTAGTTAAAATAAATTAGGAGATTAGTTATGGGAATTTTTTCAAAAATATTTGCAAAACTTAAAAAAAATAAACCACAACAACTTGGCTTTAGCAGTCAAGTTCGCTCAGTTTCTGGACTTGCAGATATTTTTTTAAACCTAGAAAACTTAACTTATCCTGATTTTATTGAACAACTTGAAGAAATTTTAATAATGGCAGACTTCGGTGTGCAAACTACTTTAAAAGTACTAGAAACTTTTCAAAAAAGTGTAACTCACAAAAACTTTTTAAAAATTGATGAAACTAAAGAAAAACTACTGGAAGCAATTTACTCAGTTTACGAAAATCAAAATGTAGATGCGAACAATTCTTTAGCTAAAGAAAACCCACTAACCGCCTACATGTTTGTCGGAGTTAACGGCTCTGGTAAAACAACAACTATTGCAAAACTTGCTGCGAGATTAAAAAAACAAGGCGAAAAAGTACTATTGATTGCTGCCGATACCTTTAGAGCAGGTGCAGTTGACCAGTTAGTTGAATGGGGAAAACGCCTAGGTATAGACGTATTTTCAAACCCCAACACCAAAGATGCTGGCTCAGTTTGCTTTGACGGTCTTGAAAAAGCAATTAAAGAAGAATATACCTATTGCTTAATTGATACAGCAGGACGTCTGCAAAACAAACAAAATCTAATGGCTGAACTTGCCAAAATTAAAAAGATAGTTGTCAAAAAACTAGGCAAAGAACTAAGCGAAACTATTTTGGTAGTAGACGCAAACCTGGGTCAAAACTCATTTGAACAGACGAAATCCTTTAAAGAAATCACCGATATTTCAGCGCTTGCTTTGACTAAAATGGACGGAACTGCTAAAGGCGGTATCATTTTTAGAATCAAAAGTGAACTTGGAATTCCAACAAAACTAATTGGAGTTGGTGAAAAGGAAAACGATCTTTTAGACTTTGAACTTGAGCGCTATATGTCCGTTGTTTTTCAGGAACTTTTTTCAAATGAAACCGCTTGCTAGTAAAGAACATTTAATTTCACTTTACTTAACTTACTCGCCTCTGCTTACCAAAACTCAGGCAGATTACTTTCATGCACATTACTTTTTAGACCATTCGCTGTCAGAAATTGCGGAAAACGAAGGTGTTTCTAGGAATGCTATTTTTCTTTCACTTAAACAAACTGAACGCAAGTTAGTTGATTTTGAAATTAAGTTGAAATTAGTTAAAAAGACTGAAAATCTACACAAAAGAATTAAGAATATATCAGATAAATATCAAATTCCATTAAAAGAGTTCGAAGATATTGAAGGAGTTTGATTATGTTTTTTTTAAAAAAACTATATACTAAAATTAAAATTCGCTGGGAAAATAGAAAAATCCGCTATTTAAAATATTGCGAGCTAGCAAAAAATAAGAAATTAAGAGGATTATTTGGTTGGAAATTCAATAAACTTACGCCAGAAGAAAGAAAATTAGTGTATGAGTTTGATGGCGGTGAATGGTGGGACGAATAATTTTGAGGTTTAATTATGTCACTTGCAGATAAAATACAAATGGCCCTGCGTAAAGTAACTGGCACTGCTAAGTTATATGAGGGTGATATTGAAAAAATGATGAAAGAAATTAGGCTTTCTTTATTGGAAGCCGACGTTTCTTACATAGTTGTAAAGAAATTAAGTACTGCAATTAAAGAAAAAGCACTAGGTCAAAAAATCTTAAAAGGGCTAAATCCGGGTGAACAAGTTGTAAAAGTTGTAAAAGACGAGTTGACTGAAATAATGGGTGCAAACCCGCGTCTACTTGAGTTTACCGCTAACCCTACTTTGATAATGCTAGCAGGTCTGCAAGGTTCTGGTAAAACCACAACTTGTGCTAAAATTGCTAACTTAGTTAAAACTAAAGAAGGCAAAAACCCACTGTTAGTTGCCTGCGATATCTACAGACCGGCAGCCATAGAACAACTTAAAACTCTTGGCTCTTCAATTGGCGTTAAAGTCTTTGAAAAAGGCTTAACTGACCCACTTTCAACAATTAAAGAAGCACTCACTTACGCAAAAGAAAACCTGCATGATGTGGTGATTATTGATACAGCGGGCCGCCTGCAAATTGACGACGTGCTAATGCATGAACTAAAGTCAATTCAAAGTAATTTCAAAATTAACGAAACCATATTAACTCTAGACTCAATGGCTGGCCAAGAGGCTGCAAACGTTGCTAAAACCTTCATGGAAAATATTTTTGTCCAAGGTGTGGTTTTAACTAAAATTGACGGAGACTCCAGAGGCGGTGCTGTGCTTTCGGTTAAAGCAGAGTCTGGTGTGCCTATCATGTTTCAAACTTTTGGCGAAAAAATCGAGGACATTGAAGTATTTCACCCAGAACGAATTGCTAACCGTATTCTTGGCATGGGCGACCTTCTTACCTTGATTGAGAAAGCCGAAGAAAGTTTTGAAGAAAAAGAGTCAAAGAAACTAATTGATAAAATCAAAAATAACACTTTTGACTACAACGACCTACTTAAACAATTTAAGTCTATGAAAAAAATGGGCTCAATCGCCAAAATTTTTTCATTTATCCCAGGGCTTTCGCAAATCAAAAAAGCCTTGAGCGAAATAGATGATGCTACTTTTTATAAATACGAACACATCATTCAGTCAATGACTAAGCAAGAGCGCAAAGACCCGGACTTAATAGCCTACTCAGACACTCGTCGTATGCGAATTGCCAAGGGTTGTGGGATGCCAACTCGCGAAGTTCGCAAACTAGAGCAGGCTTTTTCAAAGCAAAAACAAATGATGAGACAAATTTTTGCCAATAACTTAGACTTAGACCTAAACGAAGCCCCAAAAGAAGATGAACTTGCTAAAATGTTTGAAGAACTACAAAACAAACTGCTAAACGGACAAAGCCAAGGACAGGCTAAAAAAGGTAAGGGCAAAAACAAACAAAGAAGGTGGTTTTAAATCACTATGTCTAGACTAATTTTAGTAGATGGAAACTCACTTATCTTTAGAGCCTACCACGCAACTGCTTATACTGGCGAGATTTTAAGAACTTCTAAAGGCGTGCCAACAAATGCCTTGCTTGCGTTTATAAATATGTTTAAAAAAATTCTTGCCAAAAAACCCACACACATTGCAGTTACTTTTGACTTAAAAGAACCAACCTTTAGACATAAGGTGTACTCTGAATACAAAGCAGGTAGAAAAGCAGGCGACCCTGAACTTTTTGTGCAGTTTGACTCAATTAAAAGATATCTTGCTCTGCAAGGTGTTACTTGTCTTGAAAAACCAGGCTATGAGTCTGACGATATAATTGGCTCAATTGCTAAAAACTCACCTGAAATTGACGAAGTTATAATTTATTCGTCTGACCGTGATTTACTGCAACTGGTTGACACGAAAACTACTGTTTCTTTAATCAAAAAAGGAATGGGCGAAATAATTGAATACACTCCTGAGGTCATATTTGAAGAATATGGCCTTAAACCTCTTCAGTTAATTGACCTAAAAGCACTGCAAGGAGATACTTCTGACAATATCAAAGGAGTTGCTGGAATTGGAAAAGTCACCGCACTTAAACTAATTCAAACATACGGCTCTGTTACTAATTTATACGCGCACATTTCTGAGTTAAAAGGAGCTCAAAAAACTAAGTTAGAAGACGGCAAAGCAGACGCTGAACTTTCTTATTTTCTTGGAAAAATTTACACAGATAAGTTATTTTCAGTTGAAGTAACTCAAAAACAACCAGCAGACGAAGCAGGTCTGCAAAACTTTTTTCGGGAGTTTGAGTTAAATCAACTCTACAGAGAAAAAGCAGTTTCAAACAACACAAGCACTTTTATTCAAAGTTTTCAGTATGCAACTGAAGACAAAGAAATCGCTGAGTTTTTAGAAACACCCGCTACCTTGTTTGCTGAGTACACAGATAAAGACGAACTAATTCACCTGGTTTTATTTAATAAAACCAATTACTTATTTTTAAAAAAAGAACAGGTGTTTTCTAGTCCTGCATTTTTGATATTTTTAAAAAGTGAAACCAAAACTGTTGTCTTTAACTTAAAAAGATTTATCAAAGTTTTACTTAAAAACCAAATTGAGTTTAATTTCGCTAAGTTTGATTGCGCACTTTTACTTTCCTACTGCAAGGACGCAGAAAGTGGCACACAATACTTTAATTTTCTTGCAAACAACGAGTTTGATGATTTAATTGAAGTGCCAAAAGCCTATGAAGCCAAGTCTAGCACAGACCTTGACTTAAATACTCTTAGTAAAAAAGTTAAGTTAACCGATTTAGCCTTTACTAAGTTACAAACTGAACTTAAAGACACAAAAAGATATGAACTATACCACTCTATTGAACTTCCGCTTTCTTTGGTGCTTGCAAAAATGGAAAACACAGGAGTACTTATAGACACTGCTTACTTAAAAGAACTTAAAGCAGAGTTTGAAGTTAAGTTAGCGGAACTAAAAGCAGAAATTAACCGACTTGCAGGATATGATTTAAACCCACTTAGCCCAAAACAAATTGCTAAATTGCTATATGTAGACCTTGGACTAAAACAAACTAAAAAAACTGCAAAAGGAGCGGCTTCCACAGACTCAGAAACCTTGACTGAATACTCAGAAGTTTACCCTATTGTAAAACTTATTTTAGAGTACCGAACTTACGCCAAAATCTTGCAAACTTACGCAGTTGGACTGCTTGAATCTGTAGACAGCAAAAATATTGTGCATACAACTTACAACCAAACTCAAACTGCAACAGGACGACTTAGTTCCTTTAATCCAAACCTACAAAACATCCCTACGCACTCAGAACTCGGAAGTAAAATCAAAAATGCTTTTACTGCGAGAACTGGTTTTTCATTTCTTTCACTAGACTACTCACAAATTGAACTTAGGGTTTTAGCCACAATTTCTAAAGACAAAAATATGCTTTCAGACTTTTCTTTAAACAAAGATATCCACACCGCAACCGCGATGCGTATTTTTAACACAAACGAAGTAGACAAAGAACAAAGACATAAAGCCAAAGCAATTAACTTTGGACTAATTTACGGAATGTCTGCCTATGGTCTTAGCAAAGCACTTTCATTAGACATTAAAACAGCAGATCAGTACATCAAAACTTACTTTGCAGCTTATCCTGAAGTTTTGCCACTGCAAGAAAAACAAATCCAAACCACAAAAACTAACGGATTTACTGAGACTATATTTGGACGTAGACGCTATTTAGACCCAGAAACTCTTTATTTTCGTCGCAACCCAAAACTTTTTGAAAGACTTGCTGTAAACTCACCAATTCAGGGAACTGCTGCCGATATTTTGAAAATTTCTATGCTAAAAATCAGTAAATTTTTAAAAGAACAGCAAGCTGAAAGCAGAATGCTCATGCAAATCCATGATGAGCTGATTTTTGAAATTAAAGAAGGAGAAGAGCATTTAATTCCTGAAATTAAAAAAATCATGACTGATTTCGATTTAAATGTTCCGCTACTTGTTAGCGAAAGCAGCGCAAAACGCTGGATAGAGGTGTAAATTGCCTGAACTTCCTGAAGTTGAAAACGTCCGAAAATACTTAAGTCAATCTATAGTTGGCAAAAAAATTGAGGCTATAGATAATTTTTCTAATGAAAAAATTATTACCAACGTCGTTATATCACAAATCTTAAACACTAAAATTAAGTCCGTTCGTAGACACGCAAAATATTTATTTTTAGACCTAGACAATAGCCTAACTTTGATTTCTCACCTGAGAATGGAAGGCAGATATTACTTAAACTCACAAATTAACCCACACACCAGAGTCCGTTTTTACTTTGAAGGCAAAGAAACTCTGGATTTTGTAGATAGACGAAAATTTGGTAACTTTGTTTTAGTTGAAACCAAGTCTATTGGCTGCTATCTTTCTGATAAAGTTGGAAAAGAACCTTTTGATTTAACTGCCGATGAGTTGGTTTTAAAAGCCAAGCGCAAAAGCAGTTTAGTCAAGGCTTTTTTGCTTGATCAGCACAACATCGCCGGTCTTGGCAATATTTACGTTGACGAGGTTTTGTTTGCAAGTAAAATCCTGCCAACTAGAACAATAGATACATTGACCAAAACAGACTTTGAAAAAATTTTAGAAAACTCAAAAATAATTTTAAAAAAAGCAGTAGAACTCGGTGGTTCTACTATTTCTAGTTTTGAAATTGCCGAAGGTTTAAACGGTAGTTTTCAAAATTATTTAAAAGTACACACTAGAGCAGGTAAATCTTGTCTGCTTTGTGGCACTGAAATTAAGAAAATGAAAGTTGCAGGAAGAGGCAGTTATGTCTGTGAAGTTTGTCAAAAGTAAGTTAATTGCGATAACTGGCAATATTTGCTCTGGTAAAACTGAGTTTTTATCTGCACTTAAAAAACAAGGACATGAAACTATATCTACTGACGAAATAGTAGACACACTTTGGCAAGATAAAAACAATTTGGCAAAAATTGCCGAAACTTTTTCGTTGACGCTGTCACCTGAACTTAAAGAAACTGTTAAGAAACTAGTTTTTAGTCAACCAAAAAAACTAAAACAACTGGAAGATATTTTTTTTTCACAAGTTTTTGCAAAACTAAAAGAAGTTCAAGTAAATTCAAAAAACACATACATTTTTGTTGAAGTTCCTTTGCTTTTTGAGCGAAATTTACGCGATAAATTTGACTTTGCAGTACTAGTATACGCTGATTTAGAAACCTCTAAAAATAGATTTTTAGCCACCCGAAAAAACAGCGAAAAAGAGTTTTTTTCTATCTTAAAACACCAGATAATTAACGATGAGAAATTGCTTTTTGCAGATTATGTAGTATATAATAATCATATGAATTTAAGTTTAGAAAACGAAGTTTCTGCTCTATTTTCAGTCTTAAAAATGCATTATGGCAACTAAAATTACAGTTTATAAAAAAGCACAATTAACAGCAGAACAAGTCAAAGTTTTAACTTATCTATACTTGCCAATTTTGGGCAAAAGAGCCTATTCGCTTTATCTTTCTTTTGCACAATTGGTAAATTTTTCTGCGGGCAAATCTTTGGATTTTGACCACAATTTTTTTGTAAATTTACTAAATATTTCACCCCAAAAATTAACAGAAACTAGACGCAAACTAGAGGCAATTGGACTAATTGACACTTTTGAAAACCAAGATAACTTAGTTTTAATTTTAAACAATCCACTTACTGCAAATTCTTTTTTTGGAAACCCTAACTTGCATGTTTTACTACAAAAAAATATTCCAAGTTTAGAAACCTATAACTCAATTAAACAAATTTTTCACACCAATTCATTCATTTCAAAAAACTACGCAAACATTACTGAAACTAACTTAGTTAAAACCTTTGGAGCGTTCGATCCTAAAAAAGTAGCAGTAGCCGAAAGTTACGGAATTGACAAAACCAGAGTTCCTGACTTTATTTCTGAGTTTGATTTTGTTGAATTCACTGGTTTTTTAACTAAATCAAAAGTCCCCTTTTCTGGTACTGAACTTGAAAACGAAAGTTATAAATCACGACTTATTTCCTTGGCTTTAAACTTTTCACTAAAAGAAAAAGAACTTGCAGAAATTTTTATAGCCAACATCAAAGACAAAAAAGTACCAAATATTGATGCTTTAAAAGTTGCAATTTCAACATATAGTTTTAGTCAAAAAACTAACGAAGACAGTGCTTCAGAAATTACTAAATGGTTGAGTTCAATTGATGTAAAATCGCTTGTTGAAGCGATTAAACAACAAACTAAAGTCACTAAAATTGATGCAAAAGATTTTGTTCAACTTATTGACTTTATAGAAAAACACAAAGAAAATGTCAATCTTGGTGTGCTAAATATGTTAATTTTGCATTCTTGTAAATACCAACAAAAAGAATACGCAGATCGCCTACCTACAAATACTTTTTTAGAAAAAGCCCTAAACATTTGGATAATTGACTATAAAGTAAAAACTACGAAAGACGCAGTTTTGCTTTCACAAAAACTAGCCGAAAGATTAACTTCAAATACAGCTCAAAAGAACAGAAAAACAAATACAAGTAGCAGTAGTTTTTCGCCTAGTTGGGCAGATAAACTAGTAGAAGGGTTTTAATTATGCAAGCCGAAATTAAAGCAATATTAAAAAAATATCCAGACCTTAAAATTGACCTAAACACTTTAGATAAACAAACAATTTTATTTTATATTAACTATTACTTAAGTCAAAACAAACCTGCTGAACTTTACAGAGATAAAAACAACGCACTTAAAATCAGACCAATTGAAAAAGTAGCATCTGCTTATATTGCTGGTAAGTTTATACAACCAGACGCTGAACTTAGCGGGTTTCAAGAAAAAATGCCTGGCCAAAAAAATGCAAAACTTCACGCTGACCGAGTAATTTCAGAAATTACTGCTGAACACACTCCCCTTGGTTTTATGTTAACCGGTCAAAACGCAGTTGGCAAAACTTTTTTACTTAGGGCTCTTGCCACTGCTCTGCGCCGCAAAAACACAGAAGTTCTGCATGTTTTTCCAATAGACTTATTTACTTATGCTAACCCAGTTGAGCCAAACAACCGTAAATACTTAGAGTTATTTAAAAACACACCTGTTTTAATTCTTGACGATATTGGTACCGAACAAGGTGCAGACTGGTTGTACAAATCTGTTTTAGTGCCGATTTTAGAGCACCGTTTAAACTATAGACTCACGACGATTTTTTCATCTAATTTTAACTTAAAAGAATACTATAAAAAAATTAGTGAAAAAACTGGGGATGTGCAACTTGCTTTACAAATTTGCAGTAAGATAAAAATACTTACTGGCAAAAACATTGTTGAAATCGCCTAACCTACATAAGGAGTTTAAAAATGAAAATAGAATTAACTTTTCCGAACAAAGACAAAAAAGAGTATGCTCTTGGCACAACTGTTTTTGAAGTTGCCGAAAGTATCTCACTTTCTTTAAAAAAAGCCACAGTTGGTGCTAAATTAAACAATCGCTTAATTGGTGCAAATGAACCAATTTTAGAAAGTGGTGAGTTTTTAATTTTAACTAAAAAAGATGGACTTGCTTTAAAAATCCTAAACCACTCAGCCGCACATCTTTTAGCATACGCCATTCAAGAACTGTATCCAAACACTAAATTTTGGGTTGGACCTGCAATTGAAGAGGGTTTCTACTATGACATGGATTTAGCAGGTTCTGTGATTTCAGACCAAGACTTTGCGCTAATTGAAAAGAAAATGCATGAACTTAGCAAGTCTAACTTTCCAGTTTTAAGAAAAGAAGTGACACTTGATGAAGCCAAAGAAATCTTTAAAGAAAATCCATATAAACTAGACTTAATTGAAAAACACGCAAGTGAAGGCTTAACTGTCTACACAGAAGGTGAGTTTTCAGATCTTTGTCGCGGTGGACATGTTAAGTCAACAGGGGAAGTTCAGTTTTTCAAATTACTTTCAGTATCTGGTTCTTACTTTAAAGGTTCGGCTAAAGAAAAACCACTTACCCGAATTTATGGCTGTGCTTTTTTTACGCAGAGCGACCTAGACGCTTACTTAAAACTACTGCAAGAGCGAAAGGATCGCGATCACCGCAAGGTCGGAAAAGAACAAGATATTTTCTTTATTTCCAAAGAAGTTGGTCCAGGTTTAGTTTTTATGCAACCAAAAGGTGCAACTATTCGCCGCACAGTTGAGCGCTATATTACCGACAAAGAACTAGCCCTTGGATACTTACACGTCTACACACCAATTTTGGCAAACGTTTCGCTTTACGAAACCTCTGGTCACTTTGCTCACTACAAAGACTCAATGTTTCCAGTGCTAGAGTTTAAAAGTGGCGAAAAAATGGTGTTGCGTCCAATGAACTGCCCGCATCACATGCAAATATTTTCCCAAAAACTACGTTCATATCAAGAACTACCACTTAGAATTGCTGAACTTGGAATGATGCACAGATATGAAAAGTCAGGTGCGCTAACTGGACTGGAAAGAGTTCGCGAAATGACTTTAAACGATGCTCATATTTTTGTAACTCCAAAACAAATTAAACAAGAGTTTAGTCAAACTGTAAAACTAATTTTAGATTGCTACAAAGACTTTAACATCAAAGACTTTAAGTTTAGATTGTCATACCGTGATAAAGAAGATAAAGAAAAATACTATCCAGATGACAAAATGTGGGACATGGCCGAAAAATACCTAAAAGAAACTATGGACTCACTTAAACTAACCTACTTTGAGGCAAAAGGTGAGGCTGCTTTCTATGGTCCTAAATTAGACGTGCAAATCAAAACAGCAATTGGCCACGAAGAAACGCTTTCAACTGTTCAACTAGATTTTTTACTGGCAAACCGTTTTGGCCTAACTTATGTTGACAAAGACGGCAAAGAAAAAACACCAGTGGTAATTCACCGTGGTGTGGTTTCTACAATGGAGCGTTTCATTGCCTATCTACTTGAAGAGACTAAAGGAGTTTTCCCACTTTGGCTATCGCCAGATCAAATCAGAGTAATTCCTGTGAACAACGAGTTTCATTTAAAATATGCAAAACAAGTTGTCGCTCGCTTAAGAAAACAAGGTTTTATTGTTAATCTTGATGCTTCTTCTGAAAAACTTGGCTATAAAATTAGACAATCTCAAACTCAAAAAGTTAACTATACTTTGGTAATTGGTGACAACGAAGTTCAAAACAAATCAGTAACTTACCGTAAATACGGAGAAACTCAACAAACCGAAATTAAGACTGGTGACTTTATTAAACTACTTAAAAAAGAAATTAAAACTAAAGGCTTAAAATAAATGATTGAGTTTAAAAATGTTAGTTTTTCTTACGATAAGAAAAACCTAGTTTTAACTGACCTTAGTTTTACTTTAAAACCTGGCGAAATAATGGGCTTACTTGGCGCCAACGGATCTGGTAAGTCTACTACTTTTCGTTTGCTTACCGGACTGATAAAACCAGTAAGTGGTTCAATTTCTATCTTTGAAAAAGACCCCGGCTACGCGCTTTCAAAAGACATTGGCTATATGCTTGAAGAACGCAGTTTAATTCAAAATATGAAGGTTAAAGACTACGTTTACTACCTTTGTATGCTAAAAGACATGTCTAAAAAAGAAGTCGAGTTAGAACTTAAAAAACACCTTGAGTTTTTTGGACTAAAAGACAAATTTGACTCAAAAATCCAAGAACTTTCCAAAGGTATGCAACAACGCTTGCAATTTATTGTAGCAGTGTTAAATAAACCCAAAATCTTAATCTTAGACGAACCGTTTACAGGGTTAGATGTTTTTAACATCAAGTTATTTATGGAAGTAATTAACGACTTAATTAAGTCGGGCACAATGGTTATATTTTCTTCACACCAAATTGATCAAGTTGAGTCGCTTTGCTCAAAAGTTTTAATTTTAAATCAAGGTAAAACCGTCGTACAAGGCGATTTAAACGAAATTAAACAAAACTTTTCAAAAGTTTATCTAAACATCGAAGCCCCAGAAATTGCCAAGCAGTCTTTTTCAGGGCTAGATGGAATTTGTGAAATTAAAGAACTTTCTTTAAACCAAATTAGACTAACTTTAAAATCAGAAAACTACAGCCAGCCGATTTTTAATTTCATAAAAGACAAAGTAGACATCAAGAGATATTCACTAGACTACGCTTCTTTAAAAGAAATTTTTATTGTGAAGGTTAAGAATTATGAATAGTAAATTTGGTAAGTTGTTTTTATATAATTTAGCAAGACGCCTAAAGACAAAAACCTTTTTATTTGCTAACTTAATTTTGTTCTTTTTAATCTTTATTTTAAGTGCTCTGCCTAATTTAATTACTGGCCGTAAAAATAAAGCAGAACTTGTTAAAAGTAAAGTTATTGTCAACACCTTAAAAGACGGCACTTATGGTACTTACTCAATTTCTGATTTTAAAAATAAGTTAAAGGACCGTCTAGTTGGCAAGGACACTGAAAAAAGTAATTTTGAACTTGAGTTCATCGCTGACTTTAATTTTAAGTTAAACAAAGCAAGTTCAATTAAGACTTTTCTTGAAAACAAAAAAGCCACTGCTTTAGTTGATTTTAAATTAGAAAATGCCAAGTTAGTCACTGATGTTTACTTTAATCAAACTAAACAAAGTGTGCAAACTGAACTAAACGCACAACTTCGCAAGTTTGCGGTATATGATTTTTATAATTTAACAGAAGATCAAGTGAACCCACAAATCAATCAAAACAAGTTAACTCTGGACACCAAACGAATTGCCTTTATTTTACTTGTTGCGATGTTTACCGTATTTATTTTTGCGTTTGCCTTTACTTCTCAGTTGTTTTCCGCAGACATTTTTAGCGAAAAACAAAGCAAAACAGTTGAGTTAATCTTTCAGTCAATTTCTCCGCGTCAACACTTTTATACTAAGTTTTTAGCAATAATTGGCTATATCTTAATTCAATTTGTACTGCTTTTTGTATACTCTACACTGGCTTCTGCGTTTTTTGGACAAAGCATCAACTCAGGCGTGCAGTTAACAGGACTTAAAATCACCTCTGAATTAAAAGCAGTCATTGCCACTCCGCTAACCCTTGGTTTACTTGGTTTATTTACGCTATTGTTTGCGTCCATCTTGATTTCCGGAATTTTGGCGTCATTTGCACATAATTCTGAGTCTTTTCAAAATATTTTTTCGGTCTTGATGCTGATTTTCATTGCTCCTTTCTATGTGGTATTCTTCACCTATAACTCAGAGTCTAGTTTCGCTCAAACCTTAATTCACGTCTTTGCATATTTTCCACTTACTGGACTAATCACAGCACCCGCTTTGATGTTAGCGGGCACTATCTCAATTATTGAAACCTTAGTTATTTTTACCCTGAACACAATTTGCGTGTTTGTGCTTTTCTACTACGCACCGCAAATTTATCGTTTCTTTATTTTAAGATACGAAAAAATCAAACTTAGTCAAATTTTTAAAAAATCTCAGAGGAAAAATTTAAAAAATGAAGAAAAAAATTAAAAGAATTTACAAACATTTTATGAGTTATTTGTATGTGCTTCTTGGATTTGAATTGGTAGCGATTGTCTTTTTTCCGTTCCTTTTCAAAGAAAAAGACATGCAAATAATATTTGGGATTTTTGTTTTTGCACTAATTCCTTTACTTGTTGTAATGCTACTTTTTTATTTAAGGTATTTAGAGTCACTATACTTAAAAGACTTTTTTAAGTCTAATGAGTTTCAAGAAGTTAGCTTAAGGATTAAAAACAAGTTAGAACTTACCTACATGCCAACGCTTACTTACACACCTGAATACAAAATAAACAAAAAAAGTAATTTGAATTTAGCAAACGAAGAAACCGGTATTATTTTAACTGAATTTAAAGAAAGCGCAATTTTCTCAAGACCTTTAGTTAGAATTGAGTTTACTAATTTCTTAACTGAACTTCCTGACTTTGCTATATTTAACCACTACGCTTTAAATAAACCAAAAGTTAATCGTCAATTTTTAGTCAAAAACCTACCCACACCTTTTAAAAATAAATTTAAACTTTACACTAAACAACCAAATTTGTTTGCTGAGCATATATATGCGCAAATCTATAGTGCTTTTGCTAGGTTCAACTCAGTGATTTTAGTCAAAAAACTAAACACGCTAACTATTTTAATTTCAGATAAGGTGCTTAGACTAACTCCAAATGTGTTAGAAAAAGAAAACGAATACCTAGATAAACTAATACCTTCTCTGGATTCTTTTAAGAAAATTTTAACCGAAATAGAAAAATTAAAGCAAACATAGTATAATCTTGCTTGAAATGTTTTTCAAAAAAAGGAGTAATTTATGAAAAAAACTTTAGTTATTTTGCTAACTTTTATTCTAGGTTTTCTCTTCTATTCATGTAAACCAAAAAACCCAGAAAAACCAAAACCAGTACCACCAAAAACCTACACCGTGACTTACGACAAATACATCAAGCCGACTATTGCTGGCGTTGAAAAACCAGTTAGCCCACAAACTGTTTCAGAAAAAACCTTAGTTAAGTTTGAACTAGATTTAGAGGCTGCAAAAAAAGACAACCTTAAAATCATTGCCGTTGCTTTAGACAAAAAAGAATACTTGCTTTCAGATAAACTACTTAAAGACATTATGAAACTTGGCTTTGAAGTTACAGCAAATTCAACAATTGAAACTAAAACTGAGTTTATTTATCAAAGTGAATTGAAAAATCTAGAGACATATGGCGTTGAGACTAACAAACTTATTGACCAACTTCCTTATTTAGATGAGTTTAGTAAGATTGCCAAAAGAATAGATAGTCTACAAGAAGTTTGGCAAATCATTTTAAACGCTTTTAAAGTAAACGATCTTAATGAACTTAAACAAAAACTTGAAAAAGATGCACTTGGAACCATTACTGAATTTTTAAAGTCAGATATTAAATTCCCAAATCACCCTGAATTAAAACCACTAGAAGAATTTATTGAAACCCTAAAACCAAATGTTTTTTATCTTGCGCAACTTGCGTATGCTAAAGAAATTAAGGTAGAAAACTTTATCAACTTTGGCGATTTGTCTAAACTAGGAACTAACTTAAAAGCAAATCTTCTTAAAGCCTTAAGTTATGCTATGTTTGTAAGAAATCCAAACAGACCAGACACCCATAAAGATGAGTTAATCAAACTAATTAACAGCGATTTTTCTAAAAAGTATTTTGATTTCCTTGATAAACTTGGCGTACACATTTTAAGTTTCTCTCAATTAAAAGACATTGATTTTTCTAAATTTAAAGAAGTTGAAACTGCAGTTAAGGCATATCAAGCGAATTTTGCCAAGATTACTGAACTTAAAAACAAAATTTCCGCAGAGTTAGATTTAGCTAAAAAAGTTGCTTTAGTTAATGAAATTAAAGCACTAATTTCTGCAAACCAAGCAACTGCTGGAAACTTATCAGAAATTCTTTCAAAACAAAAAGAGCAAATTACTAAAATTGCCGACGCTATTAAAGGTTTAGTTAAAGAACTTGCCAACTTAAGTGAAACTGAACATCAAGAATACACAAAAACTTTAAGCGAACTTCCTCATTTCTTGTTAAACCTAATTTACAAATTGGGCGAAAAAAGAGCTCGTGCCTTAAAAAATCAAGAAGGTGTTATTTCGCCTGAGTATCAAGCCGAAAAATACGATAAATTCTTTTTATTCTGCAGCGGTGTTTACTCAATTTTAGCGCACTCAGAAAAATCAGGCGATCCTAAAACTATCCATCCATCTGCTAAACAGTTAATTGATTTGTTTTACAATGATTTTGTGCATCAGTTAGTTAAAGACTACAACAAGATTAAAAACCTAAACGAATTACTTGAAAAACAAGCAAATGGAATAACTAAGTTGAGCGAAAACTTAGATAAACTAATTGAAAATTTAAAACTAAATAAATAATATAAAAACGCCTTATCAGGCGTTTTTATATTATTGTTTAACTTCAATTAGTTTCTCTTCTATAAACAAGTTATTAAGTTTTCTTTTAGAACTAAAAGTAGGTTTGAAGCGCCCACTTTCCCACCTAGAAATCGTAACGTAGGTAACCCCTAAAATTTTGGCAAGATCGGTTTGCGACAAAAAACGACGGTCCCTTAGTTCTTTGATTAACGCAGAGTAATTCATTTCTCCTCCTTTTTTAAACTTTAGACATATGAATTATAAAAACAATTAAAAAATGTTTTAAAAAATTTTTTCAAAAAACTGAATGTTTTTAAGCACTTTTGCGATGAGTTTTTTACATTTATTTGAAAACTGCCAAACAAATCCCCTAACTAACGGAATAACCAGTCTTTATCAAACTTAAAAAACTTTTCGCCATATTTGTCAAAACAGCGTTTTATATAACATAATAGGCTAATAATACCTTGGATGTGGTATAATTTTTTGTGTTAATTTAACCCACGGAGGACATCAATGCTGAAAAGAAAAAAATACGAAAATGCTGCTGGAAAAGTTCATCCTCTTGCATATGTTGTGCTTGCATTTTTCTTAGTTTTAATCTCAATTACCATAGTTTTTATCACTCCAAGTGCAAAAACTAGATTTACTAACGAAATTCAAAAAAACTACTCTAATTTAAAATTTGGTCGTCAATTGGCAAACTCAGATAAATATACTCGCTACTTGCCAACTGAAAACATCTACATCCCAATTTCTCAAAGAAAACTATACTCAGTGTTAGAAAAATCAAAAACTGCTACTGAAAGCCTAGTTTTTGTCTACTACGGAACTAGAACTCACAAAAACACTTTGGAAAACCTAGGACCGATTAACGAAGAGTTTACTCGTTTATTTGATGGTTATGAAAACGCACAAACTAAAGTAGAAAAAGACGAAGAGTTTGCAAAAGTTACCGGCAAAAAAATATATTTCCTTGATTTACTTAAAAAACCAGTTGAAATTGAAGATGAAAAATACTACTATCCTGACTACAAAAACTTTAAGAAAAAATACCCAGGTCTGTATCAACCTAAATACAGCCAAACAATGCTGGTTTTCTACAAAGGCGAACTCCTTGATTTAAGTGCCGAAGAACAACTTAAAACCACACTTGAATCACACTCAGACATCCGTCTGGAAGTTCAAAGATTCATTGAACTGATTGCTAAAAAAACTTTTAGAAAATAACTTTAAATGATTTTAAATCAATACATTAATCAAATTCAGGCAGCAGCGCCTGAATTTGATTTAACTGCTCTAGATATCTCTAAAAATCCTGACTTTGACTTAGCCCTGCCGCTTTTTAAACTTGCTGCTTTAACTAAGCAAAAGCCAGCCGAGATTTTTCTTTCAATTGAACAAAAAATCGCTAATTTAAATATTATTCAAGAACTCGTTTTTTTAAACGGGTTTTTAAATATTAAACTAAATCAAGATAAGTTTAAAGCAGATTTATTTAAAGTTTTGGTTAAAGAAAACACAAACTTCCCCGTTTTTAAATCAAACAATCGTAAGTACTTCATTGACTACTCAAGTCCGAATGTTGCAAAGTTTTTCTCAGTTGGCCATCTAAGGTCTACAGTAATTGGAAACTCTCTTAAACAAATCTTAAAGTGCGCAGGCGCAGAGGTGTATGGTGAAAACTACCTTGGTGACTGGGGAACTCAGTTTGGTAAGATGATTTACGCTTACGAAAACTGGCTAGATACCGATGAGTTTCAAAGAAACCCACTTGAGCATTTGCAATCTATGTATGTACGTTTCCACAAGGAAGCTGAAGAGAACCCACAACTTGAAGACAAGGCTCGAGAAATTTTTAAAAACCTTGAAGACAGAGACGAGAAATACCTGAAACTTTGGCGCCAATTTAGAGAAATATCTATCGCTGAGTTTTTAAAAGTTTACCGCACACTTGGGGTTGAGTTTGAAAATATTTCGGGTGAATCTTTTTACAACGACAAGATGCAGTCAGTTTTAGCCAAACTTAGTGAAATGAAAGTCCTTGAAAAAGACGCAGGCGCGAAAATTGTAAGGCTAGGTGAAGACATCCCACCTGCTTTGCTGGTGCGTTCAGACGGTGCTACTCTTTACTTAACTCGTGATCTGACAGCCCTTGAATACAGAAAAAATCTACATAACTTTACAGACATTTTATACGTTGTTGGAAACGAACAAAAACTGCACTTTGAACAACTAAAAAGATTGACCAAAATCTACGGGATTGACACCAACATTACACACGTTGGCTTTGGGCTGGTTTTGACAAACGGCAAGAAAATGTCAACGCGCGAAGGTAAAACCAAAGGTTTAAAAGCCTTGCTAGATCTTGCGATTTTGGGTGCTAAAAATATAATTTTAGAAAAAAGGCCAGAGACTAAAGAAATTGATTATCTCGCTGAAAAAATCGGAGTTGGCGCAATTATCTTCAATGACCTTAAAAACGACCGAACCCTGGATTTTGAGTTTAACTTAAACCAAGCCTTGAAGTTTGAAGGCCAAACTGGTCCATATATCCAATATACTGTTGTTAGAATCGCTTCTATACTTGAAGGTCAAACACTAGACTTTACTAAGTTTGACTCTAAATATTTAACTAAAGAGTTTTGGCCTGTGTTAAAATTAATTGATAGTTTTAAAGAAACTATTGAAAAAGCAGCCGAGACCTTAATGCCTTCTACTGTGGCTAAATACTTACTTAATGTGTGCGCTAGTTTTAATAAACTATACGCCCAAACTCACTTTATAGTTAAGGATAGTTTAGTTCAAAACGCAAACCTATGCTTCCTTTACTTCGTGAGATTAGTTTTAGAAAAAGGCTTAAAACTACTTGGAATAAGTCCAATTGACAAAATGTAAATTTTGTCAAACTGCTCGATTGGCGGAATTGGCAGACGCATACGACTCAAAATCGTACGGAGAAATCCATATCGGTTCGACCCCGATATCGAGCACCATTTAAAAGATTTTCCAAAAAAGCGCTCTTATTGAGTGCTTTTTTTATTTTTTTTGAGTAATTCGCGCGTGTTTTGGCAAGTATATTTGCGAAAAACTAAAAAGGACGCAAATATGCACAAAAAAATATTTAAAAAAAGATTTACGCTGTATGTATTTTTAATTGCACTGCAAGTTATTTTGCTTATTTTTTTCACAACTTTCTTTATCTTAAGACAAAATAGACTAAAGCCTGCAAAGCAAGGTAAAGAAATTAAGTTTTTTGATGTAAAAATTATGGGTGAAGTTAAGTTTCCAGGAACTTATCGAGTAATGAAAGGAACAGAACTAGCATCTGTTTTAAACTACGCAGGCGGATACACGGAAAACGCAGTCAGAGACCTAGCCGAACAGACTAAAATTGACCGAAACCGTACTTTTTTAGTAAAAACTGACACAAAAGGCAAAATCACCAAAACTTATAACTTAAATACAGTTACCTATAGACAGCTGGTTGAAATTCCAAAAATTACTGAAGAAATTGCGACTAACATCTTAGTTAAACAAAGAACTACTCAATTTAAATCAGTTGAGGAACTACTTGAAATAAAAGGTATAGGCCCAAAAACCTTTGAACAAATTAAACCCTACTTTTTTGCAGATTAAAAATAAACTTTACTTAATTTTTCCGCTTACCGCAATTTTTTTAGTAGCCTTAAAATTTCCACTTTTTTTACTGATTTTACTTCCTTATATTTACTTTGCTAGAAAAGTAGTTTCGCACAAATTAGTATTTTCCGTACTTTTATTTTTTGGACTGATTTACTTGCTTAATTACTTACTTTTTAGTTATCCATATTTTGGCAATTACTACTATTGTTTTAAAAAATCGAGAGATACCGCTTACTTAACAAACGGTTTTACTCGGCTTGCTGTGTACGCTGAGTCAGACCTTCAGGTTGGTGATTTTATTAAAATAGATTCGCGTTTTTACTTTGCAAGAGAAGTAGATTTAAATCAGTTTTCAAAACAAATTGCGGGACACTACTACATTAGACACAGTGCATCTAGGTTTAGTTTAAAATATCTTTATTATTCGTATTATTTGTCTAAATATTTGACACTTTTCCCTGAAAACACCAAAACTTGGCTCTCAACGTTTTTGCTGGCAGAAAATACTGCTGACCTAGATACACGCAGACTAATTTCTGGATATGGATTGACTTCAGTAATTTCTGCAAGCGGTCTTTTTACCGCATTTTTAATTACTTTAATTAAAAAAGTTTTTAATTATTTTTCGGTAAGCGAAAAAAAGCAGTTAATTTTTTTAACTGTTTTTTTATTTTGGATGCACTTTTCCAATCCCAAAGCCAGCAGTTTTAAGTTTGCCTTTTTTTACTTAATTTATTTAACTGCAAACTTAAAAAAAATTAAAATCAGTAAAATTAACGCACTTTCTTTAACTGGTCTGGCAGCATTTGTCTTAAATCCTTTTTCAGTATTTAACTACGGATTTGTTTTAACTTATTTAATTTCGTTTTTTTCAATTTTAAATAAAGTAAACTTCAAATGGCAGCAGGGCTTTTTTAAAGGAAAAATCAAATCAAGTATTTATTTTTATTTAATTATTTTTCCGCTGAGTGTGAACTTTGGTGGCAAACTCAATTTAGTCACCTTGTTTTTAAGTAGTTTTATTTTACAGTTTTTAACTTATTTTTATTTTCCTTTAATTATAATTTTACTATTTTTTTATCCCTTTGCATATGCTTTAGAATATCCTTATAGGGCGATTTTAACATTATTTAAGCATTCCAGAATGAACTTCTTAGAACTGAGTTTTCCTGAGTTTTCACCTTACTTACTTGCGCTTTATTATCTACTTTTAATATACTTAGTTTTTAGAAAAACTACCTATGTTTATCTAAAAAAATACATGTTTCTTTTTGCGTTAGTTTTATTTAAAATAAAGTTTTTACTCACACCTTTACCCTGTTTAAAAACTGTACAAGAAAGCAATACAACGGCGATGATTTTAATTTCAAATGCTAAAGTCACACTCATCAATCCTGCAAGCAAAACCCTTAGCACATTTAAGAAGCTTGGGCTTGTTTTTGAACCTGAAGTAATTTACACAGACCTATTTTATTTTGAAAAAGAGTTATTTGCCTTAAACGAAATTAACCCAAGTAAATTTTACTTTACAAAACTTCCAAAAACTGTGCAAGATAACTACTATTTTTTGCCAAATAATTTTCAAATTGGGAAATTTGAGTTAAATTTGCTGCACACAACTAAAACTTATGAACACACTAGCAACCGAGGTCCGGTGTTAGAACTAAAACACAAAAAAGTTTCGTTAGTTTTTCTAAACTCAGCAACTCAATCAAAACTTAACTTATTTTTATCCGAACACAAAGACTTAAAACCTACTCATATTTTTGCAAGACCAAATAGTGCTGCGACTGAACCTTATTTTCAAAACAAGTTGCGCTATGTTAAAAACATAGCAACCACTAAAACTGTAGATACCTATTTTTTAACTAAAAACTCAGTCTTTAGATATAGCGAGCGATACATGCTTTTACAAAAACTCTAAAACTATAACTTTACTTAAAAAACCTACCAAAAAAGTAAAAAACGACCTGATTTTGGGCTAAAAATGTTATAATTAAGCAGTTAAATCAAGGAGAAAAAATATGAAAAAAGTCTTTTCAACTACGATCGGTGGTCGTAGCCTAAGAGTAGAGATTGGCGAAGTTGCTAAACAAGCGCAAGCCTCTGCTTTAGTTTATTATGGAGATACTTGTGTGCTGTCTACAGTTTGTTCAAAAGCAAATGAAAACCCACTACAAGATTTCTTTCCATTAATGGTAATTTACCAAGAAAAAAAATACGCTGGTGGTAAAATTCCTGGCAACTTTATGCGAAGAGAAGGAAAAGGTTCTGAATACGAAACTTTAATGTCTAGACTAATTGACAGACCAATTCGCCCGCTTTTCAAAGAAGGATATAAAGATGAAGTTCAGGTTGTCAACACTGTAATGTCTTTTGATGAAGCCTGTTCAGCACCACTTACTGCTATGCTAGGTTCATCTATTGCCTTGTCTGTATCTTCACTGCCTTTTGAAGGACCAATTGCTGGTGTAACTGTTGGTATGATTGACGGTCAGTTTGTAATCAATCCATCTATTGCTGATTTAGAAAAATCTAGCTTAAACTTAACAGTTGCTGGTACTAAAGACGCTATTAACATGGTAGAAGCTGGAGCAAATGAGTTAAGCGAAGAGACAATGGTTGAAGCAATTTTATTTGCGCACGCTGAAATTAAGAAAATCTGTGCATTCATTTCTTCAATTCAAGCAGAAATCGGAGAGGCTAAAAAACCAGTTGAAATCACTGTATATAACCCTAAATTAGTTGGTGAACTTGAGAAAAACTATGCTAAAAAAATCAAAACCGCACTTTTGGTTTTTGACAAACAAGAACGCGACCTAGCATTAGAATCTTTGAGAGCTGAAGTCATTGAACTTTACTCAAAACAATACGATAAATTAAATTTAGACGAAGATACTCGCAAACTTTACGATAACGAAGTATTTTTAGCATACGAAGACTTAGTTAAAATTGAGTTTAGAAAACTTATCACTGTTGACAAAATCCGTCCTGACTCAAGAAAAGTCAAAGAAATTCGCCCACTTTCATCAAGACTAGACATTTTGCCAAGAGCCCACGGCTCTGCGCTGTTTACTCGCGGACAAACTCAATCATTAGCAGTTTTAACTTTAGGTGGCGAAAAAGACAAACAAATTATTGATGACCTTGGATTTGAAGAAGACAAGAGATTTACACTACACTACAATTTCCCTCCTTACTCAGTTGGTGAAACCGGCAGATACGGAGCACCTGGCCGTAGAGAAATCGGACACGGTACTTTAGCACGTCGTGCAATTCTTCCAATGCTTCCATCTGAAGAAGAATTCCCATACACTGTGCGTTTAGTTTCAGAAATTCTGGAATCTAACGGTTCGTCTTCAATGGCAACAGTTTGTGGTTCAACTTTAGCCTTAATGGCAGGTGGTGTACCTTTAAAATCACCGGTTGCAGGTATTGCAATGGGTCTAATTAAAGAAGGTAAAAACTACACAATTTTAACTGACATTCAAGGCATGGAAGACCACCTTGGCGACATGGACTTCAAAGTTGCCGGAACAAAGACAGGTATTACCGCATTGCAAATGGACATTAAAATTGACGGAATTGATAAAGCCATTTTAACCGAGGCTTTAGCCGACGCTAAAGAAGCGCGTTTTGCTTTACTTGCACATATGCAAACTACCATCGCTGAGCCAAGAAAAGAAGTTGCAGACTGCGCACCACATGTCAAAGTTCTAAACATCAACCCAGATAAAATTAAAGATGTAATTGGCAGTGGTGGCAAAGTGATTAACCAAATCATTCAAGATTGTGGAAACTGTGATATTGAAATTTCTCAAGACGGAAAAGTGATAATTAGACACCCTGAGGCTAAATACATCCAAATGGCTTACGACAAGGTATATAACTTAACTCGCGAAGTTGAAGTTGGTGCAGTTTACGAAGCGAAAGTTACCAGAATTGAAAAATATGGGGCTTTTGTTGAACTTTGGCCAGGTACAGAAGGTTTAATGCACATCTCTCAAATCGCGCTTGAACGCATTGAAAAAGTAGAAGACGTGCTTTCACTTGGCGACCAAATCTTAGTTAAATGTATCGGCGTTGACGAAAAAGGTAGAGTTGACCTTTCCAGAAAAGAAGTTTTAAAGAAAAACAAAACTAAATAGGTTCTATAAGTAAAAAAAATACACAGACAATCGAGCGGAAACGTTAGGAAAGTCCATGCTAGCACTGGCTGTGATGCCAGTAGTGATTGTGCCAAGGCAATAAATAACCTTGGGCAAGGCAACGCACTGCCTTGACGACGAAATGTTTATTTTCATAAAGTGCCACAGAGACGAGTTGATTTAGTTCAAGTGAAACGGGTAAACTCCACAAGCTAGAAACCCAAATTTTGGTAGGGGAACCGCTTTTGTTTCAAATTAAGAAGAGACAAACGGAATGCATATGCATTAGATAAATGATTGTTTAAATACAGAACATGGCTTATTATGTATTTTTTTAAAAACGACTGCTTTGTAAAGAGTTTAACTTTGCAGGCAGTCATTTTTATTTACTAATCTAAATAATATACACAAATAATTTTTATTTTTTTAAAACTTAAAGAGGTGAAAAATGTTAATCCAATTAATTTTTATATGTTTAATAGTTTTGCTTTTAGCACTAATTTTTTTAGCCTTTTTAATTAGTTCGCTAAGAAGAAAGCAATATTATGATTTTGTTGATAAACATAGTTTAGGTTTGAAGAAATTAAGAGAACTTAATTTAGAGTATCAGTTTCTTAAAGTTGAAAACTTTAATTTAAAAAAAATTTATGATAACAAGCATTTTTTTGAAATTGTTCAACCTGTTGACTTTTTAATTTATGAGTTAAGGTTTTTAAAAGAAAAAGTGAAAGAAAAAATACAAAACGCTAAGACTAATCAAAAAAACACGAAATTTATTTAAAAAAGGTTAAAAACGAATGTCTGATTTTTGACTTCGACACAGCTATACCTTTCAAAAACACACAATATTTAAAACAGGTGTTAACCGATGTCATGTCTAAAGGAGTTAAAAAACCAGTTACTGAGTTTACTATTTTAGTTGAAATCTACCGGTCTTTATTAAACGGTCGTCTAGTTAGCTATAAAAAAGACAAATTTGATAGTGAGACAATTGTTGAACTTATCGGAATGATTGAAGAAAAACGAGGAGATTATTATTTGAATCCAGAAATCTGGGACTCAATTACTAAAGTAGAAAGAGCACGCGTTTCTAATAAAGTTAGATTTGCTATTTATGCACGCGATAACTATCGTTGTGTTAAATGTGGCGATACCGAAGACTTAGAAATTGACCATATATATCCAATTTCTAAAGGTGGCAAAAGCGATTTAAATAATTTACAAACGCTTTGTCATCACTGCAATTACCGAAAAGGCAACCGCATTTAGATAAAAGAAACCAGTTCATAATCGTTATTTAGCGTAGTAGACAATTAAAAGAATAATAAAAACTAAAAAGTGCGTTAAAGCGATTAAGAAATTAGAAATATAGTAGAAACGCTTAATTGGTTTTTCTGTCCATCTTTGGCAGTATTCAAAATAAGTCTCTCCCAGTTTTTGTCCAGTTAAGACCGTAAAAAAAGACTTTGTTCCGTAAAAAAGAGGAGACAGTATATTTTTGTTGGCCATCAAAATCACCCAACCAATAAAGAAAACAAAAACCGTTGAAATAGTAAAGGCATTCAGCCAACTTGTAAGACTGTAGCTGCTTTGCCAGTTTAGTGCTAAATAAACAATTAACGCTGAAAAAATCAATTCAAAAAACAGTGCAAAAAGGTAACCTGCTTCTAAGAACGTAAAATTTTTTTCTTTTAACTTAACGAAATAAGTTTGTTTAACTCTGTTTAACTTAAGTTGGTCTACATCGCATCGCATTTTAAAATTTCCCCAATTTTATTTAAAGCAGCCGTTGGCATACCAACTACATTTAAGTAGTCTCCAGTAATTTTTTCAATTAAATTGTTTTCCTTATCTTGTATACCGTATCCACCCGCCTTATCAAAAGGTTTAGTGAGTTCTATGTATTTCTGAATTTCGGCTTCGCTATTTTTCTTAAAATAAACGTAAGTTGTTACTTGAAACGAATAGACTTTGGTTTTGTGAATTATTGCCACTCCGCTAACTACTATGTGCTTTTTACCATTTAACTTTTTTAACATCTCAAAGCAACGCTCAGCGGTTTCTGGTTTTTCTAAAATTTCGTTTTTCAAAACTACTGTGGTATCTGTTGCCAATACTATATCGCCTTGAGATAAGTTTTCTTCTTCCAGAACAGATTTTGCTTTAAAATAAGCCTGTATAGTCGCGTAACTACGCCAATTTACAGCACTTATTTTACTTTCATCCCAACTTGGTTTAATGGCTTTAAAATCAAAATTATGTTCAGTTAAAATTTGAATTCTACGTGGTGATTGACTGGCTAAAATTAACATAATTACCTCTTGTTTTTGTGAAAAACACCTATCTGGCTTGTGTTATAATATTATATATTAAATAAAGAAATTATGAAAAAAATTTTTGATAGTTTAAAAAAAATCCAAGCATCTTACCCAGATAAAACTTTTATTTTAGCAGTATCTGGTGGGGTTGATAGTATGGTTTTACTAGACGCAGCAATTAAAATAAAACTAAATTGCATTGTGGTAAATTTCAATCACCATAAGAGAAAAGCCAGTGAAAAAGAAGCAAAATTAGTTGAGAAAACGGCTCATGTTAACAACTTAAAAGTAGTACTTAAAGATATTAAAATTGAAAAAAATAGTAATTTCCAAAAACTCGCAAGAGACTGTAGAATAGCCTTATTAAAAGAAATTGCTAAGGAAAACAACACAAACTTAATCGTGACTGCTCACCACTTAAATGACCTTACTGAAACTATGGTGATGAACTTCGTCAGCCAAGGTATGTTTAAATCACTAAGTGGTTTTGACGCTAAACACGAAGACGACGGATTTATTTTTTTAAAGCCTTTTAAAGAAATTAAAAAATCAGAACTGTACGAATACGCAAAAAATCACAAACTCATTTTTTTTGAAGACGAGAGTAATTTTAAAAACAACTACACGAGAAACCAATTTAGAAACTTAGTTATTCCTGAACTAGAAAAACAAAACCCTAAACTGACAGACAGAATGTTTTTGCTTTCAGAAATTTTTCAGTCACTTGACTCAGGTCTTAAAAAAACTGCTCTTGACTTTATTCAAAACAAAGATATTTTTACAATTCCTGAATACTTAAAACATCCTTTGCACATTAGACTATATATTTTGACAGAACTATTAAATCAAAACAAAGTCTCTTTTAATTTAAAGAAAATTGTGCAAATTGATAAGTTAATTTTAAGCGCTCGTCCAAATGGTGAAATCAAATTAAGTGATACCTGGTTTTTTAAAAAAACTTACGCGGTTTTTTCGCTAAAAAAACAAGCAAATTCGCCACTATTATATAAATATAATATAGATAATTTTTGTTTTAATTCAAAACACCCACAAACCAGTCTAATAAACTGTATAATTGAATATAGTACTGGTGCGCTTAGACTACCTTTTTTAGTCAGAACTCAAAAGCCTAGAGACTTACTTAACTACAGTTTCGGCAAAAAATCTGTAGCCAAGTTGTTTAAAGACGCCAAAGTACCACTTTATTTTAGAAAGCAATATCCGATTTTAACAGATTCAGCCGACCAAATTATCTACATTCCAAAACTATATAAAAACGACACTCTTGGGGTTGGCGAAACTCTTAAAATTGAGTTTATAGGTGAACTATGCGAAATTTACTCAAAAAAGATATCCAAAAAGTCCTAATTTCTCGCTTTAGTATCAAAAGACAAATTAAGCGAGTAGCAAAGGAAGTTTCCAAGGCTTACTTTGACAAGACTCCGCTTTTAATTGGCATTTTAAACGGCTCTGTTCCTTTTTTAACTGAGCTTTCTTTGAATTTATCTATTAACTGTGAAATTCAGTATATGTCGACTAAGTCTTATTTTGGCGGAACTGAGTCAACTGGCAAAGTTCTGCTGAACTCTAGTCTGCTGCCAGATGTCAAAGACCGAGATGTATTGATAGTTGACGATATTATGGACTCAGGAATAACTCTTAACTTAATTAAAGAAACCCTTCTTAAAAACGGAGCAAAATCCGTTAAGACAGTGGTACTTTTAAACAAAATCACGAAGAGAAAAGTAGAAATTGAGCCTGATTTCGCTGCTTTTAAAATCCCTGACCTTTTCATTGTTGGATTTGGTCTGGACTACAAAGAACTTTACCGTAATTTGCCCTACATTGCTTTACTGAAACCCAGCGTTTTAAGTGAGCAGAAAGGATAAGACTGATAAATGAAACCAAATAAACCAAATAAACAACCTAAAAAATTCAATTTATTTTCTAACAAAAGTTTTTGGATTAACTTAATTGTTACTGTAATTGTCGTAATTTTTGTAATTAGAATTAGCAGAAGAATTTACGATAATTTAAAAGTAAAAGTAGCATATGCTGAACTTAAAACTCAACTGGGTGCGAAAAACGTGGCACTTGGCTACGATAAGTTTGACGATTCGCTTAAAAAATATTTAGAAAAACAACTAATTAAATCAGAACTTACCGTCACTCACCTAAGCATCCGTGAAACTGCTGCTGGTAACTTACACATTGACTTTAGATACCAAAAAAATGGCAAGCAAATCAGAGCCACAGTTTACGAGCGAATTGACCGCACGCAGGCCAGTGAAATTAGACACATTGTTGAGTACTACAACTCAACTGACAAAAAGATACTTTACAGCAACGTTCTTGAGTCTAGTTTCAATATTTTTTCATTTATTTTGTCGGCCTTGCCTTTTGTAATTAGCGGTTTGTTTTTGTATTTGATTTACAAATCATACCAGTCAATGAATCAACAAAACCTAGATATTGTCAACAGCGACGTTAAAACTGCGAAAACCAACGTGACTTTCCAAAATGTTGCTGGCTTGGATGAAGAAAAATACGAACTGCAAGAAATTGTAGACTTTTTAAAAGATCCGGCTAAATACACCAAAGTTGGCGCGAGAGTTCCAAAAGGTGTGCTTTTAGTTGGGCCCCCTGGAACCGGTAAAACTTTGATGGCTAAGGCTGTCGCAGGCGAGGCCAATGTTTCTTTTATTTCGCTTTCTGGTTCTGAGTTTGTCGAAATGTTTGTCGGAGTTGGGGCTAAACGTGTTAGAAACTTATTTGACACCGCAAAGTCTATCGCGCCTTGCATCATTTTTATTGACGAAATTGATGCAGTTGGACGCCAAAGAGGTTCAGGTATTGGTGGCGGACACGATGAACGCGAACAAACCTTGAACCAAATTTTGGTAGAAATGGATGGATTTTCAACAAACTCTGGAATTATAGTTTTGGCTGCTACCAACCGCTCAGATGTACTTGACCCAGCACTCCTTAGACCTGGCCGCTTTGACCGCCAGATTACCGTGTCTCTGCCTGACTTAAAAGGTAGAACTAAAATCCTTGGGGTGCACTCAAGAAACAAAAATCTGGCAGCCGAGGTTAATCTTGAAGACCTGGCTCGCCGCATTCCTGGCTTTTCTGGGGCTGACATTGAAAACTTAATGAACGAGGCTGCCTTGCTTGCAGCACGCGCTAACCGAGTTGAGATTACCATTTCAGACTTAGACGAAGGTGTGGACCGCGTAATGATGGGACCTGCCAAAGTTTCTCGCAAGTATTCGGAAACTGAGAAAAAAATAGTTTCCTACCACGAGGCCGGACACGCCGTAATTGGTCTGCTTCTTGAGTCTGCAAACGAAGTTCAAAAAGTCACAATTATCCCGCGTGGCGAGGCTGGTGGATACAACTTAATGATGCCAAAAGAAGAGTCTTTCTTTCAAACCAAAGAACAACTTACTGAGTCAATTACCGGATTTTTGGGAGGCCGAGTTGCCGAAGAAATTAAGTTTGCTTCAGTTACAAACGGAGCGCATAACGACTTTGAAAAAGCCACTCAAATCGCGCGTGCGATGGTCACACAATACGGAATGTCTGAACTTGGCTTTGTCCAATACGAAAAAGCTGGGTCTCAAGTGTTTTTAGGCCGCGACTACTTTAGTGAAAAGAATTTTTCGGACACAGTAGCCCACGAAATTGACCTTGAAATCAGAAAGCTCATGAATGAATGTCACGAAAAAGCAAAATCCTTAATTTTGGCAAATCTACCACTACTTGAAGCGATTGCCTATTACTTAAGAGAAGTGGAAACTCTGACTCGTGAAGACATTCACGAAATTCACGAAACCGGACACCTTGAGCGAGTAGACATGCAAAAAGGCGAGACTCCTGACTTTGCAAAAATTGCCAAAGAAAACGTAAATAAACCTAAAAAAACTACTGCTAAAAAAACTAATACAGAAAGTGAGGCTAAGTAAGTAAATGCAAGAACTTCAATTTACTGACCAAGAACAAGCAAGACGAGATAAAGTCATAAAGTTAAAGGAACTTGGAATTGACCCATTTGGCCACGCTTTTAAAACAAACTTCAATACAAAACAAATTTTTGAAAAATATCAAGATTTTTCTGGCGATGACCTTGAAAAACTAAACAAAAAAGTCAAAATTGCTGGCCGTGTTGTTTTAAACCGTGCACAAGGCAAAGCTGGTTTTATGCACATTCAAGACCGCTTTGGCAAAATTCAGTTGTATGTCCGCAAAGACAACATCAAAGAAACTGATTTTCAGGCCTGGAAGTTAACGGATCTTGGTGACTTTGTTGGCATTGACGGCGTAGTTTTTAAAACCCACACCGGCGAACTTTCTGTAAGAGTTTCTAAATACACTTACTTAACTAAAGCCTTAAAACCACTGCCTGACAAATTCCATGGTCTACAAGACATTGAAGAAGGTAGACGCAAACGTTATCTTGACTTAATAGTTAATTCAGAAATTAAAGCAGTTTCATTCATGCGTCCAAAAATTATTAAAGCCTTTCGCGACTTTTTTGACAAAAAAGACTTTATAGAAGTAGACACACCTGTCTTGCATCCTACGCTTGGCGGGGCGGCAGCTCGTCCTTTTGTCACTCACCACAATGCTCTGAACATGCCGTTTTATTTAAGAATTGCCCAAGAAATTCCTTTAAAGAAACTAATTGTGGGCGGGATGGAAAAAGTCTACGAAATTGCTCGTCTATTTAGAAACGAAGGGATGGACTCAACTCATAACCCTGAGTTTACGACTCTAGAAGTCTACGAGGCTTACGCTAATTTAGATACTATGATGGAACTTTGTGAAACCAGTTTTCGTGAAGTTGCCAAAAAAGTCCTTGGCACAACTAAAGTTCAGTTTGGTGAGTTTGCGTTGGATTTTGCAAAACCTTTTGCTCGTCTGCATATGGTTGATGCTGTCAAAAAATATGCAAATGTCGACTTTTTTGAAATTAAAGACTTTGAGACCGCTAAAACACTTGCAGATAGTCACCACATCAAAGTTGAGCCACATTTTGAAATTGGGCATATTATAAACGCATTTTTTGAAAAGTATGTTGAAGACAAACTAATTGAGCCAACCTTTATCTACGGACACCCAGTTGAAATTTCACCACTGGCCAAGAAAGGACCAGACCCTCGTTTTACTCGCCGTTTTGAGGTGTTTATTGTTGGAAAAGAATACGCCAACGCCTACTCTGAGTTAAACGATCCGCTTGACCAACGCGCACGTTTTGAGGCACAACTAAAAGAGCGAGCATCCGGCAACGCCGAGGCTTGTGAACTAGATAGTGAGTTTTTAGAAGCCTTAGAATACGGAATGCCACCAACCGGAGGTCTTGGTATTGGACTTGACCGCTTTATTATGTTGCTTACCAACCGCCAATCTATTCGCGACGTTATTTTGTTTCCGCACTTAAAACGCAAAGACATTAAATCAAATAAGGAGTTTGATGATGAGAAATAAAAAAATCTTTTTTCTACTTGCTTTATTATTTAGTTTACTTGCCCTACTTTCTACCTTGGCAGTTTTACTTTACATCGTAATTTCTCGCCAAGAATCGGTATATTCAATTATCCCTACTTTCTTTTTCTTAGTCTTTTTAATTTCTACGCTAATTTTGTATAACCGTTTTCAGCAAAACGAAGTGCAAAATCTGCTTAGCCACTTTAAAGAACGCGATGTTTTTTCGTTTGCTGCCAAAACTTCTGTATGCAAACACGCTGCTTTTGAAATCAAGGCAGACAGAGTAGAATTAGTTACTTTAAACAAGGCAAAAGAAGAAACTGTACTTTTTACCTTTTTAAATCAAAATATCGCTAAAGTTGAGCCAAAAATGCAAAAAGGCACACCAAGACTAGTTTTCACCTTTAAAGAAAACATTTCATATCTCGGAAAAGAAACCAAGGTAGTTTCACTAAAAGTTAGTGAAATTCCGACCAAAGTTAGCAAAAATGTTCGTTTCTTAACTTACCTTTCTGAACTTAATTTAAACTGAGTAAAACTATTTAAAAACCCTTTTTAATTTGAATTTGTGAACACTTACCTAAACGTTTTTTTAGTTATACTACTTTGCTTACTTGCTTATTTATTTGGCTCAATTCCTTTTGGCTTAATTTTTAGCAAGAAGTTTAAAAACGCAGACATAAGAAAAATGCATTCTGGAAACATTGGCGCAACCAATGTTTCCAGAGTTCTTGGCTTTAAACTAGCGTTTATAGTTTTTCTTTTAGATGTTTTAAAAGGTGCGCTTTTTATAGCCTTTGTTTTAATCCTTTACTTTATTAACGCAGACATGTTTGAGTCTTTAGTTCAAGTTAAAACTAAAGCAACATTAGTGTATATCTATCCGCTTTATGGTTTGTCTGCTGTCTTTGGACATCTTTATCCTGTCTATTTAGGCTTTCAAGGTGGCAAAGGTATCTCTTCACTATTTGGGTTTTTACTAGTCGCATTTCCGTTAGTTGGTTTAATTTACGTCCTTACTTTTTTAACAGTTTTCTTTTTGTTTAAAAAGTTAGTGTCTCTTGCTTCTTTACTGGCTGTATTTTTTAGTTTTATCGCACTTTTGTTATTCAGAATATTTAGCCCTAACTTAATCTACAGTCAAATGTCTAAAAATTGGTTAAGTTACTCACTTGAACTTGCAGTGGTTTTTCTGCTTTCTTGTCTAGTTATTTTAAAACACCGCATAAACATTTTAAAATTGATTAAAGGCAAAGAAAAAGGTACCAACATTTTTAGCAACCAAGTTGAAAAAACACCTGAGTAATGTTTTTACTTTAGCCTTATAAAGCAATAATACATAAATAGGTCAAAGGACTAATCTTAGGCAAAAAACTAGTAAGTTAGTAAAATAATTTTAAAAATATTTAAAATACGCTATAATTAAGCCGGTCTAAAAACGCCTACATAGTACAGTGGTAGTACGTAGCAATGGTAATGCTAAAACTAAAGTTCAATTCTTTATGTAGGCACCATTTTAAAAAACTAGTTATTGCTTGTATTTTTTTAAAAATCAGGCTATACTATTTTAGTATTGGCCCGTTGGAGAAACGGTTAACTCACATGCCTTTCACGCATGCATTTATGGGTTCAAATCCCGTACGGGTCACCATTTTTAAAAATAATTTACTCAAGGCAACTTGAGTATTTTTTTTAAATAAAGCTAGATACCGGAGGTGTGTTTATGAATTTATTTGAGTTTAAAGAGACAAATTTATTTGAAATTAGAAAAAATGTTTGGTTGTCTAGACAATATTTTTATATTTTTTGCAAACAATTTGTTGGTAAAAAAGTTTCTACGCTTTACAGCAGATTTAAAGAGGGTTTTAATTCCCCAATGAAAGTAAAGAAATTGAGCATATTCTTCAATGGGATTTTAAAATAGACGCCGATACTAAGTTAATTTCAGAGAAAACTAAAAAGTATGAAAACCTCTCTGCACTAGACGATCACTTATTTTTAAAATCTTTAAAAAATGGTTTTAAGTTAATTAAATCACTAACTCGCCTGAATATAGACCTTTTAAACACCGAAATCTGCCCTCAAACTAGAAAACAAATTTCAGACATTCAAATCGCAGATATTATTGGCGCTACTAAAAATCAGGAAAAAATCAATTGTGGAATAAATCAAAACTTATTTGACTTTACAATTGCTAGAGAAACTATTTTAAACAAAACCAACGAAACCATCAATCCACATTTTATTTTTCAAGAACTCTTAATTTTAAGAGAAGCAATTTCTTATTATGCTAAGTATATTTTGCCTGAAAACGAAGAAAAATGTTTTAATTTACTCAAAATGTTTGAAATTAACAATTCATATAAAGGCAATTTTGCTGAACTAATTCAAGAAATTATGCCGCTAAAATTGAGGAGTTGTTTTTTAAATATGGCCTTGAACTAAATAAACTTGCAAATATTTTATTTTTTTCAGCAACTGATAAATACTACTTATTTATTGAGTTATTTATTGGTGCTATGCGAGGCTACAGTCACACAGATTTTGAACTTTTGGGTCAAAGAAATCACCTTACTTTAGATGAAATTGGTCAGAAATTTGATTTAACTAAAGAAAGAGTAAGACAAAAAATAGATAAAATGGTTAGTGAATTTAACGCATTTTATTTAAAAAACTTTACATTTAAATCAATAGACTTTATGTTTGTCTTTACAAAACGCCGCTACTTTTTTTACTTCATATCCTTGAAAGACAAACTTAAATATGACTACGACGCTACTTCTTTTTTACTCAAAAAGCTAAACGTGGGAACTAGCACAGGATATCTTGAGCAGTTCCACGGATTTTTTTCAGCAAAAGAACATTTAGATAAATTCCTAGAGGTTGAAAAACAGGTCTTTAAACATTATTTTAAAGAAAAAGACCTGCTTTTAAAAATCAAAAAAATTAGACAACTTGTGCCGAACTTTAAAATGACAAAAAATAGTATAAAAACATATGTTTTAAATAATTTTCATCTAAGAAAAGGCACCTATATTAGATACAATTTTAACTTATCTAAAAAACAAAAAACAGAAATTTTAATTGAAAAGTATTTCAAAAATGGTTTTCACTGTTCTGATTATAACGATATTAAACGCATCAACGAGTGCTCTCTTGCTGAATTTGGCAATATTTTGTTTGAAGAAACAGATAAACCTGGCAATAAGTATTTCCATACTGTCCAAGCAATAATTGAAAGAAGCAACGTTCAATTAGTAGACCGTGGAACTTACGCGCACGTTAACGACTGTCCTCAAATCACTTTAGACTTTGCTAAAAAAATATCCGACTACTTGCAAAATCAAAATCATCCAATTTCGTATTCAGGTATTTTAAAAATTTTTAAAAGCGAACTGAAAGACTTCAATATTACTAACAGATACCAACTTAAGGGCGCCCTTTCCCACTATGAAAATCAGTTATTTAAAGGCAAGCGCGATTATTTGCTACCACTTGGTGGCAACGAAACCTTGCGTAGCAAAATTAAAGCATGGTTGATTTCACAAACCGAATTTTTTGACTATACAAAATTTGAAAATGAGTTCAAAGGGGTTGCCAAAAGCGTATTTTCAACAGAGATTTCAGAGACTAAAAACTTTATTTATTTTTGGAATCGTGGCTATATCTACTTTAAGAATTTCAAAATAACTGACACAGAACTTAAAAATTTAAAAGCAATTATTGAAAAATCTTTAAAAGCAATCAAAATCGGCTACCGCACTGATCAGTATATATTTTTGGCATGCAAGGCAGAAATGCCTGAGTTTATTTACAGGCACAAAATCCGTCATCCTTATGACATTTTTAATTTAGCAAAACAGTTTTTTGCCAAAGACTTTGCATTTAAAAGACCTTTAATTGGTAATTTAGAAACAGTTTTTCCAGAATATAGCGAACTAGTTGCTGATTTTATTAAGGATAAAGAAATTATTGTCATATTTGAACTCAATAAGTTTATCCTTCCACAAGTCACTACTGTAAAAAGAACTACTGTTTTTGAGTTTGTTAATATGTTAAAAAAACAGTATATGGCGATAAGCTCAAATAAGTTAATTCGTTTAGATAAAGTTAATTTCATTAATGATGAAAAACAAAATTTTAAAAAGTATTTAGAAAGCAAATTAGATGCTAACCCAGAAGTTGCTTTGAATGAAATTATTTGCGATAAAAACTTCTTACCTAGAGTTGAAATCAACGGTAAAGTTAAGATGAATTTATTTATTCTGATTGGTTTAATAATTTGTTTTTATTCAGATGATTTTGAGCTAATAATGGAAAATGAATTTTTCAACAGAGACGAGTTTAAAGTTAAAAGACACTTAAAACAATAAAACATAAACTTTTTAATTAAATAACATGTAAATAAGCAGAGCGGGTCTTGTTTATTTTTAATTGGTAAAATTGTATACTTTGACACACAAATTTGTTAAAATATAGATATGATAAATCTTGTTAAAAAACACTTTGGTGAAAGAGTATTAGCGTTAAGAAAAAGCCATTCTTTAACGCAAGAAGACTTGGCTTTAAGTAGCGGTATTGAAAGACCACAAGTTTCTAAAATTGAAAATGGTGAGGTTAATGTTTCGCTTGAAACAATTTATAAAATTGCCAAAGCACTGAACACAGAAATTCCGACACTATTTGATTTTACTAACCAAACTGCACCCAAACCTTTTGTGAAATGGGCTGGTGGCAAAACACAACTATTAGAAAAATTAGTGCAACTTTTGCCAACTAAAATTAACACTTATTTTGAACCCTTTATAGGTGGGGGCGCCTTGTTTTTTCGTCTACAGCCTAAAAAGGCGGTAGTAAATGACTTAAATAAAGACCTGTATTTTGCGTATTCTTGTTTTCAAACAGAAAATGATTTTGAGAGACTTATTGATGCGCTCGATGAATACCAGGCTAAACACTCCGAAGATTTTTACTATCAAATAAGAGAACTAGATAGACAAAGTGAGTTTGAAAAAGAACCACCTTATCTAAAAGCAGCTAGACTAATTTATCTAAATAAAACCTGCTTTAACGGTCTGTATAGGGTAAATAAATCTGGTTATTTTAACGTTCCGTTTGGCAAAAAACTAAATGTAAACCTATATAATTTTAATAATTTTTTAGAAATTAAAAAATACTTTTCAAGAAGTCAAATAAAGGTGGTTAATCTTGATTTTGAAAAGGCTGTAGCAGACGCTAAAAAAGGCGACTTTGTTTATTTTGATCCACCTTATGATATTTTTCCAAACAAAAACGGGTTTGTTGATTACAGTAAAGAAAAGTTTGACAAAGCTGAGCAAATCAGGCTAAGAGACTTGACTTTAAAGTTAACTAAAAAAGGGGTGAATGTGATGCTTTCTAATCACAATACACCTTTTATTCAAGAAATTTATAAAGGTTTTAACTTGCATGTAGTAAATGCCAAAAGAGCAATAAACTCAAATGGCAAAAAAAGAGGAGAAGTTGAAGAGGTTATAATTACAAATTACAAGAGTGAGGTTTAATTTATGAAAAAGAATTTTGAAAAATGGCTAAATACTATGATAGACACTGTCGCTACTTGGGATTACTACACAGACTTTGATAAAGTTTATTTAAATGTTGAGAAAATAAAAATTGAATTAAACCTGTTAAACTCACTAATTGGTTCTAAAAACATCCGCACAGATTTTATTAACTTAGTTAAAAAATATCCAGAAGTGCTAAAGGCAATTCCGATTTTAATCGCTAAACGTGAAAAGCAAATTAAGGTAATTGCCGAAGACCACTACTTGTTTGATTTTGTAGAAATCAACTACACAGCGGAACAATATGCTGATTTTATGGAAAAAACTGGTCTATTTAATTTGCTCCAAAACAAAATTGTAAATAACTTAATTGACTATGTTTACGGTGTAGAAGTTGGAATTGACACAAATGCTCGCAAAAACCGAACAGGCAAAAGCATGGAAAATATAGTTGAGTACTATTTAAAAAAAGCGGGATTAAAACTTGGTGAGACCTACTTTAAAGAAATGAATAAAACAGATATTGAAAAGAAGTTTGGTCTGGATTTATCTAGACTAACAGAGCTCGCTAAAACTCAAAAACGTTTTGATTTTGTCATCAACTACAACTCACAAATTTTTGCTATAGAATGTAACTTCTATTCAAGCGGCGGCTCTAAGTTAAATGAAACTGCAAGAAGTTATAAAAACCTAGCAACTTCTGCTAAAGAGATTCAAGGCTTTAATTTTGTTTGGTTCACAGACGGTGCAGGATGGAAGTCAGCAAAGAATAATTTAGAGGATACTTCAGAAGTTTTAAACGAACTTTTTAACTTAAATGATTTAAAAAACAACATCATAATTGATTTACTTAAAAACCATTTTTAGTCTAAATTTAGTTTTAAAAAAAGCAATTTTAATTCAGATTTAAAATTGCTTTTTTATCTTAATTTAAATTGAAAAAAAGCCGAAATTGCAGTATGATATTGATAGACTTGCCAAGTCATTTAAAGACTTTTTCAGGAGTAGAAAATAATGAGTATAAACGATTTTTTTGAAAAGAATTTTGACTTTTCGCCAACCGTTTTTAATTTTAAGCAAACTGACGAAAAACTAGAAGTCACCATCAGGTTAAAAGAAGTAATTTCATATTCTGATTTTTTTTCACTTAACCAAGAAACTTTTAAATTTTTGCAAAACGCGGGAGCACCAAAAAACACAAAACTAATTTTTACCTACGAAACCTACTCCAAATTAGATGTGCACTTTCTTAGTTATTTTCAGGCTCAAATAAAAAGTTTCAATACCAACGATCCTGTAAATAAACGCTTTCTTGAAGTTGTTTTAAAATCTGAGTTTAAAGTTGATGAAACCAACAAAACTATTGACATCACAGTTGACGCAAATACGCTTAACTGGGCTATTAAACAGAACTTAAGCAAAACTTTATTTAATGCTTTTTCTAACTATTTTGGCCTACCTTTTATCTTTAATTTCAAAAAAAGACCAGTCAGCGAAACCACCTTTGAATTAAACACTCAGTCCGAAAACGTTCAAACTGGTTCAAACCAAGCATACACCCAAACTGTGCGTTCAAACCAAGGTTATTCAAGACGCCGTAGCTACTCTTTTAGAGATGACCTTTCTTTAAAGAAATTAAAAGAAATTCCTTATGACAACTACGAAGTTACAAAAAAACAAAATCAAGGTGAAAGTCTGGTTTATAAGTTTCACGTTACCGTAGTAGAGGCAGAAATTAGAAAACTCAAAGACGGCAAATATACCCTGCTTCAAATGACTTTAGAAGACGAAACTGATGCTATTTTGGCCAAGAAGTTTCTATACAACCAAGAAATCACAGAGGCTGAAAAAATCCAACCTGGTACTAACTTAAAAATTATTGCAGAAGTTCAATACGACACTTATGCTGCCGACGTTGTTTTAATGCTTAAAAACTTTGAAATTGTCGACAAAGAAAACGAAGACGAAGAAAACACATTGTTTACTCGCCAAGACAAAGCAGAAGACAAACGAGTTGAACTACATGTTCAAACTAAACTTTCTAACATGGACGGAGTGGGTGAGATTAAAGGCTACGTAGCCTTGGCTAAATCTTTTGGACACAAAGCCATCGCAGTTACTGACTCTGGCGGAATTTATGCATACCCACAATTTGCACAAGCCTGCAAAAAAGCCGAAATTAAACCAATTTACGGTGTGCAAATGCCCTACATTGATGACTCTTTTTACATTAAAAAGGGAGATTCAGACGCCTTACTTAAAGACCTTACTTACGTGGTATTTGACTTAGAGACCACCGGACTTTCTATAGTTAACGACAAAATTATTGAAATCGGTGCAGTTAAAGTCAAAAACGGACAAATTATTGACAGATTCCAGGCGTTTTGCGATCCTGAAGAAAAGTTAATTGAGTTTGTCTCAAACTTAACAAACATTACCGACGAGATGCTAAAAGGACAACCTAAAATGGAAGTTGTCTTAAAAGACTTTATTGAGTTTGCAAAAGACTCAGTGTTAGTTGCCCACAACGCATCGTTTGACTGCCTAAATGTGCTTTATAAAGCTAAAGTTTTAAACTATTCATTTGGCGAAAATGTACTATACATTGATACTCTTAACTTAGCCAGATATCACTACTCAGACCAACTTAAGCGTTTTAACTTAGGCACACTTTCTCGTTTCTTTAAAATTAACTTAGAAAACCACCACCGCGCGATAGACGATGCCGATGCTACCGGTCAAATGTTTATCAAAATGCTTGAAGACCTTACACAAAAGAACATTAAGACCTTCAATGAACTTGAAACCACGATAGATCGTAGCAAAACTTACTTACACCAAATGCCGTTTGCTGTGGATTTTTTGGTTAAAAACCAAACCGGCTATAAAAATCTATTTAAGTTAGTAACTTCTGCTTTAACTGAGTACTTTCACCAAAGACCGCGTGTGCTGGCTTCTGAGTTTGAAAAATACAAAGATGGTCTGTTAATTGGTGCAAACGGAGCAGGTGAACTTTGGTTTGATGCTCTAAACTCAACCGACAATGTTTTGGACTCACATATTTTAAAATACGACTACGTTTTAGTTTATCCGCCTAGTTGCTTTTTGCACCTTAAAGACAACATAGCCGGTGGGATGGATGCAATTAAAAACGCAATTTCTAGACTAATTTTGCACGCCAAAAAGTTAAATAAAACTGTAGTTGCATCAAGCAACCCGCATTACTTAAATAAAGAAGACCAAATTTACTATCAGTTTTTTATCAGAACTCCATTAGTTGGCGGAGGCCGCCATGAACTTGCGCAATACGAAACCACACCTGACTACTTTTTTCAGACAACCGATGAACTAAGTGCTGAGTTTGCATTTTTAAATGACGATAAACTAATCAAGGAAATTGTGGTTGAAAACTCAAATCAGATAGCTGACTTAATTCAAGACATCCAAGCCTTTCCAGAAGGACTGTATTCGTTTTCAGATGACTACTTTAAAGACCAAGGTATTCCTTCAATAGAAGGTGAGTTTAAGCGCTTAATTTCTAAAAACCTTGAGCAAAAGTATGGCAAAAACCCTCACCCTTTTATTTTAGACAGAGTAAAAAGAGAGCAAACTACCATTCTTAAAAACAACTTTGCCTCAATTTACTACATGTCTTATTTACTTGTCAAAAAGTCTAACGACGACGGATATGTTGTTGGTAGCCGTGGATCTGTTGGTTCTTCTTTTGTGGCAACAATTTTAGGTATAACTGAAGTCAATCCTTTACCTCCGCATTACTTTTGTCCAAAAGGTTGTTTCCAGGTCTTTAAGTTCAACGAAGACTTAAAGAAAGACTACGCCTCTACTCAGTTTGACGAAATGTTTAAAGATGACTTAAACGAAGCAGACGATGGATACGACTTAAAAGAACGAGACTGTCCAGTGTGTGGCTCTAAACTAAACCGAGATGGACACGACATTCCGTTTGAAACTTTCCTTGGTTTTCAAGGCGACAAAACCCCAGATATTGACCTTAACTTCTCAGGTGAATACCAAGCACAAGCGCACGAGTATGTTCGCACCCTACTTGGAGCAGACCACGCTTTTAGAGCAGGAACGGTTTCGGGAGTTGCCGAAAAAATCGCGTTTGGTTATGTCAAGGGCTACATTGAAGATAAGCAGATGAAAATCCGTAAGCCCAAAATCGCAGCCTTGGCTAAAAAAATTGTTGGAGTTAAACGAACCACAGGACAACACCCAGGGGGAATTGTTGTAGTGCCAAAACCTTACTCAATTTTTGACGTCACACCTGTGCAATTTCCGTCAGATGACACCACAGCAAGTTGGCGCACGACTCACTTTGACTACCACTCTTTTGAAGAAAACTTACTAAAACTAGATATTTTGGGACACGATGACCCTACCATGATTAAGTTTTTATTTGACTACGTTAAGGCCAACCCTGCTGAGTTTCCGTTTAGCGAAGTTAGAGACATTCCAATGGCCGACGTTGATGTTTATAAAATGTTTTCTGGCAATGAAATTCTAAACGTAGACTACTCAAACGCACCTTTTATGCCGGCAACCGCTTCAACTGCCCTACCTGAGTTTGGTACACCTTTTGTTTCGCAAATTTTGGCCGAAACCAAACCCACAACATTTGCGGAACTGGTTAAAATTTCTGGACTTTCTCATGGTGAAAACGTGTGGCTAAATAACGGAAAAGTCTTAAAAGACGGACACCCTGAGTTTGGCTCAATTCCTTTTAAAAACTTAATTGGTTGTCGCGACGACATCATGATAACCCTGATCTCTAAATACAACGTTGAACCACTCCTGGCGTTTAACGCTATGGAGTTTATCCGTAAAGGAAATTGCCGCAGAAACCCGGCAAAATGGGCAGAGTACGCAAATCAACTAAGAGTCTTTGGTGTGCCTGAGTGGTATATTTACTCATGCGGACTGATTAACTATATGTTTCCAAAAGCCCACGCCACTGCCTACGTTATTATGGCCATTAGAATTGCCTGGTTTAAACTACACAAACCTTTACTTTTCTACTCTGCTTTTTTTTCAAAACGTGCAGTTCAGTTTGACTACACCGTGATGACTAGTGGCAAAATAGCAATTGGCAACAAAATCCGTGAACTTGAGCAATTGGGATACGAAATTAAGGCTAAAGACCAAGAACTTTTAGTGACTCTAAAAGTAGCATATGAGTTTTGCGCGCGTGGCTTTAGTTTTTCAAAACTCGCAGTTAACGAGTCTAGTGCTAAAACTTTTAACATTAAAGGAAATACTCTGCAAATGCCGTTTGCCACAATTGACGGAACTGGAGATACAGCGGCGTTTGACTCCGTAAACGCGCGAAAGGACGGGCTTTATACTTCTAAAGAAGACTTTAAAGCGCGATCTGGTGTTAATAAAACTGTTTATAAAAAATTCTTAGACCTTGGTTGTCTTGATGATTTGCCAGACAAATAGGTTTAGTAAATTTCTTTTAAAAATCTAGAAGGTTTGAGTTTTGTGCCGTTTTGGCTAAACTCAAAACTCACTAAAAAAAGGTTTTGCTTGGCTCTGGTAATCGCAACATACATCAGCCTTCTTTCTTCTTCTATGTCAAGCAATGCACCTGTTTTAGTATCTGGAAACACCCCTTCGTTAAGACCTACTATAAAAACCGTTTTAAACTCAAGCCCTTTTGATTCGTGTACTGTGTAGATTTGTGGCAAATATTCAAAAAACCTAAAGCCGCGCTTGAGTTCTTGCTCAATTAACACTCTTTCTTGGTTTCTTCTGACCAATAGACAAATTTCGTTTATTTTTACTTGTTGATTTCTTTGGGCAATTAAATAGTTTTTTAGTTCTAAAATAAAATCAGAGATTTTTGAGTATAGATAAATTTTTATTTTTGCTTTAATTTTAAGGTCTGAAAAAAGTACTTTTTCAGGCTTTTTTTTATTTTTTTCAATTAGCTTATTTGCGCATTCAACAATTGCTGGCGCTGAGCGGTAGTTTTGTGTGAGCATATAAACTTTAGGCAAGTAGGTTTCTCGGTATTTTTCAATTAAATCAAAAGATGCACCTCTGAACTTATAAATTCCTTGGTCTATGTCTCCAACTAAAATAGTTTTGGTATCTAGAGAAATTAAATGTTTTAAAATCTGAAACTGAACCAGGTTTGTATCTTGAACTTCGTCAATTAGTACATAGTCGTAAGTTTCTCTAAATTCTTTCTTTTTTAGTTTTTCTAAACAAAGCAAAAGCATATCGTCAAAATCAATTAACGCGTTTTTATCAAGAAACTCTTTGTATTTTTTTAAAGTTTTACTTGGTTTTTTTCCAGGATTAGCCTTGTAGAGAGAAACTTCTAGAATTTCTCCTTTACTAAAAAGACGCGGAGTTTCAAACAAAACTTGTTTGTCTGAAATATACGGTTTAATTAAATTAAAACAAAAACCGTGAAAAGTATATACACCGACACTTTCTTCGTTTAACCTGTGCTTTAGTTCTTTGGCTGCCAGATTTGAAAATGTTAAACACAATATTTTTACGTTATTTTCACTTTCCTTAATTGCCTTTATTTTTTGAATTAATGTATAAGTTTTTCCGCTGCCAGCACCGGCTAACACTAAAATATGTTGGTCTTTGCTTTCAATGATTTTCTGTTGTTGCCTATTCATCTTAATATATTTGATCGTGCTGCCTTAAAATACTTAAAAGTGTGTTAAAAATGAAAAACCTCTAAGGAATATCTCCTTAGAGGTTTTCTAAAAATATCTTTAAAAATACAATTAGTCAGTTGCTTTGGATGCAAAAATCATTGCAACAATCACAGCAAGTCTTAAAAACTCAATGTACATCCAAGTAAGCGTAGAAATCAATCCTAAAATTGCAACATAAGAATATCCTTTGTCAAGACCATCGTTTTGTGCAACTTCTCTTAGTCCTTCAATGCTAAAGGTCAAAACTATTGTTAAATATAAGATGTAGACAGTGCTTAGCGCGATTTGCAACCAAAGGTAAGTTGTATTGCTGTAAAGTTGATTGTCGGTTTTTCTAAAAACTAACCAAAGTACTAAGTTAACTAAAGACATTAAAAGGACAGTTAGTCCTAGAAACATCATAACTTTGAAAAGCTTACGAGTTCCTCTGACCCAATTGCTTAAGTTTAAAACTAACACTGTTAAAAACACAAAAGCAGTTGCACTAAGGGCAATTATACCAACGCCTCTTAAAATCATTTCAAAAACTAAAGTAATTGCGCCGATAAACACACCTGATGAAATTGAGTATACCCAAACCGAGAATCTAGCAATTGACACAAAGTTACCTAGCAGCGAAAACAAAAACATCAAGCCAAAAGCACTTAGCGAAACTATTGAAAAGATAAGTAAATTAGATTTTCTTTGATCTGAGGTTAAACCTGATGTATTGCTAAAAATAAAATAATAACCTAAGAAAAATACAACTAAAGCAAAAACAGAAAGCAGTCCAACAAAAAATAAACTTTTTAGTAAGAGAGATTTAAAAGTAGTTCTCGGAACAACGTTTTCTTCAAACGAAAAGTCTTGTACTTCCTGAGTTTGAATTCTAGAAATTTTCTTTAAATTTGGATTTATCATATTGTCTCCTTGTGACATCTTTTAAAAAGATAACTAACAAATTCATTATAACAACAAAACAAGCAGTTTTAATCAAAATATTTGCTTTAATACCCTAAAAACTCTAAGCAAATATACATTTTTTTGTATTTTTAAATGGTAAAATATTTGTGTTATGAGATACTATGAAAATTTTAAAGGAAACCGTTGGAAAAAGACAATTGATGTTGCTGATTTTATTCAGGCTAACTACACAGAAGCAAAGAAATTCACGCTTACCTTAGCCGGTCCAACTGAAAATACCTTAAAACAAGTTGAAAAATTAAACGAACTGTTAACTGAAGAAACTAAAAAAGGAATTCTGGACGCAGAATGCAAAACTTCTTCAAACATTTTGGCATATGGTCCTGGCTACTTACTTGGCGATAGCACAACCACACCTGAATGCATTGTTGGTCTACAGACCGATAAACCTTTAAAACGCGCTTTATTTGCAGAAGGCGGAATTAAGATTGCTAAAAAAGCCTTATCTTCATACGGTTATGAATTAGACAAAGACACTGAAGAAATTTTTACTAAATACAGAAAAACCCACAATCAAGGTGTATTTGATGTGTATCCTGAAAACATTAAAATCGCTAGACACAACCACGTAATTACTGGATTGCCAGATGGATATGGACGCGGCCGAATTATTGGCGACTACCGTCGTGTCGCACTTTACGGAGTTGACCGCTTGATTTTAGAAAAACAAAAAAGCAAGGCAAGTTTTGAGTTTCCCTATACCCCTGAAATCATTCAAAAAATTGAAAACCTAGAGATGCAAATCAAAGCACTTGCTGATTTAAAACAAATGGCAAAACTATACGGCTTTGACATTTCTCTACCTGCTCAGTCTGCAAAAGAAGCCATACAATGGACTTATTTTGCGTATTTAGCGGCAATTAAACAGCAAAACGGTGCTGCGATGTCACTAGGTAGGGTTTCTACTTTTTTTGACATCTACATTGAAAAAGACAAACAAGAAGGCAGGCTAACTGAGTCTGAAGCCCAAGAGTTGATTGACAACTTTGTATTGAAGTTAAGAATGGTTAGATTCGCCCGCACTCCTGAGTATAACTCTGTGTTTTCAGGAGACCCAGTTTGGGTAACCGAATCTATCGCTGGCATGAACGGAACTACTAAGTCTTTTGTAACCAATACTTCTTTTAGAATGCTCCACACTCTTTATAATTTAGGAGTTTATCCTGAGCCTAATTTAACCGTGCTTTGGTCTGAAAAACTGCCTGTTGACTTTAAGAAGTATTGTGCAAAAGTATCAATTGAAACCTCGGCTATTCAGTATGAAAACGATAACTCTATATCTGAATGCCATGGCTCTGACTACGCAATTGCATGTTGCGTTTCGCCAATGGCAGTCGGCAAAGAAATGCAGTTTTTCGGAGCACGTGCTAACCTAGCCAAAACTCTACTTTATGCACTCAACCAAGGAAGAGATGAAATGACTGGAGAACAGGTTATAACTCTTCCTAAAACTGAATTGTTAAAAGACGGTAAATTTGAGTTTAAAGCGGTTTACAAGGCCTTTAAAGCGGCAATGAAAGAAGTTGCAAAACTGTATGTTAACGCTCTTAACATCATTCACTATATGCACGATAAATATGCATATGAGTCTATGCAAATGGCGCTGCTAGACGACGAAATTACTCGTAATTTTGCAACTGGAATCGCTGGACTTTCAGTGGTTGCAGACTCTCTTTCTGCAATTAAATACGGACAAGTAGAACCAATATACGACGAAAGCACTAACTTAATTGTGGACTTTAAAACAACTGGTGACTGGCCAAGATATGGAAACGCAGATGACAGAGTAGATGAACTAGCAGTTGCTGTTGTTAAAGATTTTTGGAAAGAAATTGCTGCTAACCCTACCTACTTAAACGCCAGACCTACGATGTCTATTTTGACAATCACTTCAAATGTAGTCTATGGTATGCACACTGGTTCTACTCCAGATGGTCGCAAAAAAGGCGAACCTTTTGCACCTGGCGCAAATCCTATGCATGGCCGCGATAATACTGGTGCTTTAAACTCACTACTTTCTGTTGCCAAAATTCCGTTTGAGTTTGCTAGAGACGGAATTTCAAATACTTTTCAATTGCTTCCAGAGTCTTTGGGTTCAAGTAATTTACCTGACTTTATGGAGGTCAGAAAAAACAACTTAGTTTCAATTTTAGACGGCTACTTTCAAAACAAAGGATATCATTTAAATATCAACGTCTTTAACCGAGAAAAACTAATAGAGGCCTATAAAAATCCAGAGAAGTTTCCAAATTTAACTATCAGGGTATCTGGGTATGCTGTAAACTTCTCTAAATTAACCGACCAACAAAAACTTGAGGTAATTGCGAGAACAATTCATGCCACTAGATAAGACCTTGCTTGAAGTTAAAGGCCGAGTTCATTTAATTGAACCGTTTGGTGCTTTTGACGGACCAGGTCTACGCTTTGTTTTGTTTCTACAAGGCTGCCCGTTGGCTTGTAAGTTCTGCCACAACCGCACATCTTGGAGCAGAAATTCAGGTGAAACTTACACAGTTTCAGAAATTTTAAAGAAGTTCAATCAGTATAAATTATTTTATGGAACTACTCCTAAATTAACTGTCAGTGGTGGTGAGCCTTTATTTCAACTTGAGTTTTTAGATGCCTTATTTAAGGTTGCCAAAAGTCAAGGAATTGAAACTTGCCTAGATACTTCAGCCGGGTTATATCAAGAAAGCGAAAAAGATAAATACGCAAAAATTCTTAAAAACACCGACCTTGTTTTGCTGGATTTAAAGCATTCTGATCCAAAAAAACATTTGTGGTTAACCGGCAGACCTCTTGAGACAGTTTACGCATTTGCCCGTTTTTTAGACGAACAAAATAAAGATATAGTAGTCAGACAGGTAATAATTCCTGGCATAAATCTATACACAACTCAACTTAAAAATTTACGTAGTTTTTTAGATTCACTTTCTTCAGTTTGCAGAATTGAAGTTTTAAAATACCACACACATGGCGCAAAAAAATGGACAGACCTAGGACTAAACTACCCACTAAGAGGCATCAGAGAAGCAAATCAGGCTGATTTTGAGTTTGCAAACGAAATTTTAACTAAAGGATATAAGTTCAAAAAATGCAAGATATTTTTAAGAAACTAAACTTCCAAAACAAATTAGCACTGGCCCCAATGGCTGGCTATACTTACTCTGCATTTAGACAAATTTGCAAAGAAGCAGGAGCTGGTCTGCTTTACACTGAAATGATTTCTTCATATGCCTTGGTGCATGGTGACGAAAAAACGCTTCATATGCTTGAGTTTAAAGAAGTTGAACATCCTATAGGCGTGCAAATTTTTGGAAATGACCCAGAAATCATGGCAGAGGCTGCTAAAATTATTGAAAAAAACTACCGCTTTGACTTTATTGATATCAACTTCGGTTGTCCTGCTCCCAAAATTTCTGACCGTGGGCATTCAGGTTCTTATTTGCTTAAAGATTTACCCTTGTTAAAAGCGATTACTGAGGCTGTAGTTAACGCAGTTTCTCTGCCGGTTTCTGCCAAAATTAGGCTAGGATTTGATAAAAACACTATAAACGGCCAAGAAGTTGCCAAAATTCTTGAAAACTCAGGCGTTTCTTTTATATCCGTACACGGCCGCACTAAAGAACAGGGATATTCAGGTGTTGTTGACCTTGCTGAAATTAAAAAAATCAAAGAAGCAGTTTCTATTCCAGTAATCGGAAACGGAGATGTTACTGATTTAGCAGAGTTTACTAAAATGCTTGAGTACTGCAAAGTAGATGCTGTAATGATTGGCAGAAAAGCACTGGCAAACCCATTAGTTTTTAAAGAAATTTTAACTAAAACACCTAATTTAAAAACACCAACCTCTACCGCTGAAATTATTTTTAAGCACTATACCTTGCTTAAAAGCCAAGAAAAAGACCAAAGACGTTTCTTTCTTTTACTGCGTGGTGCTATTCTTTTTTATTTAAAGAACATTAAAATTTCAGCTGAACTCAGACAAATGGTCTGTAGATTAAACGACGAAAGTGAACTAGTAAAAATTATTCAAGAAATTAAAAAAATCCAGTAATTGCGAGGTGAACCTCATTTACTGGATTTTTTGATTTTAGGGCTTATACTTAAGCAAAAATTAGATTTTGTTTTAAAGCAAAGTTATTAGCCTGTTTAGTTTCTTTTGCTTTTATGTTAAGGGCTTTGTGTGCTTTGTCTATAACTTTTTTAGCAGCGTCTAGGGCTTCAACGTGGAGTTCAGCGCCGATGTGTTTTTCTTCTAGTTTCAAGACAAAGTCTTTAGTGCTTTCTTTAAACTCTTCAGTTTTCCCGTCTTTTAGTTTTAGATACCATCTGTATTCTTTAATTTCTTTTTTAAAGCTGTGCGCTTCTACTTTTAGTTCATCACCAACTTTGTATTCGCTTTTTAGATGGTGAAAATGCATAACTTTTCCGTGATGGTGATGGTGGCCATGATGAGGTTTTTTGCTATTGTCGTGGCAACTTCCTAAAGCAAATAGAGCAACTAAGGCAAATAGCGCAAATAATAATTTTTTCATATATAGTCCTTTCATAAGTATATTTTTTTAAAAAAAATAACTTGCATATTTAGTATAGTCCAAATGAGTTTAATTTGCAAATGATTAGCATTCGCAAATTAAAATACAAACTATTTTTGAGCAAATTAAAAAACGCTTGGAAATCCAAGCGTTTTGGTTTTAATTTTTTGTAATTTTATAAGCAAAAGTGTTTGAAATTTCTTTAAATGTCTCACCTAAATTCATAATTCTAATAATTTTTTTAGTGTGTTTATCGCCAATTACACTAATTTCGTAAACTGCTTTTCTCGTAATTACTATAAACTCTGAATTGTTTTTGGCAAAAACTACAGCCTCTTTAGTACCACTTGGCTGAGACTTATAGAAAGGAAATTTCCTGTAGATAACTTTATTTGAATTAAAAGCAGCACTAATTATGAACTTTAACTTAATTTTATCTTCGTCTTTATTTGCAACTACACGGTTTTCTGGCTTTGGTTTGATGTGCAAGTAATCAGCAAATACATCTTTATCTATGTCTTTGACTTCATCGTAGTAGTAAGCCGCTTGGATTTCATCTTGTTTAAAAGGTAGTTTATATTCAAGCGCTTTAGTTTTAACTAAAACAAACCAAATAACAGTGCCGATTAAAACAAAATGAAAAATTATAAAAATAGTCTTAATTGCCTTTATCATAATTAAAGTGTTTCCTCGTATTGAGCGTAGACATCATCAAGTCCACGACTTTCTCGTTCTTCCTTGGTAAAAATGTGTATCCAAATTTGCTCAGTGGCAATCAAAGTCCAACCAGAGCCAGTTTCAACTGACTTAAACTCAGGGTAGCTTTTAACTCTTGAAACTAACGCTAAAGCCTGGCGTTCAGTGGCAGTTCCAATAACTGCGATGTCAAAAAGTGGATGGATTCCGGTAAAATTGTAGTATTTAACATCTTTAACATCAATGTCTTTTAAGTCTTGATTGATTTCTTTTAATCTAAGTGAGCCCATCTTTACTCCTTTTAAATTACTTAATTTCTTGTTTTAATTTATTGTATGTATCAATTTGTATTTGCTCGGGTTTAATGCCTCTGGATTTTAAACTCTTGAAAACCCCTTCAAACACTAATACGCAAGCTTTATTTAAGTCTTGCCACATCACTTTTCTAATTTCTCCGAGGTCCTTAAAAGTTCTCCTCACTTCGGCTTTATCTGAAATAAAAAGAATTTTGCCGAGCGTAGAGATTTCTGGAGTTGGAGTTGTGTGCATAAATACTGAGTTTTTTTGGTCTTCAGATAAATCAATTAGTTCTGAAAATAAATAAGCAGATACTGGACCATGTAGTAAATTAGTACTATTTGTCTGTTTTAATTCAGGATATGAAAACTTAACTAAACTATGAGCCTCGTCTGCATTAACGTGTTTGGCAAAATCGTGAATTAAACCCGAAAGATATGCCTGGTTTTCATCAATTTTCCAGTGTTTTGCGAGTTGCCTGCACATTTTAGCGGTAGACAAAGAATGCAAGTATCTTTCTTTGTCTTGGTCTAATTTAGTTTTCAAGGCTTTTTTTAAATATTTAACTTTTGCTTTAAAGTTAGTGTTTAAATAATATCTAAGCAAGTTTCTTTTAAAGTAGTTAGGTTTAAAAAAACGAATAAAAGCAAAAATAATTTTTTCTCTAAATCTGTTAATTTTAGTCAAAAAACGTTCACTTGTGCTATCTATAGACTTGACTAAAAATGTCGTTTTAAACTGCATTTTATTACTAAAAACAACATCGGTCAACAACTGGTCACCAATAAACGCTGAGTTTTGACATTCTATTTGTTCAGTTCTGCAAATCTTTTTGCCAGTTTTAGTAAAAGGTTTTCTTAAGTTAAAAAAAACTTTAGTGGCAGGCAAGGCATTTAAAAGTTGTCTAGATTTGCCTGAATTGCTAAAAATATACAATCTAAAATCAGCACTTAATTTTTTAAAAAAATCAACAGTTTCTTTAGAAAAAGAGTTTTCTTTATAAGAAAGCAGAGTATTGTCTAAATCAAAAATCAAAGTGTCGGCACCTTGATTTTTAAGTTCTGCTAAAGGGAGGTTAAAGATACTTTTTAAATATGCAGTAAACCTGTATTTAGGCATTATTGGTAAACTTTAAGAATTTCAACATCAAGACTTTTGTTTTCAGAAACCTTGAAAGAAACTTTATCGCCTGCTTTGTGGTTTTGAATAGCACGGCCCAGCGGAGTTTCTACAGAAATTTTTAAAACACTACCACTAAAAAGGTCAGTTTCTTGGCTACCAACTAGTTGGATGTTTTCAACTGCTTTATTGTGTAGATATTTAAGTTCAACTTTATTGCCAATTACGCAAATATCATCGCGGTTACTTTTAATAATAACTGCGTCTTTTAAAATGCTTTCTAGTTCTTTAATTTTGTGTTCAATTTGCGCCTGCTCATTTCTAGCAGCATCGTAGTCTGCGTTTTCAGACAAGTCACCTTGAGCGCGCGCTTCTTTAATTGCTTGAATGTTTTTAGGGCGTTTAACAAATTTAAGTTCGTTAAGTTCGCTTACTAGTTTATCGTACCCTTCTTGAGTTAATGCATTTTTTTTAGCCATTTTTTCTCCTTGTTAACTACTAAACATTATACAACAAAAGTGATTTTTAACTTCACTTTTATGTGAAAAAAGGCGAAAAAAAGATATAATTTAGACATGCAAATCACTAAAAATAAGTTAGAAATAATTAAGTTAACAATCGCAGCAGTTTTAACGGCAAGTGCAGTTGCAGTTAACTCACTATACTCATATATCGTCCCAATTGGCATGTTCAGAGTACCTTTTTTTATCGTTGCTTTAGCTGTGGTTGCGATTGCTTTTGGTCCAGCATATGCACTAATTACTGGCGTAATTTACGACCTTTTGTTTGGGTTTTTAAATTCACTTGGTTATCTTCCTATCTACGGATTTGCTACTTATTTTTGGGTGTTACTTTACTCAATTATTTGCTTTAAAAGAATTTCTAAATTAACTATTTTTATGGCTACATTTTTTGGATATCTTGGCTATACTTTGATAAACACTTTTGCCACTTGGTTTTATTTTGGAAAACTTGCTTTTTTAAGCCTGTTGCTTCGCTTAGGTTTAACCTTAATTTTCACACCAATTTTATTTGCCTTAATTTGCCTGCTAATCAATAGATTTAGTGAAATTGATAAGTTAAATATCACTAAAATAGAGTTTCTTAAAACCAAAGAATTAGAATACTAATTTAAAGTCTTTCGCTAAATACTAACGAAGGAAAAATAACCGCTGATTTTTGTGCTTCGCCTAAAAATAAAATTGAAAGTTTATTTAGTGCTGCCTTAAAGCGCTTACCGTGATTTGGGTGAGTTAAATGCACGTGTTCATGCAAAATAGTTTCAATAGCAAACTCTTCTTTAAAACAGATCAAAATTGGATTTAAAATAATTTCGGTCTTATCATTAACAGTGCGTTTACATTTGCCATAATAGCCTTTGACTAATTTAAAACTATAGGCGTCTGCAACGGTGGTAAGTTTTTCTTTTGAGCGGTTTAGAAATTTAAAAAGAAAGTCTTTTAGGACTTTAGTGTAAAACTCTTTTTTGGCAGTCTGCAATGTTTTGTATTTAGAACTAAAGAAGTAAGTAGATTCTCCGTCAAATCCAAACACATTTTTTTGCAATGTTGCGCTTGGCAAAAAGTCATAGATTTTGGCAAAAACCATTACCTTATTTTTTTGACAAACCTCTTGATTGTACTGGCGAAAATAGTAAAAAACATCGCTTTGAACTTTTGAGTTATTTACTATTTTTTCGCCATTTAAGGCGATTTCGCGAAAACTATATTTATACTCATAAAAACTTGGAAAAAGTAAAACTGGTTGTATTCCTTCACAAGTTAAGTAACTTCTTTTAATGTTTTGATTAAACCTAATTAGAATTTTTCCAAATTTCTTAGTTACGATAAAAGAATCCGCACTCATTTTTTTCTAATCATAGAATATGGCTCTATTTTGGCATTTAGTTTTACGTAAACCTTGCTCATCGCATGGTTCGCAGTTTGGATTTCTTCAAAGTTTTCATTCCATAATTTTAAAACTTTAAATGTTCTTTCTTTGCCTAATGGGGCCATTAACTCAATTTTGTCACCAACTGAAAAGTAGTTTCTTTGCTGAAATAAATACACACCTTTTTCAACTTCTTGATTTAAATAAAGTCCACAAAATGCTTGATTTGGTTTAGTGGTATTTTGGTCAAAAAGCACCTTAGTTTCAGCAGGTAAATTATCTAAGTGCCCAGTTGCGCTTAGTCTGTTTTCGGCAGCCTTTAATTTATGGCTATATTTTTTAACTGAGTTAATTTTTTTAGTTTCATAAATTTCGTCAAGCATTTGACGATAAGTTTTCACAACAGTAGCAATGTAGTGTAGAGACTTCATTCTGCCTTCTATTTTAAGTGAAGACACATTGGCTAAGACTAAACTTTTAATGTGCGGCACTGCATTTAAGTCCATAGCCGAAAAAGAAACAGGTTCGTTTTTAAGTTGCTTATCACCTGAATACAAAAAATACTCCCATCGACAGCTGTGTGCACAACCTCCACGGTTGGCGTCTCTGCCGGTAAAAGTATTTGAAAGTGAGCATCTACCTGAATAACTCATGCACATCCCACCATGGATAAAGACCTCAATGTCAAGACCGTGTCTGTTAAGATTTTTAATTTCTTTAATTGAAAGTTCTCGGCCTAAAACTATTCTTTTTACACCTAGTTCTTTCCAAAACAAAATAGTGCGCGAGTTGATAACACTTTGCTGAGTTGAAAGATGTATTTCTAAATTGGTGTATTTACGAGCAGCATGAATAATAGCAAAAGACGCACATATAATGGCGTCAACTCCTGCTATTTCTAACTCTTGTAAATAGTTTTTTAAACCTTCTAAGTCTTCGTTGTGTGGCAAAATATTGGCAGTCACGTATACTTTTTTGCCAAGAGAATGCGCAAACTCACACGCTTCTTTAATTAACGGGATTGTGAAGTTAGAAGCACGCGCACGAAGAGAAAACTCAAGCCCGCCGATAAAAACAGCATCTGCTCCGTAGATTAGCGCGTATTTTAGTTTTTCAATATCACCAGCTGGTGCTAACAGTTCGCTCATTTTTTATACACCGTTTTTGTTTCTGCAAAACCTGCGTCTTGCAAGTCACTGTATTTTGCTTTAAATTGTTCTATGTCTGTATCTAAAATGTTGTTTTTTTGATAAAGATTAAGTGCATCAATTGCGTATTGATCTGAAAAAAATAAAGGGTCTATCACAAAGTATTTAAGACAAGTTTTTAGTTTTGCAATATAACTAAACATTTGCGTAGTTTTACCGCGAAATAAATAGGTACCAAATTCATCTTCAAGGACATTTAATTTTTCTGCCCTATTTTTTTCTTATAAAAACAAATCTGCTCTATTTTTTAAATCCAAGGTGTGTTTAAATTTTTTGTTGTATATAGAAAGTAAATGGCGCTTCGAGTGAAACATTGAAAATCTGCCGTGTCCTTGGAAAAAAAGATTAAAATTAGGATTTTTTTGACTAATTTCACAAATATTTTCAATAGTAATTTCTTTAGCTAAAAATACCCCAAAAAAACCAAGTTCAGAAATAGTTTGAACTTCTTGCCAATTGGTAATTAGAGTTTCTGGGTTATATACGCACTTATTTAATAAGTTTTCTTCTTTTAAAAACTGAGCAACTCCAATGTCGGCAACAATATAACTAATAATGTTTTCTTTATGTTTAAGTTTATTTAAATAATTTTTAAGCGCAGGAAAATCTTGGTCATAGGCCATAAAAGAAAGATCAATGAAGGCTTTGTGGTTTTTTAAATAAGTATTAATTTCTTCAACTGTAAAACGGCGATAGCATTTATATGAAAACTTAGTTCTCAAAACCAAAGCAGCATCAACATTCTCGTATTTCGTTAGGTCAAGTGGATATATTAAGTATTTCATAACTTTTTTGACACTAAAAGACCGTCTGCGATATCTAGAAACTCAGATTTAAAGTAATTATTTTTGAAAACTTTGGTTTTAAAAGTTTCTAATTTTTTAAGAAGTTGAGCTGTGTTTTTAGAAACTGAGTTCTGGTTTAGTTTGTGAAAGGAAATGTTGTCACAAACTATCAGGCCACCTTTTTTTAAGTTGTTTTGAAATTTTTCAAAATATTTTAAATATTGTGCTTTCGGGCCATCTATAAAAATTAGGTCAAAAACCTCACCTGTAAAGTCAGCGTCAATTGCATCAGCTAAAAGCGGAGTCACTTGTTTTTCAACTCCACAAATTAAAAAATTGTGTTTTGCTTTAGCAAAACTATCTGGATTTTTTTCAATAGTCGTAATCTCTAAGTTTTTATTTTCTTTTAAAAAACTAAGAGCACTAAAACCGTAAGCAGTTCCAATTTCTAAAATTTTTTTAATGTTTTGTTTTTTTATCAATTCGTTGATATATAAAACTGCTCTGTCTTTTAAAATTGGAACCTGGGCAAAAATGCAGTCGTTTTTAACTAAATTAAACTCTAGACTATTCATGCTCCAAATCAGACATGTATTCAAGGAAAACTTCGGTAAGTTGTCTGTATTCTTCAACGTCTTCTATATCTGTTAAACTACCGCTAAACTCAAGGTTAACATCAGTTTTAGTAAGTTCGTTGTATTTGGCAAAAATTAAGTTAGTTCCTTCTTTGTCAAGTAGAGCCACATAGTTTCTAGTTACTCCTGCAAACTCGCGAGTAGTTGTAAAAATCACGATAAAAGTCTCGTCCTTACCGTCAACAGATATTTTGACTTCTCTGGATTTATCTTTTTTTAAGGATTCAATAACCTTGTCATTTAACGAAATTACTTTTTCTTCGTTTTCCATAAAATCACCTTTTTTGGTTTAAAAACTTGATCTGCGGTCTAGATATTTTTGTAGAATTACGACAGCAGAAAGTTCATCTTTAAATTGTTTTCTTTGTTTTATATTAGTTTTACTTTGTCTAAAAACCCCAAAAACGGCGTTTGTAGATAAGCGTTCATCTTCTAAAATTACTTTAACCCCAGGCAGTGCTTCTTCAATTAAGGTCTTAAAGTCTTCAGAAATTTTTGCGCGCACTCCGACATCTCCATTCATGTGTTTAGGGTAGCCAAGTACGATTTCTTGAAAATTATATTTGGTGTTAAGTTCAACTAAATGAGCAATGCAAAGTGAGTAGTCTTCGTTTTCAAAACGAAAAGTTTCTAAGTTATTGGCAATTATATGAGACTCAGAAATTGCAAGACCCATAGTTTTTGAGCCCAGATCAATTCCAAGAATCATTTTTGTTAAACTCCTTTAAAACCAGGTCAACTTTGCTTAAATCACCACCGCCAGCGGTAGCAAAATCAGGTCTACCCCCACCTTTTGAGTTAAGAATAGAGTTTATCTTTTTAATGTAGTAAGTGGCTTTTTGAGTATTTGATTTAACAAAAATATTAACCTTTTCAACATCTATGTTTATCATGATACAGTTATTTAGTTTTTGGGTGTTTACATACTGCATAAACACATCTTTTGCGATTTTCGAATCTATCTTTGACTTAAAAATATAATTTTGTGAAGTCGCATTGTTAAGCGATTTTAAAGCATTTTTGATATTTATTTCACTAATTTGTTTTTCGTATTTTAAGGCTTGTGTTTTGATTTCTTGCAGGTATGATTTTGCATTTAAAATATCTTGATATGAACCTTTAATTTCTGGTTTTTTTGCAAACTCTAATTTAAGCGAAACATTGTTTAGTTCATTAACTTTGTTTAAAATAACATTTGCTTCATTAAAGTAATGCGCAGCATATTCTTCAACTTTAGCCTTTAGGTTTGCACCAGAAACCGCAAAAATACGGTAAAGTCCAGAGCCAATTGACTCAATTTGAGTAATTGCAAAGTCTTTGATTTCATTTGTATTTTTAACGTGAGTGCCACCACATAGCTCAATTGAGTAGTTTTCCATTGAAACCATTCTAACTGTTTTGTCGTATTTTTCGCCAAACAAGGCGATTGCGCCGTATTTTAAAGCAGTGTCGTAATCAGTGTATTCATACTTAACTTTTAGACCTTTTTTAATTTTATCTTTAACAATTTTTTCAGCCTTTAAAAGTTCTTCGTCTTTTGGAAAATTGTAGCAGTTAAAATCAAATCTTAAGTAAGGCGCGCAAACTTTTGAACCTCTTTGGTTAACGTATTCACCTAGCACATCTTTCAAGGCTCTGTGAATTAAGTGAGTTGCACTATGGTTATACATAGTAGGTGTGCGATGTGCTTCGTCAACTTGGCATTTAACGACTTCGCCTTCATTAAACTGAGATTCAACAATGTGTAGGTGTTGGCCAAACGGCAGTTTAAGCATGCCTTTCACTTCCACTTTTTCAATAGTTCCGAGGTCCGAAACTTGACCTCCGGTTTCTGCAAAAAAAGGAGTTTTATCAAGGACAATCCCTTCTTTAAAAACTTTGATTACTCTGGATTCAGACGATAAGTTTTCGTATCCTATAAACTCAGACTTTTCACTAAACTCTAAAAACTCTTTGTTTTGTCCTTTCATTGACTGAAAGTTTTGGCGAGCAGAGCGAGAAAGTTCTTTTTGTTTTGCAAGAAACTGATAAAAGCCTTTTTCGTCAACTTCAACACCGTTTTCATCGGCATACTCTTTAGTTAACTCAAACGGGAAGCCGTAGGTGTCGTATAACTTAAATGCACTTTCACCAGAAATTGATTTTTTGATTTGAATAAGTTTAAAAAACTCTTTTTCGCCAGCTTCAATAGTTTCTAAAAACTTCTCTTCTTCTTGTTTTAAAATGTTTTGAACAACTTCAACACTATTTTTAAGGTCAGTGTAAAACTCACCCATTGCCTCAATTACACTTGGCACAAGCAGATATATAAAAGGTTTCTGCATACCAAGTCTACGCCCTGCTTTAACAGCACGGCGAATTAGTCTTCTAAGCACGTAGCCTCTGCCTTCATTTGAAACCACGGCTCCATCTGAAACCGCAAAAGTCACGGTTTTTAAGTGGTCAGCGATAATTTTAAACTCTTTTTGACCTACGTATTTGTGGTTAGTTTGTTTTTCAATTGCTCGCATAATTGGCGCAAACAAGTCAGTGTCGTAGTTTGTCTCTACATCTTGCATAATTGCACAAAGTCGCTCAAAACCAGCTCCGGTATCAATATTTTTGTGCGGAAGCGGTTTGTAGTATTCTCGTTTTTTGCCGGTTTCTGCGTTAAAAGAAGAAAAAACTATATTCCAAAGTTCAACATAGCGAGCAGTTTCTAAGTCGTTCCTTAAAGCTACTTCTCCGCGTGGGTCGTATTTTTCTCCGCGGTCATAAATTATTTCGGTATTTGGCCCGCAAGGTCCTTCGCCAATTTCCCAAAAATTTGATTCAAGCGACACTAATTTACTTTCAGAAACACCTAAACTTAGCCAAATTTCTTTAGTTTCAAGGTCTTGAGGATAATAAGTAAAATAAAGTTTATTTAAGTCAAACCCAAACCATTTAGGTGAAGTCATTAACTCAAAAGCAAAAGCAATCGCTTCTTTTTTAAAGTAGTTGCCAATAGAAAAATTGCCAAGCATTTCAAAAAAGGTATGGTGTCTCGCGGTTAGTCCCACGTTTTCAATATCGTTTGTACGGATACATTTTTGGGAACTAGTAATTCTTGGATATGGCGGCATCATTGTCCCGTCAAAGTATTGTTTAAGTGACGCTACACCTGAATTAATCCACAGCAAAGTCTTGTCGTTTTTCGGAATTAACGAAACTGACTTATATACATAGTGGTCTTTGGATTTAAAGAAATCCAGCCACATTTGTCTGATTTGGTTACCTGTTAATTTTTTCATAATTTTGATACCTTTTGTTAAACTTTTAGTTTAAATTTAGCGTTTTCACGTTTCAAATCGCGTTCTTTAATGGTTTGTCTTTTATCCCTTAAGTTTTTACCACGACACAGCCCAATTTCTACCTTTACCAGCGCCTGGTTAAGGTAAATTTTTAAAGGAATTAGAGTTAGACCTTTTTCAAAAACTTTTTGCTTAATTTGAATAATTTCGGCTTTATGCAAAAGTAGTTTACGGTTGCTAATTTCTTTGTGTTGAAACTTAGCAAGGTTTTCTTGGACAAACCCAATTTTCATGTCGCGCAAGTAAAGTTCTAAATGTTTAGTAATATCGCAAAAAGCACCAGTCATTGTGACTTTACCGGCGCGAAGAGCCTTGACTTCAGAACCAGTTAAAACGATTCCTGCTTCGTAGGTTTTAATGATTTCAAAGTCAAAATATGCTTTTTTGTTGTTTGCGATAATTTTCATTTTTAACCTTATTTTGACAATTAAAAGCCCCTTTGTGCAAAAACAAAGGGCTTTTAACTTAAATTTTTATGTGTTTTAAAGAATTAAACTAAAATTTATTTTTTTAGTTTAGGAAATGCAGCTAGTCCTGGATAAACTGCTTGGTCGCCAAGTAGTTCTTCAAGACGAATTAGTTGGTTGTATTTAGCAATGCGGTCAGTTCTAGACATAGAACCTGTTTTAATTTGTCCTGCGTTTAGGGCAACTGCTAAATCTGCAATAAAAGTATCTTCAGTTTCTCCACTGCGGTGGCTAATTACTGTGGTGTAGCCTGAGCGTTTAGCAAGTTCAATAGTGCGGTAAGTTTCAGTAATAGAACCAATTTGGTTAACTTTAACTAAAATAGAGTTAGCAACACCTTTTTCAATACCTTGAGCAAGTCGTTTTTCGTTAGTTACAAATAAGTCATCGCCGACTAATTGGATTTTGTCGCCAAGTTTTTCAGTTAGTTTTTTCCAGCCAGCCCAGTCATCTTCAAATAAACCGTCTTCAATTGAAATAAGTGGGTATTTTTCAACTAGAGAAACATAGAAGTCAACTAGTTGATCAGAAGTCAATTCTTCACCAGTTGCTTTGAAAACATAGCGTTTTTTAGCCTCGTCGTAGAACTCAGAAGAAGCGGCGTCAATTGCTAAAAATACATCTTTACCTGGTTTGTAGCCAGCTTGTTTAATAGCCTCAACAATTAAGTCAAAAGCAGCAGCATTTGACTCTAGGTTTGGAGCAAATCCACCTTCATCTCCACCACCAGTTGCAAGACCTTTTTTCTTAAGTACTGCTTTTAGGTTGTGATAAACTTCAGCAGCACAAACGATTGCTTCTTTGAAAGTTTTAAAACCAGCAGGAATAATCATGAACTCTTGGAAATCAACGTTACTGTCAGCGTGTGCTCCACCGTTTAAGATGTTTAGCATTGGCACTGGCAAAGTATGTGCAAAGAAAGTACCAAGGTATGAGTGCAAGTCTAGACCAAGAAAGTCAGCAGCAGCGCGGCAAGTTGCCATTGAAACGGCAAGGATTGCGTTAGCACCAAGATTTGCTTTATTTGGAGTTCCATCTAAATCAAGCATCGCTTGGTCAATCGCCATTTGGTCAAGGCAAGATAGACCGATTAGTTCAGGTGCGATTTTTTCGTTAACGTTAGCAACAGCCTTTAACACACCTCTTCCAAGAAAACGTTTTTTATCTCCATCTCTAAGCTCAACTGCTTCGTGTGCACCAGTAGATGCACCAGATGGAACAAGAGCACGACCGAACGCTCCTGAATCTGTAGTTACTTCAACCTCTACAGTAGGGTTACCACGTGAATCTAGAACTTCACGCGCATGAACAGCAATAATATAAGGCATATTTTTCCTCCGTAATACTTATATATTATATAACATTATATGCAAATAAAAAACACATTAATTAGATTTTTGTAATTTACTCAGTTTATTTTAATTAAACTTTTTAAAATTATTTATATTTATGTTTAATAACATTTTTAATACACTAATTAGTGAAAATACATGCCTAAAAATATCACGCAATAACTTTTATGGCTAAACTGTTTTATACAAAATCTGTGTTATATTTGTTCGGTAACAAAATTCCAGTAGTTTATTTTAATTAAACTAAATTCATTTATATTAAAAAAGTTTAATTAACACTTAAGACAGAGTTTGCGCTGGATTATTTCAATGTGTTTCGCTTATGCTTAGCATATTTGAAACAAAACTAAACCAAAAAAAACGTAAACTGTTTTTAGTTTTTTTGAGTGCTTTACTTAGGAGTTCACCAAGATTGTCTTTACACTTAATTTTAATTTATCTAATTTAAGAAGTGCCTTAGAGTTAATAAAATACAATTTTTAAACACAGACATTTTTAAATTCTGATTTCCACAGTTTGCGCAATTTAAAAAATAAATTAGAAATTATTACAAAGTGTCGTTTTTAAAATAATCATTAACCTACACACGCTCGGTTGATGTGACTATTTTAAACCTTTTTACCCACTTGCAAAAAGGAGAACCACAGTAGCGCTCTGCAAAATTACGAAAATGAAAATGAAGTTTATAAGTGTTAGTGAAACTTAAAATAACTTTACATTTTAGATGTCCTGTTTGCTTTTAGTAAATAAAACTTAAAATCTACATAGTTTAGTTTAAATAAACAAAATAATTTTAAATACAAAAAATTTAAAATAAAAATTGAAGTGTATTTTTGGATTTAATTTGAAGTTATTGTAAATAAAACCGTATAAAGCATATACATAAAAAAATCTGTTTGATTGGTATAGGCTGCAGAAGACTGCGATAATATTTGTAATTTCTATATCTGAAAATTATTTACAAATTCTTGCATTAGTTTATCTTTGTTTGTTGCCCCTTTTTTAAATAATGCACTATTTATATTTTAAGAAATAACAGGAATGTAAAATAACTAAAGTTAAAAAAACTAAAAAAGTTTAACGGTGTTTTTATATTGTCCTCAGAAATAAAAAAAATTTACTAAATTTTTATTACTAAAACTACAAAAAAGTTTAATGACTTAAGAATTAGAACACGAAAAAGATATTTTTATGAGTTTAATATTTTTAAACTAATTAAATAAGTTTTAAATTAGTTTAAATGTAAAAAATACACTGAAATATTTGTAAATTTTTCTTCAAACGAAAAGTCACAACATCTCAGAAAGTATGACTTTTCGCTAGTTATAATGAGTTTAATAAAACTAAACTTTTTTAATATTTTTTAGTTATTTATAAAAAGACTCGACACCTTTGTCTTAATAGAAAAACGCTGCACTAAAAACATACAACATTAAGAAAGCAAAAACTTAAAAATAAGCCTAATTATTTCTAAGAGAAGAAGTAGTTTAGTTAGTTTAGTTTTACTAATATTTTATTTGTGAATTACATAAAAGTTTAATTGTTAATTAAGTTGCTAACTCACGAGTTTTGGCAAAAAATTAACAAAATTCACAGTCATTTCATCAATTCTGTGAATTTAATTTCGTTAAAACTCGTTTTGCGTTTTTTTCATATTCATTTTTCAAATGTGAATATAAAAAAGAGAGAAGTAATTAAGTACAACTGCTTTTATAAACCTTATTTTTAATTTTAGCGTGAATGCATAGTTTATTTCTATTTTTTGTTATTTTTTTATTTGTTCCTATAATATATATTATGTAAACCAAAATATAGCAAGTTAGTGGAGCGGACAAGTGAAAATGTGTGGGAATGTGGATTACTATTCACTATCGGAATTTTTGTATTTTAGAGTTAAAAAACAAGATTTTTAGTGAATAATTGGCCAGAGTTAACAATTTGAAAAAATGGTAAAAAAACACTAAATTAAAATTTCTGAGCACTGTGTTCTGGCATTATCACTATTTAAATATTATTAAACTTTTTTACTTTTTTTGATAAAAATACAAATATACTAAACTATTTAGTGACGCGTTTTGGGCAATTATTACTACCTTTTGTGGGTTGTTACTCATTATGTTTTGTCCTAGAGCGTCTTAAAAAATACATATTTTATCTGATTAAAGCAAAACATAAATAGCCGCTAATAAACTTTTATAAACTGTGTAATATGATTAGCGAATTCACTTGTATAAAAATAACCAGGCTGTAGTCGTCTCAGTTTTATGTTCCTTACTGTTGGCAGGAAAATGATTTAATATTTATTTTAAAAATAAATTATATTTTTAATAAAAGTTTAATTATATTAAACCAATAAAAAAATGAAATTTTAAGCTTTTACGCACACACTGCAACACTGAATTTAAAATTGGCGCGAAAAATAAAAAAAGTTTAACTGTGTTGCAGATAATTTCTCTACAAAATTAAGTTAAACTTTTTTTGTTTTTTATAATTAAGTTTACAAAAACTAAATTAAGACTTTTCAAAATTATTAAGTTTTGGTCTATTTTTATTGTACTTTTCTCGCTTATATTTATCTGAAATGTTTGTGTAAATCTGTGTTGTTTGGATGCTTTCGTGACCTAGTATTTTTTGCAAAACCCTTAAATCACAACCGTTTTCAAGTAAGTGTGTAGCAAAAGAATGCCTGAAAGTGTGTGGTGAAACATTATCAATTTCGTTGTCTTCAGCGATGGTTTTAACTGTCTTAAAGAATCCTTGGCGCGTTATTCTTGCACCGTTTCTGCTTACAAACAAAGCAGGTAAAGTGCGTTCTTTTAAGATGATATTGCGGGCATCTTTAATGTAGGTTTTAAGTGCTTCTACTGCTTTTTTAGTTAACGGTACAGTTCTTTCTTTACTGCCTTTTCCTTCAACAATTAAAAATCCTTCGTTTAAATGCAGCGACTTTAAGTCAAGTCCAATCAACTCAGAAACACGAAGCCCAGAGCCATATAACACTAAAAACATCGCTAAGTTGCGTACACTGTATACTGTTTTTAAATCAATTGAATCTATCATTTTACTAGTTTGCTCTGCGTTGATTGTGCGAATCACTTTCTCTTTCTCTTTAATATTTTTAATTTCTTGTGCTGGATTTTCTTTAGTCAAACCATCCATTTCAAGAAAAGCATGAAAGGTTTTAATTGCCGAAATTTTACGGTTAGTTGTTCTATTGTCATATTTTTTCTGCAAAGTTCTAATGTAGTTTTTAATCAGTTTAGGACTGATTTGTTCAGGCCTTTGAATTTCTTTGTGGTATTTCGCATAGAAATCAAAGTACTGTTGAATGTCAACTTTGTAGGCGTTTTGAGTAGTTTTGGCCAATGATTTTTCGTTTTTTAAATATAAAATAAATTCATTAATTAAAAACGGTTTCATACAAACTCCTGCATAATTTGGTTCTCTAAATAAATATATTTAAATGGTATGTATAGTCTACCTTTGGTGTATCTCAACATTTTTCTTGCGAGTAACTTTTTAATTATTGGGAAATATTTAAGTAAATCTATGTTGTATTTTTGCTTAAAATATTTAAGATTTACACCACTAGTTTTGCGAAGTCCTAGCACTATTGCCGTTGAAATTAACTCATGTTCACTTTGTTTTACTTCAGTTTTTCCAGGTCCTTTGTTAATGTAGGCGTGCATAATTGCGGTGTTATTTATGCGCGTTCCAGCTGTGTATCCACTGGCTGCAAGTCCTGTGCCGATGTATTCTGAGTCTTTCCAGTAGATTAAGTTATGCTGAGATTGGTACTTTGACCTTGCATAATTTGAAGTTTCGTATTGTGAAAAGTGGTGTTTTTTTAGTGTTTTTTTAATGAATTTATATTGCTTTAAACACGCTTCTTCTGCTAAAGTTGTCTGGATACCTTGTTTCTCTAAGAACGCTAAAAAGGTGTTTTGCTCTAAAATCAAGTCGTAATACGATATATGTTTAGGGTTAAACTTTATTGCTATTTCTAAGTCTTTTTTTAGTATTTCTAAACTCTGATTTTTTATACCGTACATTAAATCAAAAGAAATATTTTGAATTCCGACTTTTTTAAGTAGTCTAACAGAGCTCTTAACATCCTCAATTGTGTGGTTGCGTTTTAAGAATTTTATGGTCTCGGGGTCAAAACTCTGCACGCCTAAAGACACGCGGTTTACACCGTATTGTTTAAATAATCTAACTTGCGCTTGAGTAATTAGTTCAGGATTACACTCAATTGTATACTCTTTTATGCCTTTAAACTTTTTTAAGGTTTTTAACAATAAGTTTATATTTTCTAAACTCAGATTATTTGGAGTCCCACCACCGATAAAGATAGTGTCAAAATATGGGTTGTCTAAATACACAGTATTTAGTTCTTCTATCAAACTTTTGATGTATCCATCTTCTTCTGCTTTGTCTTTAGTTTGTTTCTTGACAAAGTCACAATACGAACAAATTAAATGACAAAAAGGGATGTGTACGTAAAGCCCACGCACTAATCATCCCCTTGTTTTAAGATAGCCAAAAAGGCCTCTTGTGGTACCGAAACACGACCGATTTGTTTCATTTTCTTTTTACCTTCTTTTTGTTTTTGAAGGAGTTTCATCTTACGAGAAATATCGCCGCCATAACATTTAGCCAGTACGTCTTTGCGCATTGCTTTAATTGTTGATCTTGCAATAATTCGGTTACCAATTGCCGCCTGCACGGGAATTTCAAACATTTGTCTTGGAATTAAATCCTTCATTTTCTCAGTCAAGGCACGGCCTCTGGACTCAGCAAAATCTTTGTGCACAATTGTTGCCAGAGCATCAATTTGTTCACCATTTAACAAGATATTTAACTTAACTAAGTTAGAGCGAACATACTCATCCATATCGTAGTCAAACGACGCATAACCTTTAGTTTGTGATTTTAGTTTGTCAAAAAAGTTATAAACGATTTCTGAAAGTGGCAGTTTATAAATGATATTCACGCGGTTTTTATCTAAGTAATTCATTGAAACAAAAACCCCACGTTTAGCCTGACAAATTTCCATAACACTGCCGACGTATTCAGATGGAGTCATAATAGAGGCTTTCACAAAAGGCTCTAAAATATAGGAAATTTGCTGTGGTTCTGGCAGTTCACACGGGTTTTGAATTTGAATAACATTGCCATTTGTTAAATGAACTGTGTAAATAACTGACGGAGCAGTGGCAATAATGTCAATATTAAACTCGCGGCGAATTCGCTCTTGAATAATCTCTAAATGAAGCAACCCTAAAAAACCTGTTCTAAAACCAAAACCAAGTGCTTTAGAAGTCTCCATTTCGTAGGTTAAAGCAGCGTCGTTTAGTTTTAATTTCTCAAGTGCTTCTTTTAATTGAGCGTAATTTTTATTTTCAACTGGATAAATACCTGAGAAAACCACAGGGTTCAGTTTCTTATATCCAGGTAAGGGTTCGGTTGCTTGATTTTCAAAAAAAGTAATGGTATCTCCGGCTTGAATGTCTTGAATTGACTTAATTTGGGCGTAGATAAATCCAACTTCTCCGGCTGTAAGTATCTCAGTTTCTCGCATTTCAGGAGTATATACGCCAACGCTAACTACTTCTGCTTTATATTTAGACTGCATAAAGTATATGGTGTCGCCTTTTTTAACAGTCCCTTCAACTACCCGAATTAAAGGAATTACTCCCTTGTAGGCGTCGTAATATGAGTCAAAAACTAATGCTCTTAAAGCGTTGTCTGCTTTTTTTGGACTTGGTGCTGGTACTTTTTTGACAACTGCTTCCAGAATTTCTTTAATACCAATTCCGTTTTTAGCAGAACACAACACAACTTCGCTTCTATCAATGCCAATAATTTCTTCAATTTCTTTCAAAACTTTTTCAACATCTGCTGTTGGCAGGTCTATTTTGTTGATAACCGGAATAATTTCCAAGTCATTGTCAAGGGCAATATATAGGTTTGCAAGGGTTTGTGCTTGAATTCCTTGTTGCGCATCTATAACTAAAATTGCGCCTTCACAAGCCTGCAGAGAACGAGAAACTTCATAGGTAAAGTCCACGTGGCCAGGGGTGTCAATTAAGTGCATTTTATAAACTTCTCCGTCTTCGGCTTGATAGTGAATTTGCACAGCGTTTAACTTAATTGTAATTCCGCGTTCGCGCTCAAGTTCCATACTATCTAGGTATTGCGCCTTCATTTCTCGGTTAGAAACAGCGTTAGTCAACTCCAAAATACGGTCAGCCAATGTAGACTTACCGTGGTCAATGTGAGCAATTATAGAAAAGTTACGAATGTTGTTCATCTAGATTTAAAACCTTTTTAATTAAGACTCTTTTAATGACATTTTTTTCAATATATAGTGGACGGAACTCAAAGTTTTTATAAGTCACGCAAATTTTTTCACCAACTTTAGGCAGGTGCCCGATTTGCTCGGTAATAAAACCGTTTACGGTGTTAGACTCCGCTTCAAACTCAATGTCCAGTTTTTCAGACAAAATATCTAGTTCAAAGAACCCATCTACTTCAAAAGTAGTTGAGTTAATTTCTTTAAACTCAGCCTCTGGACTGTCAAACTCATCGTTAATTTCGCCAACTATTTCTTCAATTAAGTCCTCAATTGTAAGAAGACCAGCAACTCCGCCGTATTCATCTAGCACCACGGCGATGTGGACTTTATTTTTTTTCATATGCACAAAAATATCGTTAATTTTAGAGGTAGACGAGACAAAAAATGGTTTTCTAACAGACTTACCTAAATTAAACTCACTTGGCTCAATTGCGTATTTTAAGATATCTTTGATGTGAATTGTACCAATAATATTGTCAATGGTTTCTTTATACACAGGATATCTGGTGTATTGAGATTCATTAATTTTAGTTAAGATTTCTGAGTATGTTGCAGTGATTTCTATAGCGTCAATTTCTGTGCGGTGGGTCATGATTTCAGAAACTTTAGTGTCGTCAAACTCAAAAATATTTTCAATTAGTTTGTTTTCTTCAACATCAATTTCTCCGCTTTCTGTGGCATTTGATGCCATTAAAATGATGTCGTCTTCTGTAACTTCTTTAATTTCATCGCCTTTTTTAACACCAAAAATACGAGCAAAAAAGGTAGTTGAAACCATGAGTAGCCAAACAAACGGGAACAGTATAAACATAAGTGCTCTGATGATCGGAGTGCAATTTAAAGAGATTTTTTCGCTCCACTTCATTCCAATTCTTTTAGCGACAAGTTCACCAAAAATTATTTGAAAGTAAAGCAAAAATGTAGTTAGTCCGATAGTAACTAACACGGAATAAAGCACATAGTTATTTGAGTTTGTGTCAACTTTAAAAATACGAATTAAGGCGTCTTGTGACAGTTTAGAGCCGATAATACCGTTAATAAATGCAATTAAAGTATTTAAAACCTGAATGGTTGCCAAAACATAGTTTGGATTCTTTATTAGGGAAAGAGTCTTTTTGGCTTTTCTCTTTAGTTTTGGGTTATCTGAATCTGTAAGTTCATCAATTCTAATGTGGTTTACAGACATAAATGCAGCCTCGGTCATCGAAGTAAAACCAGATATTACGATTAAAACAACGATTAGCGCAACGAATACTGCAACCAAAATACCCGTGAGCGGAGGGTTTGCAGACGTTGCAGAATTTAAAATATTTGTAGTCATATTTCTCCTTGATTAGCAACTTTCTTTAAAAATAGTATAACACACGATTTTTGTCTACGCTAAATCACGCAAAAATTCAACCAAACCAGCAGAGTTTAGCCAAAAAGCACTTTTATTTTTGTGTAAATTATCAAGTATTTCCAACTGTTGTTGTTCTATTTTATTTTTAATAATTTTATCTTTATTATCAAAAACATTAAATATTTCTGAATTTAAAATTTCGTTTGAAAAAACACCATCTAAAAAAGACACTATAAAAGTGTTTTTAGGCATTTTAGTTTTAATTAAACCGATTAGTTCTTTGATTTGTTTATCTTGAGCACCACCGCATTCCTTAATGTGCTTAGACTCAATGAAAAAATATTTATCGTTTGACTTTAAAATGATATCTAAATCCTTATTTTGCGAACCAAAATCTATCTCAGGAATAATCTTTTCTTTTAATTCTTTTTTGTAGTAAGAAACACTGTTTTTGTTTTTTAGAAAAATATCGGAGTCATTTGTATACTCAAAACCAAAATTTTGGGCAATTTCAACTATTTTTTGCTGTCCAACAATACCTAGTGCTCTTTGTGAACCCTTGTCAATTAGTGACTGTATATGGACAGGGTCAGCACTGATTTTGCCATTTCTATATGTGAAAAACAATTCAACGATTTGTTTTAAGGTTTCAGGATTATTTTTAATTGTGCCAATTGTTGAATCACAGGCGTTTATAAAACAATTAAATTCGTTTTTAGATCCATAAGTATCAGTAATTAAATTTAACAAAATAGTAAATTTTTTCTCATCAACAAATTTGTCTTTTCTTATGTCGTTTAAAAGACTTCTTATTTTATTTGTAAACTCAACATATTTATTTAAATTATTTTTCTTTAAATTCATGTATCTTTCATCGAGTTTTTCAGGGTTATTACAACTATACTCAAGGTACTTTAAATTATCTTTCATTAAATTACACTACTTCTCTAGACATTAAATTATTTGCTTTTTCAATTATTGCACGTGCTAGTCTAAAATCTAATCTTCTTCTTCTTTTGCCACTTTTTGTATTCCCCATGAAAGGAGTTAGTAAAACATCACCAGATTTTATTCTAATTTCATTTAACAAAAGATTACATTTTTCTAAAAATTTTGGTCTGTTATTGTCAGAAATATCTATCGAAACTAGAGTAAAATGTCTAGATGTATTTTTTATTTTATTTTGCCAGTCGTATTTAATATTTTCTTTATAGTCAAACTTAATATTGTTTATGTCATCGGTGCTGTCAATTGCTCTTATGCCTAACCACCCTTCAGTATCGTTGAAAGTTACTTTCAAAGAGTTTTCTGGTTCAATTCTTAGATTTATTATGTTTTCTAGAAAGTCAACAAACTTATCATTTTTATAAATTTTAATTTCAGAAAAATTTTTATAAACACCGTCAAAACACGCTACACAAACTGGTACTTCCGTATCTTTAAAAGGGTTTTCTTCTAATATAGTAACGGAACTTAAAAGATTTTTGTCTTTAAATGTTGAGTTTATGAAAGACTCAGGAATAATTGCAACAATATGTTTTTGCGCTTCAATCATTTTGCTAAGTGCAACTAAATATATATCATCGTAAGGTGAATCTTTAAAATATTCGTTTAAACAAATCTTTTTCCTTGAAGCAGATTGTTTAGCTAGATATGGCGGGTTTGTGATAATTATTGCGTTTTTAATTTTTGGTATTGACTTTAAAGAATCATTGTTTTCCCAATCTAATTTTTCATCAATATCCAAGCCTTTTGTTTCAAAAATACCGTACTCTGGAGATACTGACAAAAGATCGCCTGCTCCGGCGAACGGGTCATAAGCAATTGAACATTGAGAATTTTTAACAAAATCTTTAATTTGTGGTTTTAACCACTGAACACCTTTTGTGAAATACTGGCCTAATGCTATTTTTTTTATAGTTTTTTTGCTTTTATCCATACAAATATTTTATCATTTAGTAATTTTTTTGTGAAGGATAATTTTGCGAATTTTTTGAAAAAGTAGAGAAAAAACTAAAAAAGAAAAATATACAAGCACGATAACAGGAGAAGGAGCAACATTTGTGTTTAGTTGAATTGGTGCAGCAATAGTCACGGTAAAAATCGCAATAACTACTCCAATTAACATAGTTTGAATAAAGTTTCTTCTGAATTGAACAGAGATTAAGAGCGGGAATAAAATTAGCGCAGAAATTAACAAGGTACCCATCATGCGCATACCAACTGAGATTAAAACAGCGATTAAAATAGACAGGCCATAGTTAGTAATTACTTTGTTTGTGCGGTTGAATTTAGCATAACTTGGGTCAAAAGTTTGAGAAACCAAACGTCTGTATTGCCATAAAATAAAGCCTAAAGTAGCAGTGAAAATAATTAGCGCATTAAAGAAATCAAGCCATTCCATCGTTGCCAAACTACCGTTGATAATATTGCCAAGGTCGCTTTTAAAGTTAGCCCCCCAAAGCGAAATAATCAAGATTCCCAAACTGTAACCAAGAGCCTCAATAACCCCTATTGCACTGTCTGAGTCGATTTTGGTATTTTCAATAATCAGTTGTATCACGATTGAAAAGAAAACAGTGATAAGCATTGAAATGTAGACAGGGTAGTTAGACAAAAGCACACCTAAGGCTATTCCAAAAAACGCAGTGTGAGCAAGTCCGTCTGCGATTAACGCCTGGTTTTTAAGTACGATAAAAGGACTAAGCAGAGCAGCAGTTACTGCAATTAGCCCGGCTGCGATAAAAATATAAGTGTTTGAAAACACTCCTAAATTAACTAAATATTGCATGCTTTTCTCTATTTAAAATTTGCTTGTGGAAATCACAAAAAATACCGTCGTAAACTATGGCTTTCTCTACGTAAATTACGCGGTCTTTACATTCAAGCACATCAATTCCAGAAAGGTCATGAGTGATTATTAAAACAGTAGTGCCAGATTGAGAAAGTGTATATAAATACTGATAAAACTCATGTCTAAATTTAGGGTCTAGTGCAGATGCTGGTTCGTCTAGTATCAAAAGGTCGGGTTCGTCTACTATGCTTCTTAAAAAAAGCACACGTTGAAGTTGACCACCAGAAAGTTCAGAAATTAACTTATTTTTTAAGTCAAAAATGTTCATGTCTGAAAGCAATTTATCTATTCTTGCTTTTTGTTCTTTCTTTGCAAACAAGTATTGTTTTTCAAAACCTGAGTAAATAATTTCAAAAACTGAGGCTGGAAAGTTTGATTTAAATCGTAAAAATTGCGTCATGTAGCCAATTTTTTTTGCACCATTTATTACCTTACCGCTGTTTGGTTTTAAAGTTTTTGAAACCAGTTTAACTAATGTACTTTTGCCACCACCGTTTGGTCCCAAAATGTACATAAAGTCACCTTTGTTAATCTTTAAATTTAGATTTTCAAAGACTGCTGTGTCTTCGTATTTAAACGAAACTTCTTTAAACTCAATCATGTCTATTTACCTAAAAGTGATAATTTTAAATTAGCGATATTTTCAGAAATTTTTGTCTGAAATGGAATTTTTTGACCGTATTCTTTTTTAGAAACTGCGTGAAAAGTATGAAAAGTTTTAAAAGAAACATTTGAAATGTTGTGTGCTTTCACACTTGATTTAAGTTTTTCTAAAACCTGTTCTTTACCTGTTTCTTGAACGAACACAGTTAAGATTTTATTGGGATTTTTAGTACCTTTTTTAATTAGTTCAACGAACTCATTTATCGCTTTTATAGTGTCCTCATTTCGGTCTTGTATGGTTGTGTCAATTGGTGTATAACCTTTTAACAAGCCCATTTCAACCATAAATGCACCTATTGAATCGTGGCCACAAAAAAGGATTTTTTCATCGTTTAAACCAGTTTTAAAATTAGTATTTAGAAAACTAGTAAAGTCATTTTTAAGTGTGATAATTTTGTTTATCAGTGTAGTTTTATTTGTAGCAATAACTGACTTGTTTTCAAATTTTTGAGTAAGCTTTTCGGCAATTTTTTCAATTATTTTTACTGTATATTCCAAACTTGACCAGTAGTGTGAAGAGGCGTGCCTACGGATATTTTTTTCAGATTCTGAAATTTGTTTGCTAGTTTTTAAAAAAGTTTTTTCATTAACGCCAAGTGCTTTCTCTAAGTTAAGTGAATCTAGGCTACCGCGTGCTTTTTTGATTTGCAAGTCAACATTTTCAGAAAAATAAATTAACAAATCGCTTTCAATAATTTTGCTTTTATCTGTCAAAGTTAACTCAGAATTGTGAATGTTTAAATACGGTGCTCTGGCAGTGCTAACTGTAATTTTGGTATTTTTAGTCAACTGCTCAACAATTGAATATGTTAAATAAGAACTTGTTACCACGTTAACTTTGTTTTTTTGACACGAAAAAAGTGTAAATAATGGAAATAAAGTTAAGAGAACGCTTAAGATTTTTTTCATATTTTTTCCTCGTAAATATTTTAACTTAACAATTTTGCAATTGCAAACTATTCGCATTTCTACTTTGTGTGTTTATTTAATATTATATAAAGGGCTGAATGCTATAATAAATGCATTAGGAGATCGAAATATGGAAACTTTGAAAGACAATTTTTATTTACATGTAAACAAACAATTAATTGATGAAACAGAAATTCCTGCAGACAAACCTAGTGTTGGAACGTTTTCTAAAATTCACGATCAAAACGAAGAAATTCTTTTAAAACTTTTTGAAGACTGGTCTGAAGGGAAAAACATACCTGATGATAAACTGATTCACGAAGCGATTAAATATCACAAATTAGTTACAGATTTTGAATACCGTAATGAAATGGGCGCAAAACCTGTTTTACCGCTTATTGAAAAAATCCAAAGACTTGACTCAATTGAAGAGTTAGCTGAGGCCTATCCTGAACTTGAACTAAGCAGTATTCCACTGCCTGTAACTATTGGCATTTCTCAAAGTTTTGCAGACCCAACTAAACATATCTTGGCAGTTGACCACGCAATCACTATCATGCCAGACCGTGAGTACTATGAAAAAAATCTAGAACAACTTGAAGAAAACTTGTCAGTTTTTGCAGATTCGGCTAAAACTGTGTTAAAAAGTGCAGGTCTAGATGATGCTTTAGTAGACAAATACGTTAAAGAAACTCTTGAGTTTGATAAATTTTTAGCACCTTTTACTTCATCTAGATTAGAAGACGCTGAATACGACAAGAAATTTAACCCAACCCCGCTTAAAGAAATTGACGCAAAATCTAAATATCTAAAGTTTAGCAAAATTTTTAAAACTTTAACTAAAGTAGATGCAGAAATTGTTAATATTTCCTATCCACGTTTCTTTGAAAATCTAAATACTGTGTTTTCAAGTGAAAACTTTGAACTAATTAAATCTTGGATGATAGTTAAAACTGCCCTTGGCAATGCTCGCTACTTATCTGAAGAACTTGCTGATGTCGCGGGTGCCTTGAGACGTAAACTAGTCGGCCAAAAACAACCTCAGCCAAGAGCCAAAAAAGCCCTTTACACCACATTGGCGTTTTTTGATGAACCAGTTGGTATTTATTTTGGCAAAAAGTATTTTGGTGAACAAGGAAAAGCCGATGTTTTGGAAATGATTCGTCGCTTTATTGCAGTTTACACAGACCGTCTTTCTAAAAATACTTGGTTAAGCAAAGAAACTCGCGAAAAAGCTATTTTAAAACTCTCTAAAATCAAACCTTTTGTCGGATATCCTGATGAAATTCCGCCTTATTATCAAGACTTTAAAATTAAAACTAAAGCAGAAGGTGAGACTTTACTTTCAGCCACAATCTCGTTAAAACGACTTATGACTGCCTATGAATACGCTCAATACAAAGAACCAGTTAGCACTAAATACTGGGGAATGGCTGCGTATGAAGTAAACGCTTACTTTCACCCACTTTTTAACCAAATAGTGTTTCCAGCAGGTATTCTTCAACCTCCGTTTTACTCAAAAGAAAACTCAAACTCTGCTAACTACGGCGGAATTGGTACAGTTATTGCTCACGAAATTTCTCATGCTTTTGACAACAACGGGGCTAAGTTTGACGAACACGGTCGCCTAAACAACTGGTGGACAAAAGAAGATTTAGCCGCCTTTGAAGAAAAGAAAAAACAAATGATCAAACTATTTGACGGATACAGTAATTCACTTGGTGTCAAATGCAATGGAACTTTGACAGTTTCTGAAAACATTGCAGACTGCGGTGGCTTAAGTTGTGCACTTTCTGCTTTAAAAATGGACAAAACGGTAGATCTGGATGCTTTCTTTAAATCATGGGCTACCAACTGGTTTAACAAAGCCAGAGTTGAGTACTACCAAATGCTTGCCAATGTTGACGTGCACGCAACTGGTGAACTTAGGGCTAATCGTCAACTTGCTAATTTAGATGAGTTTATTGAATATTACGGCATCAAAGAAGGAGACTTAATGTACACCAAACCAGAGGAGCGCGTCAAAATATGGTAAAACAAATTAAATACTTACTAGTTGGTTTTTTAACTCTAATTTCAGCACTTACTTTAACTGCCTGCAGTCTTTACAGAGTTTCTGTTAATCAAGATATTAAAGCAGAATCTGCTTTCTTTACCTTTAGATTAAACCGCCACCGTGACCGCCAGGCGTTTTTATCACAAGGAGCGGACGCTAACGTACAAATTCAGGTAAACGAACATAAAGCAGGCGATGGACACGATGAACTTGGGGTGGCTATTCCAAAAGCAACTAGCGACTTAAAAGCATCCTCAAAACCTTACTATGAGTTTTCTTTTGAAAAAGACGCAAAAAAAGGCAAAGTTTCTCTAGCCTTTGAAATTAGAAACTTAAAACCAGAAAAAAAATACGTTGCACTTGTCTACTTTACTTACGATAACGAAAAAGTCTATCTACTTAAAAACTGGCGTGTGAATAAAAAACATCCGCTTGAAGGTATGATTTTTCAAACAATTGCGGTCTCTAAATTAAAAACTTACTCAATTTATTCATATGAAGATCTTTTGAATATAAAATCAGAAAAACAAGAAGGCAACTTTAAACTGATGAGAGACCTTGACTTAAATGGTCGTGAACTTCCTGCTTTGTTTGGCAAAAATCGTGCTTTTGATTTTAATGGTAACAACAAAACAATTCGCAACTTCAAGTTCATTATTCAAAAAGACGAGAGTCTACTAAAAGGTAGTGATTACTCAAAAAGATCGCCACGCGACACCAATCTTTACAACAATCAAGGAACTTCTATTTTTGGAAACCTGGACAGATACGCCCGTGTTCATCACTTAAACTTTGAAAACGTAGAAATTAAAATTAAAGAAAAAGAACTGACAACTGCAGAAAACGTCGGGATTTCTCTACTTTCTTTCCACGTTGCTCCGGGTGCTCAAATTGACCATATTGCTTTTAAAAATATCTCTTTTTCAGATAAGTTTAAACGCTCATCTTCTATTCAAAGAAGTTACAACATCTCACTGGTTGCCTACAAATCAGAAGGCACCATCAGCCACATCAAAGCCGAAGATATTAACTTTGAGTTAAATGTAGACATTACCGCGGTTTACGACTTTTTCCCAAGACTTTCGGTGTCAACTTTGGCATACCAAATCGGAGTTAACGCAAAAGTGAGTGACATTACTGTTAAAAACGCTAAATACACAATTAACTCAACTTACTTTGCGCGTGGTGACGTTTCACCGGCTAACGACTATAATTTCTATGTAGACGGCCTTGCACACTCTATCGCTCAGACCGACCAGGCTATTGAAAACGTTGACCTGGATTTTGTTGGAAAAATTAACATAAACTCAAACAATGTCCCAGTTCCTGAAAACCAAGACTATGTTTTTTACACAGGAAATGCAGGTGAAGAGCAAGTTCACCTTTATAAAATCAACAAAAACTACACAGTTGAAAGACTTCGTAAAAACACATACCACGTCAAAGATCCGAACGCTCGCTATGTTCTTGCTTTTAAAAACTACTCAGAAAAAGAAAAAATGTCTTTAGACCATTTTTGGCTAAACTCAGTTGAAAAGAACAAATCTTCTCTTAACTTCGTTGAACCAGGTAAGTTAGAGTCCAAAGACTTATTTGACTTGCCAAACGGCGAAGCTTCTCGCGAAATCACCGGAATTTATCAAAAGAGCTACGCTAAGTTCTTAGTATTAGATAAAGACGCCAAAGGTCACATGGCCTTTGATATCTCAAAAGAAGGCGCTCAATTCGACAAAGGTGTGCGTTTGTATAAAAACAACTCAATGTACGAACTGGCTAAAGACAACCCAACTAAACCACTTCAAGACAACTCAAACTACTATTTGTTTCCGTATGGCGCTAAAGTTAAATTAACTTTAAAGAAAAATCGTTTTAACACCCACATTGTTGGTTTTAGAACCACTGAAATGAGGGGCGAGACTGAGCAGTATTCAGCAGACACTTACCATTTATTTAAAGCAACTGAGCAAGGTGAATATACAACTGAACTTACTATGTTTAAGGACTACAAAATCTATACACTGAGTGCAAACCATGTCAACCACTCGCTTTCTGGAATTTCTGCAGACTCATCTCCTATCAATCAATTTAACAACGTGAAAGTTAAAGGCAAACTTATTTACAACGGAAATGGACTAACTCCAAACGTCTATAAGTTAAATATTGCAGAAGGACTAAACCACAAAGGCTACAGTCAAAGCGGAGTAACTAGCACGATAACTGTTGAAAAAACTGTCAAACCGCTGGTTAAAGACGTCAACAAATACGAATACACAATTCAGGAAAAGAAATAAATTCATATCTTTAAAAAAGAGGCCAATGCCTCTTTTTTTTATTTGTTTTAAGTAATTTTATTTAAGGTAAATAAATATATTTTGATGATAAAAAAACAGATATTCATAAAAACAATTTTAATAACAATTTTGGCCTTATTTTCTCTGTTAATGCTTTCGGCAAGTAAAGGAATAGAACAAAACTCTAAGCCTGATTTTGAACTTAAGGTTATAAATAAATCAGACATTTCATATCGCTTTTTGGACAAAAATAGACTCGTAAGTTCTGAGTTTATAAATCCAGAAATACTCTATGTCTACTTTAAATCTACTGAGCATCGCCAAGAATTTATTGACAAAACTAGCAACGAAACAGACTTAAAAAAAATAGAGTTTATTAAAATTAAATCAGAAACAGTTGAAGTTGGCTTGCAGACAATTAAGTACGAAAACTCACTTGAACTGATTTTTGTTTCCAAAAATAGCGTTAGAAAACTAATGTTATTTTTACAAGACTTAGATGTCTTTCCTGAAATTACTGTTAAAGAAAACGAAACGATTTACTTTACCTATTTTGATTTAAATCAACTTAAATATTTAATTCGTAAACACTACAAAATTTCGAATAATTTTGATTTAGAAATTGATGCAAACAAAGTATCAGATTTTAACAAAAACCTTTTTAATAAACTTTTACTTAACTTTTACTTAACTAATTTATTTGGTGAAAAAAGTGAATATAAAGTTAATGTTATGCCAGTTAAAGATAGTGAAAATATCTTTAAAATCAACAACAATTTTATTGATTTTGAATACTTTAAAATAGCCTTAAATGGCGATTTAAAATTGAATAAGCTCAATTTCAATTTCATTGTAGATAAAAATAATTTACCTGTAAATACAAAAATTATAAACGAACAAAAACTTACTATAAATTTAAGCAAAGAAGTATATTTTGATTTACATAATTTTGATGTTTCTTTCATTTATATCAAAATAAATAAATACAAACATTTGATTTTCTTAAAGGAAAACGAAAGCACCGAAAACATTTTTAAGTTACTTAAGCATTTAAAGCTTAACAACTTTTCTCTAAATAATGAATTTAAACAAGAAATTACATTAAATGATGATTTCAATAGTTTAACTATTAGAAAAACTAATTTGATAAATGAAGCGTCAAAAGTAACTATTGATTATAAAGCAGAGTTAGAAAAGGAAAGTAACAAATTAAACAGGACTACATTTGATAGCACGCTTACTTTAGATGAACTTAAAAAAAGTGTACTAAAACATCTTTCTAATAAAACAATAGATGTAAAAATCATTTCTAAAAACTCAGAGCAAGGTCGGTTTGTTTGTGAGTTTTTTGATACTAAAAAACCAGATATAAAAGTAAAGAAAACTTTGTATTTCAAAAACACACAAATAGATAATAACAATACAAATGACACAGAAAAACAAGAACACGCAAGTAAAAAAGATAAAAATAACTTATTTTTAAAGTATAAAATACCTTTCATAATCGCGTTATTAGTCAGTTTCACATTTTGTTTTACTATCTTAATTTCAGTTTTGGTTTGGAGGAAAAATAGAAATGGAAAGAAAAATTAAACTATTTATAACAGTTATATTTTTATTTTTTTTATTAGGTTTATTTTTTTCAAACTCTATATATAATAACAAAACAGTTAAAAGTACAGTTAATTTAAAGAGACAAAATCGACCCAGACCTAATAAACCGCCAATACACAACGAAAAGAGTTATTCTGTATTTTTTGAAGGAGTCCCAATTATAAAAGGGGATAAATTAGAAAATAAAGATACTTTACTTAAAAACGGATACATTTTAAGAATCAAGCATCACAGTTTTTCCCGTTTCTATAACTATCAATATACAAAAAATAACGGAAATAAAATAAAACCAGAAAACACAAATATTTCACTTTTATTTTTATCAAACTCAAAATTGTATTTAGATGTTTCTATAGGTAATAAAAAAATAGAACTTGACGAAAATAAAATTATTTATCATAGACACGAATATATCAAAATAGATAAAAATGAAAGTTATCAAATAATTCAAAGCGCCACAAAAGTCAAAGTAGAAGACCTAAATACTAAAGACATAAAGAAACAAATTTTAAATTATAACGATTTTGATTTATCTGATTGGACAATTGATTATAAAAACTCTAGTTTTTTTAATCTAAACAGCGCAAGAATATATGAAAATTTTTATCAAGACACAGATAAAGACATTAGACAAAGTAAATTCATTTCTTTTAAAAAAGACAGCAGATATTTGTTTTTCTTTTTTAGACTCGATACAGAAGCGTTTGACAGTAACAAAATAAACAAAATAAGTTTAAATGAAGATGTATTTGAATCAGAAGAGAATTCAATTAAAACAAATTATCAAAAATATATAGCGACTTTTTCACTACTCACAGAAATAAATGAAAACCGAATTGACTTCGAAAAAGCAATCTTAAAAAGATTTAAAAGAGACGACAGACAGTTTTTACTTGTTGTCTACGGTAATATTTTTAAGATTGTGCAACTAGAAATTGGTTCTTTAAATAAAGACTTTGAAACTTTTGTGGAATTGGTTGAACTTAATACCATAAATGAAATTAACTTATTTAAAAAAGATAAAATTGTATTCACTCTAGCTGAGATTAAAAAGACTTTTGAAAAATTCATTTCCAACTATCATATTGATGAATTAGAACTTTTAAATCAATTAACCAAATTAAATACACATAACGAAACAATTGAACTTAATTTTTACACGAAAAATAACTCAACAAAACAAATTTTAAAAACCTTAAAATTAAAACTCAAAGTAGCAAAAGAAATTGATAAACTAGACCTAACTTTTAAAACCAATAACAATTACTTTATTGCAGACGACAAGAAGATAACATCAATTAGTTCAGATGAACTCAAAAAGAAAACCTTCAGACACTCTGCAACAACTTTAAATGGTTCTGAAACGACACTTTATACTGGTTTTGAAACCGATATAAACTCAGTTATTGCAACAATTAAAGGACAACTTAAGAATATTTTTAATGAAAAAGAATACGAAATTTACAACTTAGAAGATAAAAATGGTAACTTTTTATTTTCAATTCAAAAACTTAGTACTGGCGAAGTTAGAGTTTTCAGGGTAAAAGTTAGGCGAATAAGTCCCGTTTCTGATTTTTATGAACTAAATAGATTATTTATGTTTTACTACTATCAAACTGAACATAATATTCAAGAAGTTCTAAATTACTTTAATTCAAAAACCAATATTTTAAAAAATTTAAACTTAGAAATTCTTAATTACACTGAGCTAAACACAGAAATCAACAAATTAAAAGTAAGCCCTTATGCTTACAAAAAGTTGAAACTGAGTCTTCAAGACAAGTATTCAAATATATATACTGTCTCTTTTTTTGCAGAAATTAGATATGGAGACGGCGAACCTGTCAAAATTTCAGATAGTTATGTAGATTCTATGCATACAAGGTTCTTTATGTCTTCAAATTTAGCATTTTCAAATGCTACAGCTGACTTATTTGGTTCATATGACTTAAAAAATGTAAATCAAAATCTAAGACAATGGTTTGATAAGGAAAGCGAAGATTTTACCTTAAGCGAATTAAACAAAACTTTTAAAGTCACTTATAACTTCTTTAAAAAGGATTATTTAGCGCTGCAAACCAATTCAAAAACTTATCTACTTTATTTAAATAACAGTTTAGATTACTCAGAACAAGAAATGCAGTCAATTTTTAGTAATATTTTTGGTAAAAATATCACAAAAATTGAAAAAAACCAAGACAATTCTTATTCTATTTGTTTGAATAATTTCCGTGAGAAATACACCATCTGTTTAAAGCATTCTAGTAAGTTAAGCAGATATAGAGTAAGTAATGAAATTATGAAAGAAAGAATTTCTCAACTTTTTAAAACTGCTTCAGAAACTAATGAAAATGCACAAAAACTCATTCAAACTCTTGAAAATTTACTCAAAAATGTTCCTGAATTAAAAATTAGTAAAGAAAATACTGGTAATTCCGCTATTATTTTAAAAATTTATTCTACTTTAAATAAAGAAATTTATAAAACTTTTACGATAGTTTAATTTCAAAAAATCAGGGATTTTTCGTTTTTGGTATTGAATTTAAAAACTTTTTTGTTATACTTACATAGATATGAAAAACGAAAAAAAAAGCAAAAAAACTGAATTAAAGATATACACTACTCCGTCTTGCTCATCTTGCCGAAAAGCCAAAAAATGGCTAGATAGTTTTGGAATTAAATACGATGAGGTCAATATTTTGGCAGGAGAAGTACAAATGTCTGACATAGATTTAATGCTTAGTTTAGCAGACGATGGCTTTGACTCAATTATTTCAACTCGCTCAAAGACCGCTAGAAATGATTTTTTTGATGTAGACTCGTTTACTACTCACGAACTTAAACGTTGGATTTTGGCTAACCCTGCAATTTTAAAACGCCCAATTATTATTGAAAATGAAAAAATGCAAGTTGGCTACAACGATGAAGAAATAAGAATTTTTATTCCTAAAGACATTCGCGCAAAAATTATGGAAAGTCCTGATTTTGAATGCGATGACTACATAAAAGAAATCAGCATTAAAGAAGTGCCTGAAAAGAAAACTCAAGAAATTCCCACTATTAAACTAGAAGTCACTGACTTTAGCGAAGTTTCAATTTAAATTTAATACCGTTAACAATAGGCCACTAAAACCAGAAAGCAAAATTACTAAAACTGGGTGCAGTGGTCTTTTTTTACGGCTGAAATTCTCCCAAAGTAGACTTATTAAAAAGACCAACAAAAATATCAAAATTCTAAAAGCATTGGCTTTGAAGTTGAAAATTAGTAAACTATTCACATCAAAGAAAACTTTTAAAGAAATTTTAATTGCTGCTGTAAAAATAAAGGCAATCGCTGCTGGTTTTAAAAAAGAAATTGCTCTTTTTATGTAAAGATTTTGATTTAACATGTTGCTACTAGTAATGTATAAAATGATTAAAAATGATGGTAAGACTATCGCTAGGTTAAGCAAAGCAGCACCAAGAATTCCGTATTGTTCAAAGCCAATGTAGGTCGCTATATTGACAGCAAAAGCCCCTGGTGTACTTTCAGAAATCCCGATAAAAGTATAAAGTTCATCGCTGTCTATGTATCCGCGTTTTGTAAGTTCAAAGTTCAAAAGTGGAATCATGGCGTATCCACCACCAAAAGTAAACGCAGATATTTTTAAGAAAAGAAAAAATAAGGTCAGTATTTTCAAAATACACCACCTTTAGATTTATTTAGTTCTTCGTTTAATTTATGGGTTGCTACTGAAATTAAAATAAGTGAAACCATTATGTAGATTAAAGAAAGTTCGGTAAATAAAGTTAAAAACAAGCACACTAAAAAGATAGAAAAGTTAGTTAAGTTATTTAAAATCCCTTTTTGAAGTTTAATACCTGCTTTGAAAATCAGTAAAATAACTCCTGCTTTAATTCCAGTTAAAAATCCTTTTAGATAAACATTTGTGTTGTATTTCTTTAATACGAATGCTAATGAAATGATAATTATAAAAGACGGAAGAACTACACCGATTGTTGCAAACACTGCTCCCCAAAAACCTAGTTTTTTGTGTCCTATATAAGTCGCTGCGTTAATGGCAAACGGACCGGGCGTAGTTTCTGATACTGCTAAAAGCGTAATCATTTCATCTTTTGATAAGATTTTTTTGCGTTCACAAAGTTCATGTTCAAGAATCCCAAGCATGACATAACCACCACCAAAGGTGATTAAACCAACTTTAAAAAATAGAATAAAAAGGCTTAATAAAGCCTTTATATTATTTATTATTTTCATTTAATTTCAGTATACGACTAGCCTTTGATTGAGATTTTTTATATTCAATTTCATTTTCTTTTAAAAACTCATCAAACTCAGCCTTACCTTTTTTTAGGCTAATTGCTTCAAATTCAAATTCATATACTTTGTTTAAATTCAGAAAACCCCAGGTTGAAAAATCTAAAAAACCAGTTCCGGTTTTATATTTAAACTCAACTCTTTTAGTCTTTAGTTTACCTTTATTACTTAAGAAAACTATAGTATCGAATTTGAACTTAAAACCTTTTTTAATAAACTTTTTTGCTTGTTCTTCGTTTAAAATTTCTGTTTTCTCTAATGTTCCATTTTTATCCGGAAACTTAACTGTCAGTTCATAAGTATTTTTATCTAAAATATGTCTGATTCTGGCAGTTTGTTTATTTTTAGTTAGTTTCATCGCAAAATCGTCAAAATAGTAATTGATTTGTGTAAATTGCTCAGCTAAATTTGCATATTTTGCCAACAATTCAGTATATTTTTGCTTGCTTAATTCAGTTTTAAATTCAATTTCTAGGTTTTCAGTCATTTTTTGCCTCTATATTTATTTTATCAATATTTTTATTTTATTTTAATCTGATGCTGTAAATTTAAATATGGAAAAAACAGCATTTTTAGCACTTGTTATGGCTGCGTTGTGCTAAAATTATTAGGTAATAGATATGGAGGAAAAATATGGCTATTAAAGTTGCAATTAACGGATTTGGTAGAATCGGACGTCTTGCGTTCCGCCAAATTTCTCAAAGCAAAGATTTTAAAGTTGTTGCGATTAACGACTTAACAGACGCAGAATCTCTTGCTTACCTTTTAAAATATGACACTGCTCAAGGCGGTTTCTTACAAGACAAAGTTTCTTTTAAAGAAAATAATTTAATTGTTGATGGAGTAACAATTCCAGTTATCGCTGAGCGTGATCCTAAAAACTTACCTTGGAAAAAACTAGGTGTTGATATTGTTCTTGAATGCACAGGTCTTTTTACTTCTCAAGAAAAAGCACACTGGCACATTGAAGCAGGTGCAAGAAAAGTCTTAATTTCAGCTCCTGCAACTGGTGATGTTAAAACTATCGTTTACAATGTTAACGACAATACACTAGACGGAAGCGAAGAAATCGTTTCAGGTGCAAGCTGCACAACTAACTGTCTTGCTCCGATTGCAAAAGTTCTTGATGATAAATTCGGTATCGTTAAAGGTTTCATGACTACTGTTCATGCTTTTACTGCTGACCAATCACTTATGGACTCTCCACACAAAAAAGGCATTTATTCTCGTCGCGGTCGTTGTGCTGCTCAAAACATCGTTCCTTCTTCAACAGGTGCTGCTAAAGCAATTTCTTTAGTACTGCCTCAACTAAAAGGTAAATTAGACGGAACTGCTCTTCGTGTTCCTACTGTTACTGGTTCAGTTGTTGACTTAACTGTTGAACTTAAAAAATCTGTTACTCTTGAACAAATCGACGCTGCTTTCAAGGCTGCTCACTCTGAGACACTTTGCTACCAACCAGATCCAATTGTTTCATCTGACGTTATCGGCACAACTTACGGTTCTGTATATGATGCTCATACAACTCAAATTCTTGATGTTGATGGCAAACAATTAGTTAAAGTAATGTCTTGGTATGACAACGAAAACAGCTACGTTTCTCAACTTGTTCGTACTCTTAAAAAACTTGCACTTTTAACTAAATAAGTTAAGCCCGAGTTTATTTAATACAATACATTTTTAAAAAGGCGAGCACAACTCGCCTTTTTTAAACAATAAAGGAGGTAATTTTTATGCAAGAACAGAATTGGTCAAACTTTTTTTTAAGCGAAAAACACAAACCGTATTTTTATAAACTTCAAAAAAAACTAGATAAAGACTATCTAAATTTAGAAATTACTCCTTTAAAATCAGATATTTACGCTGCGTTTAGTACCCCTTTAAAAGACATTAAAGTAGTGATTATTGGCCAAGACCCATACCCTCAAAAAGGAGTTGCAGACGGTCTTGCATTTTCTGCAAATGGCCCAAAAATTCCAGTTTCTTTAAGAAATATTTTTAAGGAAATTGAGTTTGAATATGGTTATAAAAATATCTCTCCAAAACTAACTTATTTAGCCCAACAAGGCGTTTTTCTACTTAACGCATTTTTAACAACTAAAGTGGGAGAACCACTTTTTCACAAAAATATTGGTTGGGATATTTTTACTAAAAATGCAGTTTCTTATTTAAATGAATATAGAAAAAAAATAGTTTTTATGTTGTTTGGTGAGTTTGCTAAAACCAATTTTTTAAGTCTAATTGACCAAGAAAAACATTTGGTTTTGCAAACTAGTCATCCTAGTTTCTTTTCTTTCAATAAAGGTTTTTATGGTTCCAATGTTTTTAAAAAAGCCAACGAGTATTTAAAGAAAAATAACTTACCTGAAATCAATTGGTTACAGCAATGAATGAGTTAACTCAATTTCTTGAAGAATTAAAAAGTAAAGGCTACTCAGAAAACTCAGAGATAGCCTACAAAAAAGATTTGGAAGATTTTTTATTTTACTTGCAAGCAAATAAACTTGCCGAAACTTTTTCAGATGTTTCCAATGAACGCATTTTTAGATACTTTATTTCTCATCTTGCTGACATTGAAAAAACTCCAAAAACTATCGCTAGAAAAATTTCTGCACTTAAGTCTTTCTACAGATTTTTACACGAAAGTGGTAGGATCACGACAAACATCGCAAAAAACATTAGACCGCCAAAAGTTCCTAAAAAACTGCCAAAAACTTTAACTAAAGAAGAGGTTTCTGCTTTGTTTCAAGTAATAGATCAAACCAAACCACTTGGCGTTAGAAATTCTATTTTGCTTAGATTACTTTTTGAAACTGGTTTGCGTGTTTCTGAGTTGATAAATATTTCTGTTCAAGACCTGGATTTTGCACAGCTCCAAATTAAAATTACCGGCAAAGGCAACAAAGAAAGATTAATCTTTTTATCTGAAGGGCTAGCTGCTGACATTAAAACTTATCTTGCATATACCAGACCAGTTTTACAAAATAAAAGCAATATCATCGGAACCAAACGCATTTTTATTAACTACAAGGGCGGAGAACTCACTGCTCGTGGTGTCAGAAAAATTCTAAATACCTTGGTTGACAAAGCAGGCGAAACTTTTAATGTCCACCCCCACTTACTTAGACATACATTTGCTACTATTATGCTTGAAAATGGCGCAGATATTAGAACTGTGCAAGAACTTTTGGGACACAAAAATGTTAAAACCACCGAAATTTACACAGCGGTTTCAGACAAACTAGTTTTTGAACAATTTCAAAAAGCTAACGCCAGAAAGGAAGGCAAAATATGCGAAGATTCGAAGTCGTAACTGAATATGAAAACCAAAACATCGAAATACCGGTTCGGGCAACTAAGGCTTCTGCTGGGTATGATTTTGCTGTGGCAAAAGACACTTTAATTAAAGCAGGTGAAATCACAAAAGTACCAACTGGCATCAAAGCCTGTTTTCCTAAAGATGAGTTTCTGATGTTAGTTGCGCGTTCTTCACTTCCAATTAAAAAAACTTTAATGCTACCAAATGGTGTTGGAATAATTGACGCAGACTACTATGGCAATGAAATCAATGAAGGTCATATCTTAGTGCTCCTTTATAACTTCGGTAAAGCCGATATTTTACTAAAAAAAGGTGAAAAAATCGCACAAGGAATATTTTTCTGCTACCAAAAAACCAAAGAAAACGCTAACTTTAAACTAAGAACTGGTGGCTTTGGTTCGTCCGACAGTTAGTCTAAAGTCTTTATGCATTTATATAATATATAATTATATAGTGAGGTTCAAACCATGGAAATTAAAAAAATAGCCAATTTTATAGCTCCTGTAAAAGATTTTCCAAAGCCAGGGATTGACTTTAAAGACATCACCCCTTTAATGCAAAACGGAGATGCTTTTTCAACTGCAATTGACAAAATGTATGAATTTGCCAAAGCCAACGGTGCTACTATAATTTGTGGACCTGAGGCTAGAGGTTTTATTTTTGGTTGCCCTGTTGCCTATAAGTTAAACATTGGCTTTGTGCCAGTTAGAAAACCAGGAAAACTACCAAGAAAAACTCTAGACATGGCCTACTCACTGGAATACGGCACTAATACCTTGTCAATTCACGCAGACGCCATTAAACCAGGCGACAAAGTGGTAATAGTTGACGACCTTTTGGCGACTGGTGGCACCGTTAAATGCACCATTGACATGATTGAAAAACTAGGTGGCAAAGTAGTTGGTTGCTGCTTCTTAATTGAACTTAAAGACTTAAAAGGTCGTGAACTTCTTAAAAACTACAAAACTTTTACTTTACTTGAATACTAATAAATAAATAATTTTTTTTAAAATGATTGAAACAAAATTCGCTGAACTATATCATAACTTAATTAACACAATTGATACATACATAAAAAACCCAGACAGTTTAAAGTTAATTGAAAGGGCTTTTTTAGTCGGCGAAAAATATCACGACAATCAGTTTAGAAAAAATGGAGACCCATATTTTACCCATCCAATCGCAGTTACTCAGATTTTAGCAGACATGCACGCAGGTCCAGAGACCTTAGCCGCTGGTTTGCTTCACGATACCCTTGAAGACACAGACTTGCCAAAGGCGGAACTCAGCCAAATGTTTGGAACAGAAATTGCTAATCTTGTTGAAGGTGTGACTAAAATCTCTAAAGTTGAGTTTAAAACCGACACCACCCAAGTTGAATATCAGCAAAAAATGCTAATCGCAATGGCTACAGACATCAGAGTAGTTATCATAAAAATCGCAGATCGCTTGCACAACATGCGCACACTTAAGTTCCAAAAGCCAGAGCGCCAAGCCGCGATTGCCAAAGAAACCCTAGATATCTACGCCCCGCTTGCTCATCGCCTTGGTATGTTTAGAATTAAAGCAGAACTTGAAGACATAGCACTGAAATACACCGACAACGACACATATAAGTACATCTCATCGCTTCTTAACAACACCAAAGATCAACGCGAAAAGGAAATAAATCAAATAATTGCTGCGACTACCGAAGTTTTAACTAAAAACACCGATATCAAGTTTGAAATCAAAGGCCGCATTAAAAATATCTACAGTATTTATAAAAAACTAGTTATCTTAAAAAAAGACTTTGAAGATATCTACGACCTTTTGGCGGTTCGTATAATTGTTCCAACTGTTGCAGATTGTTATTCGGTTCTAGGCTTAATTCACGCGAACTTCACACCAATTCCAAAGCGCTTTAAAGACTACATTGCTATGCCTAAACCCAACTTATATCAGTCTCTACATACAACCGTGCTTTTTTCAATGGGTCAACTTTTTGAAGTGCAAATTAGAACTTTTGAAATGGACGAAGTCGCAGAACTTGGAATCGCTGCTCACTGGGCATACAAAGAAAACAAAGTCTACTCAAAAGAACGTGAGCAATTTGAGTTAGCCGAAAAACTTAAATGGTACGCGGATCTACTTAAAATTTCAAAAGACTCAGACGAAACTAAAAAAGAAGCCGCTGAGTTCGTTGAAAACATTAAACAAGACATTTTAAACGCCAATGTCTACGTCTTTACTCCAGACCGCAAGGTAATTGAACTGCCAAACGGTTCTACGCCAATTGACTTTGCATACGCAATTCACACTCAAGTTGGCACTACTATGGTCGGGGCTACTATTAACAACAAAATGTCGCCAATTGACACTAAGTTAAAAACTGGCGATATTGTGTCTATTAAAACCGCGAAGAACGCAATTCCGTCAATTGACTGGCTAAAAATTGCTAAATCTTCGCGTGCGAGAACCAAAATTAAGAACTTCTTAAACACCTATTACCGAGATGAACTGATAAAATCCGGCAAGGAAGAATTAGAACGAGAACTCGTTAAAGCCAAAATTACTGACTTTACGCTGGATATGGACTTTGTTGAAAAGAATTTTGAAAAGCAAAGTTTCCAAACTTTAGATGACTTTTACTTTGAAATTGGCAAGAACTTGCTTTCTCCCAAAACAGTAATTGCCAAAATTAACGGAACAGAACTAACTAAAGAAGGTGCCCTTGAAGCCCAACTTAAAAAAGCCGCCAGAGGTCTGGAAGCGGCTTCCAGCACTGGTGTAATTGTTGAAGGTTTAAACAAACCACAAGTTAAGTTAGCACTTTGTTGCAATCCGGTTTATGACGATGAAATCAAAGGTTATGTTTCTAAAAACTCAGGTATAGTTGTTCATTTAAAAGATTGTGTGAACTTAAAAACTTTAGATCAAAACAGAGAAATCCAGGTGTTTTGGGGAAAATCACCAAACCGTCGTTTTGCGGCCTGGTTGAGATTAAAAGTCCAAAACACAACTACCATGATGTCTGAAATTGTGTCGCTTATCAACTCAACTTCTACCTCTATTGCTGAGTTTCAAACAGTGCAAGCAAACTCTTTAACTCAAGTTTACAAAATTAAAATCGGGGTTAAAGACGCCCATGAACTTAATTTAATAATTTTGAACTTAAAAAAACTAAGCGGAGTTTTTCAAGTTGAAAGGTTTGTCAAATAATGCGCGCACTAATTCAAAGGGTAAAATCTGCTGAATGCGCGGTTGAAGGTCAGGTTATTTCTAAAATCAGCAAAGGTTTACTTGTTTTTGTTGGTTTTTGCCTGACTGATACTAAAGAAAATGTTTCAAAAATGTGCAGTAAGTTAAAGAAACTCCGCATTTTTGAAGACAATTTTGGTAAAACTAATTTAAGTTTAAAAGAAGTTGACGCTGAACTAATGATAATTTCTCAGTTCACTCTATACGCAGATGCAAACAACTCCAACAGACCTTCGTTTACAAACGCTCTTGACTTTAAAGATGCTGAGAAACTTTATCTAGAAACGCTTAATAATTTAAGTCAAGATTTTAACACCCAAGCAGGTAGTTTTGGTGCAGATATGCAAATAACTTTGACAAACTCAGGTCCGTTTACTCTCTTGCTTGAAAACTAGAAAGGAAAAAATATGAATAAACCTAAAGGAACTTATGATTTATTTGGTGAGGCTGCGAAACTACACCAGGCTGTGTATTTAGTTTTAAAGAAAAACGCCGAGGCCGTGGGCTGCGCTTATTTAGAGACGCCTGTTTTTGAAGACTCAAAACTTTTTCACCGAGCAAACGAAACTGCTGACATGGTCAAAAAAGAAACTTATGATTTCAAAGACAAAGGAGACCGTGCAATCACGCTTAGACCTGAAATGACCGCACCTGCTGCTCGTGCCTACATTGAAAATAAACTATACGCAACTAAACAAACCAAATACTACTATTTTGGTAAAGCCTACCGCTATGAACGCCCGCAAAAAGGTCGTTTCCGTGAGTTTTTTCAGTTTGGAGTTGAAAACTTCACACCAAAGTCAGTAGTTGCCGACACCGAAGTTTTTATATTGATTTCCCAAATTTTGTCGGACTTAAAAATTAAGAACTACAAAATTCATTTAAACTGTTTGGGTGGTGAGAAAACTAAAAAAACTTATGCTGATGCTCTAAAAGCTTATTTTTCTCCAAATTTAGATAAACTTTGTACAGACTGTCAAACTAGAGTTCACGAGAATACCTTAAGAGTACTTGACTGCAAGGTTTGTGCTAACTCTGATTTGTTTCTAAAAACCCCTAAAGTTTACGATATTTTGCCAGAAGATGAAAAAAAATACTTTGACCAAATAATTCAAAACTTAAGTAAACTTAAAATTAACGCCGAAGTTAATCATAAGTTAGTCAGAGGAATTGACTACTATACAGGTCTTGTTTTTGAAGTTAAGGCTGAGTTTGCAGACCTTGGCAATGCAGCAACTATTTGCGGGGGTGGTAGATACGACAACTTAGTTGACGAACTAGGCGGTCCTCAAACCGGCGCTCTTGGCTTTGCGTTTGGTTTTGAAAGACTTTTAGAAGTCGCTAGTTTATCTGGCTTTTTAGCCAAAGAAACTGGTCCTGATTTTTTTATTATCAATGCGTGCACAGATTCTTTTTATGCCCTTAGCATCCTAAAAGAGTTAAGGACTTTGGGCTACAGCGGACAAATTAGCTACGAAAATAAAAAAATCTCTGCGCTTTTAAAACAGGCTTATTTAACTAACCCTAAATATATTTTGACAATTGGCGAACAAGAGCGAGACACGGAAAGTATTTTTTGTCAAAACGCTGAATCTAAAGAAACCGTTATCTTTGATTCAAACAAACTTGCTAAGTTTGCAAAGGAGAATATACATGAAAGTAAAAACTAACCAAATTCAGGAAAAACTAATCGGAAAATCACTTAGTGTTGCTGGCTGGGTTGCTAAAAAACGTAATTTAGGTGGCCTAATTTTCGTTGACCTTCGCGACCGCTATGGTTTGCTTCAATTGATTGTCAGACCAGAAAATCCAATTTACGAAGTTGCCGAGACTCTTAGAAACGAGTTTGTAATTGAAGCAACTGGCACTTTAGCCCTTCGTGAATCTGAAAACAAAAATCTAGAAACTGGACGCTTTGAACTTGAAGTTAATACTTTAAAAATTCTAAGTACTGCCAAAACTCCACCGCTAATCGTGGCAGATAAAACAGATGCTCTTGAAGATGTGCGTTTAAAATACCGATATCTTGACCTGCGCAGACCTGTACAAAAATCATACATTTTAAAAAGAGCAGAAATCGTGCGCTCGGTTAGAAAATCCCTTGAGGCTATGGATTTTGTGGAAATTGACACGCCAATTTTAGCAAAATCTACCCCAGAAGGAGCACGAGACTATTTAGTGCCAAGTAGACTTTATCATGGCCAGTTTTTTGCGCTTCCTCAATCTCCGCAAATCTATAAACAACTTTTAATGGTTGCAGGTTTTGAAAAGTACTATCAAATTGCTAAGTGTTTCCGTGATGAGGACTTGCGTGCAGACCGTCAGCCTGAGTTTACTCAAATTGACATCGAGGCTTCTTTTGTTGACGAAAAACAAATCATGCAAATGGTTGAAAAGATGTTTAGAAAACTCTTTAAAGATGTACTTAACTTTGATTTACCACGCAAATTCCCAGTTATAAAGTTTAAAGATGCAATTGCTAAGTATGGTTCAGATAAACCAGACTTAAGATACGACTTAGAAATTACTGACTTTGCTTGGCTAAAAGCAGCGGGTTCATCATTTATTAACTCATTTAAATCTATTCGCGGTATTCGTTTTCAAGCAAACGATAAGTTTACACGCAAAGTTTTAGATGAACTTAGTGTTCTGGCCTTAAAAAACTCACTTGCAAAAACTGCATTTTTAAAAGTAGCAGACGGCAAAGTAAGCGGATCTTTAGCAAAAGAACTAACAGATAAAGAAATTGAAAAACTAAACCTACAACCAGGTGAAATTATTTTTCTTGGACTTGGCGAATACGAAAAAGTCTCAAAGGGTTTAGGAGCAGTTCGTGTGCAAATTGCTAACTTACTTGAGTTAGTTAAACCAAACGACTTTAAAGTCCTTTGGGTAACTGACTTTCCATTATTTGAAGTAAATCCTGAGACCAAAGCCCTTGAGTCAATGCACCATGCTTTTACTCAGCCTAAAAACCCTGAGATGCTTAAGAAAAATCCTAAAAAATGTTTAGCTAGACATTATGACTTAGTGCTAAATGGATACGAACTTGGCTCTGGCTCAATTCGTGTTCATGACTCTAATCTACAGGCTGAAATCTTTAAAACAATTGGTCTTAGCGACGAAGACATCAAACAAAAGTTTGGTTTCTTAATTGAGGCTTTCCAATACGGAACTCCTCCGCACGGTGGAATTGGTCTTGGTCTAGATAGGATTGTCATGATTATGTGTAATACAACTAATATCAAAGATATTGTGGCGTTCCCGAAAACTCAGTCTGCTCGTGACTTAATGAACGATTCGCCAAATTCTGTTTGGGACACACAACTAGAAGAACTTGGAATTGCTGTTAAGGAGCAAGAATAATGAAACGCGAAAACTTTATTTCTTGGGATGAGTATTTTATGGGGATTGCTAAACTGTCTGCAAAACGCTCAAAAGACCCCAATACCCAAGTTGGCGCTTGCATAGTTAATGCAGATAAACGAATTGTTGGAATTGGCTACAACGGTTTTCCGCGTGGAATTTCTGACGATAATTTTCCGTGGGAACGCTCAGGTTCTTATGAAAACACTAAGTATCCTTATGTTGTGCACGCCGAGATGAATGCAATTTTTAACTCAATTACCGCAGTTAAAGACTGCGTAGTTTATGTTAACTACTTTCCGTGCTCTGAGTGTATGAAGCATTTGGTTCAAGCCGGAATTAAAAAAGTAATTTACGAACAGATGTATATGCCGGACTCTCCACAAACCGCTGCTTCTAAAAAAATGGCGGAAGCAGTTGGTATTGAAGTTCAACATTTTGTATTAAATGAAGAGAAGTAAATTACTTAGCAACTTAACCATTCCTTTAGTTTCACTTGGTTTTTTGTTAAGTGTTGTGGCTTTTGACTTAATTTCTAAAGCCATAGTTGCAGCTAACTTACCACTTGGCGAAAGCAAAACTATCATTCCTTATTTACTTGAGTTTTCGCACATCAAAAACAGAGGTGCTGCCTACGGTTCATTTAGCCAAAGCAGGGTTTTTTTAGTGATAATTACTTTACTTGGCTTAGCTACTTTACTGGTTGCTCAGTCTTATTTTATCTACAAAAAAAATAAAATAATGGCAGCCTTTATCTTACCGATGCTCACAGGTGGAGCACTTGGCAATGCGTTCGAACGTATTTTTTTGCCAGAAGGAGTTACTGACTTTATAGTTTTTCCCTTCATTCAAGGCAAACTGGCGTTTAACTGTAATGTCGCTGATATTTTTATTAGCATTGGTTTTTTAGCACTAGTTGTTTATTTAATTGTTTATTCAGTTAAAAAAGCAAAAACTAACCCAAATAAAAATTATAAAAAACTAATTAAAAACACCGACAAAGTAAACGAAAGTAAAGACAATGGCTATCTTTTGACTGGCAGCGGTGAACAAAGCGATGTTTTACTTACAAAAATTAGTGAGACAAACAAGAGAGCAGAAGCACTTTTAAAACATTTTGACCCTAAAACTAAGCACACTATTTTTATAGACTTAGACGGTACGCTACTTGAAAAACGTTCAGATTACTCTGAATTTACGAAAAAGACTTTGCTCAAAGTTGAAAAAAATGGACATACGGTGATTTTAGCATCAGGTAGACCAAAGGTTGGTGTTGACTATATTTATAAAAACTTAGCGCTTAAGTCAAAATATATAATCGCTGACAACGGGGCTACTTTAATTGATATGCATACAGGTAAAACTGTGTTTAGAAACTACATTAAGCCTGAACTGTTTTTGAGTTTAGTTGATAGAAACGCAAATATAGTTGAAAGTTACTTATTTAATGTAGACAATTTATGTTATGTCTACAATTATGACGACCGACTGGCAAGATTTTCTTTTTTTGCTGGTCAATCTGAGGTTAAAATTATTGAAATTACCAAGGAAGTTAGTGGTTCTTTACCAGATTTTCCAGGAGCGCTAGTACTTTTAAAGCCAGACACTGCCAAGATTTTTGAAGAAAACGTTTCCAAAAACTTTGCTAGTCTTGGATTTAGATATTACTTTGATGTTTTTACAGAAAACGGTAATTTCCCGCTTTATGAAGTTCACATCAAAGGACAAAGCAAAGCAATTTCAATATTGGAACTCGCAAAATCAAAAGATTTTGATTTAAACCACACGATTGCTTTTGGCGACAATGTTAACGATGTTGAGATGCTTGATTTAGTAAAATATGGTGTTGCTATGCGAAATAGTCGCGAAGTGCTGTACCCACACGCCAAGTTATTTACTGAGCACACTAACAAAGAAGACGGAGTTGCTAAGTGTTTAGCTGATATCTTTAAATTAACTTAAAAAAATTGAAACTAACAAATTTAGATTAGAATTAACTAATCGCTGAGGATAAAAATGAAAAAAATTAGTCAAAATAAATTATATTTATATTTTAGTATTTTAGTCATTATAGTTGCTATTTTGGCAATTATTTTAGGAACAGTTTTTGGCATAAAAAGTAAAAATGCCCGAACTGTCAGTCATGTTGAAATTACTTTTCACTCAAAAACAGGAAAAGAAATAGCTAAAAGAAAGTTCAAATTAGATGAAAAAATTAGTGTATCTTTTTCAAACAAAGAACTTGAACTCGCGAAAAACGAAGAATTTCTTGGTTGGTCAAATATTCAAAATAGCAAAACATATATAGCTGAACTTAAAGCCAAAAAAGAATACACTAAACTGTATCCAGTTTTTAAAAACAATGCAGAAAATTCTTTAGTCAGCTACAAGGTAGTTCATTTACTTGAAAAGCAAGGAAAAGAAGGTTCACTTGACAACACTTACGAAAGAATTGAAGAAATAAAAACTAACCAAAATGTCAAAGGTGGCGCTGTTTACCAAGATTATACTAATCTTGACACTCAACTTTATGAAAAAGACACTACTCATCCTGACAATAAATTAACAGCAAAACTTGTCGCTGGCGACAACACAATAGAGGTTCGCCAATACTATAAATTAAAAGAAATCACAGTTAATTTTAAGAAAAGCGATGGCATTGCTGCCTTGACTTTTGAAACACTAAAAGTTAAAAAAACCAGAAGTATCACTTTACCTGACTACACCCTTAAAGACACTCACAATTTCCTTGGTTGGGCTTATGCTCCAGATGGTGCTGTGCAAACTGAGTTGGTTGTCGCAAAAGACACAGAAAGTTTAGAATTACATGCTAGAACTGAATATCAAGACAGAGAAATCACTTACACTGTAAAAAAAGAGAACACTGATGGTACTTTTGTGGAAAAAATGATAAGTAAGAGCGGCAAAATTGCGTCTACTCATACAGTTAAGTACGCAAACCCTGACGCATCTGTTTATCAAAAACCAGTTTTTAGTGTTGAAAAATTTACAGTTAATGCAGATAAAACTCAAAATAAAGTAACTATTACTATACTTAGAAGAGTTTACAAAATTACCTTTGAAGTTAAAAACCATATAAGTTCTTTTACTGAAAGAATAATCAGACACGGTGCTGCAATAGGTGCGATTGACGAAAGTCAGTTTGCAGCGCAAGGTCTTGGTATTAGAAAAGCAGAACTAGATGGTCAAGAAAAAACTAAGAGAGAAATTGAAAATTACTTAGTTCAAAAAAATCATAAAGTAACTTTGCATATTGGCAAACTTACTAAGAAGTTTGGCGCATACCCACAAACAAAAGTTGACAATCCTGCTGGTATTCAGCATATAAAAGACGAAACACACGTACTTAAGTTTAACTCAAAAGCTAAAGATTACACTATGCAGTTTACTCGCAGTTATTGGCAAGACAGTGCAGGCAATGAATACGAAAAATACAACAACCAATACTTTAAAATAGAACCTGTTGATTTTGTTAAAATTCCTAAACTAAATACTTGGTTCACCGAAAAAATTATTGACTTTTCACCATTCAACATTTATTACACTGGTTATCCCGACAACGCAAAACCAGAACATTCTATTTTTAAAGCAATGGTTCAGGATATCGTAAAAGTACTTGGCGGAGAAGTTTATATGCCAACTTATGATACTGGGGATTTTAGTGTCAAACCTGCTTTAGACGCTAGTTTATATTCTCAGTTAAAAAAAGAATCTACTGATTACGCGAAAGCAATTTTAGGTAGTTACTCTGGCGAGTATGCTGGTAATTATCGTGGTGTTAACTTAAAGCCTTTTGTAGAATCCGGTCATCGCATGCCTTATTACCACAGTAGTTTCCATCAGTACTGGTGGCTTGGCACACAGTATCCCAACTCTGAACCGTACGCGCGCAGCATCATCCTTAATGGTAGACTTGACTGGCACGATGTGTACCACGTTTTGGGTGTAGTAGTGTGCATTAGGTAAATCTAAATATTTTACAAGAGGTAAATATGAAAAAAATTAGTCAAAACAAAGTATATTTTTTTTTAAGTATCTTAGTTACTATAATTGCTATTTTGGCAATAATTTTTGGAACTATTTATGGAGTTAAAAAGAAAAATAGCAAAATTAGTCAAAATGTAGAAATCACTTTTCACTCAAAAACAGGTAAAGAAATTGCTAAAAGAAAATTTAAATTAAATGAAAAAATTAATGTATCGTTTTCTAATGATGAACTTGAACTTGCAAAAAATGAAGAGTTTATCGGTTGGACAAACTCTTTATCTGGAACTCTGATTTCTGACCTTAAAGCAAGTTTTAAAAATCACAAATTATATCCAGTTTATCGCCTTAAATCACCAAATACTACTAAATACGAAATTAAACGTCACTTTGAGAAAGTTGATGAAAGTGGTTTTGTAACAGAAAGCGAAACTGTTGCTGATGCAGAACTAGGTAAAGAAGTTCAACTATCTTCAGATAAACTAAGTGCTCCAAATGGCTTTGAGTTAGATCTTGCAAACTCAGTTACTAAACAAACTGTTGCTGCTGACGGCTCTACTGTTTTTAATCTATATTTTAAAAGAAAAACCTACAAAGTTACTTTTGACTTTAATGGTGGTATGTTAGATGGACAAACTAAAAAAGAAGTAAATTACAAGTTTGGACAAAACTTAAGAGACATAGCGTATCCTACCAAAACAGATCCAACTGGTGTAAAGAAATACACTTTCCAAGGCTGGTTAAATCAAGCAACTAGCCAATAGTTAACTTTACTCAAGATAATTTAGTTGAATCAGATATTCACTTAGTTGCTAAATGGGAAGAAACTGACATCACTAAAAAAGTTTATTTAAACTTAGTTTATGAAGGTTTAAGAAACTCAGTTGATTCTGAAAACGAAATTGAATTACCCAATCAAATGAAAATCGGTACTTTAGTTTCAGCAAACGATCAAGACATTAAAGACACAATTGCTGATTTTCTTTTAAGTCATCCACATCCTTTTCACAAAATTAGTTTTGACCAAGCAAAATCAGTTCCAAGTTTACATGTTGAAGCCAATAGCGTAAAACAAACAATTAAACTGTACTTTAAAGCAAGAACCTACACTATTCGTTTTAACCTAACTGAAGATGGTTTAGACCAAAACACAATCGCCCCTATTTTAAAACAAACAATTGCGCTTAAATATACCAATAATTTAAGCCAAGATATTTACGAAAAACTACTAACTATCAAGAAATTAAGCACTGCAACTAAAGATTTTGTGCTAGAAAAGCTGGTCGTTGAAGAATCTGGCAATGAGTTTAATCCAAATACTTATTACAACGCTAATATTACTATCAAACCTGTTTTTAAAGAAAAAGATGTTTTTGTTTCTATAACTCCGCGGGTACAAAGCGCTGACCTTGGAAAAACTGATTCACCTGCTTGGCCAATTCAAAATGCCAAAGTAGGAGATGTTTTTAACTTCACACCGGACACAAACATCAAATATGAATACAAGTTTTTAGGTTGGACAGACAAAGAAGGTGGCTCTGTTAAAAATATTTTAATAACTCGTCAAACTAAAGAAGTTTTTGCTGTATTAGCGCCAGAAGAGCGTGCAGATTACCAAGTTATTCACTACCTTGAAAAACAAGGTGAATCTAGTACTTTAGATGGTCAATACGACGAGATTATTGAAAATAAGACTAATCAGTTAGTAAAAGATAAGGCTAACTACACTCCTTACACAGGTTTAGATAAGCATCTTTATGAAATTGACGACACAAAACAAGATAAGTTAGTCGCAGATTTAGTTCCGGGTTCTACCGACACTAAAGTTTATAGATACTATAGACTAAAAACTACTAGAGTAAATTTTGTTGCAGATTCTGGTATTCAATCAATTTCTCCAACATCAGCGCTAGTCAAGAGAACAAGACTAATTACTTTGCCAAATTACACTGTTAAGGATACTCATAATTTTTTAGGTTGGAGTAATGCACAAAACGGAGCAATTCAAACTAAATTTATTGCAACTGGTGACGTTCAGTCAATCTACGCGGTAACTGATTATCAAGATAGAGAGATCGCTTACAATATCCGAAAAGAACAGCCAAACGGAACTTTTTTAGAAACTGAAGAGAAGAAAACCGGGAAAATTGCGTCAACTCATACTGTTAGTTATCAAAATCCTGACACCACAGTTTATCAAGAACCTACTTATAGCGTAGAAAAAATTACAGTTAGCGCAGATAAAGCACTAAACAAGGTAACTGTAACTATTCTTAGAAAAGTTTATACTGTGAATTTTGAGGCCAGAAACTACGGAACATCTTTGTCAGACAGACATGTCAAACACGGTGCTATAATTGGCGAAATTGATTACCCGGCCATAAATGAACAGGGTTTACTTATTAGAGAACTGCACCTTGATGGCAAAGAAATGGCTAAAAAAGATGTTGAAAATTTTGTTGTTATAAAAGATCACAAGGTTACTGTGTATTTTGGTAAACCTGCAAATAAACTCGGTAAATATCCGCAAACAAAAGTAGAACATCCTGACGGAATTCACAAAATTGAAGATAAAACTCATAAACTTAAGTTTAATTCAAAGGGCAAAGACTACACTATGGAGTTTACTCGCAGTTACTGGCAAGACGCAAATGGCGTTAAATACGAAAAATATGGTGGTAAGTATTTTCAACTTGAAACTGTTTGGTTTTCCAAAATTCCCGAGCGAAACACTTGGTTTACCGAAAAAATCTTAGATTTTTCTCCATTCAATATTTTTTACACTGGATACGAAGATAACTCAAAACCAGAGCGCTCTATTTTTAAAGCATTGGTTAATGATATCGGCAATGTTCTAGGTCATGAAGTTCACATGCCAACTTACGATGACGGAGATTTTTCAGTTAAGCCTGCTTTAGACAAAGGCAAACAAGCGGAGCTTAAAAAAGAATCAACGGATTTTGCCAGAGCAGTTTTAGGTAATTACACTGGATTTGGTAAGTATTATCGTAATGTTGACTTTACTAATTTTACAGAACCTGATCATCAGATGCCTTATTTCGCTGATAATAGACATCAGTGGTGGTGGCTTGGCACAAAATTCCCTCGTTCTAACCCGAGTGCGCAAAGCATCGTGAACGGTGACGATCTTGACTGGACCAATGTTCATGCTGTTTTAGGTGTAGTTGTTTGTGCTAGATTCTAATAAATTTCTAAATTAGCAATCAATTTTTTTTACAAATAAACTAACCAGCTTTGTTTACCACTTTTACGTAGCATAAAGCATAAAAATAATTTAAAATATGTTTAATAACTAAATTGCTTCCTAAACAATTTACGGAGTTTAACTATGTTTAAAGACTTACTTTATAAAAAAGTTAATAAAGCGCAAATTCTTGAAGAACTTACAGAAATGCACGGTTTCGACTTGTCTGTTTTGTTTACCGAATTAAATGAGACTGAGCGCAGGCAAGTTCTGAAACTAATTGACAGCAAAACCATTGCTGTGTTTTTTGCATACCTTACTAACGAAAACGCTTTATTTGTGCTAAATGAACTAACTAACTTGAAAAAAATAGAGGTCTTAAACGAACAAAGTTTAGATGATTTAGTTGATTTTATTAAGTTTCTCCAAAAAGAAAAGGAAGACGAATACAACGAAATAATTACTAAGTTAACCAACTATAAAGAAATTTCTAATTTACTACAATACCGAGAAGATAAAACAGGTTCTTACATGTCTAAAGACGCCCTTGTTGTTTTTGACAATATGGACGTCAAAGTAGCAACTAGACAAGTAATTGAACACGCTCAAGACGCAGAAAGTATCTCAACCTTAATTGTTGCTTCTGAAAACGGAGTTTTTAAAGGCATGCTTTCTTTAAAAACTTTAGTTAAAACTCGCTCACCTAAACAGGTTAGCGAGTTAATTGAACCAACTGAAGTTGTTTATGACACTGACAATATTGAGGAGTCTGCCGCAACTTTGAACAACACAGGTAAGTTTCAAATCCCGGTAGTTTCCAAAGGTGGTATATTTTTGGGAGTTTTGAACCTAGACGATATTTTAGATGTTGTTAGAACCGAGGCTGACAAAGACATTGCACAACTTTCTTTGCTTTCGGCAAAATCCCTAACTCGCCGAAAAATTTTTGCACAAGCAATTACCCGTCTACCTTGGTTAATTCTTTTGATATTGCTTTCTATCCCGCTTTCTTTTGTAACTTCAGTATTTGAGCCAAAGGTCTCTAAATTTGCCTATATCGCAATAATTACGGCCATTCAACCCTTAATCTTGGGATGTCCTGGCAACGTTTCCTCACAAATTCTTTCTGGTTCTTTAGTTAGACTTTCTCGTTTTGGCAAAATTGACAAAGAATCGTTTTTAGAAGAGTTTAAAGCAGGATTGTATACTGCTTTAACTGTCTCTGCTTTGGTTTTTATGTTTTCTTTCTTGTTTATTTTAAGTTACAAAAATGCAATTCCAAAAACCGTTTCAATCTACCGAGTTTCTGCAATCTACGCCTTTATTAACTCACTAACTTTACTAGTTGTGTTAATGTTATCACCGCTTATTGCGATGTTAATTCCGATGTTTTTCAAAAAAATTAAAATTAACCCAGCGTCTGCCGCTGGCCCAATTATTACCACAGTTTGCGATACTTTGGCGTTAGTTGCCCACTTTACTTTAACTTTAGCGTTAGTGTCTGCCTTTAAATTACCGCTACCTACTCTGGGTTAAAAAAGAGGTTGCTTATTATGTTTAGTGAAAATAAAGAATTTGATTTTAAACAAATTAGTAAGTCTCTTAAAACCAAACAATACCTAAAAAGTTTTGAGGCCTACGAAATTGCCGAAAGCTTCGGCGAACTTGATTTTGAGAAACAAAAATTAGTCTTGAGTTACTTAACTGAAGCAAAGGCTGCTAAAGTTTTTGTGTATTTAGAAAAAGATGTGCAAAGCGAGTTTTTTACACAACTTAAAGAACATGAACAAAGACAAATTTTAGATAACTTAGAAATTGATGACCTTCGTGAATATATTGGTGAGTTTAGTTTAGATAAACAAAGCAAAATTCTAAATTTACTGACATCTTCTAAATACCTAGATATTAAAAAACTTTTAGTTTACGACAAAGAAAAATGTGCATCTATCATGAACTTAGCCTATGTGTGTGTAAACGAAGAGATGGACATTAAAGCAGCAACCGACTACGTACTTAGACACACAAAGGAAACTGACTTTATTGACTTTGTTTATGTGGTTGACGCTAAAAACAAGTTAAAGGGAGTAATTGACTTAAAAGATTTAATTAAAGCCCGCAGTCAAGACTCACTTAAAGGCATCATTATTTATGAATATCACTTCTTAAAGGATACAATGACAATCAAAGAAGCAATTGGTGTATTTCGCCAATATGACTTACTGGCAATGCCGGTAATTGACGAAAAACAAAGTATGCTTGGCATAATTACGGCGGACGATATTCTTGACGAAATTGTTGAGCAGACCGAAAAAGAGTATTTGAAACTACAAAGTTTCCAAAAAATGGACATAGATACACCACCTTTTAAAAAGTTTTTATATAGACTTCCGTGGTTGGTTGTCTCAATAGTGTTGGCGCTGCTGATTGCCAGATTCATCTTAGTTTTTGACTCAACTATTCAAAAAGTTTCAATTTTAATTTTATTTCAGGCCTTGCTTTTAGACATGGCCGGAAATATTGGTAGCCAATCGATGGGTTTCACGATTATTTTGATATCTAAAGATAAGTTAAATAAGCGAAGGGCAATTTATAAGCATATTTTTAAAGAAATAACGATTGCTTTACTAAACTCAGTGATTTCGGCAATTTTCGCGTTTGCTATTGTCTTTTCGTTTGTAGCAATTGGTGGTAAATATGGACATTTTAAAGGTTTAGAGAAGCATCCTTATTTAGCGCTAAACATGGCGTTTTGTGTCGGAATTTCTATGTTTTTATCAATGGTAATCGCTGCAGTTATTGGCACTGTCATTCCACTACTTGCCAAAAAAGTTAAAATTTCACCAAATGATGTAACGGGTCCTGCTTTAACTACACTAAATGACTTTTTAGCAGTTTCAATTTACCTTTTGGTTGCATCATTCGTATTTTAATCTGGTTATTATTTTGACAAATCTAGTCGTCTATATGGTATAATTTTTAAGGCTTTTGCAAGGATTTAGGATTTTTTACCTCTTTCTTTAGCAACTGTGACAGGAGAAATAATTATGGCTTTAACTAAAGAATTAAAAGCACAAATTATTCGCGATAACCGCATCAACGATAAAGACGCAGGTTCACCTGAAGTGCAAATCGCTCTGCTAACTGAGGAAATTAAACAACTTACTCAACACTTAGCAGTGCACAAAAAAGATTTACACTCAAAACGTGGTCTTTACATGAAAATCGGTAAACGTCGTAGTCTGTTAAACTATCTACTTAACAGCGATGTTCCACGTTATCGTGCAATCGTTGCCAAATTAGGCTTAAGAAAATAAAAAAAGTGGTTCGCCACTTTTTTTATTATAATTTAGCCAAACTAAATACTAATTTGACAAATAAATTGGTTTTTTAAGGGTATAATTGTCGTATGGAAACACCACATATCTCGGTTTTAAAACAAGAATGTATAGATAATTTAAATATTTTGCCAGGTGGCGTTTATGTTGATGCAACAGGTGGTGCTGGTGGGCATTCTGAGGCTATTTTAACTAAGTTAAATGGAACCGGTCACCTTTATATATTTGACACCGATAAAACTGCTTGCGCTTTAATTGAAAAAAGGCTAAAAAATTTTTCTAACTTCACAATTTTTAATGCGAATTTTGCCGAAATTACAGAAAAACTAAGTTCAGTTCGCATAAACAAAGTAAACGGCGTGCTATTTGACCTTGGACTAAGCAGTATGCAGATAGATACTCCTGAGAGAGGTTTTTCATATATAAGTTCAAAAAACTTAGATATGCGCATGAACACAGAACAAAGTTTAACTGCTGAGTTTATTTTAAATAACTACACACAAAAAGAGCTTGCCGATATCTTTTTTAAATATGGAGAAGAGAAAAACGGCAATATTTTAGCTAAAAAAATTGTTGAGCAAAGACCAATTGAAACAGTTGAGCATTTGGTGTCAATTTGTGACAGTGTTAACTTTAAAACTAAAGGACACTCAGCAAAGCGTGTGTTTCAAGCACTGAGAATAGAAGTTAATGATGAACTAAATGTTTTAAAGTCTGCACTTACTCAATCCTTTGCTTTACTTTCAGAAAACGCCAGACTTTGCGTGATTTCTTTTCATTCTCTTGAAGACAAAATCGTCAAAGACCAGTTTAGAAGTTTAACTGAAGAAAAAACTCCGCTTGGTCTGCCTGTTTTGCTTGAAAAGAAAAAAGAGTTTTCGCTAATTACAAAGAAAGTAATACTACCAAAAACTGAGGAGCGTGCTTTAAATCCGCGGGCTCATTCTGCTAAATTAAGGGTGATTGAAAAATTATGAAATATTTTATCTATGGTGGGTCTTTTAACCCAGTTACTGTTGCACACGTTGGCATTATTGAAAAAATTCTTGCGACTTATCCTGAGTCAAAAGTGATAGTAGTTCCTTGTTCTATTAACTACAAAAAATCAGGCCTGATGCCAAATACTTTAAGACTGTCTATGTTAAAGGCTGTTTTTAAAGACAATGAACGCGTAATAATTGACGAAATTGAACTAAATGACTTTGAGTATCTAGGAACCCTTAGCACATTAAAACGTTTGACTGAAAAATACAAAACCAAGCCAGTTTTTGTAATGGGTGCAGACAATGCTCTGAATATTGGTAGATGGATTAACTACAAAGAACTACTTTCTGAATATCAGTTTTTAATCTTTAAAAGACCAGGGTATCAAGTTAAGTTAACAGAAGCTATCAAGGCTGAATACATTGAGTTTGAAATGGATGTTTCGGCTAGCATGATTCGCAACAACCCAGATAAGTTTTCGGACTTTGTGCCAAAGGCTGCTAAAGAAATTTTTCAAAATAACTATTTAAAAAACGGCTGTGAAACTGGGATTTTTGACTTAACAGAACTGACTAACTTTCAAATTGACAGACCATATGTCTTAAATCCTAAAAAAAATATTGACCAGATTTACGAGGTTTTAAATGTACTGGTTAAAACTGGTTTAAATTGCTTTATAAGCAGAAAAGACATTATTTTAAACTCAAAGTCTGACTTAATTTTCTACAGTGAATTTAACATCAAAGCCCTTTCTTATCTAAAGGAAAAACTAGACAAAATTAAAGAACTTGACACCGTAGTTTTTTTAGTTAACAACCATATTTTAAATTACTCAGACCGCACACTTTCTTTTGTGGAACACTCAGTTTTTATTGACTATCGCCAATTTTTAAAAGACAAAATTACTCAGTTAAAAATAGAAAATAAAAATAAAACCTTAGCACTTTCAGACACTAAAGTTAACTATATTATCACTACAGCCGAAAAACAGTTGGCAGATAAATTAACCCAACTTACTCCAAATAAATTTGTAATAGGAATTTCAGGTGGTTTAGATTCTGCAATAACTTTATTGTTTGCACATCTTGCCTGCAAACGACTAAATGTTGACCCGCAAAATCATATTTTTCCGTTAATTTTACCAAGTGTTAACAACAAAGCCAGTGTTAAGCGTGCTACTGAACTATGCAAAAGCTTATGCTTAACTCCAAAAATCATTGAGATTGACGAAATTTGTCAAAGCATATTTAACAAAACTAACCACTTTGAAAAAGATGTTATTTACGAAAATACACAGGCTAGAGTTAGAACTCTGCTTTTACTAAACGCCGCAAACAAAGTAAATGGTGTTGTTTTAAATACCTCTGATCTTTCGGAAATTCTTTTAGGTTTTGGAACAGTTGGTGCAGATCTTTTTGGATTATTTGCAACAAACGCAACACTATTTAAATCTGAAATTAAAGCAGTTTTGACATACCTTGCTAAAAATCAGTTTTATGACCAAAGAAAAGTAATTCAAGAAATCTTGGACGCACCAATTTCACCAGAATTGTTACCAAATCAAAACACGGAAGAGATTTTAGGCAACTATGCGTATCTTGACGAGGTTTTAAATGCTTTTTGTTTTCAAGGTAAAGAGTTTAGCATTGAGTTAATTGATGAACTTTTTGACGATAAGTTAAGCAAGGCAGAAAAACAAAAAATCTTAAATACAGTTGAAACCAGAGTTTTTAAAAATGCATTTAAGCGCTCTGCTTTTCCACTACATATTGAATTTTTTGAAAGAAAACTTACAGACTTTTTCATAGAACCAGATAACGAATATTTTAAATAAGTAAAAAAATGAAAGGAGCAGGTATGCAGAAAAATCAACATAAAACAGTAGTACTTGGAATGTCTGGCGGAGTAGACTCTGCAGTTTCCTTAAAACTACTTTTAGACCAAGGCTACAAATGCATCCCTGTTTACATGAAAAACTGGGACAGCACTACTAATTTTGATGTCCTTGGGAACCCTAATTTGAATGACGATGTCTGTCCACAAGAAAAAGACGCCAAAGACGCAGAGGCTGTTTGCAGGCAACTTGGTGTCGAGTTAATTAGAGTGGATTTTTCAAAAGAATACTGGGACCGTGTATTTCAGTATTTTTTAGCCGAATTTCAGGCTAACCGTACACCAAATCCTGACGTGCTTTGCAACAACGAAATTAAGTTTAAAGCCTTTTTAGAGTACGCCGAAAAATTAGGCGCTGACTTGATTGCAATGGGCCACTACGCTAGAACTGAAATAATAGACGGCAAAAAAATGCTGCTAAAAGGAATTGACAAAAACAAGGACCAGACTTATTTTTTGTCGCAACTTACCGATAAACAACTCAAAAAAGCTATTTTTCCGGTTGGCAATTTAACTAAGCAAGAAGTCAGAGCAATTGCCGAGGCTGCCGGTTTGGTAAACAGTGCAAAAAAAGATTCAACCGGAATTTGTTTTATCGGCGAGCGTAATTTTCAAAGTTTTTTGGCTAACTATTTAAAAACTTCACCAGGTCCAATCAAATTTTTAGATGGCCGTGTTGCAGGTACACACACTGGACTAATTAACTACACAATTGGACAAAGAAAAGGTATAGGTTTAGGCAAAACCTACGAGTTTGATGGACCTTTTTACGTAGTTGGTAAAATCCCTGAAGAAAACACACTTTTAGTGGCACCAGAAAGCAATTTAGAGTACTTGCACTCAAATAACTGCTTTATTGATAATTTGGTTTTCAGAGCACCGAAACAAAATGGTAAGTACTTTGCTAAATTCCGCTACAGACAAGAAGACATTGAAGTTGAAGTTGAGTTTTTGGAAAACAACTCTGCAAAAGTTTACTTTAAACCAACTAAAGCAGTAACACCTGGTCAGTTTTTAGTTTTGTATCAAGGCGATGTTTGTCTTGGTGCTGGCCGCATTAAAGATGTGTATATGGACACTGATTTAAGGAGGTATTAAGGTAATGGAAAAAACTGAAAACACTACAACGCGTCAACTTATTTTTCTAAAAACCTTAAAGACTGGCCTTGAGTACATGATATGTTTGTTTAAAGCAGAAGGCGTGAACGAAGGCGTTAGAATTATTGGTAATTTCCAAGCGTTTTCAAATGGAAAGCCACTACGTGCAGGGACTGCTTATGAAGTTACTCACACCAAAGTCCCACACCCTATTTTTAAAACCTTTAAACTAATTTCTTTTTCTATTCCGCACGGCACCACTGAAGAGCAACTGGTAAATCTTTTTAAAGCCCTTAACATCCAGGGAGTTGGTAGAGTTAAAGCAACTAAAATTTGGGAAGCGCTGGGCAGTGATGCTGTTAAAAAAATTAACGAAGACCCAAGTTGTCTAAATAACCTTGGTTTTTCAAACAGTATAATTCTAGAAATCACCAAAAAAGTTCAAGAGAACTTCCAAGAGGTTGAGATTTTAAATTTCTTAACTTCGGTTGGAATTTCTGCTCGTTTTTCTGCCCAAATTTTTAAAAAACTACCCAACGCAATTGTAGAAATTAAGAAAAATCCGTATGTCTTGGCAAAAAAAATTAACCGTTTTGGTTTTACTAAAGCAGATTTAGTAGCCTTAGCGCTAGGTATTGAAAAAACTGACTTAAAACGGACAGAAGAAGCAATTTTCCACGTGATTAGTGCCTATTCAATTGATGGACACAGTTACTACACAAAAGACGCACTAATTCAAGAAACCGAAACTTTCTTAAAGAAAATTGATGAATACAAAATTAGCGAGTATCCCTTAAAAAGCGCGATTGATAACTTGATTTTTGCCAATCGTTTATTTTTTGAAAATGGTTTTGTTTATTTACCAGAGATCTACAAAGCAGAAGTTAATGTTGCTAAAATGCTTAACAATATATATGCAAACAACACAAACTCACTACCACTTGAGTTTATTGACGCGCAAATTAAAATAAAAGAAAAAGAAACCGGAATTTCTTACACAGAAGACCAAAATAAGGCCATCAAAATGGCTTTAACTAACTCGCTTTCCTTTATCACAGGTGGACCTGGTACTGGTAAGACCACTATTTTAAAAGCAGTTAATGATATTTACCTTGAATATGCCAAAAACGATGAAACTAATCTTTTTAAAACTGCGAACTTACTTTTAGCGCCAACTGGTCGCGCTGCTCGCAGAATCCACGAAAGCACAGGTGACTTAACAGCGACTATCCATTCAGCCCTAGAGTGGATTCCGGCTATAGATGATGAGCGTTCATACTGCTTTAAAAGAAACGAAAATCAGCCGTTTACAAATGTCGGGCTAATCATTGTAGACGAAGCCTCAATGTTAGATATTCGCCTAGCAGACGCACTGCTAAGAGCAATTGACAAGAACACCAAGGTTGTTTTTATTGGAGATGGCCACCAGTTGCCAAGTATCCAACCAGGTTTATTTTTAAACGATTCAATTAACTCAAAATGTTTTCCTGTTACTACTTTAAACCAAATTTGTAGACAAAGCAAAGATTCCGGTATTGTTCCTTTAATTTCAGCGCTTAAAAATAAAGAAGTTAACGAGACTAATTTCAAAAATTATATAAGCAAAGATTTAAGTATGGGTGAATGCTCGGTTGAATATATCCGCAATAACATAGTTAACTTCCTGCAACTTTGCGAAAAGCAAAATATTGATATTTACCAAGACTTTCAAATTTTAATTCCAATGAAAGAAGGGGAATGCGGAGTTCACGATATCAACAAGATTTGTCAAAACTACTTTATTCCCTATGAAAACAGAGACCGCTTTTTAGAGATTAGAAAGGACTCACGTTTTTATATTAACGATAAACTAATGATTACTAAAAACTACCCAGACCACGGTGTGATGAACGGAGATATCGGCAAAGTCGTCGATATTCAGGCTAAAACTTTTGTACTTAAAATTGGCGATAATTTAGTATCACTGCCTGTTGATATTAAAGAAGATACAGAACTTGCCTATGCTTCTACTATTCATAAATCCCAAGGTTCTGAGTATAAGTTAGCAGTTGTTATTTTACTAAGTCGTTTTTATATAATGCTTACCAACGAACTTCTTTATACAGCAGTATCTCGTGCTAAAGAGAAATTGTTTATAATTGGTGAACCTAGCCAACTTAAAATGTGCACAGTAGATGAGCAACAACGCAATTCTACTTTAATTAAAAGAATTATTGAACAAAAAGAAGAAATTGCTAAACTGCAGTTAAGCGAAAAGGAGTAATTTATGAACGTATATGATTTTGTTGTAAAAACACAAGACAACCAAGACCTAAAACTAGATATCTATAAAGGAAAGGTCTTGTTGATAGTCAACACCGCAACTAGATGCGGTTTTACAAAACAATACACAGAACTTGAAGAACTTTACTTAAAGTACAAGAACCAAGGATTTGTGATTTTAGATTTTCCTTGTAATCAGTTTTTGATGCAAGCACCTGGCACAGATTCTGAAATTCACAATTTCTGTGTAATGAATTTCAACACAACTTTCCCACAATTTTCTAAAATCAAGGTGAACGGCAAAGATGCAATTGAACTTTACAAATACTTAAAAGAAGCACTGCCAGGCGGCAGAATTAAGTGGAACTTCACTAAATTTTTAGTAAACAGACAAGGTGAAGTTATTGAAAGATTTGGCTCAAAAGAAGCACCTTTGAGTTTTGAAGAAAAAATCAAAGCAGCGCTAAGCACTAGCTTAGAAAACTAATCTAAAAGAATTATTTTTTCCAAATTAAAAAGCACAAATTATCTTGTTTTTGATAATTTGTGCTTTTTTCATTGTTTTGCTAAAAAATTTTATTGGTAGAAATTAGTATTGGAAATCGTAAGATTGAAGTTGTCTAATTTGGCTATTAACATAGCTTAATTTAACAAACAAGCCAATAAAACCAAGAATACCAAAAAATAATCCTAAGATTAGTAAAATATCGCCTGCTTTGCCTTCAAATGCTTTAGCGATTGAGATAATATAAAATATAAATGTTAGTAAACCAATAACACCTGCTGCTATAAATAGAGCTAGAAATAAAATTAGATAAGAACCAAAAATAGCAGTAATACCAGATGAAGAAGATCCTTGCATTGAACTAGCAGAGACATTTAAACCAAGACCGCCAGCAATGGAACCTGCAGTAAGCCCTGTTAAAGTAACTAGTAGGACTGGGATCAAAATAGCAAGAGCAATTAAAATCAAGTAAAGAATAATTGTTGTTTTAAGCGCTTTTTTAGCACTAATATAACTAGAAAGTTTTGTTGAATCCATTTAACACCTTTAAATTATTATACATTTTTTTTCAAAAACTCAAAATAGTTCTTAAAACTATTTTACAACTTCTAAAGGTTCAACTTCACTAAACTTATGTTCAGCGATTTTTCTGTTTATGTAAACTAGTTTAATAAAGAGAGCAATTAGCCCAAATATCGCATAAATAAACCAACTAAAAGTGAAATGTCGTGAACTTTCGCTTTAAACACTTGAACGGTAAACAAAATATAGAAAATCAAAAGCAATAGTCCAGAAATTCCTAATGTAACAAATAGGGTAGCGAATACTGGAAAATACAAAAAATAACAGAATTTTTATTAATCATGTCTGTTTTTGGGTCTATATCTGGACCTCTATTTAAAAAAACTGGTGGTAAATAAGACTGCAGCAAATAATGCGATGATAATAAAATACATAACAATTGCTGCGATGATAAATTTTTTTTGCAGTGCGGTAATTATATTGTTTTAATTTATTTAATAAGACCTAGTTGTTTTTCTACTTTCTCGCGGTTCTCTAAATTGTAAAGAATTTCAAGTAACAACAAGGCAAACTCATGTGAATAGCCGCTAGAATGACCGGTAACTATGTTGTTTGAATGAACTGCTGGCACATTTAAGTATGTACCTTGCATGTATTTCTCAAAGCCAGGAAAACAAGTAAACTCTGTGTTGTCAAGTAAACCAGCATACGCTAAAAATACTGGGGCCGCACAAATTGCAGCAATTGTTTTTTTAAGTTCAGTAAAGTCTTGAATTAAATCAATTATTGCTTTAAACTGCTCTCCGCTCGGTTTTTTAATTAGTTCAGACACCCAAGCACCGCCAGCAATTGCAACAAAGTCAAAGTCTTTAGCGTTAACTTCTGAAACTAAGTATTTAGCCTCAGCTTTTAGACCATTTGAACTTACGCATGCAGACTTATCGGAAGTTGAGACTAAACTAACTTCCATACCAGCTCTAAGTAAAATGTTTCTGGTAACCAAGGCTTCTGTTTCTTCAAATAAATCGCCGATTAAAATTATTCCTTTTTTCACTTTAAGCCTCCAAGCAAGCAAACAAAACAGTTTCTAGTTTAGCCATAGTCTCTGGTCTTTTGGAGCCAAAGTATTCGTTAATTTGACTAGACCTTGAGTCAATTAAATCAGAGACAATTTTAAAAGCTGACATGGGAATTTGTTTAATTTCGGCAATTTGTGCTAAAGAGGTTAGTTCCATGTCACAAACATAAGCACTTTCTTTACTGTCTAATGTACTAGTTACAAAACGGTCTGCTGTAAAGCAAACAACTTCTTTGAGTTCTAACGCATTTGCTAACTTTAAGTCAAAACTTGGGATAGGATCATTGAAAACCGATAAGTCAAAGTCAGAAAAAGTAGTGTGTTTTATCCGAATAATTTCGCCTAACTTTAGTCCAAAACCACCAGCTAGACCAATGTTAATGATTTTTTTAACTGAGATTGCGTTTTGTTCAAGCACAGAAAGCGCTTCAGTTAAAGCAAAAGCAGCATTAGTTTTACCAATTCCTGTGTAAAGTAGTGCAACAGGTTTTTCGTTTAAAGTGCCTGTGTAGAGGTCAACGTCTGAAAAAAAACGTTTAGGGTCATCTAACTTATTTTTAAAGTAAGTCAGCTCCGCACACATTGCGCCAACAATTAACGTGAGTTCTTTCAATTTTGTCTAGGCTTTTGTGGTCTGAACTTCTACTTTAGTTTGACGACCTTTTCTTTGTTTTGCTCTAGTTTGAAAGTAGGTAGTAATAACGTAAGAAAGATAAGAAATAGCCGCCGCAAGGAGAGCAAAGGCAATCACCCAACGAATGATGTAGTAAATACGGGTTCCTTGGTTTTTGTGAAGTCCACCGATTAGCTCAATAATTGGGAAAGTAAAACGAGATACAAAAATGATACCAGAAACTATTTTTTGACCGGTTAGTACAGCCACTAGCATGGCAAGTGACAGGTAAAGTGCGTGCTCTGCTCCGCTGTAGGCCAAAAAGAAAATAGATGTGCCGATAATTGGCAGATAATGTACAAAGTGCAAACGATAAAGCACAGGGCGTTTTAGCATAAATACCAGCGCTATTAAGACAGCCAACAGAATTGCTAAGAATACAGATATAAACATTGGATAGTGTTGTTTGAATGAAAACTGTCCGCGCATCACTAAGTTAAAGAAGGCAGCGACCTTAATTAAGTAAAAGTCTAGAAATAAAATAACTAGTCCTGCAAAAACTTTATCTGAAAAAGAAGAAAGTAGGACAGCAGTTAAAAGAAAGATTAGAGTAACGAAGCGCACCCAACTAATCATTAGTTCACTAATTGTAAGGGCGTTGTTCTTGTATTTATTAATTGCGCCAATTAAAGCGTGAATTTCTGCAAATATAGCAAAAGCAGCCAACATAACTGCTACAACAATTGCGACTAAATTAACAACTGAATAATTTTTTTTAGTCATATAAAACTCCTTTAATAATCAAATTAAAATGTAATTTTATTTAGTTTTTAGTATAAAAAAGTAGTCTTTTTTAAGTTAAGACTACTTTTTTAATCAAATTAGATACCTATTTTCTGCGAGGATTTTTAAGTTCTGCTTGAGCAGCGGCAAGTCTTGCAACTGGAACTCTAAATGGAGAACATGAAACGTAGGTAATGCCTGCGTTGTGGAAGAACTCAACTGAAAATGGGTTTCCACCGTGTTCACCACAAACTCCAAGTTTCAGAGTTTTGTTGCTTTTTTTGCCTAACTTAGTTGCAAGTTTCACAAGTTCACCAACTCCCTCCGGGTCAATTTGTTGGAAAGGGTCAAACTCATAAATCTTGTTGTCGTAGTAAGCCGGTAAGAAGTTAGCAGCGTCGTCTCTTGAGAAACCAAAAGTTAACTGAGTTAAGTCATTGGTACCAAATGAGAAGAAGTCTGCTTCTTTTGCGATTTTGTCAGCCAAGATAGCAGCACGAGGGATTTCTATCATTGTACCAACCTTGTATTCAAGGTCAACGCCTGCTTCTTTGATTAACTGATCTGCAACTCTGCAAACAGTTTGTTTAACAAATTGGAATTCGCGAAGTTCACCAACTAGAGGGATCATAATTTCTGGAACTAATTTCCATTCAGGGTGTTTTTTAGTTTGAGCAATATAGGCAGTAATTACCGCTTTAGTTTGCATTTCAGCAAGTTCAGGGTAGCGAACTGCTAGACGGCAACCACGGTTACCCATCATTGGGTTTTCTTCGTGAAGAGAAGCAATTACGCTGTAAAGTTCTTTTAATTCAACTTTAAGTTCGCGCGCAAGTTCTTCAATTTCTTTAGCCTCTTTTGGAATAAACTCATGTAGAGGTGGATCTAGATAACGAATGGTCATCGCTCTACCTTCTACAGTTTCAATTAAGTCTTCGAAGTCTTTTTGTTGATATGGCAGAATACGTTCAAGTGCTACTTTTCTTTGTTCAGCAGTAGCAGATACAATAAACTCACGAATCGCTTTGATACGAGTTGAGTCAAAGAACATGTGTTCTGTACGAATTAAACCAATACCTTCGGCACCAAATAAGATAGCCTGACGTGCATCTTTTGGAGTTTCGGCGTTAGCACGCACACCAAGGGTGCGAACTTCGTCAACCCAACCCATGAAAGTTTCAAAGTCTCCAGAGATTTCTGCAGGTACAGTTTCAATTTTTTGTAAATAAACAGAACCAGTTGAACCGTCAATACTAATGTAGTCGCCTTCTTTAACTTCTGAGCCACCTAAACGGCAAGTTCCGTCAGATAAAAATTGAAGGTCATGGCAACCTGCAACACAAGTTTTACCCATACCACGAGCAACTACGGCTGCGTGTGAAGTCATACCACCACGAGCAGTTAAGAAACCTTCAGCAACATGCATACCTTCGATGTCTTCAGGTGAAGTTTCAAGACGAACTAGTACTGATTTTTTACCTTCTGATTTAAGGCGAAGAACTTCGGCCACAGAAAAGGCAACTTGTCCAGTTGCAGCACCAGGAGATGCAGGCAGACCTTTGCCGGCAAGTTTAGCAGTTTTTAAAGCAGCACTTGAGAAATGTGGGTGAAGGAGATTTTCAAGTTGAGCAGGTTCAACACGAGTGATTGCTTGTTCTTTAGTGATTTTGCCTTCATTAACTAAGTCAACCGCGATTTTTAAAGCAGCAGGTGCTGTTCTTTTTCCGTTTCTAGTTTGAAGGAAGTATAGTTTTTCGTTTTCAATAGTAAACTCAATGTCTTGCATATCACGGAAGTGTTCTTCCAACAAAGCAGCCAAACGCATAAACTCAGCGTGGCAGGCAGGCATTACATCTTTTAAAGTGTCAAGGGCTTGAGGAGTGCGGATACCAGCAACTACGTCTTCACCTTGAGCGTTGATTAGGTATTCACCAAATACTTTGGCTTCACCTGTTGAAGGGTGGCGAGTAAAGGCAACACCTGTACCTGATTTATCGGAAAAGTTACCAAATACCATTGATTGAACGTTAACAGCAGTTCCCCACGATGAAGGAATGTTGTTCATTTTGCGGTAATAGTCAGCGCGTGGGTTGTTCCAAGATTTAAATACGGCACCAATTGCGCCAAATAGTTGCACAAATGGATCAGTTGGGAACTCTTCGCCGATTTCTTTTTTGTAAAGTTCTTTAAAGCGAGCAATCATTTCGTCTAAGTCTTCTGCTGTGAAGTCTGAGTCTTGTGCTACGCCTTTTTGGGCTTTAAGTTCGTCAATAATGTTTTCAAAGTTGCGTTTTTCAACACCCATTACCACGTCTGAATACATTTGGATGAAACGACGGTATGAGTCGTTGGCAAAACGACGGTTACCAGTAATTTGGCTAAGTCCATCAACTACGTTAGGATTTAGACCTAAGTTTAAGATTGTGTCCATCATACCTGGCATTGATACTCTGGCACCACTTCTTACAGAAACTAAAAGCGGATTTTTTGGATCTCCGAATTTTTTACCTGTTAATTTTTCCAAGGCTTTAACCGCGTCTAGAATTTCTTTTTGAATTGATGTAGAAATTTGTTCGCCGTCTTTGTAGTATTTTGTACAAGCCTCGGTTGTAACTGTGAAACCTTGTGGAATTGGTAATCCAAGTTGGGTCATTTGGCCAAGGTTAGCACCTTTACCACCGCAAAGATTACGCATTGATTCGTTAGTTTCACTAAATGCATAAACATATTTTTTTGCCATTTAAATTCTCCTTTTTCACTAATAAATAGTATAACAAAATTTAAGTTTAATTTAAAGTATAAATGAGTTAGAAAATCGTTTTTTAAAGTCGCATTCCGCCGTTGACGTCAATTGTTGCGCCAGTTATATAACTTGAGTCGTCGGATGCCAAAAATAGCACAACTTTTGCAACTTCTTTAGGTTCGCCTAGTCGGTTTAACATGGTTTGTCCTTTAAACTTTTCAAGTAGAGTATCTGGTACCGTTTTCATCATGTCAGTTAAGATAAAACCAGGAGCGACTGCGTTTACTCGGATGTTTGCACCTTTTCGTGCAAACTCTTTTGCCCAGGTCTTAGTTAAGCCAATTACTCCGGCTTTAGCAGCAGCATAGTTAGCCTGGCCAATATTGCCAAATTGCCCAACAATTGAAGTGATGTTAATAATTTGGGCTTTGCCTGTTTTTAAGAATTCAGGGATTAGTGGTTTAGTTAGATTATAAATTCCAGTTAAGTTCACAGAAATTACTTTGTCCCAGTCTTCATCTGGCATTTTTTGAGTTAGACTGTCTTTAGTAATTCCAGCGTTATTGACAAGAATTTCCGGGATTCCGTGTTTAGCAATAATTTCTGGCAAAAGTGACTGAATTTGCATGCGGTCAGAAACATCCAGGCAATAGCTAAATAAATTAGGATGACTGTAGGTTAAAGGATGCAGAGCAAAGCCAATAACTTTCGCACCTTCTGCTAAAAACTGAAGTGCACATTCCTTGCCAATTCCACGTCCTGCGCCAGTAATTAAAACTAATTTGTCTTTGAATCTAGTCATTTGTGCGCTCCTTTTCTTAAGTAAAGTGCAATTCCTTGACCGCCACCTATACAAAGCGAAGCGATTCCGGAGTTTAAATTAAAATATTCAAACTGAGTGATAAGAGATACCACAACTCTTGCACCAGACATGCCAAGTGGATGGCCAAGAGCTACTGCGCCACCGCATACATTGGTTTTTTTATTTAAAGCACTATACGAAACATTGTATTTTTCAGATAACAACTTTAAGTTAGCAACCACGGTATGCGCAAACGCTTCATTGATTTCAAATAAATCGAGGTCTTTTAGACTAAGTTTATTGGTCTCAATTAGTTTTTGAATTGCAAAAAACGGCGCAAGTGGAAAACTTTCTGGCTCTACGCCAACTTCTGCAAAGTCCAGGATTTCTGCAAGTGGTTCTACTTCTGGGTGTTTATCTAGATAAGCACTTGAGGCCAAACAAACAAAGGCAACTCCGTCGTTTATACCAGACGCGTTTCCAGCGTTAGTAATACCATCTTTTGAAAAAATAGAAGGTAGTTTTAAGATAGCGTCTGTATTGGTCTCTGGTCTGATGTGTTCATCATTTGCGAAACTAATTTCTGCTTTTTTTTGCTTGATTGTAACTGGGATAATTTCTGATTTAAATATAGTGTTTTGTGCTTGATAAGCCCTTTTATGAGAGTTATCTGAGTACACGGCTGCTTCTTCTTTAGTAATTTTTAAATTAGTGGCAACTTTGTCCATTAAAAGCCCCATTGGTTCTTTTAAGAAAGAGTCGGCCAGCCCATCTGACTCAATTAAATCAAGGGTTTTAAGAGGTCCGTATTTACAGCCTGTCCTTGAGTTTAAAATAGCGTGTGGCACATTTGACATAAACTCACCGCCACCAGCTACAACTAAGTCAGTTTTGCCAGAAAATATATCAAGATAAGCAGAAACAATTGCCTGCATACCAGAGCCACAGACCATGTTTACAGTAAAGGCAGTGGTTTTTGGACTAAGTCCGGTTTCCAGCGCAATTTGTCTGGCTGTGTTTTGACCGCACGCGCTTTGCATAACTTGACCAAAGACTAGTTTTTGAATTTCGGCCTTATTGATTTTGTATTTTTCAAGTAAACCAGATAATACTTGCGCACTGATTTTAGTAATACTTTGGCCGGCTAAAGTTTGGCCAAAATTACCGATTGCACTGCGCCCTTTGGCAACAATGTAGACTTTGTTTTGCATTTAAATCTCCTTTTTAGAAATAAGTTTGATAAACTTAGGAATTATTTCGTTTGCATCTCCAACTATCACTAAATCCGCATGTTGGTTAAGCGGAGCGCTTTCATCTATGTTAACCGAAATAATTTTTTTAGCCTTTTGAATACCAGCAAGATGTTGACTTGATCCTGAAACTCCAAAACAAATTAGTAAGTTAGGAGCAACTGCGAAGCCGGTTTGACCGATTTGTCTTTTTTTGGTAAACACAGATTTTTGCACCAATCCTCTAGTTGCACCAACTGCAACTTTTGACTGATTTAAAAAATCATCGAAGTATTTAACTGCACTTTCAGCACCGCGGCCCAAGTCAAAAATAATTTCTTTACCTTGAAATGAAAAGTTTTCTTTAGTTTTATTTAAAATCTGTTTAAAGTTAAGTTCTTTTACTTGACTTGCCTCAATTTTTGTAAGTTTCATCTCAGGGTTTGGCTTTTCTTTTAATTCAAATAACCCTTGTCTAACTGTAGCCATTTGCACCAAAGAATTGGGATAGATAATTTCTGCGTAAATATTTCCAGAAAAAGCAGGTCTGACAGCTGTTAGTTTAAGTGAATCATCAGCCGCTTCAATTTCTAGTCCTGTGGTGTCCGCAGTTAACCCAGCTTTGAAATGAGTTGCTAAAACAGGGGCAAGGCTGCGGGTAAAAATCCCAGATGGAAATAAAAAGATATCTGGAGTTGGTAATTTTTTAAATAAGTTAAAGATAGTTTTGCCAGTTGACTGCACATTTAAAAAGTAGTCTTTTGGCAAAACCAAGACATAAGTTTGATTAAAACCAAAGTTTTTTAGTTTTTCATTTTCTTGGCTAGGTAAATCTGAGTCTGTTAAAATCAAGGCGTTGACTACAGCTGAGTTTAAGTTTTTTTGATTGATTTCAGAAATCAGCTCAAAAGTTCCAGAAACTATTTGTTTGTGTTGATTTAAAAAACCTAAAATAAAAATATTTTTCATGTGCGTGTATATCCTTATTTTAAAAACTCTTTAAATTCCTTGGCTAAAACAGATGCAGCAGAGTCTGCGTCAACTTTAATGACTTCAGTAGATTTTTTGGGAAAAGTTTTTAAAAAAGTTTTTTTAACTCTGGTAGGAGAACCTTTTAAGCCTAGTTCAGTAATTTCTATCTTTAAGTCTTGATTAGTGTAAGTATGGATGTTTTCGTCATTTAAATTATTTAAATTAGTAAGGTCTAAAACTGGAGATGTTGCTTGTTTTGAAGTCACGGTAATTAGCGCTTTTTTAGGAATTTTTACCTCTAAATCACCAAAATCTGAGTTTACATAAGCGTTTAGAGAACTTGCTTGTTTAGTTATATCATAGACACAAGATATCAAAGTTTCACCTAGCAGTGTAGAAACTGAAGGTCCGACCTGAGCGGTGTCTCCGTCTAGGGCTTGATAGCCTGTAAAAATGTAGGCGTAGTTTTGGGTTTTTAAAAACTCAGCTAAAACTTTTGCAGTTGCAGCAGTGTCGGAACCTGAAAATGCAGGGTCGCTTAAAATTATTAGTTTTTTAACATTTTTATAGGCAAACACTGAAGACAGCACAGGTTTATGGAAAAGTGGGGCCATTGAAATTACTTCAATGTCTGGGTTTAATTTTTGTGCGAGTGCTATTGCTTTTAAGTCATCTGGGTTAATTATTTGTTCACCTGAACGCACTAAAGTGTTAGTTTCCTTATTGAACTCAAACTTAGTGGTGTTGGGAACCACTTTTACTAAAACTGCTACTTTCATTTCTTTAATAAGGTTTGGCCAATAATTATTTTTTGAACTTCAGAAGTTCCTTCATAAATTTCGGTAATTTTTGCGTCTCTGTATAGTCGCTCTACAATAAACGAAGTCATGTAGCCGTAACCTCCGTGGATTTGTACAGCAAAGTCAGCAGCCTCAACCGCTACTTTTGCACAATACAGTTTAGCCATCGCAGAATCTTGGATGTTTGCAGGTGTTTGGTAGGTAGAAACGGCTTCACTAAGCAGTAGTGTTGCTGCTTTTATTTTGGTTTTAAGTTCAGCATAGCAAAATTGAGTGTGTTGAAACTCTGCTAAAGTTTGGCCAAATTGACGGCGTTGATTTGAATAAGTCTCAACTTCTTTTAAAGCAGCCTTGGCAATTCCAAGGGCTTGTGCGGCAATTGAAATTCTTCCACCGGTCAGCGTAGTTAAAGCAATTTTGTAGCCTTGGCCAAGTTGTCCAAGTAGGTTTTCTTTTGGAACTTTAACGTTTGTGAGTATAACTTCACAAGAAGAAGAAGGACGAATGCCAAGTTTACTGTCTGGTTCTCCAAAAGAAACTCCAGGCATTTCTTTTTCTACAATAAAACAAGCCATTTCTCGGCTGGGGTTATCAGAGTGTTTATTTCTTGCAAACACTAAATAAATGTCGGCGTGTGGAGCGTTGGTAATAAATAATTTTGAGCCATTTAGCAAAAAGTGGTCTGAATGCTCTTCAAAAGAAGTCTCTAAATTTGCTGGGTTTGAGCCTGCGTTAGTTTCAGTTAAAGCAAACGCACCTAGTTTGGCTTTAGTAAGTTGTGGTAGATATTTGGCTTTTTGTGCCTCTGTTCCAAACTTTAAAATCGGCGCTACGCAAAGTGATGTGTGCGCGGCTAAAATTACACCAATTGCGGCGTCTGCTTGAGACAATCTTAAAACAGTGTCAATATACAGGCTAAAGTCTAGCTCAGAACCCGAGTAGACAGCTGGAATGGTTAAACCGAACAAAGAGTTTACTTGCATGTCTTTAACTAAATCCACAGGAAAAGTCCCTTTTGTTTCAATTTCTTTTACAAAAGGCAAGACATTTAAGTCAATATACTGTTGAATTTTACTTTGAATAATTTCAGTTTTATCCATTTTATTTTTCTAAATTAGGCAGATATAACTCAGCTTCACCGCGACACGCTGCCTTATTTTCTAAATTAAAGAAAGTACATAAAAAAATTACTCTATTTTTAACTGAGTCAATGTATCTGCATTCAATTTCTAAGGTAGCTTCATCGCCGACAAAAATAGGCCTCAAAAATTCAATGTTTTGTTTTAAGTAAACCGAGCCTTCGCCTGGCCAAATTGTGCCAAAAACTCGCGAAAAATGCGAAAAAAGCAAAGCACCGTGCACAATAGGTTTCCCAAATCTAGTTTGTATGCAGTAGACAGGGTCTGTGTGCAGAGGATTTTGGTCTTTAGAGACTTCCGCAAAAGCAAGAACATCATCTACTTTAAACAAAATAGTCTCGCGATATTTTTCGCCAACCTTAATTGCTAAACTCATTTAGGTAAAAAAATTTAAGATTTAATTAGATTGAGTGTTGTCTAGTGCTTTTAGGCGGTCGTATTCGGCTTTGTCAATAGTTATAGTCTCTGTTTGCGGTAAACCTTTTTGTTTGCGAGCTTTGACTAAAGCGTAAATTACATTTCCTAAGTTAAATAAGAAAAGAGCGCCGTTGATGGCCCAAACTGAGTGTGCACCAATTAAAATACCGTAAGTTACAAAAAGTAGACAGCCAACTGAGTTAACTGAGCGAATAATTAAGTCTTTTCTGAAGGTAAACGAAATAAAAATTACGATACCAGCCGCAATTCCAACTAGTTCATAGTAGTTAAAACCAGAGTTAGTTTTAGTTAAAAAATTCAGTAAATTCATGATTTTCTCCTTTATTTTTGAATTTATGTAAGTTAAGTTAATTATACTTTAACAAAACCGAGGGTTAGTCTTGCGTGAAAAACGAAGACTGAAGTAAGTTAGTTGTAGTGTGAGTTTTTTGCCAAAAGGAACTTTTGCCTTTGCCAACTAAAATAATTTCACCCGAATCCTTCAAGGTTTTTAGTGTTCGGTTAATTGTGGAAAGCGAAATGTGTGGGTTGGCTTTTTTTAAGTCAGCAACGGTAAAGGTATCTTGGAAGTTCCTAATTTGGCCAATGATGTCGTTTTTGCGATTGATAGTTGCTTCAAACTGATGTTGGTGAGCCTTTGTTTCAAACTCTTGATAGGCCTGGAAACACACGGAGGTTAAAATCTCAAAAAGCAAAGAAGTATCTGAGTGTCCATGTAGCCAGTTAGTGCTAGCGACCGCCAGGGCTTGGTCAAGTTGAGTGCTAAGTGGCGCTAAGAATTTAAAAAAAGAAACATATGAAAAAACCTTAAACTCAGCGGTAAGTAGTTTAAAGGCAAGTAAACAAAACAACGCTTTCTGGTTTAAAAGATAAGGCTCCAGCATATAGTAGTCAACTAAGAAATTAGAAATTAATGTAACTTTTTCAATTTCTTTGACACACAAAGTATTGTAAAGTGTGCAGACCTCATTTAGTTTTGCCTCAATTCCAAGTGGTTTTCCGCTTGCATTTAAGAAACTAGTTTGGTTCGACTGCGCTCGGTTTAAAGAAACTGTGTGAATTCCATCGCCAAGCGCAGAGGCATATGCATAGATATCTGAGTTGTGCAGACCTTTTTCGGCAGTCTGTTGAATACTTGAAATGATTTTTCTTGCGTTTTGAACAAACCTTTCCTTTAAATTGTTTGGCTTGTAGTCATTTGAAGTAAATTTTTTTAATTTGTCTTTATCTAGTTCTGAAAACATGCAAGAAAAATAGTATGAGTTTTCAGAAACTAGGCCGGGGATGAGCGCTTGTTTGAATTTTTTGAAAAATTCAGCAAAGTAAGTCTCTTGCCCACGCTTTACGTAAAGCGCAGTTAGTTTGTTGATTTGAGAAAAATCCAGTGTAAAGCGGTCAATGTTTTTAAGTAAAAACATTTAAATATAGGGTTGCCTAAACGCAGGCACCACCGATAAACTCACGAAGTAGTGAGTTGCAAGGAACAAGTTGATCGTCAATGTCTACGTAGTATTTTAAGAATTTAACTAACCTGTTTGCAGTAATAAAGTATTCAGATGAACGAGGAATGGCTTGTAGTTGCGGAAGCGCATGTTTTTTTAAGACAGCGTATTCATAAGAAAGTTCGGTGTTGAAAACAAAGTCCACACCTTCTTGGTTTGGATAAATCCACTTAAACTCACCTTTTCTAACAGACGGCCACATAGAAAGCGTTTCGGTGGCTTTGGCGTTTCTGTATTTTGAGTCTCTTACAATTCGGCGAAGTAAACGCAGGTCTGTAAAAGATATCGGGTTGTGAAAGTCAATGTGCGCCTGAGTTTGTGGTCCGATAAAGATTTTGTACTTTAAATCTCTTTTGATTGACTTAGTTAACTCTTCGTTTAAGGCGTGTATGCCTTCAATAATGATTGGAGTAGTTGCGTCAATAGTAAGCGGTTCCTTGAAACTACGAGAAGAAGTTTTAAAGTCATAAACTGGCAGACTAGTTGGCTTGCCTTGAATTAAATCAGATAAGTTTTGGTTAAACAGGTCAATGTCAAGGGCATATAGGCTTTCAAAGTCTAGGTTACCGTCTTCGTCTCGTGGAGTTTTTGCGCGCTCAACGTAGTAGTCGTCAATTGAAATCATTAAAGTTTTGACGCCAAGTGAAGCAAGAGTATATCTTAGTCTGGTTGCAAATGTAGTTTTTCCAGAAGAAGAAGGACCAGCTACGCAAATTAGGCGTTTTTTAGCGCCATAGTTCAAAATTTCTGAGGCTACTTTAAAGAAGTTATTGGTGTGTCTGATTTCACACATATTGATAAACTCACTAATTTTTTTGCGGTCAAACGCTTTTTCGTTAAGTTCAGCAATTGTGCCAACTCCAACTGACTTAGACCAAGCAGCGGCTTCTCTTAGTGTATTTGCGTAAGTCAAAGATTCTGAAAACTCAGGAATACGGCCATTTGCCTCGCCACGTGGGTATTGTAAAATAAAGCCAGCGTCGTAAAGAAAAATTTTGTAGTCTTTCAAATAACCTGTGCTAGGCACCATTTTTGAATACATATAGTTGTAGTAATCGCCAACTTTGTAGGCATTTACGTATTCTTGTTCTCGTACGTTTAAGACAGCGAGTTTATCTAAATCACCTTGTTTTGCGTAGATGTTTTCGGCCTGTTCAAGCGGAATTAAGACTTTTTCAAAAGGCAAGTCTGCTTTAATTATTTTCTTAATTTCTTTATCTAGCGCTTCAATGTCTTTTTCAGTAAGTTTACGGCCAAGTTTTTTAGGAATAGCCAAGATAGACATAGAAACGTTGTAGTTGAACTTAACTTGGCTTTTAAATAGCCGATTGTAGGCCATTGCAACGATAAAGCGAAGAGAGGCTTCGTAAATTCGGTTAGCAGAACGCACAGAATGTGATAAAAACTCAATTTCGCAGTCTGCGTGTAGTTGATAGGTAAGTTCGCGTAGGCGACGGTTGGCTTTCACGGCAAAAGGTGTAAAGTCTAACTTTACTTCTTTTAACACATCTAAAGCACAAACGCCGTTTGGAAATTCATAAGTTTGGTTTGTGTTAAGTACTTTAATTTTCATATTTATTCCTCCTTTTTTCAAAAATAAATATTTAAACTGTTAAAATTCAAGATCATCAAAGAAAGGCGATGAATATGTAGGTTCATCTTTCTGTTCTTCGACTTGATTTGGCTGGTCTAAGCCAAATTCAGCGGTAAAAGCAGAAAAGGCTTGTTCTGAGATCTTAGTGGCTTTTTTCTTAATTTTTGTAATTTCAATTGTTTGTTTTTGGTCAAGAGGTTTTAAATCTTCAAGTAAGTCTTGTTTAATTGCAATTAACCAAGGTAGGCTGTCTTTACTTACTCCCTCTAAAGCAAGTCCAAATTTATTTGAGTTTTTAAGGTCTGTAATTTTTTTAGTTAAAACAACTTCTTTAAAGAAAATATTTGCATCTACGTCTTTTTGACTTGAGTTTAGCGTAACACAGGAAACTAGTTCAGCAGGTTGAGTTTTTTGGCGTTGATACATCAAACTTCCTTTACGGTAGCGCTGCATTTGTGGAAGTTCAAAGTAATTTCTTACAAAAACAGTTGCTTTGTTGGTCAGCATTAAAAACTGGCTTTCTTCGTTTGCAAACAATGCAGACGCAAGTTCATCTTTGTCTTCTAGTTTAATTACTCTAACGCCGGATGCGTATAGTCCGTATTCTGGTACTTCAGACTCAGCGAAGCATAGACCATAGCCTTTTTTAGTTAGGCACAAAATTGATTTAAGCGGGCCAGCTGAAACTGAAACTAACTCATCTTTAATGGCCAACTTAATTGCGCGCTGTGGTTTTGTGTAGCGAGTAGTAGTAAGATCTTGGAGCAAAACTTGTTTTGCAAAACCTTGTTTGGTAGCAAGCAGAAACTTTAAATTTTTTGCAAAATCTTTGACAATAAACGGATAAATTACTCGCTCTTGGTCGGCCAGTTCCACAATTTGTCCGATGTGAATTCCTAGTTCTGACCATTTCTTTTCGTTAATTTTGTAAATTGGCACTGCGATAAAGTTACCTTGGTTTGTAAACATCAAAAGTGTTGAGTGGTTAGAAACATCTTGTTCAAGCACCAAACTGTCGCCTGTTTTAAACTGAGTTTGCTTGCTTTGGGCAAATGATTTTAGCGAAGATTTATAAATATATCCGTTTGCCGAAACTCCAAAGTGATAAGTGTCGTTAGAAATTAAGGCTTTTTCATCAATTTTTAGGTTAGTAATTTCTTCTTTAATTTCAGTTCTTCTTTCAACATACAACTGTTTTTTAGTTTCTTTTAGTTCATTTCCGACTTTTTTAGTTAAGTACTCAGGGTCTGCCAGAATTTTTTCATACTCTTTGATTCGCTCAATTAAATCTTCTTTTTCTTTAAGTAAAAGCACTATGTCTGTGTTAGATAAACGATATAGTCGCATGTTGACAATCGCGGTTGCTTGCTTGACTGTAAAGATACCATTAAAGCCAGCGACGATATTTTCAATTGAAGACTTTTTGTCGTGAGATGCACGAATTATTCTAATAATTTCGTCTAAAACCGAAAGCATTTTTTCCAGACCTTCAACGATATGCAGACGTTCTTTGTCTTTCTCGCAAAGATACTGAGTGCGAGCAGTGTAGCATTCTTTGTAGTGGTTGATGTAAGCAAGAAGGATATCAATAATACCCATGCATACTGGACGGCTGTCGGCAATTGAAACCATATTGTAGTTAAAGTAAACTTGAAGTTGCGTGTTTTTAAACAGATAGGCCAGAATAGCAGTTGTTTCGGTGTTTGGTTTTAAGTCAATTGCGATTCTAAGACCATCTTTGTCAGACTCATCTCTAACTTCTTGGATATCAATACCTTTTTCGATGCGCGTCGTGTCAATTTCTCTAACTAAATCTGCTTTAGAAACTTCAAAAGGTATTTCTGTAACAACGATACGTTTAGTTGTTGAATTGATTTCCTCAATTTCTATTTTGGATTTTAAAAGTATACGACCAGTACCAGTAGCAAGAGCTTGGACAATTGAGTCTTTGCCTTCAACAATACCGCCAGTTGGAAAGTCAGGCCCTTTGACATACTCAAGAATTTTCTCAAGACTAGCCTTAGGGTGGTTAAGCAGGTGAATTGTGGCATCAATTATTTCGCAGATATTGTGCGGAGGGATTTTAGTGGCATATCCTGCCGAAATACCGCTGGAACCGTTTACAAGTAAGTTTGGAAAACGAGCAGGTAAAACCACTGGTTCTATTTCTTCGTCGTCAAAGTTTGGAACAAACACCACTGTTTTTTTATCTAAGTCAATTAGCATGGTTTCCGCGGCAAATGCTAATCTTGCCTCGGTATAACGCATAGCCGCTGGACTGTCTCCGTCTATAGAACCGTTGTTTCCGTGCATGTCAATCAGCGGAATGTTCATCTTAAAGTCTTGAGACATTCTAACCATTGCTTCATATATAGAAGAGTCTCCGTGTGGGTGGTATTTACCCATAACTTCTCCAGTGATACGCGCAGACTTTCGGTAAGGTTTCTCTGAAAATACGCCCATTTTATACATCGCGTAAAGTATTCTTCTTTGAACAGGCTTTAGTCCATCTCTAACATCTGGAATTGCTCTGTCTTGAATAATATATTTAGCGTATCTGGCAAAACGGTCGGAAAAAATTTCACTTAAAGCAGAGTCGGTAATGTTTTTGTCGATAAACTCATCGATTTTTTGTTTAATCTTTTGCATAATGTTTTTACCTATTCCTCGTCTGCTGGCTGCTCTTCTGGCATGCCTTTTTCTTTAAGTGACAAGAAGTTATCGTTAGCATTAAAGTCCACGTTTTGTTCAATCCAGTCGCGACGCGGCGCAACTTCGTCACCCATTAAGACAGACACATGGTGATCAGACTCTTCAAAATCAGAGACGTTTACGCGAATTATGTTTCTGGTATTTGGATTCATTGTGGTTTCCCAAAGTTGGTCAAAGTTCATTTCACCTAAACCTTTAAAACGCTGAATTTGAAACTTACCTTCACTTTGTGCTTTAATTAACTCTTCATCAGACCAGCAGTAGATTTTTTTGGTTTTATTTGAAAGTTTATAAAGCGGAGGATTTGCAATATAAAGATATCCATGTTCAATTAGTGGTTTCATAAATCTAAAGAAGAAAGTTAAAAGCAATATTTGGATGTGGGCACCATCTGTGTCGGCATCGGTCATGATAATAACTTTGTGGTAGTTTGATTTTTTTAAGTCAAACTTATTGCCAAAATCAGCACCAATTGCGTGAATTATGTTTAAAATTTCTTCGTTTTTAAGAATTTGGTCAACATTGGCTTTCTCGGTATTTAAAACTTTGCCGCGTAGTGGCAAGATAGCCTGAAATTGACGATTGCGACCTTGTTTTGCAGAACCTCCCGCTGAGTCTCCTTCCACCAAGAAAAGTTCGCGCTCTTCTGCTTTTTTAGAAAGAGCGGGAGTTAGTTTTCCCGAAAGCACATAGTCTTTCTTGGCAGAAGTTTTGCCTTGTCTGGCTTGTTCTCTCGCTTTTCTTGCAGCAATTCTGGCTTTTTTTGCAAGTAGTGCTTTGTTAAGCAGGGTTTCAGAAAGTTTTTTGTTTTCTTCTAAAAAGAAACTAAGTTTTTCATAAACCACTTGGTCAACTGCAGCTCTAGCCTCAGGGGTTCCAAGTTTTGCCTTGGTTTGACCTTCAAATTGCAAAAGTTTTTCTGGAACTTTTAATGAAATGACAGCAATTAAGCCTTCTCTTAAGTCAACTCCATCTAGGTTTTCGTCTTTTTCTTTTAAGAAGTTGTATTTACGCGCGTATTCGTTAAACGCACGAGTAAAGGCAGTTTTAAAACCAATTTCGTGAGTTCCACCATCTTTGGTGCGAATGTTGTTAACAAATGAAATGATGTTTTCCGAATAAGTTTCAAAATACATAAAAGCACAATCAATTTCAATTGGCAAATTGCAGTTTTCAGAAAAATGTTCACCTGCAAAAGTTTTGATTTGGCCAAGCGGTTTTTTAGAGCCAGCCAACAATTGAACATACTCTTTAATTCCGTTTTCGTATTCAAATTCTTCGCGTTTTTTTGAGCGTTCATCAATTAAAACTACTTTTAGACCTTTGATTAAAAAGGCAGCCTCACGGATGCGTTCGCGAATTGTTTCGTAGACAAAAGTGGTAGTTTGAAAAATTTTAGGATCTGGCCAAAACTCAATTTTAGTCCCAGTTCTGCGGGTATCGCCAATAATTTGGTCTTTTTGAATTTTAGATCCACCATCTGAGTAAGTTTGCTGACAAATTTTGCCATCTCTGGCAGAAGTTACTGTGAACTTTGAAGAAAGTGCGTTTACAACAGCACCACCAAGACCATGCAGACCGCCTGACACCTTGTAGCCCGAGTCTGAGAATTTACCACCAGCGTGCAAAGTTGTAAAAATAAGTTGTAGCGTAGAGACACCAGACTCGTGTTTTTTATAAGGAATTCCACGACCTTCGTCTTCCACACAAATTGAGTTGTCTTTACGGACAGTTAAAGTAATGGTATTGCCAAACCCAGATAAAGCCTCATCAACTGCGTTGTCAAAAATTTCCCAAACTAAGTGATGCAAACCTCTTGAGTCAGTTGAACCAATGTACATACCTGGTCGTTTGCGAACAGCCTCAAGACCTTTTAAAACTTGTATGGATTTTTCGTCGTAATTCTTTAAATTTGCCATTAATTTCCTCTTTATATGCGTATTTTTTAATAAATTGCGTGAATTTAGGGGAATAAAAACGCACGCAGATACGCAAATATTTTAACATTTAAGCCTTGGTTTTGCAATTGAAAAACTGCAGTTTCAATTCAAAAAATATTGTCAAAAATACGAAAAAACAGACCGGTATTCTATGTTTGTAAACACTAAATGGTCAAGTAGTTTGATGTCTAAATGGCGAAGAATTTCTTGGCAAACTTCAGTAGTTTTGATGTCGGTTTCACTAGGTTCCGGGTCTTGACTTGGGTGATTGTGCATCAAAACTACTTGACTAGATTTGAAGCGATTTGCAAGCAACACTATTTCTTTAAGTGGGATTTTTAAATTGTTCGTGCTTTTGTCTGTAAACATTTTTTTGCCCAATACTCTTAGTTTGCTGTCTAAAAATACACAGAGTAAATGCTCGGTTTTTTTGGCAAAAAAAAGCCAAGCAAATCTTTTTTGAAAATCTGCTTGAGTTTTAAGTGATTTTGAATTGTCTATTGATTTTCTGGCTATAAGCACAAGAAAATCTTTTGTGGTTTTAAGTTTTAGTTTTAAAAAATTATCAATCTTTAAGTTATTCAGGTTGTAGTTGGGTTGGTTAATGTTAATAGTTTTGGCAATTTTGCTGGCAACATCAAAATTATCCTTTAGGTCTTGCTCGTCTTTAGCTAGCAAAATTTGAATGGTTTTAATAAGCTTTAATTCATCTTTTTTTATTTTTTTCATATTTTATCTACTCTTACTTCTTGGTTATCAACTGATTTTTTTCACAAATATAGTTGCAACAGATTTTAAAAATTACTTAAAAATTAACAAATTTAGCACGCATTTTGTTATGATTTTAAGGTAAAAACAAAAGGAAAATAAAGATGAAAATAGTATTTATCAGACATGGAAAAACTAAAACTAATGCTTTAAATAAAATCCAGGGGCATGTTGACACTCACCTTGACTCTGCTTGGTATTTTGAACTTAAAAATACTGCTCAGTTTTTAAAGAAAAATAAGTTAATTCCAGACAGAATTTTAGTCTCACCTTTTTCAAGGGCTTTCGAGACTGCTGTTTTTTTAAAAAATGAACTGAAGTTAGCACTGCCGCTTATTGCTGACGGCGATATAGTTGAGCGTGAGTTTGGGGAGTTTGACGGCATGCCGACTTCCTTAATTCCAAGTTTAAAAACTGGTCTAAATTTTGAAAACGATGAAATGCTTTTTAAAAGAGCTACTAGTTTCTTAAATAAGGCATCTAAAATAAAAAGTGGCACACTGTTTGTTGTGTGCCACTCGCATTTTATTAAAACTATTGTCTGGATTTTAAATAAAGAAAAATGCTTTACCGCTAAGTTTCAAAATGGTGGGGTAGTTGTTGTTGAAAACAACCAAATAAGGACTAGTTTTGGCTTTGATATACTTGACTAATTTTTAACTCTGTCTTGAAAAGACTTTTTTTGTTTTAATTCAAGTTCAGCTAAACGTTTAAATAGTTCTTTTTGTTCAGAACTTAAACTTGCAGGTGTTTGAACTTTAATTTCAATTAAGTGGTCGCCTTGACGGCCAGATCTTTTTACACCTCGGCCAGACAACTTAAGGAAAGCACCTGACTGAATGCCAGCGGGCACTACTAGGTCAATGTTGCCGTGAATGGTTTGAACATTAATATTGGCACCAAGAGCAGCCTCTGCGAATGTTAAAGTCAAGGTTGTGTAGATATCTAAGTTTTTTCGTTTAAAGAATTTAGACTCAGCTACAATAAACTCAATTAAAAGATCGCCTGAGCGTGAATTGAAAGCGCCTTCATTGCCGCTTCCTTTAACCGAAAGCACATCGCCAGTTTCAACACCGCTTGGTACGTTAATCGTAATGGTTTCTGTTGTCTTAACTCTAGACTGACCTGAACATACCCGACAAGGGTTTGTAACAGTAGTTCCAGTTCCACTACATTTTGCACATACTTTTTCTTCCTGAATTTGGCCAAATATGGAGTTTCTGATTTGATAGGTTCTGCCGTGTCCTTGACATTGAGAACAAGTTGTTGGTGCTGACTTGTCAAAACTACCAGTGCCTGCACACTCACTGCATTTTTTTTGGCGCTGAATTTTGATTTTAATTTGAGTACCTAGTGCGGCTTCTTCAAAACTTAGCCGATGGGTTGTGTGAATGTCAGAACCTGTAGAACCAGTTGACTGCCTACCAGAGCCGCCTCCGGTAAAGGATTGAAAAAAGTCTTTAATATCGCCAAAAAAGTCAGAAAAACCACTAGTAAAACCTTGGAAACCAGAAAAGTCCTGGCCAGAAAACCCAGACATTGGGTCTTCTGTGCCATATTTATCGTAGTTTTGGCGTTTACTTTGGTCAGAAAGCACTTGATAAGCCTCTTGAACTTCTTTAAACTTAGTCTCTGCGTCTTTTTCTTTAGAAATATCTGGATGATATTTCTTGGCTAAAGCGCGGTAGGCTTTTTTTATTTCTTCGTCACTAGCGGTTTTAGAAACTCCTAAAATCTCGTAGTAATCGCGTTTAGCAGCCATTAGTTCTTGTCGCTAAAAGTAGCTTCCTTTACGTCTTCTGCTGAGTTTTTGTCGTCTGCTGGTTTTGATTGGTCTGCAGATTGCGCACCTTGTTTTGCTTGGTATGCTTTCATTGCAATTCCTTGTGCTAATTTTTCAAAGGCTTCTTTTTTCTCTTTGATAACAGCGAAGTTTTCAGTTTTAAGTACGTCTTCAAGGTCTTTTTTGGCAGTCTCTATTTCTGCTTTTTCTTTTTCGTCTACTTTGTCGCCAAGGTCTTTAATGGCTTTCTCGGTTTGATAAATCATTGAGTCGGATTCATTTTTAAGGTCAATTAACTCTTTTCGTTTACGGTCTGCTTCTTCGTTTTCTTTAGCCTCGTTAACCATACGCTCGATTTCAGTTTCAGAAAGTCCAGAGCCACCGGTAATTGTAATTGCCTGTTCTTTGTTTGTGCCAAGGTCTTTGGCTTTAACTGAAACTATACCATTGGCGTCAATGTCAAAAGTAACTTCAATTTGTGGAACGCCACGAGGTGCTGGCGGGATTCCGTCTAGGGCGAAACTACCAAGTGACTTGTTGTCGTGAACTAGTTTACGTTCACCTTGCAGTACATGGATAAGTACACCTGGTTGGTTGTCTTGAGCAGTTGAGAAAACTTTTGATTTAGAAGTTGGAATTGTAGTATTTCTTTCAATGATTTTTTCAAATAATCCGCCCAACGTTTCAATTCCCAAAGAAAGCGGAGTTACGTCTAGAAGTAAAACATCTTTGACGTCGCCGGCTAATACACCACCTTGAATAGCGGCACCCATTGCCACAACTTCATCTGGGTTAACTGACTTGTTTGGTTCTTTGCCAAGTTCTTTTTTCACCATTTCTTGAACTGCAGGGATACGAGTAGAACCACCTACAAGCAACACTTGGTTAATGTCGGCGCTAGTCATTTTAGCGTCTTGAAGTGCACGTTTAACAGGTAGTTTAGCGCGTTCTACTAAGTCAGCGGTTAACTCATCAAACTTAGCGCGAGTCAGAGTTTCTTCTAAGTGTACAGGTCCGGCTTGACCCATAGAAATGAAAGGTAGTGAAATTTGAGTTTGAGTTAAGCCAGATAGGTCTTTTTTGGCTTTTTCTGCGGCGTCTTTTAGGCGTTGTAGCGCAGAGCGGTCACGTGACAAGTCAACTGCAGTTTCTCGTCTGAACTTTTCAATTAAATAGTCAACAATTTTTTGATCAAAGTCATCGCCACCTAGTTTGTTGTCACCGGCTGTTGAAACTACTTCAAATGTGCCGTCGGCAAGGTGTAGAATAGATACGTCAAAAGTACCGCCTCCTAAGTCAAATACCAAGACTGTGTGTTCTTTGTCTTGTTTGTCAAAGCCATAGGCAAGTGCAGCAGCTGTAGGTTCGTTGATAATTCGGCGCACGTTTAGACCAGCGATTTTACCAGCGTCTTTAGTTGCTTGTCTTTGAGCGTCGTTAAAGTAAGCAGGTACGGTGATAACCGCTTCTGTGACTTCAGCACCAAGGTAAGCCTCTGCAGTCTTTTTTAAAGATTGCAAGATCATTGCAGAAATTTCTTCTGGTTTGTATTCACCTTTAATAGTTTTGGTTTTAAAGTTAGTTTCACCCATATGTCTCTTAATTGAAGTGACTGTATCTGGGTTAGTCATTGCCATTCTTTTAGCAGCCTCTCCGACAATAATTTCAATATTGCCACCATTATTTTTAAATGCTACTACGGAAGGGGTAGTTCTGCCACCTTCTGCGTTTTGAATAACTTTTGCTTCACCTGCTTCCATTACAGAAACACATGAGTTTGTTGTACCTAAATCGATACCAATTATTTTATTTGTTTTTGCCATAATTAATTTCCTCCTTTTGAAACTTCGACCATGGCAGGTCTAAGTAAACGGTCTTTATACATGTAGCCGTTTTGAATAATTTTAGTAATTGTGTTTTCAGGTTGTGTGGACTCAACTTTCTCTAATGCTGAGTGCATCATTGGGTCGTATTCATCGCCGATGTTTGGCGTGATTTTAGAGATTCCTTCAGATTCAAGTAGTGAAAATATTTGGTCTGAAAGCATTTTGAAGCCAACTAAGAAGTTTTTAAGTAGTTCGTTTTCAGTCGGCATTTCAGCGACCGTCCTTAGTTGGTCAAATGGTTGAATAAGTTTGTCAATTAAATCCATATTGGCGTATTTAAAGACAGTTTCTTGTTCAGTTTTGATGCGTTTTTTATAATTTTCAAATTCAGCGGCAATCCGCAGCATCTTTGCGTTTGCCTCTGCCAACTCAGCCTCAAGTTCTTTAATGCGTAGAGTTTTTTTGTGCTTGGTTTTAAAATCTTTTGAGTTTTCAGAACTTGTTTGGCTGTATTCCGGGTTTTCAGGAATATCCTTTTCTTCTTTATTCATCTGTCACCTCCTTTTTAAAAAGATCTAGCAATTTAATTTCAATATATTTAAGTAAAGGAATAATCGTGTTGTAGTCAACGGTATCTGGTGCCATCAAGGCTAAGCAAGAAAGTGAGTTTCCAGTGCGGTAAGGCAGGGTAAAGAGTACTGCTGGGTATTTTTGAATAAACTCAATTTCTTTAGTGAAGCGAATAGCCAGACCTGTGTCTTCATTTATTAGGTTTTTTAAGTTTTTTACAGAAAGCAGGGATTTAAAGGCATGCATTTCTGAGCTAGTTTGAAAAAATAGATTATCTTGGAAGTTTTCAAAACCGATTAGCGTGTATTTGTCACTGTGGAGATTAACTATTTCTTTTCTTAAAACTTTAATTAAAAACCGAATAAACTTGGTTTTCGGGTCATCTGCCAAAACTGGCTGTAGTTGAAAGGCAAGTAAGTCGATAACTTCGGTTAGTTCTTTGTTTACCAGGGTCGAAGTCAGGGCATTTAGCCAGTCGGTTAGCACACTTAACTTAAAGTATTTAGGGATGTCAATTTTGTAGTTGCTAACTCGCCCATTTTCTAAAACTATTAAGAGTACAGCTTGCTGCTCATTTAGAGCAATTAGTTGAATTGATTTGACTTTTTGGGAAATTGTGTAGCTTTCGTAGGAAACTATGCAAGAGTTTTTAATTGAAGAAAGTAAGGAAGTTAAAGCCTCAACTACGCCGGATTTTGAAAAAATTGCTTTATCGGCGATTTTATCTACTACTGGAAACAAGTTTTCGCATTCTTTAGAAGGAGTAAGTAAATTTTCAATGTAGTAGCGAAGAGCCTTAGTGCTTGGCACTCGGCCAGATGAAGTGTGTGTTTTTTCAAGGAAATTTAGATTTTCTAAATTACACATATCTGCTCTAATCGTGGCGGGTGCGTATTTTTTTAGATAAGGAATTTCTTCAGACAAGTATTTAGAGCCTTGTGGTTTACCTGTTTTGATGTACTCAGAAACAAGAGCTTTTAAGACTAATTTTTCTCTACCTGTTAGCATATTTTAATTACCTCCTTTTTAGTTCGTATACATTCTAACACAAATAATTTAGCACTGTCAATAGTTAAGTGCTAAATTTTAAAAAATTTTTAAACTTACGATGCTTATAAATAAAAAACGGCTATATTAAGCCGTTTTTTATTTAGCAATTATTATTTGAAAGTGCTATTTTAATTTTTAGAATTGTTTTAAATGAGATAAAAAAACTATTTTACGCAGACAACAACGCCTAATACGCGGTTAGAAAGATAAGAATCATAAACATAACCATTTTTATAGACATAGAAAGCACCTGGTGCTGAATTATTAATTTGAGTTCCTAGTGTCCAACAGTTGTAATGAGCATTGTGGTGAAACGGCATATGAACACCTGATTCAACATATTGCGATAAATTTGTTCCACGATAAAACGAAATATAACTTCCATTATAATCGCCCATAACTTCTTTAGCATAATCTGTTGATTTTTTTTGTAATTCAGAATACATTTGTTCTTGTATTGCAGGTTTAACAGAAAACTCATCGTTGTCATTGTAGTTCGGCATATATACTGTTTCACCTATTACTTTGCCGATGTCTAATACTAAAGACTTAAACATAGTTCGTTCAATTTTAGCATTTTCAGGAGCATCCCAATAAAAAATATTTAATTGAGAGTAATCGATAATTTTTTCAGTAAACCATGTGTTTTGCTTAGGCATCTTAACAAAATATACATCTTCAAATTTGAAATATTTACCATTATACTTTTCGTATTTATTGCCTTCATTATCTTTCCAATAACTACGTGTGAAGTTTAAAGAATAGTCTTTAGATTTGGAATTAAATTTAATTTCATGAAGTTCATTGCCAAGGAGTTGAATTCCTTTAGGATTATTAACTAAAGTTTGTGGATACTTACCAATTTTTCTGGTGAGTTTACTAATATAAATGGTTACTTTGTGTGATTTGTAAACTACATGGTTTTCAATCTCTATTTTAGTTGCTTCTTTGCCATCTAACTCTATTTTTCTAATACTTAGTCCATCTTTTACAAATTCACTTTCGTCAATTGTGCCAATTTTGGCACCATGCTTGATTGTTCTTGCGGCAATCGAACTAGAGTGTCCTTTAACTTCGAATGTAACTTGTTGTGTTCGTCTAAGTATATTGACAGTTACTTTATTTTGATTATTATCTGCGTTTATTGTTAGGTTTTTAGGAGAAACTTCTGGTTCTTTATAGATAGAACTATCTGGGTTTGCGTAAAATGCTGTGTGATTAGATGCTATTTTTGCTGTTTTCTTCTCGTGGCTTACATTAAAACTTCCGTCTGCATTTTCTTTCTTGATAGTGTAAATGATTTCTCGGTCCATATAGTCGGTTTTTGCATAAATTTCTAAATTAGTAGTTGCTTTGTCGACGACAAACTCGTTTTGAGTTTCCCCGTTTGCAGACAGTGCCCAACCTGCGAAATTATGTGTGTTTTTTAAAGTATATGTGGGTAATACAACGCTTCTTGTTTTTTTAACTTTTAGAGTTTCGTAACTGAAAGTTGCAATACCGTCTGTTTTCTTAAACTTAACTTCAACTTCTTTTAATTTATAGTACTGACAAACTTCAACTGAATTATCACCAGCATTTAGTTGGGCGTTTAGTTTATTTCCAGGATGACTTGTGTGTTTTTCATAAAGTTGATGGTCAAGTCCTAAGTACTCTTGGTAAGTAGCACCATCTTCTACTTTTTGGTCAGTTTTTATTTCTTCAATTCTTTCGTATTGATCGTTTAAAATGCTGTCTTTACCTGTTTTTTCAAGATAATGTACTACTTTATAAGTGACATTATTTATAGTTTCTTCAAAGTAAGCAACTAGGGTGATGTTTTTAGTAATTTGTGAGTTGTCAAAATCAAATGCGCTGACTTCTTTGTAAAAATTTCCCATTTCGTCTTTTAACTGCCAATGCTTGAAAGTGTAGGTGCGACCTGCATTTGCAAGAGAAGGCGCAAACTCTGGTTTTTTAACCTTTCCTTGATAAGAAATAGTTTGCGTAGGTTCGCTAGACTCATTTGCCCCTGCAAAGTGATTTTGGTAGTTAACTTCAAAGTTAACTTTGTATTTCTTTCTGGCATATCTGATTTCAAAAACAGTAGAGCCGTCAGCTTCTACTTTTTTGGTTTCAGAAAAATCTGCAACTTCAAAGTGCTCATCGTAACTTTTGTCTCTGTTTTCTTTGGTAACGGTGACTGACTTGCCGACTTGTTCTGTGAATTTTCTTTCTTCAATTCGCTCGTCAATTTGATTTAGAATACCTTGGAAAATATGCTTAACAGTATAGACTGCTGTGTCTTTTTTCTCTTCAAAATAAGCAACTAATGTTAAGTTTTTAGTGATTTTGGTGTTGAAATCAAACTCACTAACTTCTTTGTAAACATTGCCCATCTCGTCTTTAAGTTGCCAATGTTTAAAGGTGTATGTGTATCCTGGTTTTGTGATAGCAGGGTTTGCTGGTCTGGTTAACTTACCTTCATAGGGAACAGTTTGTTCAGGAGTAGAAGATGAATTGACATCTTTAAAGTGATTGCCATTGTAGTTAACTTCGAAGTTAACTTTATAGCGATTGCGGGTGTATTTTAGTTCAAATACAGTAGTGCCGTCTTTATTGATTTTTTTATTAGTTATGGTGCCATCAGCCAATTTAAAACCAGTAGGTGCATTAGTTTGAGTTGGGCTCAACTGAACTTCTTGCCCTGTAGTTTGGTTTTCAACAACTTCTTCTTTAGATTTATCTTCAATGAAGTTGCCAGCCTGGTCAACAGACTCATAGTATCTCTTGATTGTGTATTTAGAAGTAGGCGGTATTCTTTTTCGCATCACTGCTTCTAACGTGATGTCTTCGGTAATTGCAGTATTGAAATTAAATCTGGTTCTAGTACCAGTAATTGGGTCTACTAAATTCCAGTGGTCTAGTTCCCAAAGATTGCCATGTTCATCTAGTCTAGAGACAAGTGATGGAATTAAGTAGTTACTCTCTAATTTCTGTCCGTGCGCGCGTTTAGTTGAAAATAACTGGTTTGCGCCACTTGGTGTAATAAAGTTTACAGTGTGATACTTAACAGGTTTTTCGGGTTGTGGTTGATTTTGTTTTATAGACTTTAAGTAAAGCACTGTGTGAGTATTTGCAAGTTCTTTAGTGAAGTCTACTTTTTTAGTTAAAGCACTGTCCTTATACCAACCAGCGTAGGCATAGCCTTCTTTTTGATAAATATGTTCTTTAAGTGGAGTTCCTTTTTTAACAATATCAAAGATAACTCTTTGAGCGCCATCAAAATAAGAAACTGCTACAAGACCTTGTTTATCTAGTTCTGGACCCATCTTATCGGTATCCGTAGTAATGTCATATCTAGCAATCAGTCTTAGTTCTGATTTTACCCACTTTGGAATTTGAACTTCTTCACCTGGTTTTAAGTCTACACGATTACCGGTTGGGTCAATGTAGTACCAACCAAGGAACTTAGAAATATAGAAAGGTGCAGTATTGAACTTAATGTTTATTCCTTGTTTAGCAGGATTATATGCCGTAAACTTACCTACTGACTTTTCAATATAGTCAAAAACTTGAGTTTTTTGTGCTTGATTTTTGAAAATACCAGGTAGTAAGAAATCGTAAACTAATGACAAGTGTGTATCATTATTGACCAAAAACGCACGGCCACGCGCATTTTCTTTAACAAAAACTTCTTCCTTATTAACAGTTTGCCCAGTAGTTAAACCTTTTTCATTAAACGGAATAAAGCTTTTTATTTTAAGCAATTCTTCGTAAATATGTTTGTATTCCGTTTTTAATTTTGAATATGGCAGGATAATTGATTTACTAGGCGCTTGTCCATCATTTGGTTCTGGGAAAAATACACGCAAAAAATTTGAGTAGTCTACTATTACATCGTGTTCTCTTTTAATTCCAAACCAGTTTTTAGTGTAAATTGTAAAAACTTCAGAGTTGTATTCACGGTCTGAAAAATCTAGGGCTAAGTATTTATTAGGTTTGGCTTTAATATCAGTAATTTTGCCCATTCTGCTAGTTTCAAACCATTCTTGTTTTACAGAAATAAATGTAGACTTGGTGACATCTATAGTTTCTGGCACCACAAAGCGTAGTTTATTTTTACCGGCTTTTACTCCGTCGTGTTGAGAAAAACCACTTGATTTAGAGAAATAAACTGTTGGGTGCATAAACAAAAATAAAGTAAATAAAGTAATTAAAAATAATGTAAGCAATAATATTGCAGAAATTAGGTATCCGTGTCTTTTTTTATTTGTTTGCATTTTGTATAAAACTCCTTTTCGTATTTAAAATCAGTTATGTTGCTACTTCAATTCAATTATAATAAATTTAAAATTACGAAATAAAAATCAAGTTTAGTAGTTTTTTGACAATTTAATAAAATAGCCTTGCAAGAGCATTTTCACAGTTTTGATTTCCTAAAACTTCAATAAATCCTTATTTTGCTTTATCATAAAGAACTTTTGGAAGTA
>CAUTWO010000003.1:0-63410 GCA_963542545.1 uncultured Acholeplasmataceae bacterium
GAAGAATTGGCGCAAACATTAGGTATATAGTGTCCACAATTGGGAATTCTTTACTAGATACAGTCACTTGACTGTTTGTTTTGGCTGGCTTTGTAACAACTTCTTCGCGTTGTGGTATGTTGTCAATTCCTTCAAAGACGTGTTTAATAGTGTAAGTGACAGTTTGCGTATTTTCTTCAAAGTAGGCAACTAGTGTAGTGTTTTTAGTAATCGGGGTATTGAAATCATATGGTGTGGTTTCTTTGTAAGTTCCACCCATTTGGTCTTCCGATTGCCAGTGTTTAAAAGTATAGGTATAACCTGGTTTTGACATACTTGGCGCAAACTTAGGTTTACGTACCTTTCCTTGATAAGAAATAGTTTGCGTAGGTTCACTTGACGCATTTGCGCCAGCAAAGTGGTTGTTATAGTTAACTTCAAAGTTAACTTTGTATTTCTTTCGGGCATATCTGATTTCAAAAACGGTAGAGCCGTCGGCTTCTACTTTTTTAGTATCAGCGAAATCTGCAACTTCAAAGTGTTGATCGTATTCTTTATCTCTGTTTTCCTGAGTAAAAGTAACTAATTTCCCGACTTGTTCTGTGAATTTCTTTTCTTCTACTCGCTCGTCAATTTGATTTTGAATGCCTTGGAAAATATGCTTAACAGTATAAGTTGCTGTGTCTTTTTTCTCTTCAAAGTAGGCAACTAAAGTTAAGTTTTTAGTAATTTTAGTATTAAAATCAAACTCGCTAACTTCTTTATAAACATTGCCCATCTCATCTTTTAACTGCCAGTGTTTAAAAGTATAGGTGTATCCTGCTTTAATAATTGTTGGGTTTGCGGGTTTAGTTAATTTACCTTCATATGGGACAGTTTGCTCAGGTGTTGAAGAAGCATTAACATCTTTAAAGTGGTCGTCGTTGTAGTTAACTTCAAAGTTAACTTTATAACGATTGCGGGTGTATTTAAGTTCAAAAACAGTAGAGCCGTCTTTACCGATTGTTTTTCTAGTTACAGTACCATCTGCCAAAGTAAAGCCGTAAGGTGCATTTGTTTGAGTTGGCGACAACTCAACTAATTGTCCAGGAGTTTGGTCGTCAACTACTTCTTCTTTAGATTTATCTTCAACGAAGTTACCAGCCTGGTCTACAGACTCATAGTATCTCTTGATTGTATATTTAGAAGTAGCAGGTATTCGTTTTCTCATCATAGCCTCAAGCGTGATGTCTTCGGTAATTGGGGTATTGAAATTAAATCTGGTTCTAGTACCAGTAATTGGGTCTACTAAATTCCAGTAGTCTAGTTCCCAAAGATTACCGTGCTCATCTAACCTAGAGACAAGTGATGGAGTTAAGTAGTTAGTCTCTAGTTTTTGTCCGTGTGCACGTTTAGTTGAAAGTAATTGATTCGCATCACTTGGTGTAATAAAGTTAACAGTATGGTACTGAACAGGTTTCTCGGGTTGCGGTTGATTTTGCTTAATAGACTTTAAATAAAGTACAGTGTGAGCGTCTGCAACTTCATAAGCAAAATTTACTTTTTCGGTTAGCGAACTGTCTCTATACCAGCCTTCATATGTGTATCCTGGTTTTTGATAAATGTGTTCTTTTAGCGGACTGCCTTTTTTGACAATGTCAAAAAACACCCTTTCTGCGCCATCAAAATAAGAAATCGCAACCAGCCCTTGTTTATCTAATTCAGGACCTATTTTGCCAGTATCTGTAGTGATGTCGTATTTAGCAATTAGTCTAAGCTCTGATTTTACCCATTGTGGAATTAAAAACTCTTCACCTGGGTTTAGGTAAACTCGGTTGCCAACTGGGTCAATGTAGTACCAGCCAAGGAACTTAGAAATATAGAAAGGTGGGGTATTTAACTTAATTTCCAGACCTTGACTTTCAGGGTCAAGAGTTCTGGCTTTACCCATTACTTTTTCAACCAAGTCATAAACTTGGGTTTTTTGTGCTTGGTTTTTAAAAATACCTGGTAGCACAAAATCGTAAACTAAAGAAATGTGTGTGTTGTTGTTAACAACAAACGCGCGGCCTCTGGCGTTTTCTTTAACAAAAACTTCTTCCTTATTAACAGTTTGTCCAGTAGTTAAACCTTTTTCATTAAACGGAATAAAGCTTTTTATTTTAAGCAATTCTTCGTAAATATGTTTGTATTCCGTTTTTAATTTTGAATATGGCAGGATAATTGATTTACTAGGCGCTTGTCCATCATTTGGTTCTGGGAAAAATACACGCAAAAAATTTGAGTAGTCTACTATTACATCGTGTTCTCTTTTAATTCCAAACCAGTTTTTAGTGTAAATTGTAAAAACTTCAGAATCGTATTCGCGGTCTGTAAAGTCAAGCGCTAGGTGCTTACCTGGTTTGGCTTTGATGCCGGTAATCTTGCCCATTCTACTAGTTTCAAACCATTCTTGTTTTACAGAAATGTAGGTAGACTTAGTGGTATCTACAGTTTCTGGCACTACTAAACGCAGTTTATTTTTACCTGCTCTAACACCGTCGTGTTGTGAAAAACCACTGGCTTTAGAAAAATAAACATCAGGATGAATAAATAAAAAAATCAAAAATAGTGTTGTTAAAGTTAAAACTAGGATGAGTAAACCAGATATTAAGTAGCCTTTTTTTCTATTAATTTGCATATTATTCTCGCCTCCAACGAAAAAGACAACTGTAAATGCTACAGTTTCGTCTTTATTTTATATCAGTAAAATAAGTGAAATAAAAATTTAAGTTCGGAACATTATTGATAAATCAACATAATAGCCTAACAAACGTATTTTACTGTATTGGCTAATCACGAAAATTCAATAAAACTTAGTTTTTAGATATCAAACAGATGTTTTAGAAGTATTTAAATCAAAAAAACAAAAACAAACAAAAAAAACCACACGACCTCGCTTAACAACGCGTTTTTATGTTTTTAAATAAAACATTTTTATTTATTTTAAAAAAGAGGTTTTGTAAAATGAAAAATAAAACCCCTCAAAGAAGTTTTCTTTGAAGGGTTTTAAGCAATAGAATGATATTTATTTAAAATAAACTCAACTTTAACCTATATGCAAATTACTTAATGCAAACAGAGACACCAATCATATATGATGCATCTACACTATCTAAATAATGTTCATATGAACCCTCTGGATAAGTAATATGACGATAGTAATACGCTTGTGGGTCCTTGTTTAACCATTGGCCTTCAAGCCACCAACATTGTAGTAATTGGTCATCGTACCAAGGTGCAAAACCATCTTGTTCAATAAAAGTTGTCAAATCAACACCACGATAAGTTGCAACATGTCCATCTTTCCCGCCGTGCATAGCGCGTGCATAGTCAGTTGGAATTTTAATCAGTTTTGTGTTTGAAAACTGAGCATCTAGCGCTGATTTAATTGAAAAATCACCATCATCAAAAGTTACAGAGAAAGTGTCAACTCCAAGAAATTTCTCAATATCTTTAACTAAAGAGCTGTACACTGAACGTTCTGGTTTAGCGTTATCTGAGTAGCCATAATAATAAAAATTATAGAAAGCAAAATCAATAATGTGCTTAGTAAACCAAGTTTTTTTATTTGGAATTTTTACAAACTCAACATCTTCAAACTTAAAGTACTGACCGTCGTATTTTTCGTATTTATTACCCACTGAATCTTTCCAAAAACTACGAGTAAACTTAAGTGTATAGTCTTTGCCTTTTGAGTTAAACTTAAGTTCACGTACTTCGTCTTTAAGATGTGAAATGCCTTCTGGATTGTCTACTTTAGTTTGCGGATACTTACCAATTTTTTTAACTGGTTCAGCAATATAAAGTGTGACTTTAAGATGTTTATTTACTAAAGTTTTTTCAAGCGCTTGTTTAGTTAGCGCTTTGCCGTCTAGTTCAGCCTTTACAATAGCAAGGTCGTCTGTTTGAAAAGGAGTTTCGTCAATTTCACCTATTTCAGCACCATGTCTCTTAGCTCTGGCAGGTATTTTAGCTGCGTGTCCTTTGACTTCAAACTCAACATTGTAGACTTTTCTTTTTAAAGTAATTGTTACTTTGTTTTCACTAGCCTGAGCGTTGACAGTAAGGGCTGTTTGGCTAAACTCAGAGTTTTGATAAATGGTTTCGTCTGGATTTTTAAAGTTAACTGTGTGAGTAGTGCCAATTATCGCTTTTTTAATAATTTTTGTTTCTTCAAAACTACCATCTGCGTTTTCTTTTTTAACAAAGTAAGTAATTTCAGATTCTTGTACAGGTAGTTTCTTTAGTTTTAAGTGAGCCTTAAGAGTTAAGTCGTTGGTAATCAGAGTGTTGAAGTCAAAGCGTTTTCCGGTGTCTTTGCCAGAAACCGGGTCTACTACAGTCCAGTAGTCTAGTTCTGAAAATTGACCGTTTTCATATCCTGTGACCATTGAAGGTAGTGAGTAGTTTAAATCTAACTTATCGCCGTGCATAGTGTAGACTGGCACAAGTTGGTTAGCGTAAGCGGGGGTAATAAAAGTTATCTTATGGTCATGTTGAACCACAGATGTTCTTCTTGATTTTAAGTACAGAGACATGTTTTTGTTGGCTATGTTGTTGCCAGCAGTAAAGTCATATCTTTGAGTTAAAGCCTCATCTACATACCAACCAAGAAATTCATAGCCTGGTTTGTTTGGTTTGAAATTTTCAACAGGAGTTCCTTTTTTAACAATTGCAAAGTAAACTCTTTCAGGACCATCAAAATAAGAAATCGCAACATATCCCATTTTATTGATATCATCGCCTGCTTGGTTTGAAATTTCGTATTTATATCTAGCGGTTAACTTAAACTCTGACTTAACCCAACTTGGGATGTTGATCTCTTCACCAATTCCGACGTTAACACGGTTGCCGGTTTCATCGTAGTAAAACCAACCTAAAAACTCAGTAACATAGAAAGGTGCTTGATTGAACTTAAGTTTTAAGCCTTTGTCTTTTGGATTTAGAGTTTTAAGAGTTTTTTGAGAGCGCGAAATTCTTTCTAAAATAAAAGTTTTTTGTATATTGTTTTCAAAAATACCAGGTAGCACAAAGTCGTAGTTAACAATAATTTCGTTAGTTGTGTTAACCAAGAAAGCATGGCCTTTTGCCTCGTTTTTAGAGAAAACTAAACTTTTTGAAACTGTGTCTTTTTCTGTTTTACCATCTTTGTCGTAACGATAAAAACTTTCTAGTTTGTAAAGTTCTTCTTTGATGTGTCTAAACTCATGGTCTAGTTTATAGTAAGGAAGCACTATTGGTTTTCTGGTTTGGCCTAAATAGTTCTTTTCAAAAAAGATGCGCAGGTAATTTGAGTAGTCAATAATAACGTCGTATTTGGTTTTGATTCCAAAAAGGTTTTTAACAGTTATCTCAAAAATCACCTCTTCGTGTTTAAGATTTGTAAAGTCTAAAGCCAGCGCTTTTCCTTTCTTTGGCAAAACACTAACAACTGAACCTAGACGGTTGGTTGTAAACCAATTCATCTTGATGGGAATTTGTGTGTGGTTGATGATGTCTGCACTTTCCGGCACGATAAATCTGATCTTACCATTCTCGTAAGTCACGGCTTCGCTTTTTGGAAAGCCACTTTGTTTTGAAAGATAAACAGTTGGGCGGATAAAAAGCAAAATTAAAAATACGGCAATTACTGCAGTGATAAGCAAGCTGAATGCTGTTTTTAAATATATTGATTTTTTTTGGTTAGTTTTGTTGTTCATAAATGTCCTTTCATATAAGTAGTGTCAATTGGTTTTATAATTTTTTAAAACTATAAATATAAGTATACATCCAGAAATTTTTAATCATAGGGGTGTTTAAACTCCAAAAAAAAAAAAAAAAACGCCCTGTTAGGCGATTTATTCAAATTATTGTTTATTATTTTGAAGAAAATTAACTAATAATCAATCATCTTTTGTGGTTAAATGATATATTGAAACTTGAAAAAATAAAAAAAATTATTAGATTACCAGGTGTATTTTAGCAACAAAAAAAGTAATTGGGTTTTCTTTTAGTTGCATGTTCGCCTTCTTGTTTGCTAGAAACAAAACAGCTCTCAGAACTTCTTTTCTTTTAGAGTGATAACCACCAAAATAATGACTTATTAACATGATTGAGTTGATATGTGTATTTACTGATTAAAAAAGAAAAGGCCCTATCGGGCCTATTTTTCTTTGGATTGGTCTTCTTTTTTCTTTTGTTCAAGAACAAGTTGACCTTTGTAGTATCCGCATTCTGGTGTTACACGGTGTTGTAGTGTAAATTCACCTGTTTGTGGGCAAACTGTAATCGCAGGACGTTGAAGTTTAAAATGAGTTCTTCTTTTACGTTTAGCAGTTTTTCCAGTTCTTCTAAATGGAACAGCCATTATAGATACCTCCAACTGACAAACATTATAGCAAAATCCCTCGTTTTCGCCAAATAAAAAGCAAGTTATTTTAGTTTTTTAACGAACTTAATTTTACCAGTTATCTTAGTTTTTAAATTAAGTAAAATTAAACGATTTGGCTGTAAATTGACTAAAAATTTTGTTTGGTTTTCATCAACACAAACGTATTTACCAGGAAGTGGTAAAACCTTTTTTGCGTCTAAAATAAAGTAATGATTTTCAGGTACTGCTTCATAGTAAACATCAGTGCCAAGTAATCTTTTAACTAACTTAAAATTACCAACTTTTTGTGCAATTTTAGCGTTAGTGCTAGAAATTATTTTACCTTTTTCACAAATCAACCCTTGCACAAAAACATTAAAATCAGCTTTTAAAGTATCAACACCACCTGCTCTGTTTTTACCATAACAAAAGTTTTGACCAACTATTGCGGTGTGAACATCAATTTGCTTTAAAAACTTATTAAACGCAAGGTAAGTTTTATCGGCAATTTTTGAATTTAAACGCAAAAAAGAAACTTCGGCAGTAGGAACAATTTCTTTAATTTTTTGAAGAATTTCTAAGCGAGTAAACAAAAAAACTCGAGCAAACGGTTTTTCTACGCAAATTACATGCGGTTCTAAATGTGGGTATCTAAGTAAATTTGCAATTAAAGCACTGTGTCCTTTATGAACTCCATCAAAAGAACCAAGTGCGACTACTTTTGGTTTAGCCAAAGAAATTACCTTTGCTCCGCCATATTCGTCTTCTAAATTAAATAACTCTGGGTTTGTATTCATTTTTATCACTGATGTATTTAACTAAGGCAATAGGTTTGCTTGTTTTAGTTGCAATAAAATCTTTTTTAACATCAACATGTTTAAAAGAAATAGTTGCACCATTTTCAATTAACTTAGTTGAAAACTCAGATAACTCAATAAAATCGTATTTCGTTTTCAGCCAATCAAATAACTCTATTTTTATAAACTCACCTGCTTGAATTTTAGGTAAAGTAAACTCACCAACTGCAACGCGGTTTAATTTAATTAAAGTTGCCAAGGTTGAGTTTTCCTTGCATAGAGCAGAAATTAGCGAACGCACATAAGTGCCCGCTTCTACCTTACAGGTAAATGTAAAAGTAGAATGACTAACTTGTTTAATTTCAAGAGCATATATTTTTTTAAGTTCTGATTTAAGTAGAGGTGATTTGCCTTGTCTGGCTAAATCACAGGCTTTTTTACCGTTAATTTTTTTAGCCGAATACATAGGTGGAGTTTGCAAAAAACCAGACTTTAGGTATTTGTCTATTGTTTGATTTGCATTTTTAAGGTCAATGGTTTTATCGGTTTTGGCAATAACTTTTCCAGTTAAGTCAAGAGTATCAGTTTCATATCCAACTTCAAACTCGCCTGTATAGACCTTCGCAAAATCAAAATCTTGAACAAAACGAGTTGCGCGGCCTGTTAGCACCAAAAGTAGACCAGTTGCAAAAGGGTCCAAAGTTCCAGTGTGTCCAACTTTAGTGGTTTTATCTAATTCTTTTTTAATACCAAAAAGGGCAGCAAACGATGTGATGCCCTTTGGTTTATTTAAAAGATAAATGTAGTTTTGGTTTTTCAATTATTTAAAACTAGTAACCCAGCCAACTAACTCATCGCGAGAAAGTAGGCCAACCTTGCGGTCAATTTCCTTACCGTCTTTAAATAAAACTAGTGTAGGAATTGAACGAACTGCTGAAAGTAAAGCAAGTTCACGATAGTCGTCAATAGAAACTGCATAAACTTTTGCAACTCCTTTAAGTTCTGAGTCTGCAACTTCAGTTACAACTGGAAGCAGTGCTTGGCAAGGCCCACACCATGGAGCAAAAAAATCTACTAAAACTAGTTTATCGCTGTTAATAACATCGTTGAAAAGTTCACCTTTATAAATATTCATATTTATCTCCTCTTCGTAAAATATAGCACACCGACACCAAAATAATTATTTTAAAGTCTTGAGTTTTTTGTTGTTAAATTAGTAAAAAATAATGCAAACTAACAAATAATATCTGGACAATTTTGGTCTTTTGTATTGCTTTGTTTGGTATAATTTGAATGTTGTGAGGTATATTTATGCGCCGCTTTTTTAAAACAATATTGTTACTTATTTTAGTGCTAATTATTAGTATTTTCGCTGTTGCTGGCACTTTATTTGCTCTACACTTTAATACAGTTAAAACACCTGAACACGCCAAGAATTATCAGTTTGTAGATAACTTGCGCGAAAAAGTTGAAAAACATATATTTCTTGAATCTGCAACTGGCAAAAAGTTTGAGTTTGACTTAAACGCCGAAACTTTAACGCAAACTTTAAATCATTTAATTATCTCTAAAAAATTAGCAGATAAATCTTATTTTGAAAACAATTCAGCCGACAAGACACTTTATAAAACTAACCCTGACTACGCCCGAATTAAAAGTGTGTTTTTTACAAAAGACAACAACTATTTTTATCTAAATGTTAACTTTGCATACAAGGCTTTAGGTGAGTTTCACAGTAGTTTAACTGCTCGTGTTCAGTTAAGCGAAGATAAAAAAACTGGTGAGATAAAACTAACTTTAGATAAACTGTGGTTAGGCAAAATTGGAGTTAGTTGGTCCTTTGGCAAGAAAATCGCTGATACTTTTGCCAAAAAACAGGTAGAAAGTGCACTGAACAGTTTAAAACAAACTTTTGCTAAAAGTGCTCCATACATTTCTTTAGACATCACTAAAGATAGTGCTGTTTTAAAAATCAATAAAGCCGGCATGTGGAGTTATGTTTCTAAGTCAATTGACAAAGACTACGAAGTTGAAGAGACTAATCCAAACGGCACGACTAAAAACAAAAGTTTACTTAAAACCGTTAAAGAATTTATGGACGAAAACTCACTTTACGATTTCTCAGTTTCTAAAAACTCAGTTAAATTAACTCTAGACACCAGCAAAATTTATGCAAAAGACGAAGTTACTCAAACAGAGAGACCTGCTATTAAAAGTGAAGATGAGTTAAAAGACTACTTTAAACAAAAAACCACCGATATTTTCATGAGTGCGCTAAACAAAACAAACAACAGGGCAAATGAACTTTACATGACAATATCCATGGAAGAAATTAATCAACTATATCGCTACTTTTTGGAAAAAAGCGGTTTTAAAAAAGACGAAGCGATGCGTACTTTTAAAATTGGTTCAACTGAAATTAAAGTTAAATATAAAATAGACATCAAACCGTTTATCAAAAAAGTAGACGGTAAACCTATGCTAACTATCCGCTTGATTTTAACTGTTACAAACGTAAGTGGTAAACCTGGTCTTGACGGCAAATTTTTCCAAACCGTGGTAGACACTGTAGTTAAACCAAAAATTGAAGGTAAAAATATTTCTTTAAACATCCTTGATGAAAATAAAAAAACTAACATCACAGTAGGCAAAGACATCAAACTTTCTCACAACCGCGCAATTAACTTACTGTATTTATTTTCAAAAAGCGTAGATTACCTGGATAAAAACCCAACTTTTAACAATATTTTAAGTTCTCTTTCTCCAGAAACCACAATTAGTCCAGACCTTGAGTTTGACGAAGAAAACCAGTTAATTCGCGTTAAATGTCTGCTTAACGAGGCTAACTCTGACTTAATTGAAACTTTAAAGAAAACCAAAGATAACTTAATTCAGGCGCTTGATAAACACACAGACACAATTCCAAATGAAAACATTAAAAACGAAGTTAAAAAACTAAAAGAAAAAATAAATAAAGGACAAACTATTAACTCCGCAGACACCAAAAAACTCTACGACACAGTAGCAAATGAACTTAAATCTACTGACGAAATTGAAAAATTTAAGTCAGGGGTTTACGGTGAACTTAAAAAAAGCGGCGTGGATTTAGATATGCTTAAATCTATTTTCTCACCAAAAATTAGTTAATTTAATTAGTAATTTTTAAAAAAGCGCTAACTCAAGTTAGCGCTTTTTAATTCTACTTGTCTTAATTAGTGCCTATAAATAAAAGATATTTTTGTATAAACGAACATAGATAATTTTCTATATTTTCAAATTTTGTAATAATTTAAAACTGTTGTTTTTTTGTATATTTTCCAAAAAATATCATTCTATTTTGTTCATTTTGTAAATTGTCTCACGAATAATTTAGGTGGAAGTACACCTTTTTATTACGAGTTTATTTAATGTAGATTACCAAAATATTGAATTAAGATAAAGAAAAAAGGTGGATTTCCACCTTTATTTTTCAAGTTTTTTTATATTTTCACTATTCTTTATTGTTCTCACTGATGATAAATTTAGCAGAATTACTGTATTTATCGGCAAACTCATCTTGAGAAATGAAAGAAGAGTTTGGGATATTAAAAAACTGTTTGGACTTTAATTTTAAAATAGTTTCAACTTCATCTTAAGGTTTTATGCAAACTATGTCAAAGCCATATTCAAAAATCAGTTGCCCTAAAGACACAGTTTGAGTAGAACGAACTCCAGCCTCACCTTTTAAAAAACTACTTACTTTTTCTTCAAGAAAATGGCCTAATTTAGCGTTTTTACCATAAACCATAAAAAGCAAATCGCTTGCTTTTCTCCAAACAGCAAGACATAGATAAACTTGGTCGCCTTGGAAATATTTAGCCTTTTCTATTGTGGTGTCATTAAAGGTAGCGCCCCATGTTTTTGCGTCATAACTTGCGGCTTTTACTTCCAGAAACACATCATTATCTTTGCTTAACTTGCAGTCAAATCCATGTTTATCTGTGTTAATTAGTTCATATGCTAAATAGTGTCCTACCATTGAATCTCTGATTTCGTTGATAAAACTGTCAGTATCACCTTTTTGCCACTTTTCTTGAACTTTTGCAACTTCTTGTAATGCCAAAAATCCCTCTAATAAAAACTCATTATCTATAGGCTTAAAATTGCCTTTTTTAAGCAAGTCTGTCATTAAAAACAACCTCCTGATAATTTGTGTCTATTTTGTTTAATTCAGCAAACTTATTAATTCGCAAAATCATTGCATCGCTAATTTTTGGTTCTTTGTAATTCAAATTAGTCAAAATTTCAAATGCCTTATTTTTATTGTTAATAGGTTCTGGCAACTGAATCAAAATATATTTATGTTGTTTTTTATCTTCCTGATTGATTTCGTAAACCGCTTGAGCAGTCGTGCCGCTGCCAGCGTAAAAATCTAAAATCAAAGCATTTTCGTGTTGTGAACATCTAATTAAAAATTTAATTAACTCAACAGGTTTTGGGGTGTCAAATATCCCATTTAAACCTAATTTTTTTAAATCGTTTGTACCTTGTCTTGAATAAAAATCTAAAACAGAAGATACATTGTTAACAGCATCTTTTAAGTATTCAATTTCATAAGGTCTTTCATTTTTAAAACATAGTTTGTTTTCTTTATGTAACTTAATAAATTTTTGTTTGCTTGACCAACCACGTGATCTAAGTGGTTCTAAAGTTAGGTTGATTTCATCAATTTTTAAATAATTGGGTTCGCCTGGTGTAGATAAGTCTTTAGCAAAGTATATCTCACCGTTTTCATCAATATTTGAATAGTTTACTATCCAAGTCTCGCCAGTTTCAAAGACATAATCACTAATACTTTTTTTAAGTATCTCGTTTGCAAGAGTAGATGATTTTTTATATGCAGTTTTGACTTTTTGAATAATTTGCTTTATTTTTTTACCTTCTAAAGGAGACTCTATTCTATTGACATAAAATCTCGGTAAATTAGTTTTTGACTTAGCGTAGGCAACTACATACTCATGAACCATATTGATATGTTTAGCATTACTTCTTTGAGATTGCTTTGTGATAAAAATCCCCGCTTTGTTTTCCTTGCCAAAAATTTCATCGCAAATTTGCAGAAGACTAGCAAACTCATTGTCGTCAATTGAAATAAAAATTACTCCTGTTTTTTTAAGCAATTCTTTTGCCTCAATTAGTCTTAGTTTGATGTCTAGAGACCATTTTGAGTTATTGTCGCTATATGCAAATTTAGAGTTTTTAGTATTGTAAGGTGGGTCAATGTAAATAAAGTCTATCGTTGATTTAAACTTTTTAAATTCAGTGCTTCGCATAATTGCTAAATTATCGCCGATATAAATTTCGTTTTTATCCAATTTAACCCTCCTTTTATAACTTTTTTTAAAAATCTCGTTTATTTAAAAATAAAACTCTGATTAACATCAGAGTTTAAAATCAAATGGAGCAGACGAGGGGAATCGAACCCCCATTTCAGCCTTGGCAAGGCCGTATAATAACCGTTATATTACGTCTACGTCTCTATTCACTTAACAAAATAATTTTACCACATCACAAAAATATTACAAATTATTTGATTGAATAGAAATATAATTGAAAAATTTAAAGTAAACTTCCATTAAGACTACTGAATCCATTAGCGCATCGTGGGTTTTTTTACCAGGTTCTTTTTCAAAATAAGTTTTGTAAGCGTTAAAAAGTGATACGTCGTTTTTTAACACAAAGTAGTCTTTGTGCAGGCGAGAAAGGTCAACGAAGTCAGTTTTTTCAAAAAAATTAGGAAGTTGGTGAAACTTTATATTTGCAACCAAGCAAGGATAGTCAATGTTCCCCCAAACTACAAACTTGGTGCCAGTTTCTTTTAGTTCTTTTAGTTGATTGTAAAAGTTTTTAAAGGTAATTGCAGTTTTTTTATACTGCTCTAAGTCAAGTGTTAAAAACTCTGTAGTTTTTTTGTCAATTTCTAAACTAGATTTTACAAACTCAGTTTTTTTTGCCAGCACTTTTTTGCTTTGATCTGTCAAGACATAGCCAAACTGAATGATTTGTTGAGGTGATTTAATTTTTCTCAAAGGTAGCAAAGTCATTTCAAAGTCAATAAAGCAAAGTTTATCAAAACTCAACAAAGTTTGATACATTTCGCTTCTGATTTTGTTTAAATCAAAAATTAGTCTTCTGGGGTTGAGTGCAGATATTTTTAAAATTCCAGCAACTTGGAAAAACTTATCGTGGTCTTTTTTGGAAACCACTGCATTTTCTTGAAACTCAAGTTCAACTAAGTAGCCGACTTTAATGATTTCAAAGAAATAATTTAAGTTTTTAGGTAGCCTAAAACGAAGAACTTTATTGTTTTCAAGTGCTTCGATTTCTCTTTTGAGTTTAGAAGTTTTTTTAACGACGATAGTTGCTTGGTTCATTCTTTTAACTCCTTGATTTGTCTGATTTGATTTAACCTTAATTTAAAAGTTTTGAGTTCTTCAATGCTGGCAGCCTTTAGTTTAGCAACTGAACCAAAATGACGAATTAGCTCACGTTTTTTTGCATCCGAAATTCCGGTTAAATTATCTAACTTAGTTTTAAAAGCAGTTTTTAAGAGTTTCGCTTTGTGGGTTTGATATGAGAACCTATGGACCTCTTCAGAAATTCTAATTAAGAACTTATATAGATAACTGTGTTTATCAAGTTCGTGTGAAGAGTTGTTCCAGACTAAGGCGGTTAATCTGTGGTGTTCGTTTTTCTTAAGCCCAATAACAGGAATTTTTTTATCTAAAATACTGATTTGCTCTTCGGCTGCTTTAACTTGATTTTCAGCACCGTCTACCGCAATTAAATCGGGTAGATAAGCGATTTCTTGGTCTTGAATACGTCTAGAAATAACTTCTTTAATCCCAGCCAGATCGTCATTTTTAGGTGTATTTTTTAAGTTAAATTTACGGTATAGCGACTTTAAAAACTGCCCGTTTTTCAAAACTATGCAGCCAGATACTTGTGCTTGCCCTTGAATTTGGGCGTTGTCGTAAGCCTCAATGGTCTCAGGCATAAAACCAATTTTAGTTTTTAATTCTTCAAGTCCTTTTTCTAAAATTAAAGACTTTTCTAAATACACAGCACTGAACTTAGTCAAGATACTTTCTGCGTTTTTTTGAGCAAGTTTAGTAAGATCGTGTTTTTGGCCTTTTTTAGGAATTTTGGCAAGTTTCCCAAATCTAGTGTTTAAATCTTCTTCTTGGAAGTTATCAGAAAACAACAGCTCATCTGAATAAATTTTGGATTCATATATTTGGTCTAAATACTGAAGTGCATACTCTTTAGGGTCACCAACATATTCAAAAATATTTCTTTTCTGGTCAACGGTTTTGCCAAACCTTTGAATCAAAATAGAAATAGCTACGTATTTTTCGTCAAATGCAAGACCAATAATATCTCTGTTTTGTGAATCGTTGCTGTTAACAGTTTGGTCTACTATTGTTGCTTTAATTGCTTCAATTAGATTTTTAAAATCTAGTGCTAACTCGAAGTCTGAGTTTTCTGAAGACTCTTTCATTTTGGCAGTTAAAGTTTTTAAAATGTCTTTGGCTTTAGTTTGAAAAACACGTTTCACTGCTTTGGTTAGTTCTTTTGCTGTAAATTCTTTTTCTAAATCAGATATGCCTAAGTTATTTGCAAGACCTGTTAAGATATCCTGATCTGTTTTAGAAATTTTCCCGACTCTTTTGGGAAAAATTCTATTCAAAACTTCACAAGTTTCTCTTGCCTGAAAAGTATTTGGAAATGGGCCAAAACCGTTGAAGTTAAATTTGCGTACTCTTTTGACCAAAAGTTTAGTATAGGGTTTTTCCGTCACCACAATGTATGGATATGTCTTGTCATCAATTAGCCTGATGTTGTATTTTGGTCTGTATTCTTTAATTAAGTTTTGCTCTAAAATTAGTGCATCTTGCTCAGTGTTGCAAACCACATACTCAAGGTTTTCAATTTCTTTAACTAAAAGTGCTGTTTTCCCAAAAACTTTGGCTTTAAAATAAGAAAGTACACGGTTTTTTAAGTTTTTTGCTTTCCCAACATAAATAACGCGACTATCTAAGTCGCGCATAATATAAACCCCTGGGTTTTGAGGTAAATTTTTTAAATTTTCTTCAAGTGTTAATTTCATCTCTTAGTTTTAAACTAAGTTAGCTTAACTTGAAATTAAAACTCAATTTGCACGTTTCCAGCTAGAATTTCTTCAAGCGCTTTGCCAACTTCTTTGTCGCAAAGTGAGTTTTCAACTTGAACTTTTTTACTTTGAATAAGTTTAGCAACTTTGGCAGAAGTATAGGCTAACTTATATTTTGAATTGATAATTTTAGTTAGTTCATCAATTGAAGGATAGCGCATTCCGTCTTTTTGTTTGTTCATAAATTATTTCTCCTTTTGAATTGCTTCTATATAACTTAAAAATCTACGTTCAGATCTACATTCTTCGGCTAAAACTATAGCCTGTAGAGTTTCCACAGTTTTAGAGATTTCTGAGTTGATAACTATGTAGTCATATTTATCTGCACATTTAAACTCGTTTTTTGCCTTTTCAATGCGCTCAGAAATTCTTTCGTCAGTTTCAGTTCCACGTTGTTTTAGTCTAGAAATTAAATCTGCTTTAGTAGGTGGGGCGATAAATATGTAAATTGCATCAGTTAGCACGCTTCTTGCCATCAAAGCACCATTGACATCAATTTCCACCATCACGTTTTTACCAGTTCTTCTTAGTCTTTCAACTTCTTCAAAAAGTGTGCCGTAGTAGTTGCCAACGAAATAATTCCATTCTAAAAACTCATTATTTTCTAGTTTTGCTTTAAAATCTTTTTCGGAAATAAAATAATAGTCAACTCCGTGTTTTTCACCGTTTCTCGGTGCACGAGTTGTTGCTGAAACTGAGAAAACAAAATTATTAACTTTTTCAAACAACGCCTTTCTAATTGAAGATTTGCCAACCCCAGAAGGGCCAGACATCACAATTAACAGGCCTTTTTTTGTTTCTTTCATAAAGATAATTATATATTATATTTTTGCTTTTTAAAAGGATTTTTTTGAAAATAAAAAAGCCTGGTTAAAACAATTTAGCAGAAAGGAGAAGAATGAACCACTAAATTATTTTATCCAAGACTTTTTTAAACTAAAATAAGGGAAATTATTCGGTTTTTTGAATTTCTAACTCAAGTTCAGCCATAATTTCAGGGTTTTTAAGTAAGTATTGTTCAACTTGGGCTTTGCCTTGACCGATTTTTTCTTCTTTTAACGAAAACCAAGAACCTGCTCGTTGAATTAGATTTTTTTCAACCGCTAAATTGATAACTTCTGAAACTCTGGAAAAACCAGTTCCGTATCTTAGTTCTATTGAACAAGACCTGAAAGGAGAGGCAACTTTGTTTTTAACTACTTTAATGTTAACTAAATTACCGTAGAGTGTGCCGTCTGCTTGTTTTAAACTTTCGCCTTTTCTAACTTCTATACGTTGAGTTGCGTAGAACTTAAGAGCACGACCGCCTGTTGTGGTTTCAGGACTGCCAAAAAGCACACCAACTTTTTCTCTAATTTGGTTAATAAAAATCAAAGTGGTGTTAGATTTTGCAACTATACCTGAAAGTTTTCGCATAGCCTGGCTCATTAGTCTAGCGTGCAGACCAACGTGGCTGTCTCCCATATCACCAGCTAGTTCTGCTTCTGGAACTAACGCAGCTACACTGTCTACAATTACCAAGCCAATTTTGCCACTCTTAATTAGTTCTTCAGTAATTTCCAGGGCTTGCTCACCACTATCGGGCTGTGAAATTAAGACATTTTTACAGTCGACACCGAGTGCTTTTGCATAATTGACGTCAAGAGCGTGCTCGGCATCTATAAAAGCACAAACTAAACCTTGCTTTTGTGCTTCTTTAATGGCGTGTAAAGTCAATGTAGTTTTTCCACTAGACTCAGGTCCGTAAATTTCAACAATTCGCCCGCGTGCATAGCCTCCAACTCCAAGTGCTTTGTCTAAAGCCAGCGAACCACTTGGAATAGTTGCAATTTTTTCAAATGCTTCGTCTCCGTCTAAAATCATTACGGAGCCTTTGCCAAATTGTTTTTCAATGTTTTCAAATATTTTTTGAAAGTCTGTATTGTCAGTTGTTTTCTTTGTCATTTAAGTTACCTCGTATATATATTTATACGAGCTGCATAAATTGCTTAAAAATAATTTATTTCTTTTGCTAATCTGTTTGATAAATGAATAAAAAAGCTCCTAAATAAACAAATATACAGATAAACAAAAAAGTCAAATACCAAGTTGGTATTTGACTTTTTTAACTGTTTATAGTCTAAACTGATTTAAAAATTTCTGCTCTAAGTTGCCAAATGTATTGCAAACCTGACCAGATAGTTAAAATAACTGAAATTAAAATTAAAGAAAAAGAAATTATTGGAAAGTAAGAAAATAGTATATTGTCTAAACCAAAGCCATTGAAAAGTAACCAAATTAGTGCAAGTAGAGTAAAGGCTGTTTTGACTTTGCCAAGCCAAGCCGCGGCAACTACTTTATTTTCGCCTACTGCAACTAACCTAGCTGCTGTAACTAAAAATTCACGTGTTAAAATTAAAAGAACAGAAACTAAATAAAGCAGTAAAAATAAGCGAATACCCGAAATTTCCATTCTAAATTGTGTTTGCCAAAACGGAAAAACTGGTAAAAAAATCAGTGCCGTAAACACTAAAATCTTGTCGGCAATTGGGTCTAGAAACTTACCAAAAGTAGTGACTTCGCCGCGTTTTCTGGCAAGATACCCATCTAAAAAATCAGTAAAAGAAGCGAGGCAAAACAGCAGAAGAAAAACCAGTTGTGCAATCGTGATTTGAAAAAACCCACGAATTTCTGCCTGCAGAGATGGCACGAAAAGTAAAATTAAAGAAACTGGAATTAAAGCAATTCTGCTTAAAGTAATTTTGTTGGCAATTGTCATTTAAAATCTCCTTTTTTCTTTTAAAAAAATGCGTAATAATGTATAATTGATAACGTTGGAGGAATTATGGCTAACATCAAACAACAGATTAAAAGAAATAAAACAAACGAAAAGGCTCGTTTGCGCAACAAGTCTTTTAAATCAGCTTGCAAAACTGCAATGAAGAAAGTCAACTTAGCCGTTGAACAAGGTGATAAGACTCAAGCAATTTTAGCATTAAACGCAGCATACAAGAAATTAGACATGGGCCAAAGCAAGGGAATTTATCATAAAAACTTCGTTGCTCGCCATAAATCTAATTTAGCGCTTAAAGTTAATCAACTGTAAGAAAGGAGTTTTAAAAGAAACTCCTTTTCTTTTTCTCAGAAAACTTTTTTTAAAACCAAATATACTGACTTTAAAAAATGCGGGTTATCGCATTTTTTTATCTAGTTTAAAGGTAAGGATATCCTTAAGCCCACCACGTTGTGGCAGATACAAAATTTGTGCGAATCTTAAATTTTCAGGCACAGGATAGGCAGCAGGATATCCCAAAGTATTGACGTAGTGAGTTAAAAGTACACCGTTATCCGCGTGCTCTTCAAACATTTTTAGCATCAACTCGTAAGTCGCCAAAATATCGTCGCACGCTCGGTGAGTGTTTTCAGTTGCAACCCCGTATTTAGCGATTGCATTTTTTAATTTCCAAGGAAAGCCATTGAAGTCACGATAAAGCGCAATTACGTCTAAAACATCGTTTTCAAGACGGTAATCTGGCTCAAATAGACAAATAAAGCGGTGCAAGAAATTCAGGTCAAAGTTCACATTGTAGCCAATTAAAATCGGCTCGTCTTTAAGCAGTTCTTTAATTTCTTGGTAAGCCTCGGCTTTAGTTACTCCGCTTTCGTTTATCATTTCTTGGGTTATGTGAGTAAGTTCCGTAATAATTTCAGGAATTGGTTCTTTGTTTTGAATTAAAAGGTCAACTCTTTTAACTTCCTTGTAGTCTTTGCCATTTTTTTCTAGCAAAATTGCCCCAAACTCAATAATTTCGTTTTTAAAAGAGTCAAGTCCGGTGGTCTCTAAGTCAAACAATAGTATTTTTTTGTGTTTTAAATCCATTTTTCAGTCCTCCATGATAAAAAAATTAAAAACATCTTGAATATTTCTAGTGTCGTATTTAAATAAATAGTCAAAGTCTGCCAGTTTCTGCATTTTATTTACAAGGTAAGTTTCAGGAAAAACTTTGGCTTCTTTTAAGATAAGCGCGGCTCTTGTGTTTGATACAAAAGCAGAGGTACTCAGTGTTTCAACTGGGTTTGGCGAAGAACTTGCTTGCTTTGCTAAGTATAGGTTTAAATAGGCTAAATATATTAACTTATTTAAGTGAGTCAAAGAAACGCCAGCACTTACAAACTCATTAAACAAAGCAATGGCTTGTTGCTTTTCTTTGTTTAAAATTAGTTTAATTAAAGTAAAAACATCTTTAGTTTCTGTTTTTAAGTTAAGCGCTTGAATTATTTCGGTTTCTGCTAAATTAGCGCTTATTGCTAATTTAACTTTGTTTAGTTCAGATAAAAATAAGTCGTAATCAGTTAAAAAAATAGTTTTAAGGCTTTCAACTAAATTTGCAAATTTACCAGGTTCTTTAATTTCTTTTTTGATAATTTCTGTAAACTCGTTTAAAGGAATTTCAGAGAAATCAAAGTACTCGGCAACTAACATAATTTTATTTAAATTAGGATTAGTAAAATCAACTTTATCTAAAATCAAGTACAAATTAACTTTAGTGCTTTCTTTAACTAAGTTTAGACATTTTACAAGGTCTGCTGTGTTTTTTTCACTTCTAAGCAGCTGGTCTAAGTTAGTCAAAACTAAATTTTTTTGACTCAAAATTAAGCCAACTGTTTGGCATTCGTTGGTGACTTCAGATATAGTACAATCTGTTAAATCAAGAAAAATAAAGTCAGATTCTATTGATTTTTTAGCCTCTTTAATTCTTTTTAAAGAATAGGCAAGAGACTGGTTTTTAATGACGTAATTCACATATAAAGTATAGCATTTAAGCGCTAGATTGAGATAGACTTAATTTAAATTTAGGTTGATTTTCAATCTCTAAAAACACTTTACTTTAAGTCTTTTTCAAGACTTAAATTTTAATATATTTGGTTGAACGTCCCCTGCCAATTTGTTTTATTTTCAGGTTCTCTTGCAACTCTTTTAACGCTCTTTCAACTGTTCGTTGTGATAACGCTGGCAAAAGAATTAAAATATCGTTTTTAGACAAGGGTTCTAACGTTTTTTTAAAAACTTGCAAAACTCTTTCTTGCGATGTTAATCTGTTTTTGGCAATTAGTTTAAACCTATCTTCACACTCTTCGTAGGCCCTTAAAATAATTCCAAGCATATATTTAATAAAAGGAAGTTCGTTGTTTTCGCCAGTATGCCAGTTTTCACTGGATTTTTGTAAAGTCTCGTAATAGGTGTCTTTACTTTCTTCAATTAGCATTTCAATACTGATATATTTGCCAACAAAATAATCGGCTTTATATAGCAAAAGTAGTGTTAAAATTCTACTCATTCTACCGTTTCCATCATCAAACGGGTGAATACACAGAAAATCGTGTATAGCAGTTGGTATCAGCAGTAGTGGCGGAACTCCTTCTTTTATGGCTTCACTGTATGCTTTTGTCATTTCGTCAAAATATCTTTCTGTTTCAAAGGAACTTACTGGCTGACAACGAACTTTTTTATTTCCGTTTGAGTCTACTTCTACAATTAAGTTATCCATTGTTTTAAAATTTCCTTTATGTGTATTAAAGGAATATGAATACAGTTGATTGTGTAAAGTTAAAATATTACTTTTATTAAACTCAATATGCAAATAATTGTCATGAACTAAATCAAGCACGTGTCTATATCCCACTATTTCTTCTTCATCTCTTTTTCTTGGCTCTGCTTTATTGTTCATCAATTCTTTTAATCTGGTTTCGTTTGTATAAATTCCTTCAATAGCGTTTGAAGATCTGGTACTTTGTATTTTTGCCACAGTAGTCATTTTCGTCAAAACATCTGGGTAGTTTTCTGCGTATAGTTCTTGTTTACCTTTATATTCATGTATTTTTACAATAATATCGTGAATTCTTGTTGGTAAAGATAATTCAATCAGTTTTAGATAGTTAAACTTTCTCATCATGTACCTCTTTTTTCATAGCCATTTTACCATATTTGGCTTACATAAGTCAATTATGGCGAGGTTATTCTCGCCATAATTATAAATTTGTCGTATTAAATCTTCATTTGGCGAAAAGATTAAATTGTGTTTAATATTGTTAGATTAACATATGTACCAAACATTTTAAGCAAGTTTTTAATAGCAAAAATATTAAATTAAATTTGGCTTAATCAGTTTAAAAAACTTTTATTTTACTTATAAATTAACTATAATAAAATCAGTTTGTAAAGGAGCAAAAATGAAAAAAATCTTATCGCTAATTATGCTATTTACCTTTATTTTTACACTTGCCTCTTGTGTTAATCCAAAAGACAAAGCGTTTCTCGGAATGGAGGCGCCTTTTGGTAAGAGTAAAGTAGTTAAATCAAGTTTTAATTTACCACAAGAAATTCAGGGTGTAAAAATCAAATGGACTCTTAAATACATTCCTAAAAAGAATGAAAAAGGTGCATCTGAGATTTCTGGGGCTACTGTTAAAATTGTCAGAAACGAAATTGACCAAAAATATGAACTGATTGCCAAAAATGAACGTGGCAAAACAGTTTCATTTGACTTTACAGTTCCAGCTTTAGACAAAGTTAAAAAACTAGAAGTTAGTTTCTTTAACAAAGCGGGCAGTTTAATTCAAAAAGTTGAGTATACCGAAAACGAAACAATTCAAATAACATTTACACCAGAACAACTTGGTTTATCTCAAGACGAAGAGTTTGTTGGTTGGAGCAATTCAAAAAACAGTCAAACTGCTTTAGATTCAATTAAGGCTACTCAAGAAAACCAAAGTCTGTATCCAGTTTACCGTCTAAAAGAAAATGCTAAAAAAATTACAATTAACTTCTTTGACAAAAAAGGTAACTTAATTGAAGCCATTGAGCACGACTTTGGCCAAAGTATTTCAAAAACTTTTTCTGATAAACAACTTGGACTTGGTCAAGATGAAGAGTTTTTAGGATGGACTCCTTTTAAAGGAGAGGCAGCAGTTCCTGATTTGAAAGCCAAAAAAGAAAACAAAAACCTGTATCCTGCTTACCGCCAAAAAGAAAATCAAGGTCCAACTAATAAAATTACAATTAACTTCTTTGACAAAACTGGCGATTTAATTGAAGCAATTGAATACACCGAAGGCGAACAAATCTATCAAGGTTTTTCAGAATCTCAACTTAAACTAGCGAGTGACGAAAAACTAATTGGTTGGACTAACCGAAAAGGCGGCACTACTCCACTTTCTTCGCTTGTGGCCAAAAAAGAAAACAAAAACCTGTATCCTGTAATTCAAAAACAAACCAAACCAGATCCTGGTGCTACTGCCGAAATTCCAGAAGACCCAGAAGGAGAAGGTAAAGGTGACTTAGAGCAGGCAAAAGAATCTAAAACTAAAGTAGATTTATCTGGAGTTGAAAAAAATCCAACAACTCCTGGATTTACACCGAAGTCAACTCAAGAAAAAGACATTAGACACACTTCTAAAAATAAAAAACTAGGAGTTAAACCCTTAAAGGCCGTTGAAGTTGAACAAGAAGTTTACTACACAACTTTGGAAAACTTCTTTAAATCCCTTGGCAACTTAGTTGATTACCGCAAAGAATACAAAAACCAAAAAGACCAAGAAGGCAGAGTTTACACCTTAAAAAAACGCATTGAAAAAGTACAAAACGGCCATGTTTACTCACTTAAACTAATTCAAGAGTTTGAGTTTACTTCAACCCCTCCTGGTGTTGAAAAGGTTGAAAACTATACTTTAACTAGTGAAATTTACTACGATGCTTTAAGTGGTAAGTTAACTATTTCTAAAGTTTCTTTGCTTGACGATATTTTTTCAGAAGAAGAAGGTGATTTTGTTTCTTTTTCAGACTACCGCTTTAGAGGTAGAATTGAGTCTAGACCAGATAAAGAAAAAGGCCGTATTTTTGATTTAAAGAAATACCAACTAATGGGTTGGCAACAAAACGGAAAAGAACCGGTGTTACCAGTTTCTGTGCTTTCAATGATTGTACACGAAAAAAGCGGATTTGCCACTTACTGGACAGGATATGAAATCCGCACTAACGAAGTTGCAAGTGATGGAGATAAATCAATTGACCCTGAAGATGCAAATGAAAAAGATGGTAAGTTCTATCCGCATGCAGATGACGAAGAGGAAGAAAAAGTACCAAAATCCGTCTATTCGCTTTGGTTTAAATCAATTAACTTCTTTGTCTCTGAATACTACTGGGCAATTGACCGTAAAGAAAAACTGATAGATTCAATAAATAAAAATAAAGAAAATCTGTTAACTGAAAACTCAACTGATTACTATCAAACACTAAATCAACTGTTGGAAGACACTGAAGACTTCCACTCAGGACTATTCGCGCTTGCCTCTGCTTTTCTTTATGTCAACGGGAACCGTCAGTATGACAACGAAAATAAACAAAAAATTGAAGCGATAAAAAAAGCTATGGCAGAAAAAATAAATAAAGAAATTGAAATTTCAAATGACGGTAAAACTGCTATCATTAACTTAACTCAAATCAACTATGAAAATGAAAATGACAAAAGTATATTAGACAAATACTTAGAACTGACTAAAAAGATTAAAAAAGATTACCCAACTGTTGAAAACTTAGTTATCAACCTAGCAATTAACGGCGGTGGTGATGTTTACGCTGCTATTGAGTTTGTTGCAGCCTTAGCCGGTCCAGATAAAGAAATTTTTTACAGTGAATATAATGCAGCAACTTACAAAACTGACACAACTTATGCGAGAACCACTTTAAAAGCCACCGAACTTCCTAAGTTCAAGCGTTCATTTCTACAAACTAGTGTAGGTTCGTTTTCATCGGCTTCTATGATTGCAGGTATAGTTCGTGATAACAAAATCATGCCAGTAATTGGCACTAAAACTGGAGGTGGTGCGTCTAGTACCACTCAGGCTTACTTACCGTGTGGGTCTGTTGTTGACTACTCTTCAGACAGCGTGTATTTGACTGCCAAAAAAACCGTAGAAGCTGCGCACCGTGAGGCTGAGTTTGGAGTTGAACCTAACTACAACTACGGCTTTTCTGAAGACTACGACAACATCGCAAACTTCTTTAACCCAAATTATGTTGCCCAAAAACTAGCTGAGTTTAACTTGCTTGGCTAATTAGATAAGCAAAGCAAAAAAGTACATTCAACGAGGTTTAATGTACTTTTTTAATCTTAGTTTGCATAAGTTTTAAAACGGACTTATAATAAAGTAGAAAGTTGGTTCATAAAGCGAGGTACTGAATGATTAGGAAAATAAGTTTTTTAATTGTTTTTTTGCTAAGTGGTTTCATGCTTTTTTCATGCAAACAAAAAGAAAAACCTGTGCCAAATCCAGATAACGGTCAAAATGAAGTAATTCCACCAAAGCCGACTCCAAACCCAACTCCTAGCCCTGAGCCTCAAAAACCAAAAACTCTGGACCGCGGTATGCTAAATATTGTAGCAAAGTCTATGTTCGTAAAAAACTTAGATAAGTTTTTAGGCAAACCAATTGACGAAGTTGACCCAGATGACTTTATTTATAGTTTTCAAGAAACCTATGGTTGGAAAGACACAGACTTTACACTAATTAAACCTAAGTTTGAAGACCACAACGAAGAAATTATCATAACTTATAAGTTAGCGCACAAAAACCTACTTTCTAGCGTGCAAATCCTTAAATTAACTGGTTTTAAAAAAGCCTCGCAACCCGCAATTGAGCCGGAAGACAGTGAAGAGAGTTTAACTAAAGCTTTTCAAGACGCTGACTTAGTTTTAAGTAAAGAAAACAAAAGTACCTACTTATTTGATTTAACTGAGTATGACTTTAAACTACTCAATGTAGAAGATAAGCATCATCCTAACTTAGTTTTGGAGTTAAACAAAAACTTCTTAACGAACTCAGTGTCAGTTTCATACTACTTAAAGCAAGGGCAAGAACTGTCTTTTAAAAAAGTAAAAACTTTCGCTGACTTTAAAAACTTAGATGCAGAGACAATTAAAGTAGAGTTTTTAAAAGTAAATCCAATTACCACCAAGTACGGCTCAGATATCTTTAAATACAGCAAAGGCTTAAAAACACAGCACAGTGCCACAGAATTTACCTACACAATTTCTTACTTTAAAGCAAGCGAACAGACTAAATCTGTAGAAGTGTATTTAGAAGGATACTTTAAAAACTTGCGTTTTGAGACAACTATAGTTTTGACTCTTAATGCAAATAAAGATAAATACGAACTTAAATCAACAGGGATTGCTGAGTTTAATCCTAGATTAGATAAAAAGGGTTTAAAGAAGTTTGAAGTAATTACTAAAATTAACTTAAACCAAATTAAGGTAAGCGAGATTTTTTCTAAATTAAACCTGACTTTAAACAAAAATACAAAAATTGATTTACTTGCCAAATCCTCATACCTACTTAAAATTACTGCAATGCCTGCAAAAAAAGGTATATTGAAGTTAAAAATAGAGGTCACAAAAGAGTTTAAAACTTTAACTTATTATGACGGTAAATTAAGCGTAAGTACTGAACAAAAAACTGTTTTTTCACAAATTTATCAATATAACTTCCAAGAATAAAAAAAAGCAACTTACGTTGCTTTTAAAAAAATTAAATTATTGCTTTTGGCTTTTAAACAATACGGCCGCCTTCGTCTCTAAATGCACCAAAGATGATTAAAAAGAAATCAATAAGGGCGCCAATTCCAAATAAGCCACCTGTTATAAGCCAAAGAATACCTGTTCCAATTTTGCCAACGTAGAATCTATGTAATCCAAGTAAACCAAAGAAGAAACATAGAAGAAATGCAATAATTCTTGATTTGCTGCTTTTGTCTGTCATTTTCAAACTCCTTTCTGTTATTTTCATTATAAAAAAAACAAAAGTAAAAAATCAAGGTAAAAAAAGTATTGTATTTAAGCGAACTCAACCAAGATTTTTAATCCCTTAATTGTGCTATTTTGAAATAAATATAAGGAGAAAATATGCAATTTAGAAGTATATTTAAAAAAACTATTTTAGTTTCACTGATGCTTTTTTCAGTTGTTTTTTTGATTGCGTGTAAAAATACACCAGAACCTGCACCAAATCCAACTCCCACCCCACAACCTACACCAACTCCAAACAACGAATACAAAGAACATGAACTTGATAAAACCTATTATCAGGGTGTGGATTTTCAGACAAAAAATGACGAGGAGTTTATCAAATCTCTTAGAAAAGTTACAAGAGATAAACATACCAATTACACTTCATACAATGAAGTAAGACAACTTTTAACAAAAACAGATAAACTAGATAACGGAAAACTTTGGGGTATGTATAACGGAGAAGAGTTTGCACCTAAATGGACTGGTGGCAAGCCTTGGAACCGTGAACACGTTTGGGTAAACTCAAGACTGGGTGTTCCAAGAGTAAAAGGTGCTGATCGCAATTTAGCTGCTGATTTACATAACTTAAGAGTTTGTAATACCAATGTAAACTCAGCCAGAAATAATTTTTACTATGTTGCGAAAAATGAAAATGGTCAGTATTTTGACGATCACGCCGAGGCACAATTAGCAGGTTCTCGTAAATACTTTCCAAGTTATAAACATGGAGGAGACGCCATTCGTATTTTGCTTTACATGATAATTCACTACGCTGAACTAAATTTTGCGGTCGAAGAACCTTATAAGATGACCTATGTACCTGAAGGCGCGTATATTGGAAATGTTGATGACTTTGCTTACTTGCTTCAAAAAGATCCAGTTGACCAGTTTGAAATTAACAGAAACAATCGTATCCAAAAAATTCAGGGCAACCGCAACCCCTTCATTGACCACCCAGAAATTGCCTACAGGGTAGTTAAGTATTTCCAAAACCATAAAAACAAAGAACTAAACGAACGAAAACGAGTTTTTGAAGTTGAGTTTTTTATCCAAAGGATTTCAGAAAATCAAACTAGATATTCACACACAGAACTTAAAGACTTCTAAACAAACTAAAGCAAGAAAAAAGACCAGGTAACCTGGTCTTTTTTTACATTTATAAATAATTTGTCTTAAAAACTAACGAATTAAGCCTTTAATTTGGTGAATTAAACCGTATTCAATTTCAGTTGGTTCAAACTCAGCGTGTTCACCAGTAAACAGACGGTCACGAAGCGGGAAAGAATAATTAGTTCCGTTTGAAAACTTCAATACTAAGTTAAAAGTTTCGCGGCGAGGATTTGTGATGTCGTCTAGTTTGTATTCAGTGTCAAGAGATACAACGTCTGAATACAGCACATCAGTTGAAGAAATTGGGTAAATGAAGTCATAGTTGTAGTCTGCTCTCGCTGTATATACCTTAATTGAGTCTGGTGCGAAAAATAGCAGAGTTAAGTTAGCAGTTTCATAAAAAACTTCTTGGGTATCTCCGTCTTTTAGCACAACTTTAAAGTTTAGGGTTGTCTTTCTTAAAATATCTGGAGTTTTGACTAACATAAAGTTATTAAAATGATACTGAGCCGGATCTAAGTTAAATAAACGGCAGGCTTTGTTGAAAGCTTTGCGGTCAGTTTCATAAATATACTGACTAGCCTTTTCATAACCATAACTTTTTGGGTTGTCTAAAAAGAATTTATGCATAAATTCTAAACGGTTTTTGTCCATATAATACCTCTTTGAAATGAATACTTTAGCACGAAATGGCTAAGTAATTGTTTTGTTTAATTTTTAGTTTTTTAGTTAATTTAAATTATTTTTTTTCAGTGTGAACAGTAGTTTTGCGTTCACGAGCACAGTACTTGTTAAAAGAAAGTTTATCAGGTGTAGTTTTTTTGTTTTTATTTGTGTAGTAGTTTTCTTCTTTGCAAGATGTGCAAACTAATTTTACTTTATCTCTCATAGTTGTGTCCTTTTTTAAAATTTAAGTTGATGGGTGTTTAAATTAAAAGAAAGTTTGGCGGGCAGCGGCTTTAACTTCTTTAGATGCGGCAAACGGAATTCTAGTGGTTAGCGACATTTTAGCAGCCACAATTTGTTTAGTTGGCCAAACAAATAAGTTGCGGTTCCATTGATCTACAATGTCGTTGTAGTAAATTCTAGCAGCAGTAATTTCTCTTTGTGTGTTGGTGTTATCACGCATTGCGCTTTCAATAACTTGATTTGACTTAAGTTCAGGATATGCCTCAAATGCTAGGTTAATTTGTGAAAAACCACGGTCAACTTGTGCCTGAATGTCGTTTCTAGTCTCTTCTGTAATTTGTCCAGGTTTTACTCCACCTCTAAGTGCAGCGACTCCTTCAAAAACATCCTTTTCGTGTTTTATTTGTTGTTTAACTAAAGCAGCGACGTTTTTAAGAATCTCAAGACGGTGTTCAAGGTAAGTGTCAACTTCTGAAGCCGCGCGTTGCATTTTTTGCTCAAGGCGCATAAAAAAGTTTCTTGCTTTTATCTTTTTAAATAAGAAAATTAAACCAGGTATAATTAGCGGAAACCAAAGTAGAAACTCAAATAAAGAAGAACCCCAGCCTACTTTTGCGTCAATTCTTTTGCCAATAACGTTAATATCTTGACCGTTTTCCATAACAGGGCCGTTAACTTCGTCTAATAAATTTGCCATAATTATCTCCTTTGTGCGTTTTTTTAAGTTCAAGCTAAAAAATCTGTACCTAAATTATTATATCTCAAAATAGCCTTATTTGACAATTGAAACTGTATTTTCTTCGCTGTAGGCTTGATTGTTTTTATCAAAGAAGTTATTTTCAAAATAATTTGCGTCGTCTTGGTTAGGTGCAACTTCGTATCTAAGTTCTTTAAAAACAGGGATATACTCAGTCCAATTGACAGGAACCTGATGTGGACCGTCTCCAGCGTTTACAACAACATAGTCAACTCTTGGAACCGCTTTAAAAGAATGCACTTTGCAAACGTTTTCATATTCAGTAAGTGGTTCTAAAATATATTCATCAATTCCGGCTTCATCTGGCAGAAGTTCTGTGTTTTTTAATTTAGCAAGTAAAGCAAGGTGTTCAAGGACAGATGGTTGTCTTGAGTACTCGGGTTGTTTTGAAATATTTCCTTCTAGTAGAACTGGATTTGAAAGATAAGGAATAAAACTGTCGTATAGAGAAGCACTTAAAACTTGCGCGTATTTTTTGTATTCACTTAAAAAAGCAGTTAAGTTATAGTCAACAAACTCAAGCGGATTTTTGTCAAAACTTTCACTTAGTTCGCGCAGTGCAACTTCGTTGGTGTTGTGAGATTTTGAGTAAGTGTAGTTGCGACCACTTGGCAGAGATTTGGCAAAGTTTATTAAGTTTTGTTGGGCAACTTGGCCAAAAAAAGCACGATATTTTTGCTCAGATGAGCGTTTAGTTGCAGGAAAAAGCGCTTCAAACTCAGTGTTTGACATCGGTGTGAAGTCTGCGTTCTTTTTTTCAAATTGAGCAAGCGTTTTTTCGGCTTGTTTGATGTATTTGTCGTGTTTAGCAGGATTGTAGTCAAGAACTGGTGACTTTTCAAACTCAAGTTCAGGCACAGCATTGGCGTATAGTGAGTTTACAGCAATATATCTGTATTCTGGTTTTGGTTTAACTAATGTGGCGTGCAAGGTTTCTGAAACCAGGCGTCTGTGTTCACCAAAACCTGAGTAGTAGCTAATTGCTAAACTACCGGTGTAGGTGTGTGGAACCATGTTCATTTCTTTATACGTTCCGACAATAAACGGGTTTTTATAAAAATAACCGGCTCTGTAGTTAACTAACATTGAAGTTGAAGAAGGCACGTACACTGGGTCAAAATTCTTTTCAATGTATTTAGTGAAGTTAGTATCGGCTGACTTTAAAAACCTAATTTCCGGAATTTGCACCTGCATTTGACTGTAAACTTGGCTGTAGTTAAATGCACGATAAAACCCATATAGTTTACTGATAGTTTCTTCAATTTTGGCGTCAATTACTTCTTCAAAATTAGAAATTGTTGCCTTAAACTTCTTATTTTTTTTAGAAAGGAAAATTGAAGTTAAAATAATTAAAGTTAAAAACCCAACTGCTACTAATATACAACTTGCAAAAATAGAGTAAACAGCAGCAGGGCTAAGCGGAATACCAGGTTCTGTAAAAACGTAATATGCGCCGCCAGTTGCGGTCAGCATTAACAAAACTAAAAGGGTAAGTAAAATGCCCATACCGGCTTTAAATAAACTAAACTTGCGTTTAGTTTTTAAAAGCACTTTGCCAAGTGCATTGATTTCTCGGCAGTCTGCTTGGTTTTCTTTTAAAGAAGTGCCAGTTTGCTCAAGCAACTCATTTAAATAAGTTTCGGTTTCGCTAGCATGTTCTTTTAAGAAATCAGTTCTATATCTTACTGGATTTAAAATATCTGCAGGCATTTTTCTTTACCTCTTTTATGTTATTGTTTTTTAAATTAAAGTAAAGCAGTTTCAAGCGCAACTTCCATCATTTTATTGAAAGAAGTTTGTCTCTCTTCTGCAGTTGTGACTTCCTTTGTCACTAAGTTGTCAGAAATAGTTAAAAGACAAGCGGCTTGTTTGCCTAGTTTTTGGGCATTTAAAAATAAAGCAAATGACTCCATTTCTACGCAAAGAGGATTCGCTTTTTGGCGTTTTTCTTCAAAAACCGGGTTGTCTGCGTAAAACACGTCAGATGAGTGAATTAAGCCGACTTTTAAGTCTACTCCGATACTGTCGGCGGCTTGTTTAATTTTAGCATTTAGTGAAGCTGTAGCTGTAGCGATATTTGATTGGTAGTTCATCAAAGCCAAACCATAGGTAGTCTCTGAGTACGCTGCGTCTGCCAAGACTACTGAGTAAACTGGCAGGTCTGCGTGGTAGGAACCAGCAGATCCTATTCTAATAATCTTTTCAACGCCGTAGAAAGCAAATAGTTCGTATGAATAAATTCCAATTGAAGGTTGGCCCATGCCTGAGCCAAAAACTGTGACTTTTTTGCCCTTATAAGTTCCGGTGAAGCCAAACATATTGCGAACTGAGTTGATTTGCACAACATCAGTCAGGTAAGTTTCGGCGATATACTTTGCGCGAAGCGGATCGCCTGGCATTAAGACAATCGGCGCGATTTGGCTTTTGTCTTTTAGACTAATATGCGGAGTTGGAATCACCGTCTTCTCCTTTAACGATAAGTAGACCTTTTGAAGTTCCGATTCTAGTTGCCCCAAGTTCAATCATTTTCTCGGCGTCTAGTTTATTTTTAACTCCGCCAGATGCTTTAACTTCAGCCGCGCCTTTAACGGTTTTCACCATTAAAGCCACATCTTCAAAACGTGCACCGTATTCAGCAAAACCAGTTGAGGTTTTGACAAAATTAGCCTTAGCACGCACAACTAACTTAGACGCTAGTTTAATTTCTTCTTTAGTAAGAAGTGCTGTTTCAATAATAACTTTAAGTACGCGTTCACCGCAGGCTTTTTTGATTTTCTTAATTTCTTTAAGCACACGGTCTTTATGTCCATTTTTTAAATCAGACACGTTGATAACCATGTCAATTTCATCGGCGCCTTTTTTAATTGCATCTTTAGTTTCAAAAACTTTAGTTTCAGTAGTTGTCGCTCCGTGTGGGAAGCCGATTACTGTGCAAACTAACACATCTGAGCCTTCAAGTTCTTGTTTTGCCAGTGGGATGAAGCAAGGGTTGATGCAAACTGATTTGAATTTATATTCTTTTGCTTCCTTGCAAAGTTGAACGATGCTTTCTTCTGTACAGTATGCACCTAATTTTGTGTGGTCTATGTATTTATTTAGTTCCATGTTATTTCCTCCTAATCAACTAAATTATGCAGTCTACACTCGGTAAACTGTTTTTCTACATCTGGTAGTCTGTATTTTAAAATAAGTTTTTGGACTTTTTTAGCACGCTTTAAAGGAATGATTTTGCTTTCCTTTAAAAACCCAGGCACAGGCTCAAGGTAAGCATCAGCTATCTCTTTAATTTGCTTAAAGTCAAGAACCCTGTAGTGCTCACCTTGTTCAAGATAAACTAAGTCCAGAACAGGTGGAACTAAAAGTCCGGTTTTCTCTGGCCAAACAACAGCAAAATATGCGTTGTTTTTGTTGTCTTTAAGTAGTTTATATCTAGGTACAAACACGCCAGTTTCACTAAAGTGTTGAGAAAGTGCACGATATTCTTCTAAGTAAGTTAAAGCCAGCGTAGCCGTGCGCGGCGATACTTGCAGGTAGTTAATTAGTTCTTCTGGATGTCTTACCTTGTATTGTCCTTTGATGTATTTAAAAATTTCAAGGACCTGGCTTTGGTCAAACGGCAAGATGTCTTTAAAAAACTCAGAGTAGACAACTAGCCCAAAGGTTTCGCATAAATGCTTAACTCTGTTTAAGATAAGTTCAACGAAGTAAGTAGGTGAAACAAACGGAAAAGACAAACGAAAGTTAATGTCGTAGTACTCTGGGTTTAGTTTCCAAAGTTCAGGGACACTAGATGAGCGAGTAATGTAAAAAGCGGCCTTAAATTGTAAATCAGGATGCCTAAGTACATATTTTACGGCGTCTTTTTCGTTTTCAACCGAGTAAGCGCCAACTGCCAAAAGATAGGCATGTAGGTTTGCGTTGATAGCCGGTCGTTGATCGCTTTTTTTAAAAAAATGAATGTTAAAATCTTTCACAAATATTCCTTAATTCTACTTAAAAATTATACTAAATTTTTAGATTTTTGGCTAAATTTTTGCAAAATCGGTGAAATTAGTTAAAATCGGAGTGACCGAAATTAAACCTTTTTCAACGGCTATAAGGTCAGTTTGAGTCGTAGAAATTTTGGCGTCTACCGAAAGCATGGTTTTAAAAACCAAAGCAGTGCCAGTGGCTTCTTCTTTTAAAAACTGATAAGTAGTTTTAAAGTCAGCAAGTTCAGTAATACAAGTGCTTTTAGCCAAACTAGTTGGTATATTGACGTTTAATAGCGGGTATTTTGAATATAGTTTTTTTAAAAAATACTCATTTAGCCAAGTTTTGAAGTTTAGTTTAAAGTTATCAGAAAGTGTTTCACGACTAGATATTAAACAAGTTGGAACTCCTGAAACCGCAGCATTAAAAGCAAACGGAAATACTAAGTTGGTTGCAAGGTCTGAGCCTAGCACTAAGTTTTTGTTGCCAGCAAACACACAAATGTCAAATTTCACGCCAAAAGTTTTTTTAGCAAGTTCCAAAATTGCAACTGGTTTACTTTCAAAAAGGTAAGTGTCTCGAGTTGAAGAAAGTGTCGGAACAACTCGGCTTAGTTTTACGTATCCTGGGTTTTTAAGACAACCGCCTACAGGACTTTCTGGAAGCACAAGAGACCAAACTACTCCAAAGTGAGAAAGGGTAGCGGCAATAAAGTCTTGGGTTTGTCTTTCTTGACTAGACATAACTAAAAGTACATTAAGCATTTGGATACTCCTTGGCAATAATTTCTTTGCAGCGCACACACAGACCCGCTTCGTTTAAATCAGGTCGCACATTCCAGCAACGCAGACAAGACTTGTCTTTAGAAACAGTGGCACTGACTTTAAAATCTTTGCCGAAGTTTAGGTTAACTTTAGCAACTTGCAAAATAGTTGGCAAGTCAAAATTAAGATTTTTAAAAGCAGTGAGTTGTTGGTCTGTCAAAGTTAAGTTTAAAACAGCCTGCAAAGATTTGCCGATCTGTCCACTTGTGCGCATCTCTTCTAGAGTTTTTAGTACCACCTGTCTGACTTCTGTAAACTGAGCAAAGTCAGCAAGCAAGCCACTAAACTCAGAGAAATTGCCTACCCGCGGAAAGAACTTCTCTAAATAAATTTGTGAGTTTGGGTCTTTAGTTAAAGTTTGCCAGGCTTCTTGGGTGGTGTGTGGAATTATTGGATTTAGTAAAACTAGTAGTTTAGTTAAGATATCTAGATAAGTAGATTGCACTTCTTCGCGGCTATATGAGTGTTTTGGTTCAATGTAAAGAGTGTCTTTGGTTACATCTAAATAAAAAGCAGACAACTCATTTGAAATAAAAAGCACAATTGCTTGCAAGGCTTTGGCAAAGTTATAGTTTTCAAACTGAGTTTTAACTTCTTTAACTAACTCGTTTAACTTAATTGTATAAATTTTAGATAAGTTGCTACGCATAGAAAATGCGTAGTGGTTGGTTTTGTCAAAATCACTTAAATTAGAAAGTAAATAGCGTATAGTATTTCTAATTTTTCGGTAAGTCTCGGCAGCTATTTTAAGTAGGTTTTCAGAAACACGCACGTCTTGTGAGTAGTCAACGGACGCTGCCCAGATGCGAAGCACATCAGCACCAAGAGTTTTTACAACAGAATTCGGGTCAACTCCGTTTCCGGCTGATTTAGACATCTTAAAACCTTTTTCGTCTAACACAAAACCATGTGAAAGAATTTGTTTATATGGAGCAGTTTTGGTTAATGCTACTGAGTTTATCAAACTTGAGTTAAACCAGCCACGATATTGGTCACTTCCCTCTAGATAAAGCTCAGAAACTCGACCATCTAGACTTAAAAAAGAAGTTCCTGAGTCAAACCAAACATCCATAATATCGGTTTCTTTTCTAAATTTACCGTTTGGAGATTTTGGGTGAGTAAAGCCTTTTGGAAGTAGTTCTTCGGCAGAGAGTTTAAACCAAATGTTAGAGCCGTGTTTTTCAAAAAGTGCCTTGATGTGGGAAATTACTTTGGTGTCCAGAATTGGAGTTCCGTCTTCTGCGTAGAAAACCGGAATTGGCACACCCCAAAGGCGTTGGCGCGAAATACACCAGTCTTTGCGCTGTGCTATCATGTTATTCATTCTGATTTTACCCCACTCAGGTGTCCAGGTTACTGAGTCAATTGCTTTAAATAAGTCTTTTTTAAGTGGTTCAATTGACAAAAACCACTGAGGGGTTGCTCTAAAAATTATAGGTTTTTTGGTGCGCCAGTCATGAGGATAGGAGTGTGTGATTTTAAACTCGCCAAGTAGTCCTTCGGTTTGTTTTAAGTATTTAATAATTGCTAAGTTCGCGTCTTCAAAAAACAGACCAGCGAATTCTCCTGCGTCTTTAGTTAATACACCACGCGCGTCAATTGGCGAAAAAGCAGGTAGGTCGTATTTTTGTCCAACCTTAAAGTCATCTTCTCCGTGTCCAGGTGCGGTGTGGACAAGTCCAGTTCCGTCTTCCGCCGAAACGTGTTCACCAAGTATTACCATGTGTTCTTTTTGGGTAAGAACGTGTAAGTAAGTAACTTTTTCCAGGTCAGTTCCTTTAATTTCTAAAATTACTTTAACTTCCACTAAGTTTAACTTCGCTTTAAGGGTATTTAGTAAATCAGATGCTACCACTAACTTACCACGGTTAGTTTCTACAATTGAGTAAGTTAAATAAGGAGACACGCAAATTGCTAAGTTGGCAGGTAAAGTCCAAGGAGTAGTTGTCCAAATTAAGAGACTTGCGCCTTTAAGTTCGCGAATTCCTTTGGTTTTCTTAACCTTAAACTCAACAAAAATAGAAGGAGATTCAATGTCGTGATATTCAACTTCAGCCTCTGCAAGCGCGGACTCTGAAGACCAAGACCAGTAAACTGGTTTAAACCCACGGTAAATTAAGCCTTTTTCTACCATTTTGGCAAAAGCCTCAATTTCTCTGGCCTCAAAGCTAGATTCAAGTGTGCGGTATGGTTTATCAAAATTACCAATGCACCCTAGTCGCAAAAACTGCTTACGTTGACGGTCCAGTTGGCTTTCTGCAAACTTTGCGCATTCTTCTCTAAACTTAACAGGGTCTCCTTTTCGGTTAACTCCGAGTTTAATAACTGCGTTTTCAATTGGCAAACCATGCATATCCCAGCCAGGTGTGAAGTCCACAACATCGCCGTTTAATTGACGAAATCTGACAATAAAGTCCTTTAAGATTTTGTTTAAAGCGTGGCCCATATGAATTGGGTTGTTAGCGTAAGGTGGCCCATCGTGGAAACAAAACTCATTTCCTGATTTTTCTTTGTTAATTTGATTTCTTTTTAAAAAAAGTAAATCATTTGCCCAAGGTGCTTGAATTAAGGGCTCTTTTTCACCTAAGTTTCCGCGCATCGGAAACTCAGTTTTAGGTAAAAGTAGGGTGTCTTTAAAATCCATAATTTCTCTAAACTTTCCTTATTTTAGTCTTTAATTACTTCTTTTAAAAATTTATCAATCGTGCCATCTAAGTAAAGGGTGTCGTCTGCAAACAGAAAAACTTTTTCATTCATTTCAATAACTTCGCCGTTTAACGCACAAACACATCCAGATAAAAATGCAATTGCTTTGTTAGCATCGGCTATTTTAAGTAAGTCAAAGTTCAAAACCACAGGTTTGCCTTGCTTTATCATTTCGGCAAACTCAAGTAGAGTTTCATCGTCTGCTTTATCTAGTCGCTTAAAAACAATCAGTTCGCGTTTTGTGTAGGTAGGGGTTGTAACAATTGGGGTTTTTTTCTTAAATCCAAACATGAAAATCTCCTTTTTGGTTAAACATTGAAGCGAAAAGTTATGATATCGCCGTCTTTAACTAAGTATTCTTTTCCTTCTAAGCGAAGGGCTCCGTTTTCTTTTGCTGAGTTAATTGAGCCATACTTTAAAAAATCTGCATAAGCCACAACTTCTGCTTTGATAAAACCACGTTTAAAGTCAGTGTGAATTATGCCGGCGCACTCTGGTGCCTTAGAGCCAGTTTTAAAAGTCCAGGCTCTACATTCGTCAGGACCGGCTGTAAAATAAGTAGACAGATTAAGTGTTGAATAGGTTGTTTCTATAATTTGGTCAAGTCCGGTTTTGTCAAAACCAAATTGTTCAAGATACTCAATTCGCTCGTCTTTGTTCATTTTGGCAACTTCTTCTTCTAGTTTTATGCAGACCGCTAAAACTTGAGCATAGCGGGCATCGGCGTACGCTTTGATTTTCGTTAGGTTAGCATTTGAAGTTTCATCTTCTTTATCGTCAGAAATATTGGCGATGTAAATCAGGGGTTTTAAGGTAAGTAAGTTAAGAGACTTAACTAAAAAACGCTCGTCTTCGGTTAATTCAGGTTGGGTTTCTGCAAGAATTGCAGATTTTACTTTAGTTAAAATTTCAACTTCTTGAATAGCCTCTTTGTCTTTTTGGGTGCGCGCTTTCTTTTCAATTTTAGCAATGCGGTTTTCAACGATTTCAAGGTCAGCCAGGGCTAGTTCTGTGTCAATAATTTGGGCATCTCTAACTGGGTCTACTGAGTTTTCAACGTGCAGTACATTGTTGTCTTTAAAACAACGCACAATCTCAACGATGGCGTCAACTTCCCTGATGTGTGAAAGAAACTTATTGCCAAGGCCTTCTCCACTCGCGGCTCCTTTTACTAGTCCCGCTATATCTATAAACTGATAGGCAGCGCAAGTAGTTTTTTTAGGCAAATAAACTGAGGCAAGTTTATCTAAACGACTGTCTTGCACCACAACTTGACCAACATTTGGCTCTATTGTTGCAAACGGGTAGTTGGCAGACAAAGCATTGGCCTTAGTTAAAGCATTGAAAAGCGAAGACTTGCCGACATTCGGCAGGCCAACAATTCCGGCTTTCAGCATTATTTTCGTGCCCAAAACGGGATATCTGAGTTTTCATCAGTCTCCGCATCTTGGCTATTGTCTGTATCTTGGTTAAATGACGCAAAAAAGTCGTCTTGCGCTTGATCTTGAATTTTTTTAATTTCTTGATTAAAAAAAGCGGTCTCTGTGTTTTTAACCAGTTCATTGGCAAAACTTTCAGCATCAGTGTGTGATTTTGTTAACTCAACACCAGTGGCGATTACCGTAACAATAATTTCGTCTACTAGCTTATCGTTAATCATCACACCCATGATGATGTTAATATCGGTTGATGTGTTGTTTCTAATTTCCTGCAAAACCTCGCTTAACTCAAATTGAGAAAGTTCAGTAGGTGCGGTGATATTTAAAATCGCATCTGTTGCGCCTTGAATTGAGGTTTCCAAAATTTTTGAAGAAATCGCGGCTCTCGCGGCTTTAATGGCTTTATTTTCACCACTCGCTACACCAATTCCCATGATAGCGGTGCCTTTGTCTTTCAGCACTGTTTTAACGTCTGCAAAGTCAACGTTAATCACACCTGGATACATAATTAAGTCAGATATACCTTGTACACATTGGCGAAGTACGTTGTCAGCCTCACGAAAAGCATCAAGCAAGGTAGTACGGTGGTCAGAAATTTCGTTTAATTTGTCGTTTTCAATAACAATTAAAGCATCGCAGTTTGGTTTAAGTTCAGCAATGCCGCGTAGTGCGTTTTCACGTCTACGTTTACCTTCCAAGGTATAGGGTTTTGTGACTACACCAACAACAAGTGCGCCTTCCTCTTTGGCAACTCTCGCGACAATTGGCGCAGCACCAGTTCCAGTCCCTCCGCCCATTCCACAAGTTACAAAAACCATTTTAGCTGGTTTCAAGGCTTGGCGAATATCGTCTTCAGACTCAGTTGCTGCCTCTTGTCCGCGCTCTGCGTTTTGACCAGCACCAAGTCCTTTGTCTGGACCTTCGCCAATTAGTATTCTGATTTCTGCAAGTGAACGTTTTAGGTCTTGTGAGTCGGTGTTAATAGCAACATAAGTCACACCGCTTACGTTGTTTTCAATCATGCGGTTAATAGCGTTTCCACCACCACCGCCAACACCTGCGACCATGATTAGGGGTTTAATTTGAAAATTGTTTACTGTATCCATTAAAAAAATACCTCTTTACTTCAATTATAACTTATTTTTTGCGATTTTCGTGTGTTTTTAAGCCTGTTTTTTAACTGTTTGTGTAGTTAGTAGTTGCGTAAAACTTGGCTTTAAATTCACTAAACTTACCGGCTTTAGCCGCTTGTTTAATTTCGTTAACTAAGTGTTTTAAGTATGCTAAGTTTTGAACTGTGGCGATGCGCTCGCCTAGTTTTTCGCCAGTTTTAAATAGGTGATGCAAATAACTTTTTGAGTAATTGGCAAATTTATGGCCAAGTCCTTTATCTAGTGGTGAGTGGTCGTGTTTGTACTTTGCGTTTTTGATGTTAATAGAACCAGTTGTGGTAAAAATGTGGCCGTGTCTTGCGTTTCTAGTTGGCATCACACAGTCAAACATGTCAACTCCGCGTTCAATTGCTTCAACTAAGTTAGCAGGTTTACCCACACCCATTAAGTACCTAGGTTTGTCTTCGGGCATTTTAGGAACTATAAAATCAAGGACTTGGTACATCTCTTGGTTGGTTTCACCAACCGCAAGACCACCAATTGCGTAGCCTGGTAAGTCAAGTGCTGTGATTTCTTTTAGTGACTTTAGTCTAAGTTGAGTGTCCAGTCCACCTTGGTTGATGCCAAAAAGTGCTTGTCTTGAAGTTAAGGCACTTTGGCAACGCTTCAGCCACCTAGTAGTTCGCTCAATTGACTTTTCCATATATTTAAAGTCTGCGTAAACTGGTGGACATTCATCAAACGCCATTACGATGTCTGCACCAATTGCCATTTGGATTTCCATTGATTTCTCTGGCGTTAAAAACAACTTATCTCCGTTTTCAGGGTTTTTAAAAACGACGCCTTCTTCGGTAATTTTGCGGTTTTTAGTCAAGGAAAAAACTTGGTATCCTCCGCTGTCGGTAAGCATAGCCTTTGGCCAATGCATAAAGGCTTTTGCTCCTTTTACCTCGGTTAAAACCTCAGTGCCAGGATGAAGCCAAAGATGGTAAGTGTTGGCTAAAATCAGGCCTTCTGAAACCTCCTCAATTTCCTTGACATCAAGGGTTTTAACAGTGGCTTTGGTGCCAACTGGCATGAAAACAGGGGTTTCGACAACTGTGCCGTTTTCAAAGTGAAGTTCGCCTAGTCTAATTCCTTCTTTTGTGGTTTCTTTTTTAAACTTAATCATCGATATCGCTAAGTAAAGCCGTTTCCAAGGCTTTTACTGACTTAAATATTGTGCTTTTTGGAGCGATAGTGTGTAGAAAATCAAAAGAACGAAAACCGTATGAAACTAAAAAACAAGGGATTTTAGTAATTTCTGAAAAGTGCAGATCAACTTCACTGTCGCCAACAAAAATACATTCATCTTGACTAAATCCGTATTTGCGACTAAGGAAGTTTAAGGTATCTGGCGCTGGTTTGGCGCGTAGATTTTGACTAAAGCCAAGCACGTGGGTGAAGATGTTTGGAAAATAAAAGTCTATAATTTTTTTAACTAGAAACTCAGGTTTATTTGAAATTACAAACAGTCTGGCACCACTTGATTTCAAAGCATTTAACATCTCAACGGTGCCTTTGTAAGGTTTCGTGTATTTAAGTGGGTCTTGGTTGTATGCTTGGTTGTAGTGTTTAACCATTTGGTCAATGTTTTGCTTGTCGTTTAAGACACACTGCATAAGTTCGCGCGAACCATTTCCAGTGCAGTAAATTATTTTGTCTTTATTGGCTTTAGCAAACTTAAAGTATGCAAGAGTTGAGTTTACTGCTTTAATGATGTCTTTAGATGTATCTAGTAGTGTACCGTCTAAATCAAAGATAATATTTTTCATAATTTCTCCTTTGGAAAATCGCCAAAATTTGGATAAAAAGTAGTGCTGTTTTTCGTGATAAAAACCAGCGGGTGCTGGTTTTTTAAAATAAATAAATTAGTTAGTTAATTTTAAAATGGTTTCAGTCGCTGCTTTAAAATAAGTAGTCGGATAAAAACTTTTTGAGTGCAAAAAATAAAGTGTACTTTCTTTTTCAAAATATGCAATATTGACAGATGTAAAGTTAAAGCCACGGTTTTTTATAAAAACTAAGTTGTCAGTCTCTGTCTCTGATCGCGCAGAATACTCGCTGTATTTTTTGAAAATCAAACAGGTTAAATAAACTATTCTTTTTTGTTCAAAGCGTGTAAGGATTTTTTTAATTTCTGCGTCAATTTTAATGTCTAAAAATCCGACGTCTGAGTTTTTTATGTAAAAAGTCAATTCAAGTCCGTGATTTTGTGTGTTTTCTTTTAAATATAAATTAAAATCCAAAGTGCTACTTTGCAGTTTAAAGCCATGGATTTGTAGTAAATCTGGTAGTTTTTCAAAAAAAGTTTTTTTAACCAAAAACGGCTGCACTTTCGTTTCTTTTAACCTAAAATATTTTTGTTTTAAATTCAAAGTTGTGATTTTAGTTTTGAAAACTAAAATTAAAATAAAGAAAACCAGCACTAAAAGTAAAGTAATAGTTGTAAAAATAGATTTTGGTGCCTTTAAAAAATAAAGCAAAAGTGCAGCGAATAGGACTGCTAAAAAAGCAGTCCACAACACACTTAAATATATTAGTTTAGTTTTTTGAATTTTTTTACTATTCAATTCTTGCCTTAATAGTACCGTCACGGCGTGTACTTTGAATTAACTTTCCATCTTCTAACGAGTAATAAACTCCGTTAAAATTACCATTTTCGTCGTACTTAAGTTCATCTTTAAATTTATTTCCTGAAGCAAAATACCAACCTTTGAATAACTTTTTGCCGTTTTCGCCGTTGTATTTAGTTTTTAGTACTTCGGTTAATTCAAGCAATTTTTGAATTTGTTGGCCAAATAGCACATCAACTTCATATCTTTTGCCATCGGCAATAATTGTGATTTGATATTCCACTGGCAAGAAATACGCCCAAAGTGTGATGTCTTCAAAATAGGCTTTTTCTTTAAGTGAAATAATTACTGAGTTGACAGGATCGAAACCAGGAAGATTTGGGTCAGTTGTTGACCAACCTTTAAAATCATAGCCGATTCTCTTCGCGTTTGGAAGGTTAGTACCTTTTGTAAAGTTATATTTATCTGGTATATCGCCTTCTATTACAGTGCCTGACTCAAGTGGTGCAAAAGTGATTTTAATTTCTGTGAACTCAATTTTGGCAAACAAAGCAGCAGATTCTTTAAAACGATGAGTGTCGAAGTTAACCTCTTCTGTGTGTGCAGGGTCTAAATACCAAGCGATTATTTTAGCCGGAGCATAAAGTTCATAACCTGCTTGTATAACTTCGCCTTTAGCGTTAACTTTTTTAGCAACCGGTTTGTTTAACTTAATTCCGTCTTTAGGAACTTCTGTAAACTCACTTGGCGCAAGATGGCCTTGTGGAATGTAATAAGCAATTTGGATACCTTTTATTCTATATGTTCCGCAGGCTGCAAATAAAATTAAAGTTAAAAAAGAAAACAAGACAATAAGTAATTTTTTTGCCATTATTTTGTCTCCTTAATTTCAGCTTTCATTGCTTTAATTTCGCTTGGTGAAGCGAAAACAAAGTGTCCAGGTTTAATTTCAACCATTTCAGGTTCTTCAACGTCGTAAGGATGACTAGACGGATCGTAGTAAATTCGTCTACGGCTGCGTTCATAGTCAGGATCTGGCTGAGGGATGGCAGAAAGTAGTGACTTAGTATAAGGATGTAGTGGGTTTTTAAACAGTTCATCTGAGTCTGCCAGTTCCACAATTTTACCGTAAAACATCACAGCAATGCGGTTTGAAAAGAACTTCACAACAGAAAGGTCATGGGCAACAAACAAAATAGTTAAGCCCAGTTTTTCTTTTAAGTCTTGTAGTAAGTTAATAACTTGTGCTTGAATTGAAACGTCTAGAGCAGATACGGGTTCGTCGGCAATAATAACTTCAGGTTCCATCACAAGTGCGCGGGCAATGCCGATTCTTTGTCTTTGTCCACCTGAAAACTCATGTGGGTAGCGGGTTGCGTATTCTGGTGCCAGTCCGACTTGAAGTAGCGCTTTGGTAACTCGCTCTTCAAGTTCCTTGCGGTTTTTAATGCCTTTAATACGTAGACCTTCTGCAATAATTTCTTGCACAGTCATGCGCGGGTTTAGACAAGAAATCGGGTCTTGGAAAATCATTTGGATTTTAGATGCGGCTACTTTTGCAGATTTAGAGCGGTGTTCACGAGAAACGTACTTAATTTGTTTAACCAAAGCCTTAGCCTTTTTTAAAAAGTCTAATTTGGCATCTAGATAAGTTTGGTATTTAAGACTAAATTTCTCCAATACTTTTGAGTTTTCTTTAATATAAACATAGTTTTCTTTAGTTAAAGGTCTAAAAAGCAGACCTTTTTTGGTTTTTGCCAAAACTACTTTGTTTTTAGTTAAAATAAAGTAGTTTTTTATGCGAGTGAAGAAAAATGCACAAGACTCAAGCAGTTTAACTGCAGAAAACCTTGGTCTTTCTTTAAACCAATATTTAAAGAAATTCACAAATCTACGACGTTTAAGCGCTTTAAATTCATTAAACTCTTTGGCAGTTTTTGCAGTAATTTGACTCAACTTATCTGCATCTTTTGAGTATTTTTTAGTAAGTCCAAAACAAACAAAAAGTCGTGTCAGTAAATAATTTTTTAAATAACCTTTTTTAGGAAGATCTGCACTTGCTTTAAACTCAGCGATTTCATTGGCTTCGCGAACATACTGAATGTCGGTTTTTTCTTTATGAAAAGCATCTAACTCTTTGAGTTTAGCCTGCATTTCTTCTTTAGAAATGATAGTTTTTGCGTTTTCTTCAATTAAAGGCAGGTATTCTTTTTCTAGGTTCAGTATAGTTTGCGCGTATTGTTCTTGAAAATCTTTTTTTAACTCAAGTTTAGTATTTTTAGTCAAAGCTGCAGAATCATTGATGCCAATAATTTTTTGACGGTACGCTTTTTTGGCTTTTTTTAAAGCAATTTTATATTCTTTTTCTTTTGCGTTGTAGGTAAAAGAAATAATTTCTTCGCGTTCTGCTTTGTAGTTTAAATTACCTTTTTGGACTTTAGCGGTATAAAAGTTTTTAATGTCAAAAATCTTGTTTTTATAAAGCAGACTTTTTTCGCGTTCTGCTAAATACTCAGCCTTTATATCTTGGCGGAATTTATGAATTTTAGTCTTATCTGCCAGGTAGTTTTCTTTAAACTCGCTAAGTCTTAAAGAGGCTTCTTTGGTTTTGGGAAAAACTGAGTTAAGTAGAGTTTCTTTATATTGGCGTTTTGCTTTTTTTAGTTTAGAAACTAAATCACCAACTCCGGCAACTATAGTCTGTCCACCTAAAACCACGCGTCCATCTGATGGTTTGTATAGTCTAATAATTGTGCGGCCAGTTGTGGTTTTTCCACAACCGGACTCTCCAACTAAACCAAATACTTCGCCTTTATAGACATCAAAAGAAACTCCGTCTACAGCTCTGACTTTTAGGCGGTTTTTGCCAACTCCAACTTTAAAGTGTTGTTTTAAGTTTTCAACGTGTAAAAGAGGAGTTTTTGAGTAGTCAACTTTACGCTTCATGGACTTTACCTCTCTTCTTTTTGATTTCTAAAACCGCTTTTGGCGGAGTTACTTTGGGGGCATTTGGATGTAGCAACCAAGTTGCAGCAAAGTGAGTGTCTGTCACTTTAAACATCGGTGGTGCTTGCTCAAGGTCTATTTGCATTGCGTATTTGTTTCTCGGCGCAAAAGCGTCTCCCTTGATTTTTTGAGTTAAGTTAGGTGGAGTTCCACCAATTGCATCCAGTTTTTCAGAAGTGGCCAAAGACGGCATTGAAGAAAGCAAAGCCCAAGTATAAGGATGTCTAGGGTCGTAAAAAATCTCGTCAGTTGTCCCGATTTCAACAATTTTACCTGCGTACATCACGGCTATACGGTCAGCAATATTGGCAACTACACCAAGGTCATGGGTAATGAAAATAATAGAAAGATTACGCTCCTCTTTGAGTTTTTGAATTAACTCCAAGATTTGTGACTGAATTGTTACGTCTAAGGCTGTGGTTGGCTCGTCGCAAATCAAAATTTCTGCGTTGTTAGCGAGAGCAATTGCAATAACGATACGTTGGCGCATTCCGCCTGAAAACTGAAAAGGATATTGGTGATATCTTTTTTCAGGCTCAGGGATTCCAACCTCTCGCATCAACTCAATTGCGCGTTTTTTAGCCAAAACTTTGTTCATACCTAGTTTAAAGACCAGGGTTTCAGTGATTTGCTTGCCGATTTTGACAATCGGGTTCAGTGAACTCATCGGGTCTTGGAAAATCATGGAGATTTTAGAGCCTCTGATTTCGTGAAATACTTCTTCTTTGACTTTAAGCAAATCACGGTTGGCATACAAAACTTTGCCATTTTCAACAATAGCGTTTCCGGCCAAGAGACCCATTAAAGCTTTTGAAGTCACAGATTTTCCAGAGCCAGACTCGCCAACTATCGCCAAAGTCTCGCCTTTTTGCAAGTCAAAAGAGACACCATTTATGGCCTGAAGAATACCGAATTGAGTTTTAAAAGAAATTTTTAAGTCTTCGACTGACAGAATAACTTTTTTGTCTTTATTTAAAATAGCCATTATTCAACACCTCTTAAACTTGGGTTAAATGCATCTCTTAAACCATTGCCAAATAAGTTAAAAGTAATCATTAAAATAGAAATATAGATAGCCGGGAACACCAAAACATATGGTTGCGATTGCATCACGCTTTGACCTTGCTCAAGGAGTTGACCAACCGAAATTGTATTTCCGTACTTCAAAATTCCAAGGTAGGCAAACGAAGCCTCTGAAAATATAAAAGAAGGCAGGGCTAGCGCAAAAGACGTTACCATGTAACCAATGGCATTTGGGAAAATGTGTCTAAACATTATGCGCGCATCTGACGCGCCAAGAGTGCGGGCAGCTAGGATATACTCGCGGTTTTTAAAGCGGTAAAACTGCATTCTGGCCATCGAGTAGTAGCCGATCCAGCCGGTAATTGTAAATGCAAAAATAATTACTGGGAAGGTTGTTCCGTATTTAATTACCAGTAGCGTTAAAACAGCGATAAAAGGAATTCCGGAAAGGATTTCTACAAATCGGTCAAACAGCAGGTCAAAAGTTCCGCCGTAGTAGCCAGAAATTGCACCAACTGTTAAACCAATTAGCGCGTTTACCGAAATCACGGCTAGCGCAACCATAAAAGAAATTCGGGCGCCCTGCCAAAGTTGGGTGTACAAGTCTTCGCCGGTTCCAATAGTTCCAAACCAGAAGTTAACCTGATCTACGGTTTGACCCAAGGCGGTTTCAAAGAATTTAACCGAAACTTTATAAATGTCTTTTTGGTGGTCTACTTCGTGAATTGCGGTTATTAAGTTGCGTTTAAGTAAATTTTGAAACTCTGCTTTCGTAAAAGTATAGTAGTTTGGCTTTAAGTCAGTGCCAAAGTAAGATTTGGTAAAGTCTAGAAACTTATACTGATCAACTTTGACCGGAATATTAGCGCTTGGAGTTTTTTTGTGAACTTCGTCCATGTACTTTTTGCTGGTGTCTGACAGAAACATATTGTTGTATTTAGGGTGAACTTTGGCTTTTTCTATAAACTCACGTGGCAGTTCAGTAAAGCGGGTTCCAGAAAATATACCCGGGATTCTGGGCGGTAGATAACTTAAATCATTTTTAAACTCTAGGCGAGTTGGTTCCTTGTAGTTTTTTAAAATCGGGCCAAAAATTACAAAAAACAACAAAATGCAAATGATAATGAAAGCAGTTAGCGACATTTTGTTTTTCTTAAAGCGGTTCCAGGCATCTTTGTAGTAGCCAACTCGCTTGGTTTCAAGCGGTTTGTCTTTAATTTCTTTATCTTCGTTAATTAAAACAAATTTACTTCTATCAAGGTCTTGCATAATTATTTACCACTTCCAATTCTGACGCGAGGGTCTAAAATTGTGTAACTCATGTCGGCTAAAATTGAGGTAATTAAACCTAAAAACTCAAAAAACACCATGTTAAGTAAAAGCACAGGGTAGTCTTTTTGACTAAACGCAGTTAAGTAAACTTTTCCAACTCCGTCTACTTTAAAAATAGTTTCAAGAATAATAGATCCGGAAATCAGGCCAAGGAAACCCAAGAAAATTGCAGGAGCGAAAGGCACTAAAGCATTTTTAAGAGCGTGTCTATAAACAGCTTGTCGTTTAGATAGACCTTTTGAGCGAGCCAAGAGCATATAGTCTTGAGTAAGTTGCTCAGTTAGCTCTGCGCGAATTGAGCGAGCCCAGCCGGCAATTCCACCAAATACCATTACGACCGTTGGCATGATGTAGGTAGAAATACCGTATAAGGCATTGGCCTTAAACTCACTTGGCGAAGCCACACCGAGGCTCGGCGCCCAGTGTAGTTTCCAGTAGAAAATTAACTGAAATACTACAGCTAAAACGAAAGTAGGGATAGAAATTAACACCATAATACCGACAGATATGACGTTGTCGGCTGTTTTGTTTTTATAAAGCGCGGCAACTACACCAAGCATAATGCCGAGCGGTACTGTAATAATATACGGCACGATTTGGAATGCCAAAGTATTTGGGATTTTAGAAAAAACCACGGAACCAGCAGACTGGCGTTTATGTGCAGAGAAGCCAAAATCCCCGTTTGCAAAAATATTTCTGAGCCAGTAGAAAAACTGAACAATGATTGGTTTATCTAGACCTTCTCGCTCGCGAATTATGTCATAAAGCGGGTCGTTGCCCAAAGACTTGTTGTAATCTGGCAACATGTGAATGAAGGCAAAGAAGATAAAAATTACGATTGCAAAAGTAATTAACATTAGTCCGAATCTTTTTGTGAAGTATTTTAGCATCGGCGAGTTCCTTTCGTTTATCTGTGTATTTGATATAAAAAAGATAGAAAACACACGTTTTCAAGCGGTTTTCTATCTTTTTTTAGTAGTTTTTGCTTAAATGTGTTTAAAACATTATAGCATTTTTGTACCTTTTTATATAAATATATAGGCTGTTTTTACCTATTTAGGGTTAGTCCAACCGTAGTCTGCTGGAGTTAAATTTTTCCAGTCTGGGTCAGTATTTAGGTGTGAGTATCTTTGTTGACCAAAGCCAAAGATATTGTGTTCAACTTTGATGCGAGGAGAAATTACGCGTTGTGAAAGTTCTGAGTAAGATACATTGTTAAATAGTGGGATTTGAGTGAAAGTTTGGAAGTAAATTTTTAAGAAAGCATCAACTAAACGGTTACGGTCTTCAACTTCACCTGGGTATTGTGGAGCAGAACCCGCCCAAACAGTTTGACATTTAATACCAAACTCAATAACTTGACGTAAATTACCTACAAAATATCCGTTGTTTTTCTTTAGAGTTTCGTAAAGTGGCCACAGAGTTCCGCCATCTGTTTCCTTGTTGATTTTACCTTGAGCCTCAAGTTCTTGTAAGAACCTATAAGTAGCAGTAAGGTCAATTTTATCTTCAGGTTGCACCCAGTATTTTTGATCATCGAAGTTTTCGCCAAAATCAGCAAGATCAGCAATACCAAATTTTGCACTAAGTTCAGATCTAAAGAAGAACATAAATAGTGGGTTCATAACAGATAAGTTAGTTGCGTTTGAACCACCAACTGCCGTGATTTGCAGTTCAAATTGGTTAGTTACAATTGTATTGTCGTTGTCTTTTTCTAACTTAACGTCTATGGTGATGTTTTTAAAAGTGCGCTCAAAAGTTTCTTTGATGTATTTAGATGCACGTTCTAAGTATTCAATGTCTGGGGCTGATAGACGGAAAGTCATTTTGTGGTTTTCAGGAACACCAACTTCTTTTAAGGCTTTTTCGTAAAGTTCTTTTGCCTTAACCGGATCGTATCCAGAGCCAATTCCTGATTTTTCAAGCAAGGCTTTATATTGAGGTCTTTGAACATAGTAAAGTTCGTCTGTATCAAACTGAGTAGCGTTTGCTGGAACTGGTGCGTAAATTGGGTCTGAAGTTGGGTGAATTCCTTTTAGACCTTCGCGATTAACCGCCATATAAAGCGCTTTTCTAAAGTTAACGTTTTTAATTAGTTTCTTAACAAATTCGTCTTTTGTGTCAGTCAGTGGGTTTGGAACCATAATAGTTGGTGCACCAGTTATTGATTTTCTAATTAAACCTTGTTTAACTTTTTCTTCAGAATATCTTTCTTTATAGTAGTCTTTTCTGATGCTTAAGTTATCAATTTCACCTTGTTTAAAAGCATTTAAAAAATCATTTTCTTTAGCAAAATAAGTATATTGAACTGACTTGTAGTTAGTATTCCAAGCGTATTCGTGAGCAAAGTTTTTGTTGAATCTTAAGTATTTGCCTGGAGCCCAGTCTGAAATTGTAAAAGTACCATAGCTAACTGGGTGGTTTTTTTCAGTTCCGTAAGTTGAGTTTTTGCCATCTTTGTCTAAAGATGCCTCGTAGGCTTTTTTGTTAACTAGCTTAAATTGACCAAAGTCACTAAATACATCTTTAACTGTAACTTCTTTTTCGTATTCAATTTCAAGAGTGTAGTCATCAATTGCGCGAATTCCGACATCTTCCTTTTTAACTTCAGGGAATTTATCACCTTCTTTACCAACATAGTAAGGGTTTTGAGAAACAGAAGGTAGTATTGCTGCTTCTATTAAGGCTTTAGTAATTGCATTGAAAGCTTCGGCTTTTTTGCCTTGTTTAATTGCAGATACAATAGCACCGTAAAGTTCGTCGTTTTTTTGAATCATACTGTTGATGATTTTGCTAAATAGATCTTTTACTTGTGCTTCAGTTAAAGCGGTTTTGTCAACTAGTCCAGAAGCAGTTTGTGAGCCTTCCCAAAGTGTTGTATTTACAGGTAAAGTTAATTCGTAGTTAACTGTACCAACTTTGATTTCTATTTTGGTAGCCTTGCTAGTTGTTAACTTAGTTAAAATCTTTTCGCTAAAGTCAAAGTTTGATTCTTTGTCAATGTATTTACCGTCTTCGCCTTTTGCACCAATAATTTGGCCTTGTGAAAAGTATTTACGAGCATTGACAATAGCAACACCACTTTTTCTACTACCAGATGGATACATACCATTAGAACGCGAGTTTAATTGAACTGGGTCAATATATTGTAGATATGAATACACATAGTCATGGGCAGTCACAGGAGTTCCATCTTCCCATTTAATGTTTGGGTTTAAAGTGATGCGGTATCTTTTTCCTTTTTGTGTAGACGCGATGTTTTCGTTGAATTTGCCTGCGTGCGTTCCATCTCTTCCTTCAAACTCACCGTCTTGAATAGTTGGGTAAGAAGTTGCGCCTTTTAGTTCGTATTTTGTGACAAACTTATTAATCGCTGAACCTTGAATTTTAGAAAAATCACCAACATGATCAGCAATTTTATCCTTAATTGCTTTGTCCCAGTCAATGTCTCTATCGTAAAGAAAAGTTGAAAGCATATTCATGAAAGCATTTTCGTAGTTTTGTGTATAAGTTAGCGGATTTAAAATAGGCTCTGTAGACATAGTTACTCCAGAACGATAAGTTTCTGCTTTAGACCACTTGTGAGTTTTTGAATTAAGTGGACGGAAAACTGGGTAAAGAACTGGGTCTTTTTCGCCATCTTTTAGCTCAAGCGGAAATTTAATCGGGTTTTGTTCACCCCACCAACGCCCGCGCGCTGACTTAAACCAACCTTCAAAACGCAAGTCACCGCTTGCTTGTGGTTTATATTTATTTTCGTCTAGTTTTTCAACTACGCGTTTGTCACCTTTTCTAACTGAGGTGGTTTGAACCCCACCATTGGTAAGTAGTTTATCACCCCCACCACATGAGGCCAATGTTAGTAATGAGAAAATAGTGACAATAATAAGTAAGATTTTTTTCATTTTTTACTCCTCCTTTTGGGTATTTTTATAATAATATCACATAGTTAAAAAAAACGCAATAATAATCTAAACTAATTTTTTTGCTAAATCAAATGGCTTTGTTATCAGGTTTATGTATAAAAAAAGCCACATAAGTGCTTATTTTGTTTAAAAAAATAATTTACTAGTGGCTTTTTAAAAGTTAAAAATTATTTACCTATTTAACAAAAGGCTTAACATTGTTGTCAAGCGGAATTTCGCCATTGAATGCTTTGTCAAAAGTAAGTTCGTAGTTTAGTTTAGAAACTAAAGTACCTTTTACGGTTTTGCCAATAATTTTATGTTCAAATTCTTGAGCAAACTCAAAACTATATCTGAACTTAGAAATTGTGTGGGTTTGCGCGTCAATTTCTACGCTAACTTTAATTTCGCGGATGTTTTCTTGTTTAAGTTTACCCGCTACTTTTTCTTGGCCGTGTGAAATTAAGAACTCTTTAATTAAATCAATTTGGCTTTCTGTAAAAGTAAGTTCGTAAATTGAACCTTTTTTAGTAGCTGAGCTAATTTTGTCTTTTGCGTATTTAAATAAGGCTTTTGCGTAAATTGAGTATTCATACGGTTCTTTGAAGTTTTCTTTGATAGTTTCTTTTGGATCTGTGTCTTTATTAGTTTTTTTGTCGTGTTTGTAGGCTACTTTGTGTAGATTTCCGTCTTTCAAGAAATGGTAGTTGTGTTGGTCTTTAAGTAAAGCACCACTGGTAATTTCGTCTCTTAGGTAAGATAGACTTTTGTTGCGGTTATAGTAAGTAGTTCCGTTGAAGAAAGCGCCTGGTAGTGGTACATTTTTAATTTTGTTTTCAAAAACATTAGTAAAAGAAAGACTGTAGTTGTATTTAAAAGTATCCTTTTCAACGGTGTTTGTTCTTGCCTCTAAGAAATACTCTAAGTCTGTTAGATATTTTGCGTAGATTTTAGTGTCTTTTGGGACTTTAGTAGATAAATCTAGTTTTTTAGTAAGTTCGCTGTCTTGAAACCAACCTACGAAGTTGTATCCATCTTTTTTAGGAGCATCTGGTAGTTGGATTGTTTGGTTGTATTCAATTACTCTGTTGGCGATTTTGTTAGCGCCATCAAAGAAGTCTACGTTGTATTTAAACGGGGTAAACTTAGCGTAGATATTTAAATTACTAGTAATTTTTTGATTTGCTTCAAATTTTTGAGCAAATGCTTTATCTAGATACCAACCTTTAAACTCATGTCCTTCTTTTGCAGGGTTAGCAGGTAAGTCAACTGTTTTATTTTTTTCAACAGTCTTGTCAGCAAGTAAAGTTTGTCCAACAAAGAACTTCACGCTGTATTCAACTTTAGAAGGTTTAGGGGTTTCATCTGGTTTTGGTGTTGGGGTAGGTATTGACGCTGGTTGAGGCGCTGGTGTTGGTTTGTCTCCACCACACGCAACTAAAGTAAGCAATAATGCTGGAAGCAGCAGATACATTAAGATTTTTTTGATTTTCATATGTAAAATCACTCCTTTTTTCAAACAACATATATGATAGTCGTTTTTTTTTTTTTTTTTTTCAAGCAAAATGTGTGGTTTTTGGGTTTTTAAGAAAGAATAGCGCAATATTTGGCAAAAAGTTACTTGATAAGTTCGTGTCTCTTTACAACTTAAAAACCTAGCTTTTTTCTACAATTAAACCGTTTTGGCTATGGTATAATTTTTAAAGAGGTAAACACGAAATGAACAATATATTTCTATCAGGACAAATAGTTTCAGAGCCTTTTGTAAACAAAACAGGTGACAGACAAATTACCAGTATGGTGCTTTCTGTAAAAAGATCGTTTGGTGAAATTAGAGATAACTTTAAAATTTATTTTTTTGGACAAAAAGCAGAAGATGCAGCAAGTTTAGTTAAAGACCAATATATTTCTCTGCACGGTCGCTTTATTGCCTACAGTTATGTTGATAACTACACAAACACTAACAAAACACGCTATAGTGTGAACGTTGTTGATTTTGAAGTTATTAAATTAGAACAACTACAAGAAGAAAAAACAAACAATTTTTACGACAACACAGATTCAATGTATTCAGATTTCTCAGAAAGCGACTACGATGTTGAAGTTAAAGATCAAAACTCTGATTTAGACCTTTAATTTAATTTGTTTTAAAAATACTATTTTTAAAATAAGTAAAGCGATATTTTAAAAAATATCGCTTTTTTTCTGGTTTTATTTAAAAATATGTTTTGTTGTTAATTGTTTGTTAAAGTACACTTTTTTTACTGACTTTGACTAAAATTAAGTGCCCATCTATACTAGTTTTTGAAAAAGGAGGTATAAATTAAATGATTAACAATGTCACGATTGTGGGTAGAGTAGTTTCAGATGAAGATAAAGTTTATGAGTTTGAAGACGGACAAAAAATTTTAATCTTAACCCTAGCAGTTAGACGCCCTTTTAAAAATCAAGAAGGTGCATATGACACTGACTACATCAGCATTAAATTAAGAAATAATTTATGCACAATTGTTCCACAATACAGCAAAAAAGGTGATGTTTTGGGAGTAATTGGTAGACTGCAAATTAGAAAAAACGAAATTAACGGCAAAAACTACCAAATTCCTGAAATCATTGGCGAACGTGTGGTTTTTATTTCCTCAGTTAAGCAACAAATTGAGGTAAATAAAGAAAGTGAGATCACCGAAAAAAGCGAAGAAAAGCCTGCGAAAAAAGGCAAACTTGCAAAAACTTTAGATTAGTATCTGGTTTGGTCATCGACACTAACTAAGTATAAAAAAGGACAGCATCGCTGTCCTTTTTTATATATACAACCGGAGGTATGTTGTATTTTAAAATAAATCAAATGGAGGTTCTGAACGGATTTGAACCGATGATGAGGCTTTTGCAGAGCCGTGCCTTACCAACTTGGCTACAGAACCAACAAACACAGTAATTATACAACAAACTGTGCTTTATATAGCTTTAACTACAAGTTTTTGTAAACTAATTTACTTTTAAGCCATTTAAGTTATTGCCGTTTAAAAAGTCTTTTGCCGCCATGATTTTTTTCCCATCTTTTTGAATTAAAAGAATTTCGATAGAACCGTTTGTGCATCCTATAAACATACGCTTAGCACTAACTTCTATTAGTCCAGGTTCTAACGTTTTTTTAGCTAATGCTGCTCTAAAGACCTTAAAAATTGTATTGTTTTGCAAAAAGTATGCACCTGGTTTATCAGAGTTTGCGTTAATTTGCGCAAGAACTTTAGTGTTGTTTTGCATGAAATCAAGTTTTTCTAGTTTTTTTGCAGGTATGTAGGCAAAAGTTGCGGCTTTTTCGCTTTGTGGAAGTGGTTTAATTTTATCTAAGTTTGCCAGAACTGAAATCAAAAGGTCTCCGCCTACTTCGGCTAGTCTTTGATTTAAAGTAGTAAAATTATCTGTTTCTCTAATTTCTACCTCTGTTTGGCTAAAGACAGGACCTGCGTCCATTTTCAAAACTGTTTGCATGATAGAAACACCAGTGGTTTTCTCTTGGTTGTAAATTGCCCAAAAAACAGGTGCACCTCCCCTGTATTTGGGAAGAAGGGAAGTGTGTACATTAATTACTTCAAAAGCGTTTAACACTTCTTTAGGTATCCACATCCCAAAAGAAGCAGTAATTAGTTTATCTGGACCAAGTTTAAGCAGTTCTGGTAAAGTTTCTTTTAAGTTAGACGAAAAAATCACTTTTACAGCATTTATTTTTGCAAACTCAATTAAACTTTGGGTTTCTTTGTTAAATTTTGGTAAGTTTTTAACAACCAACGCCAAAACATCGTGGTGAGATATTAGTTTTTTTAAAATTTCTTTAGTAAAGCTGTCATTTCCAAGTAGTATTAGTTTCATATTCCCTCTTTTTTTAGTCTTATTTTAATATCGGTATTTATCTGCATAAATTCAGTGCATTTTTCAACTAGATATTTATAAATATCAGTTTTAGAAAAAAGGCGAGTTTTTAAAATATAGGTGTCTTTATTTAAAATATGCTTAAAAAGTTCTTCTGGTTGCAAAAAGTTAGCGACATCTAATGTTTTTAAAAAACCAAAGAGTTTTTTAAACAACTCAAACAGCTGAGTACCTTCGGCGTATAGTAAATAAGTTTCACCAAACGGAGCAAAGGTATGTTCTTTTCGGTATTTTTCTTCGCGTTTCAAAAACTGAGCGAAATCTTTGGCAAGCAGAGTATCTAGTTCTGCCGAATTGCTTTCAGAAATTAAGTAAACTTTGGCATCAGTTGCGTGTTTTAAGGTTCTAACTAACTTTAAATAGTTTAAGTGATTAAAATATGGATTTTTTGAGTTAAAAAGCAATTCTGGTAAATATATACAAATTGTTTTAACTGATTTTAAATAGTCAATTGAGATATTTTCTAAATTAGAAAATACAATTTTATCCGTATTTTTAATTTCTTTTTTTGCAAGAAAGCCATTTAGTATTTTTAAATCATTTGGTTTTGCTAAGTTGAGTTTTTCTAAAAAATACTGATAGAAATACTGAGCACCTATACTTAGTTTTAAAAACTCGGATTTTTGACAAACTTCACATTTAATTTCTTTAGATAAATATAGACTGCAAAACTGACAAAAATAACAAGCCTGTGCACTGTCGTATCTAAGGTAGTCAAAACAACGTGGACACCTTAAAACATTTGCGCACTCCGCACATTTAACAAAACTAGCATACACCGTATGGTCTGTTAAAAACAAGGTGTTTTTTTGATTAGCCAAATTATATTTTAAGTTAGCAATAACTTCTTTTGAAACTAAGGTAAGGTCTGAGTTTTTAAACAAATCTGCAACCAGAACTTGTTTGATTTCACCTAAATCCGCTAAATAGTTTAAGTTTTTAGGACTTGTTTGGTACACTAAGTCAAAACTTGGAACTAATGAAAAAACAGAAACTGAAAGGCCTTTTAAATTAGCAATAATTTTGACAACTTCTGAAGTCAAAATACCGAGTTCTGTTGTGCTTTCAAAAAAAACATCAAGCAAAATTAGATGTTTTAAACCGTGTATCTGCTGATACATCGCTTTTTCAAAACCAATGATAAGCAAAAAGCCAGGTTTTGCGGCTATTTTTTCAAACTGCGCGACTTTAGCGTAAGTATTTAGTTTATCTGCCGAGTAAATTAAAATTTCTTCGGGTTTTATGCTACTACTAAATAACTTAATAAAGTACTCTAGGTTAATTGAGTTTTTTAGGCAAAGTAAAACTTTTTCGCCCTTTGTTTTGACTGTTTTTACATGGTTAAATAAACTGTCGGTTGTGTCAATTAAGTTATACTCAATACTTTGAGGGTTTTGGTCTAGTGGTTTTTCAAAATAACTAAAAAAACGAGTTTTTTTAGCCCTGCTTTGTTCAACTGTAAAATAGTTTCTAACTAAGTTTTGTTTTTTTAAATTAGCAATTTCTTTTGCGTGTTTTTGTTTTAAAGTTTTAGTTAAAGTTAGCTCAGTACCTTTAAAAGGCAAATTAGTTTTAGTAGCCTTGTTGAGTAAGTGCAGTTTTTCAATCGCCTTTAAGTTAACTAAAGGTGAAACTAGAGTTAAAAATATATCTATTTTTGGCAAAAAACTTAACTTGCTGAACTCTTGAAACAAACTAAACTGGTCTTTTGAAACTACAGGTTTTTTATCTAAAAACTTCGTGCAAAACTTAAGTAAACTACTGTCTTCATTGATTTCTGTTTTAATTTCTAAAATAAAGCCTAAAACAGTAGAACCTGCGAAGTCTACTAAAACGCGTTGTCCTAAAAACAAAGCCTCGCTGTAGTCTTTTTCTACTTTATAGGTGTATGTCTCTAAACTGCCCTTAAAACTACGGGCAATTAGCACCGAGATAAAAAACATTATTTTAGGTTTTTTAGAATTTCGTCTATTTTGTTGCCGTATTCCAATACGGTGTCAATTTCAAATCTTAGTTCAGGAATTTTGCGGCAGTTTTTAGAAACAGCCAAAGCAAACTCGTGTCTAATTTGTGGGGTCTTTTTTTCAAGTAGTTTTTGGGTATAAACAGCAGTTTCTTTTTTGTTGTCAAAAATCATGTAAAAAACTTTCAAAACTGACAAGTCTTTTGAAAGTTTAACGTCAACTACGTTAATGTATCCACTAATTTCGTCAACTATTGTTTTATTTATAGCCTTAGCAATCTCTCTTTGAAAGTAAGACTGCATGCGAAGATGAGTTAAAGACATGACTTTTTCCTATTGCTGTCTTTCAACTTCTTTTAAAACAGAAGCCTCAATAACGTCGTTTAGTTTTATGTCTGAAAAGTCTTTGATTTTAATACCGCAGTCAAAACCAGTTTTAACTTCTTTTACATCGTCTTTAAAACGACGAAGAGTCTCAATTTCGCCTTCATATATAACTTTACCTTCACGAATTAAGCGAACTTTTGCGTCTCTGGTAATTGAACCTGCAACCACAAAACAACCAGCAATTGTGTCTTTTTTAACTTTAAACAGTTCTCTGACTTCAGCAGAACCAAGTACAACTTCTTCAAATTCCGGTTCAAGCATTCCTTCTAATGCTGCTTTGATGTCGTCTTCTATCTGATAAATAATGTTGTAAGTTCTAATTTCTACACCTTTTGACTTAGCAAGGTCTCTGATTTGTGCAGACGGACGCACATTGTAGGCCAACAAAATAGAGCCAGAAGTGTTGGCAAGCAAGACATCGGTTTCATTAATTTGACCAACCGATTCACGGATTACCGAAACCTCTAGGCCTTCGTATTTTAAATTAGCAAGTAGCGCACGAATTGCTTCAATTGAACCGTTGACATCGCTTTTAATAATTAAGTTTAAAACTTTTTTCTCATTTGAAAGCAAATCTTCCAGAGATTTTGGTTTTGTGACTAAACTTTGGGTTTTTTCACGGTTAGCGCGTTCAGTTGCAACTTGTTTTGCTGTTTTTTCGTTTTCAAAACAAATAAATTTGTCACCAGGTTTTACAGAACTTTGCAGACCGGTTATTTCAACTGCATCTGCTGGCTCTGCTTTTTTTAAACTTTTTGCATTGGCGTCTACTATGGTTCTGACCTTACAATACGCGTTTCCAACTACTGCGTTGTCCCCAACTTTAAGAGTTCCATTTTCAACAATTACAGTCGCCACATTACCGCGTCCCTTGTCAACTCTGGCCTCAATTACAGTACCACAGGCTAGGCGAGTTGGATTTGCTTTTAAGTCTTCAAGGTCAGAAACTAGTAAAATCATGTCAAGCAATTCGTCAATTCCTTGATTTTTTAAAGCAGAAATTTGGACGACTGGCACAGTTCCGCCCCAGTTTTCAGTTAAAACATCGTACTTAGCCAAATCACCAAGTACGCCGTCTGGGTTAACGCCAGGCTTGTCGCATTTGTTGATAGCAACAATCATTTTAACCCCGCAAGCCTTCACGTGATCAATTGCTTCTTTAGTTTGTGGCATCACAGAGTCGTCGGCAGCAACTACTAAGACAACGATGTCGGTAACTTTGGCACCACGTGCTCGCATTTCTGAAAACGCAGCGTGGCCAGGGGTGTCAATAAAAGTGATTTTTTGGTTATTTTTAACCACAGAGTAAGCGCCGATATGTTGAGTAATTCCGCCGGCTTCGCCAGATGCTACTCTGGAGTGGCGAATTGTGTCAAGCAGGGTAGTTTTACCATGGTCAACGTGACCCATTACGGTCACGATCGGTGCTCGCTTAACTAAGTCTTTAGGGTCATCTATTTGCACGTGTTCATCAAACTGAATTAGTTCTTCTTTTTTATCTTCAACAACTTCATATCCAAGTTCTTGAAAAATTATTGTCAAAGTGTCTTTGTCTAATACTTGATTGACATTGGCAAAAATTTTAAAACTAAGGCAAGTTTTAATAATTTCAATGGGAGAAATGCCGATTTGTTTTGCGTAATCTGCAATAGTACTAGCCTGATTGTAGATAACTTTTTGATTTTTCTGTTTATTTTTATTAACTTTAATACTCATTTTAACTCTCCTTTCCCTTGAAAATAAGTTTCTGAAATTCCAAGTAAAGTTCTGCTTGGACTTCTATTTTAGTTTGTCTAAAAATCGCTTTTGCGAATTTTAAAAAAGTAATATCGGGATTCTTTTCAATATAAAATCCGTGGTTTTTTTTACTTTGTTCTGCGTCTATTTTGACTTGACCAGACTCAACAAAAAAACGAATTAAATTGCCCTTGGCTAATTTCTTTTTAGAAACCACACAAGTGCGTGGGTTGTTTACCATCAGTATACAATTCCCTCTTCATAAGCCTGAGTGGCTGATTTAATGTCTATTTTTTTCCATTTAATTGCATTCATCGCCAAACGCACGTTTAAGCCGGCTTTACCAATTGCCAGAGAAAGTTGCTCGTCTTTAACAATCGCAGTGGCTGCTAAGTTTTCTGTGTCAATTGCGACAACTTTGACAATTTCAGCGGGAGTTAGTGCATTTTTAATTAAGTCTTCAGGGTTTTCTGAATACTTAAATAAGTCTATGTTTTCGTTGTTAAGAGCACGACGAACATTACGGATACGAATACCGTTTTCACCAATACATGAGCCAACCGGATCGATATTTTCACGATTTGACTTAACGCAAACTTTAGAGCGTTCGCCGGCTTCGCGAGAAACACCAATAATTTCAACAATACCTTCTTTAATTTCAGGAATTTCTTGCTCAAGTAAACGTTCTACTAATTCAGGCGCTTTGCGAGAAAGTTTCAAAATTATTTCTCTTTCTTTAGAAACCGAAGTTAAAACAACTTTTAAGGTTTCACCTTGATGCGGGTTTTCGGTTTCAAGTAATTGGTCATACGGAATAAAGGCAGAAATGTCTCTGCCAACATCAACGCGAATACCTTTTTCGTCAGTTGAAATTACTCTGACACTAATAATTTGTCCAACTTGGTCTAAGAAATATTGAAAAATATTTTCTTGATTAAGTCCACGAATTAAAATATTAAACTGGTCTTTGACTTTTTTAGCGGCATTGTAGCCAAACTTACGTGGATCTACTTCTTCTTCGATGATATCGCCGACTTTGGCGCGTGGTTTCTTTTCATGTGCTTTTTCTAGAGTAATTTGAGAAATTCTTTTACCATCAAAACGTTGTGCCTCAGAGTAACTTGAAACTACTAAGCGTTGTGTGTAGACATTAACTTCTTTTCTGTCTTCGTTAATATTTACACGGCAAGACTCAACCCCGTGTTCAGAGCAGCATCCTAGTTCAAGCGCTCTTTTAAAGGCATCCTTAACGCGTTCGCGGTCAACTTCGTAAAGCGTAGTGATGCGGTCAATTAGTCCAACTAAATCTTTTCTTTTCATATTTTTCTCCTTATTTTTTAAAAAAAATTACTACTCAAGTGTAATATTTGAAAGATTTTGGTATTTGATTTTCAGAGTTTTTTTAACTGCTTTAATTTTAGTTTCAAAGTAGGCGTGCTCTTCATCTAAATCACGCAAAATAGCACAGCCTTTAAACTGGGGTGAAGTGAAACAAAGTGGTTTACCTAAGTATTCTGAAAACTTTGCTTTGTCTTTAGCCGAAACGTATAGGCCTTTAGACTCAACTAAAAAGCCATGGGTTGTGCTTAGTTCTGGAAACTCTTGCGACAGGGTTTCTGAAATCTCGCCCATTAAGTCTGAGTTAACAGAATTGGTGTTAAGTGTAATTGCGATGTAGGATTCGCCAAACTCAGTGGTCTGCTTAACTGAAAGCACTTTGATTTTAAAAGTTTCTTCTACTTTTAATTTAATTTTTTCAAAAGTTTCTTGCAAAATAAACTCCTTTAATAAAATTGAGTGGCTCGGCCACTCAATTCATGTATCTATTAACTTGCTTGTAAAGTATAGCACAATCCAGCAAGTTTTTGGTTTTTTGCGACTATTTTTGGTGTTTTGTGTAAAACTTGGTGAAGTGAAGAGTTAAGTTAGTGATTTCAGAGAAGACAAAAAGTACAGCACTGAAACCAAAAATAGTTAAGAATCCTCGCCAAGTAATGTGGCGGAAATTAACTAAACTGAAGGCTTTACCTGAAGGGATAAAAATCAAAGACATTTGCAAAATAAAACAAACGATAACAGCGATATTTAAAAACCAGTTTGTTTTTTGTTTATAAAAAGGTTGCAAACGGTTGCGAGCAGAATACACAAACATAAACTGAGCAATGCAAAGTGTGTAGAAGGCAGCAGTTGAACCAAATAATTCTTTAAACTGATTTAAAGTAAAACCTTTACCATAGTAAGAAAGATCTAAGTTTAGTGAACTTGCAACTTGAGGAGCAATTGAGTGGTATGCAATTAAGTACGCTGCGGTTGCTGCCAAACCTAAAACTACACCTTGTGTAAAAATTAAAACGCCAAGTCCGTTTTTAAAGAAACCGGCTTTTGGGTCTCTGGGTTTTAATTTCATCACATTTTTGTCAGTTTTCTCAAAAGCAATAGCGATACCGATAAACGAGTCTGTCGCTAAGTTTATCCACAAAATTTGGGTTGAAGTAAAGGGTTCAAGTTCTTGTCTAAAGACAAATAGACCAATTAACGAAATGACAAAAATCGTAATTAACTCGCCAATATTTGAAGCAAGCAGAAAATGAAGAGCTTTTTGGATATTTGAAAAAATCCCGCGGCCCTCTTTAACAGCTTTTAAGATTGTTGCGAAATTATCGTCAGTTAAAATCATGTCGGCCGCGCCTTTGGCAACTTCTGTTCCAACTTTACCCATAGCAACCCCGATTTGTGCGGTCTTTAAAGCAGGACCATCATTGACGCCATCTCCGGTCATTGAAATGATTTTGCCATGTTTTTGCCAGGTTTCAACAATCCTTACTTTGTTTTCAGGCGAAACTCGTGCATAGACTTTGATGTTTTTAATTTGCTCGAAAAACTCGTCATCTGTCATTTCGTCTAACTCAACACCAGTAATTGCCAGGTCTGTATCGGACTCAATTATTTTTAAGTCTTTGGCGATAGCCTTCGCAGTTTGAACATTGTCGCCAGTTATCATAATTGTTTGGATACCGGCTAGTTTTGCGTTTTCAATAGCAACTTTTACCTCTTCACGAGGTGGGTCTTGCATCGCAATTAGCCCTATGAAAGTAAGGTTGTTTTCTTCGTTTGTAGTGTACTGACTGTTTATGTCAGTTTCTTTAAAAGCAATGGCCAGCACTCGATATGCTTCATTTGCAAGCGCAGAAATTGCTCTCTTTGCAGCATTTAATTCAGTTGTGTTAGTGCAGCGTTTAAGTAAAACTTCTGGAGCACCTTTAACAATCAAGATTTTTTTATCTTTAATTTTATGAACTGTTGACATCAATTTACGTTCAGAATCAAAAGCCAGTTCTGCTATTCTCGGATACCTTTGCAGCAGACTCATAAAGTCAATCCCGTTGTTCTGCGCGAGTTCTACTAAACAACTTTCGGTAGGGTCACCAACAACTTGCCCGTCTACAATTTCTGAGTCATTTGAAACTGCAGCAAACTCCATCAACTGAGTTAAACCAAGATTTGATAACTCAAGATTTTCGGCTAAATAAGTTTTGCTTTTTAGCCAAAGTTTTTGAACAGTCATTTTATTTTTAGTCAAAGTTCCGGTTTTATCGCTACAAATAACAGAGGTAGCACCCAGTGTTTCAACTGAGGTCAAAGTCTTTAAAATCGCCCCTCGACGCGATAGTCTCTGCATACCTGCCGCCAAAATTATCGTAATAATTGCAGGTAGTCCTTCAGGAATTGCAGCCACTGCAATAGTAGAAGCAAGAATTAACAAACTCAACCATTTTTGCGCACTAACTGTGGTTTTAGAAAAAATATAGGCTTCGGTGATGTTGACAGCAAATATCACAAAACACAATAGAACTGCAGATAGTCCCAGAAATTTTCCTAGTCTAGAAATTTGTTTCTGCAGTGGAGTTTCATCAGATTTTGCAGCCTTTAAGGCGCTTGCAATTTTGCCAATTTCTGTTTTCATTGCAGTTTCCACAACCACACCAACTGCACGTCCGTATGTGACTACAGTTGAAGAAAAGCACATATTACTACGTTCGGCTAAAGGAGTTTTTGGATCAATTAAAACAGAGGCATTTTTTAAAACTGGCAAGGTCTCACCAGTTAAACTAGATTCGTCTACCTTTAAAGAAAAACACTCAAATAAACGAACGTCTGCAGGCACTATGTCTCCTGCTTTTAAAATAATAACATCACCAACTACTAGCCTTGCTGACTCAATTTGTTTAATTTCTCCTTCTCTTATCACAGTTGTATGAGGTTGATTTAGTTTTTTAATAGCGTCTAGAGCCTTTTCTGCTTTCATTTCTTGAAGTAAACCAAGTAAGGCGTTGAAAATAACAATTGCTGCAATCACACCGCCTTCTAAAAACTGACCAACTACAAAAGAAAGCACCGCGGCTAAAATTAAGATTATGACCATCAAGTCTTTAAACTGAAGCAGTAGTCTAAAGAAAAAGGGGGGTCTTTTTTCCTTTACAAGTTCATTAAGCCCTGTT
>CAUTWO010000004.1:0-61990 GCA_963542545.1 uncultured Acholeplasmataceae bacterium
GGCTTTATAAAGCCAACAACTCCGAAAATATTTTTACATCGCAAAAACTCAGGTTATATAATATTTTTTTGAAAAATAAAGAGAAAAAACACACTGCTAAGCCATTTTGTTGCTTAATTTTCGTGTTTTTGGCAAAAAATCTGCCTAAATTTTGTATTTTTGGCAAGTTTTTTTAAAAACTTTAGATTTTGTGACGATTAAGTTGGATTTTTAGTGAGTTTTTGGACTATTTTAATTTGAACCTCTAAACGAAATCCAGAGCCTATCTATTTCATTTTTCATGTTGTCTTCGTGTAAAAACAACTCGTCTTTGTCGCCTTTTTGCGCAGTTAGTATTTCAAATAAATTTTCGTATTTAGGTTTGATTTCAATATCTGTGACTTTACCGGTTTCAAAAAACTTATCAATTTGAGCCTCTAACAAACGAAGATTTAAACTCTTATCTTTTAAATCAAAAGTATCCATTATTTGTTTTTTGTGAACTGATTTAAGCGGAGAAATGTAGCCAATTTCGTCTGCGTTGTCTTTGGCGTTTTCAAAATCTAGCATAAAGTTAATAAAGTCATAAGCGTTGTCTAAATTCGCGGTTTTCGGAATTTGCAGACCATCTATAAAAAAGTTAGTGCCGCTTTTGGGTTTCGCGAACTTAAGGTTTTGATTGACCTCGCCATCTTGGCCTTTAATGATGTTTAGTGCGTCTCCAGAATATGCGCTAATTAAATCAAAAGTGCCGTCTGCCATTGCGTCAAAAATCTCGTCGGTAATAAAGCGCAACTCTGGGTTGTTTTGAATAGAAGTTTTCAAAAAATCCATGGCAGCACTAATAGCAGGTCGGTTTTGTTTTTGGTTTTTATCTGTATCTAAAAGCGGATTCATCGTGTAGCCAAGGTGTTTAAGCGCGACCATAAAACCATCTCTGGAACTGTCGTACATTGCCATTTTTGGGTATTTTTCTTTAGTTTGAAATATCCCCCAACCGAGATTTTCAATGTCTTTTTTAAGTTCTTCGGCGTTGTCACCTGCTGTGTTGTAAAACAAGCCAACATAACCCCAGAAATAAGGAATTGAGTAATCCAAAAAATCAAACTCGGGGTCTGTGCTAATTTGTTTGTTGTAGTCTTTGATTAGTCTGTAGATTTGTGGTGAAAAAATCTCTTCTTTTTTATATTTTATTCTACTCCAGTCAATTTTTTGAATGTAGCCTTTTTGCATCATTTGTACGGCTGCGTAGTCAGAAAGGACAGAAATGTCGAACTTATCTTCGTTCGAGATTTTCTGAACCGCGACTTCATTGCTGGTGAAGTTAGAAAAAGCCAATCCTTTTTTGTTTTGACGAGCAAAGCGCGGAACTAATTCCTCATCTGCAAAAAACTCGTTTGGAATGAGTAGTTTAACTTTTTTACGGTTTACTACAAAGTTATAAATAACAAAAAAGAAAAACAAAAAAAGTAGTGAAAAGGAAATTAAATATTTAACTAATCTCGGCTTAAACATTGTGTATAATTTCCTTTCTTTCTTTTCTGACTTTAATCAGTGCAGTTGCGTAGTCGTAAACCACTTTAATCATTATTACCAAGATAATCAAAGTAGAAAGTGCATTGATAGAAGGGTTTAGTCCTCTTTTTAAGGTATAGAGATATATTGAGATGTTTTGGATGTTTGAACTACCTGAAACAAAGTAAGAAATAATAAAGTCGTCAAAAGACATGGTAAAGGCAATCACGGCACCCGCTTGTATACCTTCTTTGATTTGTGGAACTAAAATTTTGAAAATCGCTGTAAAATATCCGCATCCCAAGTCATATGCTGCGTCTAAGATGTTTTTATCCAAAGTCAAGATTTTTGGATAAACAGCAGCAAGCACAAAAGGAACCGAAAAAGCAATGTGGGCAAGTAAGATTGAAAAAAAGCCTAGCGGAATTTTAAAAGCTGTAAAAAAGAAAAATAGAGAAAGCCCAAAAATAATGTCTGGCGAAATTATTGGGATGTTGTTAAAAAAGAAAATAGCATCCTTTCGTTTTTTGGAAAAATTCGCAATAGAAATTGCGGCCAGCGTGCCGATAATTGTAGAAATTATTGTAGAAATTACGGCAATAATAATGGTATAAATTACGGCCTGCGTTAAGTTAGGGCGCAAAAACAACTCCTGGTACCACTTAACTGAAAAACCAGAAAGTTCTTTTAGTGATTTTTTGGAGTTAAACGAAAAAATTATGACAAAAACCACCGGGATATAAATTAAAATTATGGCCAGTGAGACAAAAATTTTCCTAAATATTAAACTTCTATTGTCTTTCATTCCACTTATACCTAATTCTGTCTGCTACCTTAATTAGCAGTAAAATTGCAATCATAATTAGCGAAAACACAATGGCAATAGCCGAGCCAAAGCCAAAGCGACCAGACTGAGTGATGTGCTGTTCTATAAAATTACCAATTAAATAACGACCATTTCCTAAGTATTTTGGAATTACGACGCTAGTTGCTGCTGGCAAAAACACAAGTAAAATCCCTGAAAACACACCTGGTAAACTCAAAGGTAAAACCACTGATTTGAAAGTTTTGAAGTTATTAGCCCCAAGGTCAGCCGCCGCTTCTTTAAGCGAATTGTCCATTTTAGAAAGACTTGCGTAAATTGGCAAGACCATAAACGGCAAGAAAGAATATACCAAGCCTAAAACTATCGCTGAGTTGGTTCCCAAAATATTGAAAGGCAAAATTTCTAAAACTTGTTTAATGGAAAGCACTTTAATTAACATGTTAATCCACATTGGTGCAGTTATTAAACTCAGACACAAAACTTGTGCGCGTTTCTTTAAAAAAGTAATTGAATAGGCCAAAGGATAGCCAATTAACAGGCAAATTAGCGTGGCAATTGCCGATAACTTAATTGATGAGTACATCAATTTAGATGCTGTTTTGTCGGTAAAAATATTTGTGTAGTTTTCAAAAGTAAACTTAATTCGCTCGGTGCTAGCGTTGTCTTTAAAAGAATAGAGCACCATTAAAATAAAAGGAATAACAATTAAAAAAACTATTAAAACCAAATAAGGTAAAAACAAAGAAAAGTTAAAGACTCTCTTTGAGTCAAGAATTTTTCTATTCATGTTCCTTTTCCATGACGTGGATGTCTTCTGGGTTAAAGTCTATATCAACTTCTTTGCCAACAGGGACGTAGTCAGTCGTGTGAATTGTGTAAACTCGGTCTTTAGTTTGCACGTCAATTTCATAAAATATACCTTTAAAGGCTACTGAGTCTGTAACTCCAGTAAACTTACCTGTACCTTTTTTTACAATATCAATGTCTTCTGGGCGAAGTACAACTTCAACTGCTTGGTTTTTTGAAAATCCAGAGTCTACGCACTCAAGTTCTTTGTGGTCAAAACTTACCAAAAAATCGTCTTTCATAATTGCTGGAATAATGTTAGATTCGCCAATAAAACGCGCAACAAAGCGGTTAACAGGTTCATTGTAAATGTCAACTGGAGTTCCGATTTGCTGAATTTCTCCTTTGTTCATGACCACGATTTTGTCAGACATGGTCAGCGCTTCTTCTTGGTCGTGAGTAACGAAAATAAAAGTAATTCCTGCATTTTTTTGCATCTCTTTTAGTTCATACTGCATCTCTTGACGAGTTTTTAAGTCAAGAGCCGCTAGTGGTTCGTCTAGTAGCAAGACTTTTGGTTCATTAATTAAGGCGCGAGCAATCGCAACTCGCTGTTGTTGACCACCAGAAAGTGAAGAAACTTCACGGTTTTCAAAGCCTTGCAGACCAACTAATTTTAAGTATCTTAAAACTTTTTTAGCAAGTTCAGCCTCTATCGACTTAGCCGTTACTCTTTTCTTTTTAAGCTCGGCGATTTTCTTTAAGTTGTCTTCAGTTTTCTCGCCTCTTTTTAGCACTTTAATTTCTGAGTCAATTTTAGCGTTTGGATGCTTTAACGACCAAACTTTAGCTTTATAGGCCTTTTTTAACTCTTTTAACTCTGCTTTGTCTTTGGTTTTTTCAGACTTTTCTAAGTATTCTTGGTAAAGTTTTTTAATCGCTTCTTTTAATTTAAAACGGTAGTTTTTAATTCTAAGTGGAAATGCAATGTTTTCAAAAACATTAAGGTGTGGAAAAAGTGCGTATTTTTGAAATACGGTGTTAGTTTGTCTTTTGTGCGCAGGCACATCAACTATGCTTTTGCCACAAAACAAAACGTCGCCAGAACCAGGGGTTTCAAAACCACCAATGATTCTAAGTAAAGTGGTTTTACCACAACCAGAAGGGCCAAGAAGTGTAACAAATTCGTTGTCGTTAATGTTTAGAGATACACCACGCAAAACTATTTGGTTGTCAAAACTTTTCGTGATGTCTTTAAGTTCAATAAGCGGGATTTCCAATGTTTGTGCCTACCTTAATTTGCTTTCGCAAACTGAACTAAAAAGTCAGTATCTGGGTTGTCGTAATATGTTGACATCGCCTTATAAAGGGCTTTTCTTGTGTTTATGTCAGCAGTTTCAGAAGGTGTTAAGCCTGAGTCTGCTTGGAATTTTTTGATGTATTTAATAGTGGTTTCATCAATATATCCGTCTGTACGCATAGTCTCTGAATTTGCTTTAAGCAAGGCAGCATAGCGAAGAGATAAATATCTTTGAATGACTTTAGCGTCTTGGTTAACTGTGTCTTTTTTAATGTCTTTCTCAAGGAAAAAGTCTTGTTTGTCGTTTAAAGTATAGTCATTTTCGTCAGGTAATTTTTCAACTTCAAACGGGTTGTTTTCTTTGTCGAGTGTTTGCCATTTATTTTGTGTGTGGTCAAAATAATGCCAAAAACCTTGAGTGCAAGAAAGGGTGATTTGTGGTTTTGAAAAGGTCGCTTGTTGCAGCACATAGTAACTTTGGTAAATGTTTTTACCAAAAGTTTCAGTTCCGTATAGTTTGTAGCCTCCACCATATTTTAAGCAGGCAGCTAAAACTTCGGCAGCAGATGCTGAGTTTTGGTTTACCAAAACTTTGATATTATAAGGTTTTTTGCTTTCAAGTTTACCTTCAATAATGTGTTCTTCTTTAGTTTTTGAATTAACTAACTTAGCATATGGATTTTCTGATTTTGGCAAAAGTGCGCCAACTATTGTTTCAAGAGCGCCAAGTTCACCGCCTGGATTGTTTCTTAAATCTAAAATTAAAGTGCTGTCGCTTGATGCTAACTTTGACTTTTCTAGTTTATCTAAAAGAGAGACAAAAGCATCGCCAGTAATATCTTTTTTAAACTCACTAATTCTAATAACCGCAGTTTTTGGATCTGCTGTATTTAGTTCTTCCACTGAACGGTGGTAAGTTTTTCTTCTTTCAACTTCAACAATACGCTCATCGTTTGCATCTTTGCTTTGCACAATTAACTTAACTTTGCCGTTGTTTTCATCAGTTTGCATTCTAATCATTTCAACAGCAATTCTTGCGCTAATGTCTTGAGCCTGTTCAAAATATAGTTTTTCTGAGTTGTTTTTTGAGTTAATTACACCAAGAATTTCGTCAGTTGGATAAAGTTTACCAAAAGCGCTTGACTGCTTGTAGACAGTTTTGACAATCAATCTTGGAAACTTCGCTTGGTATTGAAAAGAAACCCCAATTTCGTCTCTTGCTTCTTCTTTTGGGTCGTATGGTGAAGGTTCGCCGCCAGAAAGTTCAGGGTAATTTACAAACACTCTTGAATATCTGTCTAAAACTGAGCTCATAAAGTTTTCAAGAGAGCCGTATTTAAGTCTATCAAACAACTGTTCGTCTATGTCTTTGTAGTAGTTTTGTTTGTAGTAGTCAAAAATTTTTCGTTGTAGTTGATCTATTTCGCCGCTGCTTTGAGTTTCTTTATTGTCAGGAATTATCCAGCGTGGGTCATATAGTTTGCACGCACTTAAACTAAGGACGCTTAACAGGGTTAAGATAAATAAAAATATTTTTTTCATATTAAAACCTCTCTTATTAAAATTATTTTTGGTGTTTAGACAAATACAGGTCAATGTATTTAAGTTCTAATAAAGTTTTTTTGTCATTTGGCCTGAACTTAAGGATTTTTATGCACTTTTCTTTAAGTTCAAGAAAGTAGCTTTCGTATCCCTCTTTATTTAAAATAAAGGATGAGTAAAAACAATCAAAATAAGTTTCAGGCTTCTCGTTTTTTAAATTTAAAACAAGAACATTATAGTATACGCCTTTGTCAAAAACAATGTATTCGTCTAGTAGCCAAAAGCCTTTTTCGTTTAAAAATTGCTTAAGTTCTGCTAATTTTGAGTGCACAGAAACTATGTATTTTCCAGGTCTTGCGAGTTTAAGGATTTCAATCGCAGTAATTCCTCCAACTCCCGAGATATTACAAACCTCAAAATTAGCACTAACTTCTTCAAAACCATTTGATAATACAAAGTCGCAATTGTAGCCTTTTAAATTACGTTTGGCGTTTTCAAGAGGCAAGACTTTATTGTCAACAGCTATCCCTTTTTTTAAGTTATATTTATCAAACAAGATTTTTAAAAAATATCCGTGGTCACAGCCTATGTCTAAAACTACACTCGCACCTTTTGCAAGTCTGGCTAAAAACTCCAGTCTATTGGTTTCTTTCATTTCTTTAATTTAAAATCTCGTTGGCTTCTTTAGTAAAAGCGTCAATTTCTACTTTACTTGAAGTTGTAGAGACTTCTTTTGTTGTTGCAGCAATAAGTTTCCGGATTTTTTTAATGTGCGCAAGAATTTTAACAATGTCTGCAGTAATCGCCGCTGGCTCTGTGCTTTCGTTGTTTTCAACTGTTTCAATTGCCGTGTTAATTTTCTTTAAAATCTCTTGTCTTTCTACAGGCTTTAGGCCTTCTACTGTTTCAAAGTAGACCTTAACTTGAGTGGCTGTTTTGTTTTTGCCATATAACTTACTTTCAATTAAGTGAGTTAAAATCGTAAAAAGTAAAATACTGTAACTTTGAAACTCAAAGTGTCTAAGGATATCTCTTTTAATTAAAGCAATAGCGTGTTCCTCAATTTCTGAGTTTAAGCAGTGTAAGACTAGTGTATTCATCGCCTGTCTTAGTTTCTCAATTTCTGAGTTAGCCTTTGGTTTAACTGCCGGTTTAAGCGTTGGTTTGACTTCAGTAAATTCTTTTAAACTTAAATCTATGTTGAGTTTTTCTTTGGTTTTGGCGATAAATAAGTTCTTAACTGTCTCGTCTGCATATTTAAAAACTTCTTTAAAGTTATTTTTAAAACGCATAACAGAAGTAATGTCAGAATTGTCTACTTGACTTACTATTTTGTTAAAAAAGAAGGTCAAAATATCTTGTTTTTGGCTAAGTAGTTTCTCAATTCCGGCTTTACCATTGGTCTGAAAATACTCATCCGGATCTTGTTTATTTGGAATATTTACAATATAAACATTGGTTTTGGGAAACCTTAAAAACTTAAAGGCTACGCTTTCGGCGGCCTTTTGTCCAGGTAAGTCACCGTCATACATTAAAACAATACTTTTTGCGTTTTCAACAAGTATCTTTAAGTTAGTTTCAGTTAAAGTAGTTCCCATTGTCGCGCAAGCATTTTTAAGTCCTGCGTTAAAAAGAGCAATCACGTCAAAAAAACCTTCAACTAAAATCACTTCTTTTTTAGGGTTTTCTTGAAGTGCATCTGTCAAGTGGTAAATTACTTCTTCTTTTTTAAATACTAAAGTGTCTGGTGAGTTTACGTATTTTGGGTTATCTTTAGATTCAGTTAAAGCACGGCCAGAAAACCCAACAATTTTACCGCTTACGTTTTTAAGCGGAAACATCACACGGTTTTTAAAGAAATCATAAATACGCTCACCGTGCATGCCAATAAGCGAAGTGTTTTTTAAAGTCTGTACTGCAATTCCTTGTTTAATCAAGGTTTCCGACATTAAGTTATCGTTAAGCGCAACACCTATTTGAAAGTGCTCAATGGTCTCTAGAGCTAATCTCCGTTTTTCAGTTAAATAAGTCAAATACTCAGCCCCAGAGTTAGTTTTAAGTAAACGCAAATGCATAAACTTAGCCGCCTCTTCGCACGCTGTGTATTCATTTTCAAGCGGGTCTGGTTTATATGCATATCCTAAATTTAGTCTTTTAGAAAAATAATCAAGCGTAGCCTTTGTATCTAATTTCTTGAATTTCTGATAGAAATTAAAAGGAGCGCCGCCGGTTTTGCAAGACATGCAATAGGCAATGTTTTTTTCAACAGAAATAGAAAGTGAGGGATTGCTGTCATTGTGAAACGGACAAAGTGCTTTGAAGTTCTTGCCGGTTTGAGTCACCGCTATCCCTAGTTCTTGAACTAACTCTAAAATATTGATTTCTGAGTTAATTTTAGTAAAGATGTTGTCTTGATTTGTTTGCAATTTTCTAAAGTTTAATTTTATTTAGCAGATATTGATTGATATCTTTGATGTTAATGCGTTCTTGTTGCATTGTGTCACGGTCGCGAATTGTCACAGTTTTAGTGTCTTCACTTTCAAAGTCCACGGTAATGCAAAAAGGTGTACCGATTGCATCTTGTCGGCGGTATTTCTTTCCAACAGACCCACCACTTTCTTCTAAATAACAGTCAAAGTCTTTGGCAACTTGACGGTAAATTGACTCAGCAAGTTCTGAGTGTTTTGCCTTGTTTAAAGGAATGATTGCTGCTTTGTATGGCGCTAAAAATGGAGAGATTTTTAGAACTTGGCGAATATCTCCGGCTTCCACCTCTTCTTCTTTTAAAGCGTTGGCGATAAACATAAAAAACAAACGCTCAACCCCGACACTTGGCTCCACGCAGTATGGTACAAAACGAGAGTTGTCGTCTGGATCTAAATAACTCATGTCTTGACCTGAAAACTTCTGGTGTTGAGAAAGGTCGTAGTCGGTTCTTGAAGCAATTCCCCAAAGTTCGTCAAACCCCCACGGAAAGCGGTATTGAATGTCAGTAGTGGCGTTTGAGTAAAACGCCAAGGCTTCTTTTTTATGATCTGAGCAAATTAAGTCAGCAGGATTAACTCCCAGGTCTGTTAAAAACTGCATACAGTATTTTTTAAAGAAAGCAAAAACCTCAAGTTCTGTGCCGGGCTTTACAAAGTACTCAAGTTCCATTTGTTCAAACTCACGAGTTCTAAAAATAAAGTTACCAGGTGTAATTTCGTTACGGAAAGCTTTCCCGATTTGGCCAATTCCAAATGGTAATTTAGCACGAGTAGTTCTAAGGACATTTTTAAACTGAATAAAAATGTTTTGAGCATTTTCAGGACGCAGATAAATTTTGTCTGTGCTGTCTTGGACAACACCTTGATAAGTTTCAAACATCATATTAAACGCCCGAAGTGGTAGCCATTCAATTTTTTGACAGTTTTGGCAAGGAATTTTGTGTTCAGCAATATATGACTCAATTTCTTTGGTTTTCATGCCGTCTACATTAAAACCGTTGAAGTCAAAAACTAATTTGTCTGCTCTAAATCTTTGGTTGCAGGCCTTACATTCAATTAACGGGTCTGAAAAACTTTTGACGTGCCCAGATGCTTGCCAAACTAAGTTGTTTAAAAGAATTGGCCCGTTTAGCAGTTGATTGCGAGGAAACGCTTGGATAAAGTATTTAGTCCAAGCAGCTTTGATGTTTTGTTTAAGCAGTGCTCCAAGTGGTCCGAAATCCCAAGTATTGGAAAGTCCACCGTAAATCTCGCTGCCTTGATAGACAAAGCCTTGTTGTTTACAGTAAGCAACTATTTCTTCAAAAGTAAGTTGTTTTTCATTTTTTTTCATAAATTACTCTTCCTTCCAGTTTTTAAGCATTAACTTCACAATGTTTTCGTTAACTGAAACCACGATGTCAAACTCCACTTTTTGTTTAAGTTCTTCTCTGACTTGCATCGCTAAATTCTTCTTAAGTAGGTTAATAGCCGAGCCGTTTTTGCCAATTAAAATTGCTTTTTGGCCAGGTTTTTGACACACAATTTTGACAAAAAACACGGTTTTTGTGCCGAGTTCTTGAGTGCCTTCTAGAGAAACTGCTACTTTGTAAGGGATTTCTTTGTCATATAGTTTAAGCAGTTGCTCGTGGACAAACGACAAGATGTATTCGCTGTGAGTTTGCGAACTGTTGTAGTCAGCTGGATAAATTAACTCACTTGTCTTAAAGTAAGGCAAAGTGAGTTCAATTAGTTTATCTATGTTTTTTAAAGTTACGTTAGAAATTGGAATAAACTCAGCAAAACTGTGCAAGGCTTGAAATGACAAAATGATTTCAAGAATTTTGTTTTTCTTTAAAATATCTTCTTTGGTAATCACTAAAATTGTGGGGATTTTTTCGCTCTTTAGAACTTTTAGTACTGGTAGAAAAGCATCTGAGTACACGCGGTCTACGAGCAAATAACAAACATCGCTTCCGTAAATTGCGCTGTAGGCTTCTTTGGTCACTAAAGTCTCTAGTTGAGTAGTAGGTCTAAAAGTAATCCCTGGAGTGTCTACAAAGCCGATTTGAAAGTTTTTAGTGGTCTTAACTCCAAGTAGTGCTTTTTTTGTAGTCTCTGGTTTTGGAGAAACAGCCTGCGCTCGGTAGCCTAAAATGTTGTTAAGTAAACTAGACTTACCAGTATTTGGAGCACCAACTATACACACCGAACCTGCTTTAAATTCGGTCATTATCTAAGTCAAAAGAAAACGGCAGAAGTTCAGAAACTGTGGTTTCTTTTACGTCTTTTTTGGTGTTAGTTAAAACTACTTTCATGTCTTTTGGACAAAGTTCAGCGATTACTTGTCTACAGGCTCCACATGGAGAAATCGGTGTGTTAGTCTTGGCTGCCACAAAAAGAGTTTTAAAGTCAGCCTTGTGATATCCTTGTGACATTGCAGAAAACAGTGCTGTGCGCTCTGCACAATTGCACATTGAGTAGGCTCCATTTTCAATGTTAAATCCCAAGATAAACTTACCATTTTTAAGTTCCAGGGCTGCGCCTACTTGAAAATTTGAGTAAGGGCAATACGCCATTTTCATAGCATCAAGGGCTTTACTTATGCCAGTCATATTTCTTCCTTTCCATTCCGATAAACTTAAGGATTTTTTCAGTTAAATCCATCATGACTTGTTCTTCTTCTTTGGTTTCGTGGTCATAGCCTTTGACATGCAGATAGCCATGCACTGCTAGAAAACAAAGTTCGCGTTCATAGGAGTGTTCATATTCTTTTGCTTGTTCAAGGGCTTTATCAAGCGAAATAAAGATGTCGCCACAACTTTGTTCGTCAACTTCATCAGGAAAAGAAATGACGTCTGTTGCTCTATCTATATTTCTGTATTGTTTGTTTAAGTTATGAAGATACGCGTTATCTGCCAAAATTATTTGCAGGGTTTTTGTGTCATCTATGGTTTTAAATAAGTGAGTAAGTAGTTTAACCTCTGCTTTAATTTCGCGGTCACCTAACTCAGAGAAAATATTAACGCGCATTTTTTTCGTAGCGGTCAACTATTTTCATAACCAGCGGGTGTCTAACTACGTCCATTGGCTCAAACTCAATGAAACGGATATCTGAAATATCGCTAAGTAGTTGTTTGGCCTGAACTAAGCCAGATTGAACTTTAGCAGGTAAGTCAATTTGAGAAATATCGCCAGTAATTGCCATTTTAGAGTTAAAACCAAGTCTGGTTAAAAACATTTTCATCTGAGAACAAGTGGTGTTTTGAGCCTCGTCTAAAATCACAACGGCGTCTTCTAAGGTACGCCCGCGCATATAGGCAAGTGGTGCGATTTCAATCAAACCTTTTTCAATATAAGAAAGAGTTTTTTCGCGACCCAAAATATCATAAAGAATATCGTAAATCGGAGTCAGATAAGGATCAATTTTTTCCTTTAAATCACCTGGCAAAAACCCTAAGTTTTCACCGGCCTCTACAACAGGGCGAGTAATTATAATTTTTTTAACATTTTCGACTTTAAGTTCATTTAAAGCATAAGCAACCGCTATAAAAGTTTTTCCGGTTCCAGCAGGGCCGGTTGAAAAAACTAAATCATACTTATTTAAAGCCTCAAAGTAAACTAATTGCGAATAAGTTTTGGGAAATAGTTTTTTACCCTTTGCCGTGTAGCCAATTGGTTTGGTGTTTTTATACAATTTCTCAAAATTATCAAGATCGTCTTTTTCGGCTAAATTAGCACAATACACCAGGTCTCTTTTAGAAAGTACGATGTTAGAACCAACCTTAAAAAGTGAGTTAAACATTTGCGTAAAAATTACTTTTTCTTGCTCAGAAAAAGACTTAGTGACAATCGCGTCATTGCTTACTTGAAACTCTCTTTGAAAATAGTCAGAAATTGCTTTTAAATTCTTGTAGCTAGCGCCAAAAATATTGACCAAAGCATGTGGATTTTCAATTTTATAAATATATTTTGTCTCTGTGTTCATCAACAATCATTATATCATTTGCCCAAGTTCAAATAAAGCAAGACTAATTTGTTTTTCTTAATTTTTTGCATTGTTTTAAAAAGACTTCTTGTCTAAATTTCGGTGCGCGATATACTAAAAAAATAAAAAAACTCCACAAGCGGAGTTTTTCAAAGAAAGGAGCAAAATGGAGCAGGTGATGGGAATCGAACCCACATAGCCAGCTTGGAAGGCTGGAGTTTTACCACTAAACTACACCTACAAGTGGTCGGGAAGACAGGATTTGAACCTGCGACATCTTGGTCCCAAACCAAGCGCTCTACCAAGCTGAGCCACTTCCCGATTAGATGGCGTACCCAAGAAGATTCGAACTCCCAACCTTTTGATCCGTAGTCAAATGCTCTATCCAGTTGAGCTATGGGTACAGGCAAGAATTTATTAGGTAACCACTTAATAAAATCTACCAAATAAGTATAACACTTTCAAAAATAATTTTCAATTTAGAGCCGCTAAAAGTCAAAAATTAAAACAGTACTGTTTTTTTCTTTAAACTCAATTGTGCTTTGCTCACCAATTTGGTGTCCGTTTTTAGAATGAGTGTTGATTTTTTGGGGTTCAACAAAGATAAAAATACCTTCTGCTTCTGCACATTTTTCTTGTTTCTCGTTAAAAATAACTGACTTTGCTGAAAAGTATTTTTCGTTAATCCTTAGGACTTTAGCCAAAGCAGTGTGCTGATGATTTGTAAAAATTGGTTTTAAGAATTTAACTTTTAAGCTACCAGTCATTGCGAGTTTTTTGGGAAAATATGGAATGTACGCGCGGCATGCCAGCTCATCTAAAACTGCAGATATTGCACCACCATGGGTAATCCCACTGTAACTTTGGTGAAATTCGGTTGGTGAAAAACTAGAGTAAAGTGTTTTGTTGCTAAGTTCATATATCTTTAAGTTTAAGTCAGTAGGTCTACTTCCACACACCAGGCAATGCTTAGCGTTGGCGAGTTTTTTAAGCAAAGTTTCTTGCATCTTTACCTCTTTTGATTTGAATTACTTAAAAAAATCGCTTAAGCAAACTTAAGCGATTTTTAAAATCTTTTTACCCGTACCCGCTTAGGGACTCGAACCCTAGACCCTCTGATTAAGAGTCAGATGCTCTAACCAAACTGAGCTAAGCGGGCAGTAAGTTAATTATATTTTAATTATTTTAAATATGCAAACTATTTAAAATCGCTTATAAAAGTTTTTGAAACAACAAAACTGAATCTAACTGTTCCCAAGGAAATTCAGGATTGCCAAAATGGCCAGAGATAGCAGTTTTTGAGTAAATTGGGTGTTTTAGGTTTAACTTTTTAATAATGCCTTTTGGCGAAAGGTCAAAGTTGGCCTTAATAAACTCAAATAATTTTTGTTCAAGTGCTTTGTTGGTGCCATCGTCTAAAGTGACAAATAAAGAAGTAGGTTGAGCAACTCCAATGCAGTAAGAAATTTCAATAGTTGCTCTGTGCGCAAGTCCTGCGGCAACTATGTTTTTAGCTAAGTATCTGGCCATATAAGAAGCCGAGCGGTCTACTTTTGAAGGGTCTTTTCCGCTAAACGCACCACCACCATGTGGCGCAGTTCCGCCGTAGGTGTCTACAATAATTTTGCGGCCAGTTAAACCTGAGTCTCCGTGTGGGCCACCAATTACGAATCTACCTGTGGCATTGATAAAAATTTGGGTGTTTTGAGTAATTAAACCAGCAGGAATAATTGCCTGAATTACGTGTTTGTTAATTTGCTTTTTTAACTCATTTAAGTCAATTTCTGGTTCATGTTGTGCAGAGACTACAATCGCTGTGATTTCTTTGAGTTCGCCACTATCTGAAAACTTAGCGGTAACCTGGGTTTTGCCGTCTGGTCTAAGTCCTTTAACAATTCCTTGTTTGCGAACTTCGGTAAGTCGGCGAGATAGTTTGTGTGCGTAGTATATGCAAGGCGGTAAATACTCAGGTGTTGAGTCTTCAGCGTAGCCAAACATTATACCTTGGTCACCCGCGCCTTGGTCTTCTTTATCAACTCCAAGAGCGATGTCTGGAGACTGAGTTTTAATTTTAACTAAATACTCTATTTCTTCAGCTGAAAACAAAAGTGCGGGGTCAGTATAGCCAATTTCTTTAATTGCCGCTTTTGCGAGTTCAGCGTAGTCAAATTTATAACTAGCGGTAACCTCGCCAAAAATTAAGCAAAAGTTTGTAGTTAAAGCAACTTCAACTGCGCATCTAGCGTTTGGGTCTTTTTTAAGTACAGAGTCTAAGATGTAGTCCGCGATTTTGTCCGCGATTTTGTCAGGATGACCCTCGCAAACAGATTCTGAGGTAAAGTAATAACTCATTTTCAAATCTCCTTTGTAGTATTTTATTTATTTATTTTTATTTTGCTACTCGTTATAAAGAGTTTCAAACTGAGTGTGAAAGTCAATAAAGCGAGTAAAGATGTCTTCCGGAATAAAAAAACGAAAAGTTTCTTTAAAACGAGCAATAGTTTCGCTGTGAGAATACGCTACTTTGTAGGCTGTAGACATTCTCATAATACAGTAAATGTCAGCGGTTAAAATAATTTGGGAAATTGGGGTATTTTGAATTTGATTTTGTTTTTCAATAAAAGTTTTTGAAATCCCAGATTCAAAGGAAGTTCTAACGATTTCTGCGGCTTTTTTGGCAAGTTGAATGCGCTTAGCAATCACGGCTCCGTTTTGAACTTTGGCGGTCAATTCACTTTGCGGAAGACTTTTTAAAATCTCGTGGTCAAGTAGTGTCGCGAAATTACTTTGGTTATCTAAATACTGACAATAAGTAACAAGGGTATTTAAGTTAGCGGTAGAAAGCCCCATTAGTTCACCCAGACGATTGACAATTTTGGTTAAAAACTCAAGATACGAGGTATCTGTTAAGGCTGAGTTTAAAACGACACCAAATAAGTCAGAAGTTAGTGAGATAAACTCATTTTGTAGGCGAGCGCGTTGCACTTTTTCGTGAATTCGGTCGTGTTGAATAGTTTCAGAAATGATTGTTAAGGCCCTTAATACAAGTGAGTACAAAATAAAGACTAGTGACCTTAAAATAACGTCTACAAGTGAGTTTATCAGGTCTTTGGAATTGGCAAAAGAAAACGCATAGAAACGGTTTGTCACAAATATATGCATGATAGTCAGAATACCAAAGAGAAACCCAGCGCTGTAGGAAAATGCTTTTCTGTCTTGATACAGACAAATAATTGTCAAAACTACGTAAAAAAGAGAATATGAAAAAGTCTCTAGAACTACAAAAGCCAGAGACTTATTGTAGTGCAGACCGTTTCTGAAAAACAGTGGGCTTATGTTGACCTTCAAGTAAAACAAAGAAACCGCGATAAACAAATAAGAAATGATAAAGTACTGAGCGATTTTTTGTTTATGGATAGCCACATCTCTGTTTTGATTTAACTCAGTTTTAGCAGGTTGTATCATTCTTTTTAACAAAAAGTTAAACACAAACAAAAAAGGAAAGGTAGCCACAGTTATTGCCCAGTTGACAATTGTGCGGTTTTGTACAACTTTTGGATCCAGACCTTCTAGTCCTATCTTGCTCACGGAAATAATTAACATCAGTAAAAATAAAAATAGGTTAAATAGAAAAATAATGTTCTTAATTACAGTATTGCGTCTAGTTAAAACATTTAAATCGTCTGTAATAACAACATTATTTTCAAAACCAAATAGTTTAGAGAAACTACTGGAAATTAAATTTTTAATTTTTTTAGGTTTAGCCAAGTTGAAAATTAAGACAAAAACAGTTTAGATAAACTATTTTTGTTGAGCAAGTACAGTGTTTTCAGTTAAGATTTGCGCAACACGAACGGCAGCAGTGGCAGCAATTGCGCCCACAATGTCGTCAAGGAAGGTGTGGCAAACTCCGTCTTTTTTACCATCTTCGTTAAGGCGGTTAACAAGACCGTGTTTATTTACGTCAATGTCACCAAAGTTAGTTTTACCAATGGTTCCATACATTCCAGAAAGGTCAAGCGCAAAAGTCTCGTCAATTCCAAAAAGTCCAAGGTCTTGTTCAATGATATCTTGAATTGGGCCTTCTAGTAATTTCTTTTCAGCAGCAATGTCAATAGCAATTCCAAGTTGCACGAAGTGGAACACGTCTCTAAGTGAAAGGATTTTTTCAACAGATTCGGTGCATAGTTCAAATGGAATGTCTTTGATGTATTTAGATTGTTGTAAATAAGCGATTTCAGCGATGTCTTTAACAGATACTCCTCTTTTGGCAAGAGCAGCGATATTTAGTTTAAGCATTTCTGGTCTACTAAAAATAATTTGTGGTTTTTTATTCATAATTCCCCCTACATATACTTTTTAATTATAGCACCGATAAACTGGTTTTAGGGTTTAAAATGATATAATTAGTTCAGAAAAAGGAAGATTTATGCAGTTTACAAAGAAAAGAAAATTAGTTTACGATATTTTAAAAGAACTCGCCAAACCTGCTTCAGTTGAGCAAATTTACGCTAAATTGCTGGAGTTTGACATCAATATCTCAACAATTTATCGTGCTCTTGATTTCCTTACTCAAAACAAGTTAGTTGAACATATTATGCTTGAAAAAACTGCGTATTTTTTTGTCAAAAAAAATAAGCACTCACACTACATGATTTGTGAAAAATGCCAAAACATGTTAGAAATTGACTGTAAGGTTCTGAACTTAATTAAAGATGCCATAGAACTGCAAAACTTTACGCCAAAGAGTCATGAACTGACAGTTTATGGATACTGCTCAGAGTGTAGTTTAAAAACAAGTAAGTAATTTTTTTAAAAAAACTTAAAAAATGCTGTATTCCAGAACACCAGCAAAATAAAAACAGGAAATGAATAAACAAAAAAAATATTTAAAACTCTTAACTGTAAACGCAGCAATTGCAGCTATTTATTTTGTTCTAACTGTGTTGTTAGAACCTTTTTCTTATGGACAAATTCAGTTTAGAATTAGTGAAATTTTAATGGTCTTGGTGTTAATTAACTTCAAGGTAGCGCCAGGTATAGTCTTGGGGTGTTTTACTGCTAACATGTTTAGTCCTTTGGGGATTTGGGATGTAGTTTTTGGAACACTTGCCACAGTTATTTGTCTGATATTGATGTTTGTATTTAGGAAAAATATATTTATTGCGCTACTTGCTCCGACTATAGTTGGTAGTGCTATAGTGGCTGTGATGCTTAATTTAATTTTAGGTCTTCAATTTTTTGAAACATTTATTTATGTTGCAATAGGGGAAGTGGCTGTACTTTACTTAATTGGCGCACCATTTTACTATTTAGTTCAAAAAAACGAAATCGGCTTTACTTTGAAAGAATTGTAAAAACTGAGATTGTCATTTACAAGGATAGTGTGTTTGATTTGAGCTATTGTAGTGTTCTAAGTATTCTTTAAAAGTATTTGGACCGATTTTTCTTTTATTTTTTAGCATCATTTGCCAAATCACTTCGCCTTCGCATTCATTTATTAGTTCTTCCTTTAGGGCAAAAACTAAAATGTCACCCGTAGTAACAAACTCTAAATTATATTTTTTAATATATTGACATGTATCCTTTAAATTATTGCTAGATAAAACACCATTAAAGGTTTTTGCAAGCGCTATGCATATTGCTTCTCCACTACCTATTGACTTACCTTCTTTACCGCAGATTAGTTCTTTGTATAATCTTTCTTCATTTGAGTTTATTACAGCATCATAAATCTCAGCATTTGAATTTTTAATAAAATCATCTAGTTTTGGTTTTAGTATTTTTCTGATAGCAGGCTTATCAATTTCTGCATATACCTGTCTAGGAATAACTATTCTGCCTTTAAACAATTTTTCAATAATTTCTTCTTTTCCGACTAATAAAAAACTGGCTAAACAATCTGTATCAAAATATATTTGTTTAGCCGAGTTCAGGTATTTGTTTTTCATCAATTCCATATACTAAATCTGCTCTAAGCGCATCCAACAATAATTCATCACATTTATTTTGAGAAATTTTTTCTTTATCAAGTAATTTATTTGCTAAACTAATGTAGTGTCCAAACACTGTTGTTTTCTTTTCTTCATTTGGAAAATAAAGTGCTGTGTCATAACCTAATTTTTTTGCTTCTTTGCTAACAACGATATCTTTCATTTCTTTTAATTCATTTTCATCTATGAAATTTTCACCTTTTAATCTATACAGCATAGCCTTGTGGCTTACTCCAAAATACTGTTCTAATTTGATTACATCTACAATTGTTATTTTCATGGTTTTATTTTCATTTTGAATTTTTTTTACATTCTCTTTCAAAGAAATTTGTGGGATTAAAAAATACGAGGCAAATACTTCTGCTTTATTTTCTTCTAAGTTGTTACTATTAACATTTGTAGTACTAACTGTGATCTTATTAGGCTCTCCATAATATAGGTGATAAAGTTCGTGTGCTAACGAAAAATTTTGTCTACCTATAGACATGTCTGAGTTTAAAGCAATTAAGTTAGATTTTTTTCCCTTAAAACACACACCACTAATATTTTTCCCGAGTGGATAAAATACTAATGTTAAATTTTCTATAACTTGAACAAGTTTAAAAGTATCAATAGGGCTGTAGTTGTCTAGACCAAGTTTTTTTCTAAGCTCTTCTGCTTTATCCCTTAATTCTTGCCTATTCATGTAGATTCTCTGTGTCAATTTCATCCATTTCAAACTGATTAATTGCTATTTTGTTGATTACTGAAAGGGATTCTAAATCGTTTGAGTTAGTTTCTTTTGCTCTAAAAGATATAGTTAAATTTGGTTTAAAATCATTATTATTCAACACATCTTTTAATGAGCAACAAAACAAAGTTGATATCTTTTCTAAAAGATATAAACTGATATTTCTTTCGCCTTTTTCAATTTTTGCAATCATACTTTGGTCTAAAGAAAGAAACTGTGCAACATCGGATTGAGTTAAACCGGAGTTTACTCTTAGTTCTTTAATTTTTTTACCAATTTTTACTAAATCCATTTTTATCTATTTCCTTCCGAATTAAGTATAACATCGTTTGTCATAAAATTAAAATTATTTAATTGCTTTTTATGACAAACATAAAAAAAATAAAAACTGCACTAATAATACTGTATGTTTTAGGGTAATTACGCATCTTCCAAACCCATGCGTAAAGCCGCCTTTAGAGTTCGTTGTTTTAGAGGGGGCGGAAATTGCACATCTCTCAAACAGGCAAACTAGACGCTATTAACCATTCGCTGTTTTAGAGGGGGCGGAAATTGCACATCTCTCAAACATTCTCCTTTCGGCAACAGCAAATAGTCACGTTTTAGAGGGGGCGGAAATTGCACATCTCTCAAACAAGAAAAGGTTTTTAAACTTTTTTTCAATGGTTTTAGAGGGGGCGGAAATTGCACATCTCTCAAACTCACGCTTGAGAGAATAACAACAGAAGTCAGGTTTTAGAGGGGGCGGAAATTGCACATCTCTCAAACAAAACTGTTCAACTCTCTATAATCAACAACGTTTTAGAGGGGGCGGAAATTGCACATCTCTCAAACCCAAAAAAACAAAAAACCGGATTAACTCTGTTTTAGAGGGGGCGGAAATTGCACATCTCTCAAACTGTCTTCAAAAATATGCAGATATTCTTTTAGTTTTAGAGGGGGCGGAAATTGCACATCTCTCAAACAAAACTGTTCAACTCTCTATAATCAACAACGTTTTAGAGGGGGCGGAAATTGCACATCTCTCAAACCCAAAAAAACAAAAAACCGGATTAACTCTGTTTTAGAGGGGGCGGAAATTGCACATCTCTCAAACTGTCTTCAAAAATATGCAGATATTCTTTTAGTTTTAGAGGGGGCGGAAATTGCACATCTCTCAAACTTAAACAAGTAATTGGTGGGAAATGCGCTTGTTTTAGAGGGGGCGGAAATTGCACATCTCTCAAACAAAAAACAAAAATCAAGCGCTACTCGATCTGTTTTAGAGGGGGCGGAAATTGCACATCTCTCAAACCAGGTTTTGACATTGCTAAAAAAAATCTTAGTTTTAGAGGGGGCGGAAATTGCACATCTCTCAAACAGTTGTTGCGGCATTGTAGGATAATATTCCGTTTTAGAGGGGGCGGAAATTGCACATCTCTCAAACCTGTGTGTAACATCCTAAAAGCACAAATTGAGTGCTTTTCTACATAAATTATACAGCATTGATGTAAAATAATCTACTCTAAAACATCACCATTGAAATATTTAATAACCTTGATGTTTTCACTTAAAAACTTAGGTTTGTCTTTCTCTAATGACACTAAAGTAATTTCACTTTCTTCACAAATATTTTTGATTTGTGTAATTTCGTTTTCTGAAAAATACGCAAATAAAAAACTCACAAAAAGCAGTTTTACTTTTTTTACCTCTAAGATAGTCTCTAAAAAATTTATGAATCTATCAAAAAGAGTGTCTTCTTTTTCTTTAAATTGCACTTTCATTAGTTTCAAAATATCTGTATTTTCTAGGTCTTCAAAATAATCAAAATCAATTAATGTAGAAGTTTTAAGTTCGTTTAACCAACTCAAAATAGTTTCCTTTACCTTATTAAAGTTAAACATAGTTTCTGAGTTTGAGTTTTCTTTAAGAATTTTTTTATGCAGCCATGTAATTAGTTTCTTTTGGTTTAAGGTAAGTGAAAACAAATCAGTTTGTAGGTCAATTTCTGAATCTAATTTCAGTTTTTTATCACTATCAAAAAATGTTAAGGCTTCAGTTTCTTCTTCGATTTCTTTTTTAAAAAATGAAACAAAACTAAAAAGTTCGTTGACCTGCGGGATAAAAAGTACATTTAAAGCATTGTTTTGAAAGTTTATGAATTTATCGCACCCAACGATTTTTAAAATCATATTTCTGTATACCTCTCAAATGTGTTGATGACATTATTTTTAGGTTCACCTAAAAAATATTCAATGTTATTAAATTGTTTTTCAGTAAGTTCGGCTACCTGAACAGTGCCGGCAGGCGGTAAATTTTTCCTGATTTCTGCTTTGATTGCTTTGGCGTTAGCAGGGTTTAGTGCAAGTTTTGAGTATACGGATTCCGTCATCATGATAAAACCTGAATTTACTAAAAACTTATGCCATTTTGAGTAATTCCTAAGGTCGGTTTTGGTAGTTGAATTTACATCAAACATTACAATTATTCGCATCGCTCTGATTTGCATCTAAATAGGTATTCCTTTCTAAAAGCTCAATTTTTGGAAAAACCACTTTATCTGTTTTCAAAATATTTAAAAGCTGGGTGGTATAGACAGAAATAGCGTTGTCTAAATATCTTTCTTCGTCATTTAACTTAATCCGCTTAGAAAGCAGTTTCCGAATTTCTTTTTTAGGAAACTCAGAATCTGCAAAAAGCATTGTTAAAACATCTACAACCGGACGAAAAGGCTCCATAAAATCTGAAGATAAGTTAAAACTATTAAAAGGACCTTTGTGAAAAATTCCAAGTTGGGTAATATAACCGTGAGACACCAACTCACGGTTAAAGCAACTTAAAATCATTGAGTACCCATAATTTAAAAGAACATTGCAAATTGACTCTTGTTCGCGAGAAAAAGATTTACCAAAAAGTGTAGAAAAATACTCCTTGGCCGCAATTGCTTCGCGATTTGTGTCATCAAAACCCTTAATTTCCTCTGCATATTGTTTTAGTTTAGTGTGTTCACTAAAGCCAAACATTTTCAAAACTTCGGCTTGTAAACTAATTTTACTTTTCACAATTTCTTGCCATAGCATTTTCTTTGTCTCTTCTGCCCAGCTAAGTTGGGTATTTAAGGAAGTTAACTGTGAGTGAAAATTATTTAGGCCTAAAACTGTGCCAGCAGGATTGTGCTTTTCATCACAAATTATCACAGATACGTTTTGTTTAATTAACTCTAAAAGAAGTGGGGAAGTTATAGAAGTTCTATTACTTTCTAAAATTAAACAAGAAAGCTCAGAAATCAAGGCTTTTGTTTCTTTTTCACCATCATAAATCAAAAGATATCCGTGCAACAGTGAAAGTTTTGAAGTTCTTTTAATAACCAGGGTTCTAAACATTTTTATTTAAAATTATATTTTTTAGTTTTAAAACCTGTTACTGATTCTTTAATGATAGAAAAGCAATATTTTATTTCAACATTTTTTACAAAATCAATTATATTTGTTCTACTTTCATCTTTATTCTTTTTCTTTTCAATATCACGTCCCAAGTCAAGAATCTTTCCTTGATTTGAAACATGACTTTTTAATAATACTCTTATAATCGCTATGAGTAATTCAACTTGTTTAAAAAAATCAAGTTCACTAAATTTAGATAAATAAGCATATGAATCAAAATTATCATCAATTAAGAATCTTTTTTGAACTGTACTAGAAACTTTGTTATTTTCAAATAGTTTTTGTGCTGTTGTGTATATTTCTTCCATTAGTTTTAAGTTATTCTCTTTTGACAATATTATGGCTTTTTTAGAATTATTTTTTGGTAAATAACTATACTTTTTAAAAATGTCTACTAGCGAAGAATTTTCACCTTTCTTAATTTTTTCAGCATTTTTATCTTTTTCAATAAAAATATTTTCAAATTGTTTGTCAAGCCATCGGTAGTATAAATAATTTTCTTTTTGTTTTATTGTAAAATTGCATGTGTTGTGATAAATGCAGCTTTCACCAGTTTTTCCAGCAAGTCTAACCTTTACACCATCTACTTCGCAAAGTGTACCTACTGGGATAATAGGTTTTTTAGCAATTTTTGAAGAAATAGACGCAATTGCGTTTTCAGTTGTGAAACGTTCTGAAATATACTTTTTAAACTTTTCTGAGTTAAAAACTTTGCCTTCTTGATTTATTTTTTCATCATAAAATTGAGAGCAATGATAAATCGGCACAGGAACTATTTTTAAACCAGATTCTTCTTTGCCTTTTTTATCCTTTGTTTTAAGTTCAACTATGGTAAAAAAAGCAGTAGCTGGTTTATTGTAATGAGCAACTTTTTCTTTAAATATACGTTTTACTGGAACACTACCTTCGTTTTTACCGTAAATTGTTTCATCCCAAAAAGCGCCGCTACTTTTGATTTTAGTCATTTTAGTCATCAACTGATCATCTGAGTTAAAAATATTTTCAAAATATTCAAGGAACTTGATTTCTTTGCCATTAACATTTAAAGTTTTTTTAGGTATTGCTCTCTCTAAAACGGTAGGTGCTTTTTTGTCTTTAAACTCAAAGTTTCCGTCATTGTAATATTTATGTCTTGACTTAAAAATTTTGGCAAGCACATCATTTAAATAAGCGTCGTGTGCGTGGTGGAATTTATTTAAGTTTCTAAACTTCAAGAAATCAAAAGTTTTCCTAAACTCGTCTACATAACTTGATTTTGAGTAAACTGGCTCAAATTCTTTGTTGTCTTTGAATTTATAGTCTTTTAGAAAAACAATAAGTTCTTTGTTAACCCAATCTAAAACATTTTTTTGTCTGTTTTCAAACTCAGTAATTTCATCTTGTTTAAGTTCAGTTGTTCTAGTTAAGCGAGTATATTTTTCTTGAGTGATTAGTTTGTGTTCTTTTAAATAATTCCAATGCTCAGTCATTCTTGCCTGCACATCAAGGGTAAGCGGATATTTATCTAATTTTTTGCGGTTTTCGTCTTTAGAAGTTAGTACCTTGTTGTTGTGAATAGACTCGTCTGTAATTTTTGCCTGCGGATAAATGTGGTCAATGTCATAATCTTCTAAGTTTCTGATATCAATTGCTTTACCTGTATACATGTCTTTGCCAAGTTGTGAAAAGTAAAGATATAGTTTATCACTCTTTAAATCAGGGTCTTTGTCTTGACTTTCAAGTTCGCCGATAAGTTTTTCTCTAAGCGCATAGTCCCTTAAACTATTGATTTGTTTCTTAATTTGTTCGCTTCTGGAAGTAGTGCGTTTATTTTTATCTTTAAGGTCATTAGTGCGAGTAAATTCAAGAGTGACATGGGAAGGTAATTGACCGCCCATGATTTGAATAATTTCGTCAATTAGTTTATTGGCCTGAATTATTGGTCTTCTTGAAAGCGGCGGAACGAAGCGTTCTGCCAGATATTGATTTAAGTAATTCGGATCATTTAAGTCAAGTTCTTGCTTAGTATTTTCGGCAGCAATTGTTTCAAGGTTAACAGATTCATCGCCAATAACTACGTAAATTAGTTCTTGTAAATTTAAATTAGACTCGCGTAAATGAGAAATCACAGGTTGCCAAAGACCTTCGTTGTTTGCAAGCAAAATTTCTGCTAAGAACTTGCGAGAAAGTTTACCTGCTTTATTTGATTTAACTTGCATAAGTTTGTTTAAAGTATCTACATCGATATTAGAATTGACAAAGTTTTCTTTAGTAAGCTCTGGCGTTAATTTAACATCTTTATTGATTTCAATTTCTTTAAACTCAGGTATATTGTAAGCATTTGCCAGTTCTTTAATGATTTCTAATTTTGCTTCGATGTTATTTTTGTCAGCGTAGCTGAAGTTATTGATTATTTCGTCAAAAAAAGCCACTTTCTTTGAATCTAAATAATTAGCAGGTATTTCGTTATCCAAACCAAATATTGACCTAAATTTTCTTTGAGCAGATAAAGAAAGTGGTAGAGTTGGTTTATCTGCGTTTAAATCCATACCTTTAGTAACTTTCTTTTCAAGTAGTTTTTCAATTGTTTTTAAAGTTAATTGATTTACGTTGTTTTCCAGCAAATATTGATAAAGTTTTACTTTATCTGCTTGGCTAATCGGAGTAAGTGCTTCGCCAAAACGGAGTTTGTTTACGGTGTTGAAAAAAATGTAGTCTTGATACAGTATGGTTTCTTGCTGCATAGTTTTTTCGCCAACTAAATAACTACAAGTTCTTTGCATTCTAGAAATAAACTCTTTATTTGTCTTAATTTTGTCAACAACTTTGTCTAAGTTAAATGGAGTTATTTTTTCGTTTTCAAATCCTGGTTTTTTAACTATCCATTGGTTTTTGCCAGGAACATTTTTAGAAAGCGGACCAAGAAAGTACTCAGCCTTAAAGGTAAGTAAGGTTTCTATGTTTTTCTTTATGTCTGCATCTAACGGTGAACACTTAAGAATTTGTCTCAATTCCGCTAAATGTAGTTGATTCATAACTTCGCGGCTATACTCAAAATTAGTTGGAGTGTAGAGTGTATATCCTGTGTTAACATCTTCAAAATCAGGATTTTCAGAAAGCAAGTATTTCGCAAAATCCTTAAATTCGGGTCCCTTACTTTCTGCTGTAGCTAATAAATTTTCCTTTACTTCATCGTTTTTAAAATAATCTGCTAGTATTTTTTTAAGTTCTTTAATAAAACCATCTTGATAAGCCTTAAAAGGACGCTTTTTACCTGATTTATATCCTTTGCCATTTCCAATAAATTTCTCGTAAATTCCGTCTTTTTTAAAGATTTTTTTATATATGTCTGTTTCTTTAAAAAGTGTTTTTAAAAGGTAAGTTGTGTTTTGGTGGTTTTTAAAAAGTTTTATTTTAAAGTCAGAAATAGTCTCAGCGTTTCCACTCAAAATCTTTTCAGCCTGAATGATTGAAAAATATGAAAACATTTTTTCAATAGTGTGGTTTACTTCATCTACCTCTGTATTTAAATCATTAAGTTCATTTTTCTTAAATGTTAAACCAGTTTTATCGCTCACACCAAAAAGCTCTTTGAAATTAATGACATTTCCAATAATTGCTCTGTAGATATAACCAGGAATGTTATTTTTTAATTTAGCGCTTTTATCTGTAAAGTATGTGTTAATTTCAGCAATAATCTCTTCTTTTTTAAGAATCTCTTTTTCGTCTTCGCTATTTGCGTTCGCAAATTCCAAAACCTCTTCTACGATTTCGTTAAGCAAAGTTGCTTTTTGTTCATCAACATTTGACAGATTAGAAAAATCAAGGTCAGAAGCAATTAAAAAGTGCCCACGGTTTTTTAGCATGTCGTGTGCTGCTAAAAATAAAAAGCGATAATATAGGCCGCGTGCTTTAAAAGATTCAATTTTTTCTGGATTAGTAAGTGCTTTTCTTAAATGATAAATAGTAGGAAACTCTTTAAAGTAATCTTTATCCTGGTAGTTTATATCTTTAAAAAGTATGTTTGAGCCTTTGTGGGTTTGAGTAAGATGCAGGTTTTTAAAGAAATCCTTATCTTCTTTTAATACATAGTCTCTAAGTAGGCCTTTAAGTAAATTTAAACGCCAGATTTTTTTGCCTAAAGTTCTTCTCGCTGAGCGTGCACTTCTATATTTTGTAGAGTCTTCGGCTGCATCAAAAAGTCTAGCACCATACAGGCGCTTGCCTTTTCTGACCACAATTTGATCGGTTTTGTCGCAAGAATCCCAGACCACTGCCCAGCCAATTGAGTTAGTACCCATATCAAGTGAAATTCCGTACCCAGGCTGTTTTTTTGCGATATCGTTTTCATGAATAACGTTATACTGAATTTTGTTTTTCGTATTCCATTTTTCTTTCCTTTCTTTAATTTTTTTGGCATCAAAAAAAAAAAAAAATGTTTTTTGATTGAAATTATTACATAGGTATGATAACATATTTACAGCGGAATTGCACATCTAGGTTCAAATAAGATGGTCTTTGGTTCACCAGAGATTTTTCGCACATATTAGAGCTTGTCTCATTAAAAAAGCCCTTAATGGGCTTTTTTAATTTTTGAAAATAAATTTAAAATAAATCGAAAGGATTAAAAAATAATGGACTTTATTGGAATTGCTGTATTAAAAGTCGGACTTGCCTTAGTGGTAGGTTTCTTTGGCGGTAAAGTTGCACAAAAATTTAAACTGCCGTCTGTTTCAGGCTACTTAATCGCTGGACTTTTCCTTGGACCTTCAATTGCTTTATTTACACCCTTTGAAGGTTTTATTACTGCAAGTGAAATGAGTAATTTAAACTTCATAAAGGAAATTGCACTAACTATCATTGCGTTTTCCATTGGTTCTGAGTTTGGCTTTAAAAACTTAAAAAAAATTGGAAATAAAGTAGCAATTATTACTCTGCTTGAAGTTCTAGGTGCTGTGCTTTTAGTCTTCATCTTAATTTTATTTATTCCAAAACCTGCAGAAATTATGCAAAACAGTGCAGGTAAATACGCCTACCTGCCGTTTTCAAAGAGCAATTTAGCCTTTACAATGTTGCTTTCTGCAATGGCTGCAACTACTGCACCTGCCGCTACTTTGCTAGTAATTAAGCAATACAGAGCGCATGGCCCTGTTACTAAAACAGTTTTACCAATTGCTGCACTTGACGATATTTTTGGAATTATAGCCTTTGGTTTAATTTTTGCAGTTGCCAAAGTTATCTTGCCTCACACCACAGGTGGTGCCACAACTTCTTTGGCATTTGGTGTTGCTAAACCTTTTATTGAAGTTTTTGGCTCAATAATTGTAGGTATTTTAGTCGGAGTTACTCTGGCTTTTCTTGCAAATATGTACGACAAAGATCGCGATGACATTCAAGTGCTTGGCTTTGCTTCTGTAGTAATCTGTCTAGGTCTCTCTTACTTTTTTAAAAAAATAAGCAATGGTGCTGTGGAAATCTCGCCACTACTTGCAAACATCGCAGTTGGCGCGTCTGTTGCTAATTTAGTTAAAAAGCCACACAGGACATACAACGCATTGAATGACTTTTCAACTCCGCTCTACATTTTATTTTTTACGCTTTCTGGAGCCTCGCTTGACGTTAGAATGTTTGGCCGAACTAGTCCTGTACTTTTTGCAATTATCGCTCTTTACATTATTGGCCGTTCTGTTGGAAAGTATGTCGGTGCTTCAGTTGGAGCGAGAGCCGCTAAAGCCGATCCAATGGTACAAAAATACATCGGCTTTGCCCTACTTCCACAAGGCGGGGTTTCACTTGGTTTAATTGTAATTGTTGCCAACTCCATGCGGGAGTTTGGCGCCACAATTGCGGCAATTATCTTAATTACCACCTTGTTTTTTGAAACTACTGGTCCTTTATTTTCTAAGTTCGCGATTTCCAGAGCTGGTGAGATTAACGGACTTGATAAGTTTAATGAAGTTACTTTTTAATTCAAAATTATTTTTTAAAAAAAGGAGTAAATTATGGAAGCATTATTTATTGTTTTAAATGACACTGATCACCTTGAAGATATTATGGAGAAGTTCTTAGAACTTGGTGTAAAAGGTGCAACCGTGGTAGATAGCGACGGAATGGCTGGCTATATCGTGCGCTCACACCCTGGTATGAACTCACTTCTTTCTGGACATTTTGCTAAACTTGGCAAAAGCTACAACCCGAATAGCAAAACCATTTTTACAGTTGTCAAAGACCACGAAATGGCAGACCGAGTAGCTGGTGCGATTAAAGAAATTTTAATCAACACCGAAAAGAAAATTATTGGGTTTATGTTTACAGTTCCTGTTTCTAAAATCTACACTCTGTCTAACCACTAATTTAACAAAAAACTACCTTTTTTCTTTAGTCTTAACTTGCCTAAATTGAAAAGGTATTTTTTATTTTATATAATTAACTAACTAAAAGGAGCAAGACTTGGACTTAATTAAAGCAAACAACTTAGTAAAAACTTACGGTAAAAAAGAAACACAAGTAGATGCCCTAAAAGGCATATCTTTTTCTGTGGCAGATGGCGAAATTGTTTGTATTTTAGGAAGGTCCGGCGCAGGTAAGTCTACACTACTTAATATTCTTGGCGGCATGGACACTGCAACTTCAGGTAGTCTACTTTTTAAAGCCCACAACATCAGCACTTACTCAGAACGCGAACTAATTGAACACCGACGCCAAGAAATTGGCTTCGTTTTTCAGTTTTATAACTTAATTTCTAACTTAAATGTGTATGAAAACGTAGAAATTGCGCGTTTTGGTAAAAACTCATTTAACTCAAAAGAAATTCTTAAAAGTGTAGGTCTAGATAAACGCTTAAAAAACTTTCCACAACAGCTTTCGGGAGGAGAACAACAAAGAGTGGCGATAGCCCGTGCACTTGTTAAAAATCCAGATCTTTTGCTTTGTGACGAGCCAACTGGAGCACTTGACATTAAAACTGGAATTGAAGTTTTAAAAATTATTCAAAACTTAAATAAAGAACACAAAAAAACCATAATTATCGTGACTCACAACTCAGAGATTGCAAAAATTGCAGACCATGTAATTGAACTAAAAGACGGTCAAATTTTTAGAGATTTTAAAAATAAAACTCCGTTGGCAGTTGACGAACTAAAGTGGTGATGGTCAGTATTTTAAATAAAAAAATATTAAGAACTCTGCGCAAATCAACTAAGCAGTATGTTGCGCTATTTTTAATTTTGACTTTATTTTTTGTGCTTTTCTTTGGTTTAGTTGCATCTTATCGCGACCTTAAAACCAGAGTTGAAAAAGTCTACAAAGAAAGTAACTTAACACACTCCTTGATTGCCAATACTTACCTAAAAGAAGAAGACAAAGCACGTGCCAAAAAAGCACTTTACAATATCGGACTAAAACCAAGTGACTACGAGATGGACAACAGAGGTTCGGCTTTACTGAACTTAAAATTAGCAACTGGCTTTGCTGAGTCTGAAATCAAAAGTAGTCCAAGGGTTCGCCAACTAAAAGCAGACATTGAAAAATACAAAAAATACATAAACTCTGGTTTTATTGCTTCTGAATACGAAGTGACTTTAACTAAAAAACCCATCTGGCAAGAGCGAATTTCAAAAAGTTATGTGATGTACGACCACGAACGAAAGGAAATTAAAAACCCGCAGCGCGGGATTTTTGTAAAAGTTGATGAGTTTAAAAAACTACCTAGAGTTGGAACTCCTTTAGAAATTGATGTGCCAAAAAAATACCTTGAACTGCTGCTTGGCGAAAAGGGCTACAAGATTGACCACAACACAGGTGAAATCGTTTATAAAAACGGAGATTTAGCCTTCAAAGGCTTGGAAAGACTATACTTTGATGGTAATTTTGAAAGTATTTTGACTAACCGTTCGTATCTAAAAGACCAAATTGGCGAAAAGTTGCCATACCAATTTAACGAAACATTTTTGTCATACACGGCTGTGCGCGGGTTTTTAAAGTCTATTGCTGAAAACAAAACTAGACTAAAAATTGTTGTGCCTATCGCAGGATACGTGTATACTGGTGAAACCATTCAAAAAAATGTCTCTCAACTTCAGGCTTTTTTAGATACCGAAACTTTGTTTCACGAACTAGGCCTTCAAAAACCTAAACTAACTGGACTACTAGCTGGCATTCAGATGCTAAATGACTTTATAGTTTGCCAACAAACCGCTGAGTTTAAAAAAGAGTTTAAAGAAAATAACTTAGTTAACTTCCGTCCACTTGCTAAAAGCAAAAAAGACTACGAAACTCCCAACTACAACGGCGACTACTTTGCCCTGCTTAGACAAAACTACAAAGACGAGTTTTTCAAAGACTTATTTGCGCAAGTTGAGCGCCTATACAGTTTCCCCGGAATTAAAGAAAAACTGCTTAGTAAAGAAGTTCAACAAAACAAAAAACTTTTAGTTGAACTACTTAAAATCCCGCAATTTCCAAACCAAATAAATGTGCGTTTTTTAAACTCTAAAAACCCAGAAAACACAGCCAAAGAGTTTATTTTAGAATATGAACGCTTACTTAAACAAGACAACAAAGCTGGTGGAACTTCATCTAACAGATTCTTATATGCTAAAACTGGACAAACCCTATTTACAAACAATGTAGTAAACGAAGACGTTGGTCTGACTTTCTACTCAGCCTTTATCTATCCCCTGGTTTTCTTTTTAGTTTCACTACTAATTTTTGTAACTACATCTTCGCAGTTAATTATTAGAGAAAGTAAAGAAATAGGCACGATGAAGGCGATTGGGATTAGTAGAAAACAAATTTTTGGCCACTACCTAAAAATTAACCTGCTATTAGTATTTAGTTCGCTTGCAGTTGCTTTAATAATTTCTCCGTTTATCGTTCCACAAGTTCTAAAGACCAAATACAATTTGCTTTACAATCTGCCTAAATACCACTATATCTTTCCTTGGCTGGAAGTTATTTTGTCTTCTACTTTGGTGATTTTAATAACTAGTTTAATTCTGTTTTTGGTAATCAAAGCCGAACTTAAGAAAAATCCAGTTGAATCTATGCTTGGCAACACCACCACAATTGGCGTAAAAAATGCAAGACCTGTAAAACGTCGCTTTATGCTCGCGATTGCTTTTAGAAACATTAAAATCAATTTATTTAGATCGCTTCTAACAATAGTCGGAGTCGCTGGCTGTACAGGTTTAGTTATTGCTTCTTTTGGAATTATTGACACCATTAACAGAGGAATTGACAATGACCTTTACAGTTACTACAACAATGTAGACGCCGCAATGCTGCACCTACGTGGAAAGTCCAGAGAAGTTTTAAGTAGTCTTTCAAAACTAGAAATCAAAGGTAAAAAAGCTGTTTACTATGCAGAACCACTTTACAATGAAAACTCTTTCGTGCAAGCAGAAAATGGCCAAACAAAGCGAGTTTCACTGCTCGGTATTTCTAAAAACTCAAAGTTTTATCACCCTCAAAACGGGGGTCGCCGACTTGGTGAAAAAGAGGTATCTGTTTCCAAAAGAGACGCCAGAGCCTTGGGATTAAAAGTTGGCGACTACTTGTCGTTTACAATACTTGGTGAAACCTACCGTTTTAAAGTTGCTGAAATTAGAGAAACCTTTTTTGTAAACGGAGTTATCTTTAATCGAGAAGACTGCGCAAACGAACTGCTTGACAGCACTAATGTAATCTACGCAAAACTTGCAGAAGGCATTACTAAAAAAGACATAACTAAGGTTCTGAACCACAACTTTATCAGCGGAGAAAATAACTTCGGACTTGCCGAAATCAAAGACCAAGAAGCACTTGGTTATATCGGCAAAGTTATAGAAAGCAGAGAAATTCAGCGAATAATTTCTAAAGTTACAGATGTAGTTTACTCATCTGCAATCACTCTTTTGAGTTTCGCGATAATTTTGGCAATTGTTGTGCTTTACAACTTAGTTAGACTAAACTTTGAAGAGAGACTAAGAGAAATTGCTACCTTGAAAGTCCTTGGCTTTTTTCAACACGAAATCGCGATTTCTATCTTTATTGAAATGCTAACGCTTTCTTTAATAGGACTTACAATAGGACTAGCACTTGGCTATCCTTTCCTTTATTTTTACCTTGGTATTAACGAAGTTTCTTACATTAACTTCATGTATAACATTGAGTGGCTATCTTATGTTTTTACAATTGTTTTAATTGTGTTTGTCAACGCTGTACTTTCGTTTTATATGGCCTTTAGAGTAAAAAAAGTGCCAATGGTTGAATCGCTTAAATCTGTGGAGTAGTAAGATGAAAAGAACAATTTTAACTCGTATTTTTGAATTAAACTCACTGGCTTTTTTAATGCTAATGTCTTACTTTTTTCGCCCACTTTGGTTAATTCCAGCTTACTTAGTTGCATCAATAGCTTTAATTTACCTGCAAGGCGCTGTTGTAATTTTGAGTATGATATTTCTGCTACCAAGTAGACCTAATAAAAAAATATTTAGTTTTCTGCTGACTAACTCTGTGTATTTTTTAAACCTCTACATTTTTAGACAAAAATATGTTTTTAAAGGTATTGAAAACATTGATAAAAACAAAACTTACTTGTTTGTTTCTAACCACAAATCAGAGTTAGACCCATTTGGCTATTTAGAGATATACGATAAATTAAGACTAGCCTTTACACCAAAATCAGAGCTTTACAAATCCCTGATTTTAAGAAAAGTTTTTAAAATGCTAAACTGCATCAAAATCTACAGAGCAGACATTAGAAAAACTTTAGTTGAAATGAATATCGGCATTCAAAAAGCACAAGCCGGACAATCCTTTTTAACCTATATAGAAGGTGGGATTAAAAACCGCACATTTGAAGAAATTGAGGAAGTAAAGCCAGCTGCTTTGAAACTTGCCTATAAGGCAAAGTCTGAAATTATGCCGGTGGCTTCATTCGGAATGGTTCGGAAAAACAGGTTTTTTCCTTTAATCAGAAAGACTGTCTATCTTTACTTTTTAGAGCCGATTTCTTATAATTCATATTGTTTAGAGCCAACTGAAGACCTGGCTTTAAAATTAAAAGACCAAATTAACTTAAAGATTAAACAACATAAGGAGGGAATGTCTCATGACAATGTATGATTTGATTTTAAAAAAACGCAACAACGGTATTTTAACTGACGAAGAACTAACTTATATTATTACTGAATACACAGCCGGTCGTGTGCCAGATTACCAAATATCTGCACTACTGATGGCTATATACTTTAACGGAATGACTCCAGAAGAAGCAACTTCTTTAGCCTTAATTATGGCAAAATCAGGCGAGATGCTTGACCTTTCTGAAATTAACGGAGTTACAGTTGACAAACACTCAACTGGGGGAGTTGGCGACAAAGTTTCTTTAGTTTTAGCGCCAATGCTAGCAGCTTGCGGTGTTAAGTTGGCCAAAATGTCTGGGCGTGGACTTGGACATACAGGCGGTACTATTGATAAACTTGAGTCTATTCCTGGTTTCAAAGTAGAACTTGCGCCAAGTGAGTTTATTGACCAAGTTAACAAAATTGGTGTATCTATAATCGGGCAATCTGCCAATATCGCACCTGCTGACAAAAAACTATACGCGCTTCGTGACGTTACCGCAACAGTTGACTCAATTCCGTTAATTGCTGCGTCTATTATGTCAAAAAAACTAGCGTCTGGTGCTAAATGCATTTGCCTTGACGTTAAATGCGGAAGTGGCGCTTTTATGAAAAACCAAAAAGACGCAGAGGCTTTGGCTAGTCAAATGATTTCAATCGGTAATTTAGCCGGACGCAAAATGGCGGCCGTTATTACTAATATGGATGAGCCTCTTGGCCACAAAATCGGTAACTTACTTGAAGTTATGGAAGCATATGATAACTTAAACGGTAAAATTACTCCTGACTTAATGGAAGTCTGCATGACAATTGGCTCAATTTTACTTCAAAACGCCAAAGGTGTTACAGAGTCAGCGGCAAGAGCCGAACTAAAAGCAGCAGTTGAAAGCGGCCGCGCTAAACAAGTATTTTTAGATTTTGTTAAAGCACAACGCGGAGATATTTCTGTCTTTAGTGATTTAACTAAATTACTAAAAGCAAAAAAATTTGAACTAAAAAGTCCAGAAAGTGGTTATATTGCTAAGTTTGACACAATCAAAATTGGCGACGCTGCTCGTTTACTTGGTGCCGGTAGACTTTCAAAAGAAGACGTGCTTGACATGGCGGTTGGTATTGATTTAATTAAAAAAATCGGCGCTAAAGTTGAAAAAGGCGAAACTATTGCCGTAATTTACCACAACGAAAAAGGCCTAAAAGAAGCCACAGACACTCTACTTGGTTCAATGACTATCTCTAGAACCAAACCAGCCGACACTGTGTTAATCGAAAAGGTACTTCGCTAATATTGACAGAAAAAAATCAAGGCAATAAACCTAATCAAAAACAAATCAGAGAATCTAGTAACCAAAAATTAACTTTTACTCGTCTTTTAGTTGAAGGTTCAGCTGCAGTTGCTTTAGCAGTTGTCTTTTCAATACTGGGTAAGTTTACCGCAGCACCTTTCAAGATTTCACTATCTATGCTGCCACTTGTCTTGTTTGCTTTTAGAACAGGTTCTCCCTATTCTTTGTTAGTTTCGTTTACTTACAGCATCTTTAATATGCTTTCAGACGGCGCGCCTGTTCACATCGGCTCAGTTTTTCTTGACTATATACTACCGTTTACTCTACTTGGTTCTGTGTTTTTGTTAAAAAAAGTCGCGCAAGAAATTTCTTTTAAATCTTACTCAATCGTGTTTTTTGCAGCTTTGATTTTATGTGTGCAGCGATTTTTATTTCACACCTTATCTGGTGCTCTTTACTTTGGTAGCAGTAAAAAAACTTTTAGTCAAAACCTAGTGTTTTCACTAATTTACAACGCCAAATATCTATGGTTGACATCGCTGACTACTATTTATCTAGTAATCGCCTTCTTCAAACCACTGATTAGTAAAGAAAAAGTCATCTAGCTCTTGCTCACCGATCATCTTATCTACACAATTTAAATAATTTAAACAGGGGGTGTCCCCTGTTTTTATTTGGTAGCCATCTTTTAAAAAAGCTGAGTAAGGAATAGATTTTCTTCCACTTGTATACCAAGGCAAGATATACTTTAAATCCATAACATAGTTTTTTTGATAATAAACCCACTTAAAAATAATAAAGGCTGTGCCTTTATGGGCAAAGACTTGTTTAAGGTGTTTAATTTGATGTGGCTGAATGTTGGCAAGTGGAAACGAAGTTTTAGAGTTTGTTTCTTTGGCTTCAAAGTCTATGTAGTGTCCTTTATAAATTCCGTTATAATCGGTTGTTGAAGGGGTTTTGTAGTAAGCCTCGACAATTTTTGCCCGCGACCTTTTTGGATAGTTTACTCTAACTATTTGTACAGGAGTGGGTTTTTTGTAAATTAAAGCGATTTGATTATCGCGGTAGTATTCGTTTGCTATATTGATTTCTCTTTCTAATTCCATTCCAAGTTTTCGCATCTTTTTTCACCTATTTATCTAGTATATATTTAACATTTGAACATTTAATTACTTAAAACTGCTCATTGATTTATGCACTATTTAACAGTGTAATTAAACTTATATGAATGTGTTTAATTTTTAAAAAGTTGAGTTTTTCCTTCAAGGATAAGCGCAAAAACATAAGTCTGAATGCTATAATTCTTGTGTTATGGCGAAAGATGCGAAAAACTTAAAAATTTCAGATGCAACTGTTCAAAACTGGAAAAGATTGGATAAAAATCTAGATGAATCTTGCTTTTTTAAAAGAGCAAACAAGACTGAGTCTAAGAAAAAAATAATACCAAAAGAGTATATGAACCTGGGTGCTGAAATTGATTTAATACTAGATGAAATTGATTTTGACAGAGCAACTGAAACAACCATCAACTCGTTAATTTTAAAGTACCTTTTTGACTTAAAACTTATATACAAAACCGATAGAGGTTTTACTTCTCAAAATAAATATATCGCAGATTTTATCATTACAATTGGCAACGATTACTATCAAATTAACTTTGATTTTACCGCTTATGTTAATGTTGATTTACTTGGGTATATCTACCAGTTACTCAAATTTGAAGGCGATAAAAATATTGCAGGTTCTTACTATACTCCTGCAAATATCGTACATAAAATGATAGATGGGGTAGACCTTAAAGATAAAAAAATCTGCGATCCTTGTTGCGGAAGTGGTGGGTTTTTAAACGAAATTGCAAAAACTAAGTTAGTAAAACCCGAAAATATTTATGGCTACGACATAGACAAAATTGCTGTCAAAATCATGAAGTGTAATCTTTTTGTGATTTTTAAAGGAGAAGTATTTGAACCAAATATTTTTTGCGCAGATTTTTTAAAAATGTCAGACAACCCGCATTTTAATTTAATTATCACAAATCCACCGTGGGGTGCCTATATTGAAAATCACGTAAAAGATTTTAAAGAAATTCATTCAAAAGAGTCTTTTGCTTATTTCATTTACCAATCAATTCAAAAAACTAATAAAAAAGACGGCAGATTGTGCTTTCTTTTACCTGAGTCTTTTTTAAATGTTCGAACACACAGAGATATTAGAAAATACATTGTTGAAAATACAGCGATTTGTAAAATTGAATATTTTAAAAAACCTTTTAACAATGTGCTAACAGATGCGATTTCAATAGAATTAGCATTCACTTCAAAAAACAAGATTGCGGTCGTAGAAAAATCAAGCGAACATAAAATCAACTACGATAGATTTGAAAGAGATAAAGACTATATTTTTTCTTTATATGACGACGAAAAAAACTTAATATTAAAAGAAATTGAAAACAGAGACTGCTTTAGATTAACTGACTCTAAATTTGCACTCGGAATAGTGACTGGCAACAACAAAGAACTAGTTTTGGATAGCAAAACTAAAGACTCAATGCCAATTTACACAGGCAAAGAGATAAAGAAATATATCGCTGATAAACCAAAAAAATTCATAGTTTACAATAAAGAAAAATTCCAACAAGTTGCAAGTGATGAGTTTTATTTTGCTAAAGAAAAACTAATTTATAAGTTTATCTCTAACAAAAAACTGATTTTTTCTTATGACAACAAAAAAACTTTGGTCTTGAACTCTGCAAACATTTTAATTCCAATAAACACACCAGTTAACATCAAAGCACTATGTGTGTTACTTAATTCAAATGTATTGAACTTTTATTTTCGCCATAAAATAAACCAAATTAAAACTTTAAAATATGACTTGCAAAACTTACCTATTCCGTCTATTGACGCCAAAACAGAACAACTTTTTACAGATTTTATAGATAATAAAGTTAATGATGAGTTAAAAATACAGTCTGTTATTTACAAACTCTACGGTTTTTCAGATGAACAAATTAAAATAATTGAAAAGGATTTGAAAAATGGAAAGGCTTAAAGAAATTTTAAATCAGTTAAGACTAAAGTCTAAAAACAAAAGTTTAAGCGACAGTGAACTTGAAAGTATTTTTAGTATTTATCCATTTAATAAATTTGAGTATATAATTTGTGGGCTTTTAGCAGACAAAATTATTGAGTTTGACGATTACTTAAAGATACGAAACGACTATTTTTCTAGAAATAAGTTTCTGCATCTTTTTGAAATCACTTCACCAAGGGGGTTTGGCGAAATGTGGGCACAAACTCACTTAAACGAGTTAGTTCAAGAGTTTGAAAGGCCTAGTAAGAAAACAGATGCAAATTACCACGGAGAATATGACTTTTTCCTACCGTTGCAAATCGGAGATGGTATAAAAGTAGAAGTGAAGGCTTCGCGAGCAGTTGACTCAAAATCAGATGAACAACTTACCATAAAAGCCTTAGCAACAGACAGCAAAAAAACTTTCAATATGAACTTTCAACAACTAAAACCTGAGTGCACAGATGTTTTTATCTGGATTGGTGTTTGGCGAGACAAAATTAAATATTGGGTTCTTTCTTCAAGTGATGTGAAAAACAATAAATACTATTCTAAAAATCAACATAGTAAGGGTTTAAAAGAAATTCAAGCAGGGCAACTTTGGATAAACGAAAAAAATATACACGAGTTTGATGAGTTTTTGACTTCACCTGCAGACATTAAAATTATGACAGTCCTAAAGGCAAATAAAAATATATAGGCCATTTATTTTTACTATTGCTTTAACTTACTCACCAAACAAATTTCTTTATTTGTGGTTTTTTATTACAATAATGATTAGTTTAGTTATTAACTAAACTCTCGATTTTTTTATAACACTTTAAAAAAAATTCCCAGTCACTTACACTATATAAAATCTATAAAATTGTAACTAAGCTTAAAAAACACAAATTCAGACCTAAATTTTGCTGAATTTGTATTTTTTGTTTTCTAATAAATAATTGTTTTTGTGTTATTTTGTATAAACGACATAATGTTTTTTAATCGGACAGTTTGACTTAATTTGTCAAATTGTCTTTTTATATAAGACAGTTTAGTTATTTTAAGTCAAACTGTCTCCTATTGTAAGACAAAAAATTTGTTTCTTTTTCATTTATCGACTAAAATGTATATGCATAGCAGAGGAGTATTAAATGATCACTAGAGAAAAATATTTAGCATCTATTAGAGGATTTTATGAAAGTGATTTGGTTAAAGTAATAACAGGTGTAAGAAGATGCGGAAAATCGGTAATACTTGAAACTATAATGTCTGAAATTAAGCAAAAAACAGATAACATCATTTATCTTAATTTTGAAAGAATTGCTGATTTTACTAAGGCTGGCAGCGTTGAAGAACTGTTAAACTACGTAAAAACAAATAGAAAAAATGGTAAATGCTACTGCTTTTTTGATGAAATTCAGGAAATTGAAAATTGGCAGAAAGCAGTTAAAGAATTAAGACTAGATAACTGCTCAGTGTTTATAACTGGTTCTAACTCTAAATTACTTTCAAACGAGTTTTTAACATTGCTTAGTGGTCGTTTCGTTTCTTTTAGAATTAGACCGTTTGTTTTTAAAGAAATTAGTGAATACACAGAAAAACACAACTATAAAATTGACATTTCAAATTACTTAATTTGGGGTGGGTTTCCCGGTAGGTTTAATTTTAGTTCTTTAAATGATACAAAGGCATATTTGAACGATTTAGAAAAAACCATAGTGGTAAACGATTTAATTAATAGATATAAGATTAAAAAAGATGTGATATTTAAGAAATTGGTTAACTATGTGCTGGTAAGCAATTCACGAATTTTTTCAATTAGGTCTATTCACAAACACATGAAGATAGATTTTCCTGACCTGGCAATGTCTACGGTTGTAAACTTTTTAAAATATTTAAAAGAAGCATACATTATAGAAGAAATTCCAAAGTATTCAACCAAAACTAAAAGAGAACTTAGATATTATGGAAAAATATATAATTGTGATGTTGCACTAAATTCAATTAAAACAAATGACAGACGTTATGACTTGGATCATAATTTAGAAAACATTGTTTACAACGAACTTATTTATATGGGATACAATGTAAAAACTTTTGACAATCAAGGAAAAGAAATTGACTTTATTGCATCAAAAGAAGGCAAAACTTTTTATATACAAGTCGCCTATAGTGTAGTTGATGAAAAAGCCTATACCAGAGAAATGAGTGCTTTTTATAATTTAGATAATCGCTTTCAAAAAATATTGATAACTAATGATGATTTTGATTTTTCTACTTCAACAGTTAGACATATCAAACTAAAAGATTTTTTAATGCTTAACGAATTATAGTATTGTTTTTTGTTTTAAAATTATCCTCCTCAGTGGATGCAACTCTGAGCCTAAAAATTACGCTCTTTTATTTTACAACTATATGATTTACCTCAAATTTTATTACCAACATAATTAAGTTTATTACCAACCTATTTTCTTAAATGTAGACCTTTTTAGCTGCGAGTCATATTAGTTTAGCAATAAATGTATTAGTTTGTAATATAGCCTAGAAAGGCTATATTAGCGTATATTCATTATTTAAAATAAATCAAGTTTGTTATTATTTATTACCAACTTTATTACCAACATGATTAAGTTTATTACCAACGTTTGCAGCAAATTTATCTTACTATTTTAATAAAAATCAACTATATAAAACAACCTGACTGTGGTGTAAATTGTATTTAAATAATTAAAAAGAGATGTCGGCATCTCTTTTTAATTTCTAATTTAGTTTTAAATCAAAACCTTCCAATAGCCGTTTTTGTTTGCCCCTTCTCTTTGGATAATATTGTATGATTTTAGAAGTTTAAGGATTCTGTCAACAGCAGTATCACTTATTTCACAGGTTTTGGCAAGTTCAGCAATTGTGATTTTAGGATTATTTCTAATTTCAGCAAGAACCTTGATTTGTGATAAGTTTAATTTGATTTCCTCATCATTATTTTCTTCTTTGCTTACAAAATCATTAACTTTGTTGTAGGGTATAGTCACTAAAATAGAATTATTTGCTATTTTTATGGTGTTTTTGCCATAGGTGTTTGTAATTAAAGGGATGCCTCTGCCGGTTTTTTCACTAATTTTCAGTTGCAAAAAAATTTCAGAAAGTTTATCATTAACTGGTATTGAATGGCCGTTATAGAAACCTTCTAAGGTTTGCAGAGTAGGAAGCTCACCGCGAGAAAGAATTTCTATTCTATCTGAAAACGCAGTAAACATTGGTTCATTTAAATTGATCCATTTGTTGTGAAGAAAAGCATTAACAACAGCCTCTCTGAATGCATTTTCATTAAATAGCATCACTTCTTTTCGCTCCATTAGGCGATTTTCTTCATAGGCCTGTGGAATGTTTAAAATATTTCCGAAGTCCAGGACTTCTTTTAGCGAAACTAAAAGACATTTATAACCAAACTCTCTAACAGAGTGCAAGAGGCTTGCTTTGTTTTTACCAGCAAAAACTGCAAACCTGATAGGAATATGTGAGTTGTCAGAAAGCAATTGGGCTAAGATATTGAATTTATTGTCTTTAGTCAATAGTCCTAAGTTTTCTTTAAAGTTGTGCTCACTTAGTTTAATTCCTTTAAAACTATAGAAAGCAAACAATTGCTCAAAAGTTAAATCTTGGTATTCAGATTCTTTTGTACAAATTGTAGGCAGTCCGAAAGTTAGAACTGAAAATAGATTTGCTTCACGTTCAGGATATTTTTTAATATTTTCTTTACTAGAACCAATTCTGATATATCTTTCGCCAGCATATGAGGTTGGAATAATTTTAGCAGCAGGTATAACTAAAACTACTAACCTTTTTTTGTTAATTTGAATTTCATGAAAACTAAACAAAATACTTGGAGCAAGTTTGCGTGCCAAAATATGTTTAATTGGTTCTTGTTTGAGTTCTGCGTTAAAGTTTATGTTTGTACCGACAATTTCCTTAGTTTGATTGTTAATACCCCAAATTAAGTATCCATACTCTTTTCCAAGAATCGCAGTACTATTAGAAAGTGACGATATATATTTTCCAACTTCGTCAACGTCAAAAGTGTTTTCTTTAAATTCAAACCACTCACTTTCATCTTGTAATTCTATACAATCTTGAACTATTTTTTTTATTTTTTCATCAATCATTTTATTACCAACCTTGCTTATGGTTATGATATCAAAAAAATAGTAATAAATCAAATAACAATTACAACTGCTTATAAGTTCAATGACTAAATAAACTTACAATTGTGAATTCTTAGTTCTATAAAAAGGTTTTATAAGGTAGTTTTAGAATTAAATTTTCATTTGTGATAATTGTAGGAAAATTTCTTTTTTATGAGTATACCTAATCTTTTAAACAACCAATTGGAACAACAAGCACGCCATCTTCTCTAATGTAGCCGTATTCAGTTCCAGTAATCACTATCTTTAAAGTTGGCGGTGGTAATTGCATTTGTTGCTCTGTTTTATTTTTTTCAATTACAAGTCTTTCAATTTTGAGTAAATGTTTAGCCGCTTTATCTATTTCACTTGCTCCTAATTTAATTTCAATTAATGCGTATCTACCGTTTTCTAAATGAAGTACGCAATCTGCTTCAAGACCATATCGGTCTCTATAGTAAGAAATTCTTCCATTGTGAACAGATGAATAAACTCTTAAGTCTCTAATTACTAAAGACTCAAATAAGAAGCCAAGAGTCTTAAAATCCCTGTCAAAATAATCAGGGTTAATACCAAGTGCTGCGACTGCCAATGACGGATCACATAAATTTCTTTTGACAGAAGAGCGAATTGCAGTTTTCGAACGAATTGCTGGACACCAAGCATTAACATCATCAATAATATGTAAATTTCTAAGTGCATCTACATAATTTTCAAAAGTTTTCAAGGAAACTTCAGTGGCAGTAGTTGCATCTTTAAAAATTGTTTTACTATCAGTAAGTGTGCATATATTTCTTGAATATGAACGTAAAATGTTTTCAGCCAGTACTTTGTTTCTCGAAACTCCATCTATACTAGAAATATCTGAACTACATGTTTGATTAAATAAGTCTTTTGCTATTGATAATTTAGCAGATTTTTTTTCTAGTGCAAAACTCTTTGGCCAGCCACCACGACAAATTGCAAATATTAAATTATCAATGTTTATATCACTTTTACAACCTTCTCTTAAAATTTCTGGGTTATTAAATAATTCTATAAGTGAAATTGTTCCGTTAGATTCACCAGTTTCGTAAAGCGACATGGTGTGCATTTTAAGTGTAGAAATACGCATTGTTCCTGTGTGTGGTGTTTTGACTACTTGAGAAGTGGAACCTGTTAAAATATACATTCCGACTCTATTTTCATCGTCAACTGATTTACGAATAGCACCCCAAATTTTAGGTGCATCTTGCCACTCGTCAAATAATATCGGTTTTTCACCTTTAAGCAATTTTGAAGGAGTAGTATTTGCAACAGGCAAAATATTTTCTCTAGTGTCTTCGTCTTGAAACTCAATGATGCTTTTTGCCTTTTGTTTTGCTGTTGTAGTTTTACCACAACCTTTCGGACCTACTATCAATGCAGCACCAAACGCCTCTAATTTTTCTTTTAACAGTTTGTCTGTGATTCTTTTTTTATATTCCATAACTCACCATAAAATTATATCATCTTTCACTTCGTTTTTTTGTGCTATTTTGTTTCGTTTTATTGTGCTGTTTTATTTCGTTTTATTGTGCCGTTTTATTTCGTATTATTGTGGAAAAGGCTATTTTTATTGTTGTATAAATTTAACAAAAAATTTCAAGGTGTCTCCTAAAAAGTTAAAACCATTTTTATAATAATTCGTAACTAAACCTTGTTTAAATTAGTTTCCAATGATTAGTTATGTTTTGTGAAGTATTTAGAGTAAAAAATGTTAATTGAATTACTGTGATTTGCTCTTTGCACCAAATATTGTATAATATTTGATGCAAAAGAGGTGCATATCAGATGAACTATAAGCAAGAAATACTAAATAAAATAAAGAATTTTGAATCAAATCAAGTTTTCATAACTAGTGATTTTTTTGATATTGCTGGCTATCAAACAATTCGCAGTTCGTTAAATCGTCTAGTAAAAGATAAAGTTATTATCCGTGTTATGAAAGGCATATATTTTAAGCCAAAGTATATTGAATTGATTAAGGAGTATGAATCACCATCTGCGAATGAAGTTGCAAACGCAATCGCAAGAAAATATCACTGGACGATTGCCCCATCGGGAAATACTGCTCTAAATTTATTAGGTCTATCTACGCAAGTTCCTGCAAAGTGGACATATGTGTCAGATGGTAGATATGCGAGTTTTACTTTTGGTAATGCAACAATAGAGTTTAAACATAGAAGTAATAGGGACATTTCAAAAATGTCTGCACTTACTGCATTAACGATACAGTCAATAAAAGCGATCGGAAAAAATAAAATCACTTCGAAACAAATTGATTATTTACGAAAAAAACTTACTGAAAAAGAAAAGTCAGAACTACTTATAGATAGTAAGAGTACAAGTGTCTGGGTGTATGACATTATTAAGAAAATCTCTGTGGCGTAGATATGTTTAAATACAAAAAAATATCAAAAAACAAATTGGAACAAATTTTCAAAACTGCATCTTCGAAAATCGGCGTGAATGAAGTAATTCTTGAAAAAGATTATTGGGTTTGCTTTGTTCTAAATTATCTTTTCTCTAAGTGTAAGTGAAAAGATGCTTTTACCTTTAAGGGCGGTACTAGCCTTTCGAAATGCTTTAATTTGATTCACAGATTTTCTGAAGATATAGATTTAATCCTTGACTGGAGAGTAATTGGATATAGCGTTGACGAGCCTTGGCAAGAACGTTCCAACACAAAACAAGATAAATTTAATAAAGATACCAATCAAAAAACACTAGAATTTCTAAAAAATGAATTTATTCCTCAGTTAAACAGCGATTTTGGAGATATGCTTGGTAAGGAGTTCAGGATAAAAATAGATGAAAACGACTCTCAAACAGTTCTGTTTGAATACCCAAAAACATTCAAGTCATCGTATATAACACAAGTAGTAAGACTTGAAATCGGAGCACTGGCAGCCTGGACACCATCTGAGACTGTTCAAATTGTTCCTGATATACAAAAAATATATCCTATGCTGTTTGATGGTGATTTTATAGAAGTAAAAACGGTTCTTCCTGAAAGAACATTCTGGGAGAAAGTAACCATACTTCATCACGAAGCAAACAGACCTAAAGAACTTTCAATACCAAAAAGGTATGCTAGACACTATTATGATTTAGTTTGTATAGCAAATTCACCATATAAAGATAAGGCATTCAAGAGTTATCAGCTTTTGGAAAAAGTTGTTAAATTTAAGCAGAAATTCTATCCACGAAAATGGGCAAAATACGAGCAAGCAACAATTAAATCAATTAAACTTATGCCTGATAAATATCGCCAAAAAGATATTGAGGAAGACTATAAAAATATGACTGAGATGTTTTTTAGTGAATATCCAAGTTTTGAAGAGCTGATAAATTCAGTACTTGAACTGGAAAAAGAAATTCACAAAATAAATAACGCACCAAAAATAATATAATATTTGATGCATATATGAGCGACAGAGTAACTCTTTCGCTCTTTTTTATTAAAAATTACGTATAAAACATGCAAGAAAAACAAACTTGCATTAAAAACCAAGAGAAACCATATTTGACAACTAGACAACCAAAACAAATAATAAAACAAGTTTTTATAATTTTAGTTATATTTTTTCAAAAAGTTAAGAATGTATAACTAATTTTTTAAACACTTGACCGGAACAACATTCACGCCACTTTCTCTAATGCAGCAGTTTTCAGATTCAATAATAATTTTTAAAGTTATTGGTGATTTGTTTCTAACTTTTTTGATATTTAAATTTGGAGAAATAACTAAGATAAATTTTACTTATGATTGAAAAAATATAACTTGCAGATAACACGCAATAGGTGTTTTGAAATACACAACTATTTTAAAATTCTTTAAAAAAATAAACCAATTAAGCCAAATTAAGAATAGTGTAGTCTACTAAAACATGTGGTTTGTAGGATTACAATAAAAAAATCCACATTCGGTGGATTTATTCTTGAAAATGGTAGGCCTAGCAGGATTTGAACCTACGAATGACAGAGTCAAAGTCTGTTGCCTTACCGCTTGGCTATAGGCCTGTTTTAAACACTTAATTAGTATATCAAGATAGCAAAAAATTGTCAATTAAGTGTTAATTTGATTTAATTTTTTGTAAGTGTGTGACTTAAAACTTAACTATTTTTTAGCCTCAAAATGTATATTTTTAAACAGAGATAAACAACAAGAGAAAAAACTAAAATTAGTTTAAAACTTCAGTAATTTGCACGTCGCTGTCTGGTTCTAGGGCTTGAGTTTTAATAAGTTTATTGATTTTAACGATGTAGAGAATAAGGGCAATAACTTGAAAAATAGGAAAGATGAAACCAATTATTGAAAGAGCAAAATGTGGGTTTTCTTTATATGGATGTAATTTAACAAAAACGTAGATATATAAAGATAGATTTACTAAAAACCAAACTAAGTAAGCAATAGAAACATAGAGCAAAATATTGGCCCAAGCAAGTGCGGCAATAGCAACGCCAATCCCGGTTTTACCTTGGAATGAAAACTCAATATACAGTCTAATTCCAACAACAGAAAAAGAAAACAACACAGTAATTAAGCCAAAAATTAGCGAAACTATAGATAAGTTTTTAAGTTTATTTATGCTCATTTTTATCTCCTTTAACTTAAATTAAAAAAGTAAATAAATGTAGGTTAAATGGCGGAGTGAGAGGGATTTGAACCCTCGCGGCAATTTCTCGCCCTAACGCGTTAGCAGTGCGTCCTCTTCAGCCTCTTGAGTATCACTCCAGCTAAAAAGTAGTTTTTCAAAAACTACTTTTTAAATTATTACATTAAATTAAGTCTTTTTCAAGAGCCAAGCCGACCTTGCCTCTCTTTTCGTCAATCGCGACAACATAACATTTAACGATATCGCCAACTTGCACAACTTCAGACGGGTGTTTAATAAAGCGTTTTGCCATTTTTGAGATGTGAATTAGACCGTCTTCGTGTAGTCCAATGTCTACAAACGCCCCAAAGTCAACAACGTTTCGAACAGTTCCTTCCACTTCCATGCCAATAGTTAAGTCTTTAATTTCTAAAATTGTAGATTTAAGCAAAGGTTGCGGAAACGAATCTCTTGGGTCTCTAAGAGGTTGTTTTAAAGATTTTACAATGTCTTCCAAAGTATAGCGGTCTGTATTTAACTCACCCACTTCTTTAGTTAAACTAAAGTTTTTTAGTTTTTCGTCAATTACTTCAACTTTGCCAATGTCTTGTTTTTGGATGTTAAACTTGCTCATCAAAGCCTTGGCAACCGCGTAAGACTCGGGGTGAATCGGCGTCATATCTAGAATTTCATCGCCATCTGTGATGCGAAGAAAACCAGCTGCTTGTTCGTATACTTTGTTAGTAATGTAGGCAACGTCTTTAAGTTCTTCTCGGTTTTTAAAGCCTTTTTTGCTTTGTCTGGCATCAACTATGGATTTTGCTTGTTTTGAGTTAAGCCCAGAAACATAAGTAAGCAAGGCGGTTGACGCGGTGTTTAGGTCAACTCCGACTGAGTTAACGGCAGTAGTTACTACGAAAGAAAGCTCTGAGTTTAGTTTTTTTGGCGAAACGTCGTGTTGATATTGACCAACTCCGATAGACTTCGGGTCAATTTTAACAAGTTCAGAAAGTGGATCTTGTAGTCTTCTGGCAATGGAAGCCGCTGAACGCTCTTCAACTTGCAGGTCTGGAAACTCAGCACGCGCAACTTCAGAGGCTGAATACACAGAAGCACCAGCTTCAGAAACTATCACGTACTTAACGTCTAGTTTAGCCTTAGTGATAACTTTTGCCACAAACTCCTCAGTTTCACGAGAAGCGGTTCCATTTCCGATTGCTATAATTTCTACGTCGTATTTACGAATTATGGTAAGCAGGTCTTTTAGGGCCGCTACTCTTTGTTCTTCTTTAAAGAAATCGTGGAAAAAAAGTTTGCCGACTTCCAAAAGTTGTCCAGTTGGTGAGATTACCGCCATTTTGCAACCAGTTCTAAAACCAGGGTCAATACCTAGCACCATTTTGCCTTTAATTGGTGGTTGTAGAAGCAGTTTTTCAACGTTTAGGGTAAAAACTTTAATTGCCTGGTCTTCTGCTTTTTCGGTCAGCTCTGCTCTGATTTCTCTTTCAATTGAAGGATAAATTAAACGTTTTAAACTATCTTGAATTGCAAGTTTAAGGTGCGGAGTTGCGGTGCTTTTAGGTTTTAAAATAACTTGTTTTTCAAGATACGCAAGGATATCTGCGTTTTCGCATTCTATAGAAGCAGTGACTACTTTTTCTTTCTCAGCACGGTTAATGGCAAGAACTCTATATTCCTTTATCTTAGTGCAAGGTTCTTGAAACTCATAGTAAATCTCGTAAATACCTTTTTCGTCAACTGCGTCTTTTTTCTTTCTAGAAACTAGTTGACCGTTTGCAAAAACGTATTCTCGCATCCATTTGCGGTACTCTGCGTTGTCAGAAATTTGCTCAGCGATGATGTAAAGTGCTCCCTGAATTGCCGCCTCTTTTGTTTTAACTGTTTCATTGATGTATTTCTCGGCTTCAGGTTCAATTTCTGTATCTGGAAAGGATAAGATAAACTGAGCAAGTGGTTCAAGGCCGGCTTTAATGGCTTCAGTTGCTTTAGTCTTTTTCTTTTCTTTAAATGGACGGTATAAGTCTTCAACTTCTACTAACTTAGTGCACGCTTCAATTTCGGCTTTAAGTTCAGGTGTCAGCATGCCTTTTTCGTCAATCAGTCTACAAACATCTTCTTTTCTTTGTTTTAAGTTAACTTGATATTCATATTCCTTGTTAATTTCGTTAATCTGTTCTTCGTCTAGGTTGCCAGTAACTTCTTTTCGGTATCTGGCGATAAAAGGAATAGTGCCACCTTCTTCAAGCAAAGCCAGAGTTGCTTTAACTTGGCTTTCTTTAATTGCCAATGAGTCGGCGATTTGTTTAATAATTTCTGCGTTCATTTATATTTTCCTTTGATTTTAAAAAGTAGTTTTTATTTTTTAGGGTCTTTGTGGGTATTTAAGATGTTGTAAATGTCTTTGAAGTTATTTGCACGCATTTGTTTTTCAAAATCACCCTCTGGTGTGCTTTGGAAAAACATTGGGACTTTAACATCTTCTTTGTGAGTTATTGAACCGTCTGGGTTTTTGTAGTCTGGGAAGTTTGCGATGTCCATAAACTTATTGTCTTCAGAGTCTGGAATATTAACACCTAAAATCAAAACGTCGCCTTTTAGTTTTTTAATTAACTTACGAAGTGACTTTGAGTATCTAGTGTAAGAACGCTCTTTTTGGTCGTAAAACAAAATATAAATATAACGTTTTGATGTGAAGTCTATGTTGTTGTTGCCAGAGAACTTAAGTGAAGACAAGGCTACACCTTTTTTCTTGGCCATAATAGTTTCAAAGTCGCCGGTAGTAATAGTGGTAATGTCGTCAAGTGGTTTGCGACGATTGTCGTAGTCGTATTTAATTCCGTAGTAAATACCGAAACCAGCAGACAAAAGAATTGTCAAGGCAGAAAAAACAATAATTATCCAAATAATGATTTGTTCTGCTTTAGAATAGGGTTTTTTAGGTTTTCTTTTTTTCTTTGAAGTAGTAACTTCGTTAGTTTGTAAATCTGGGTTAATTATATCCATTTTTAGTACCTCAATACTCGTTAATTATACCACATTTTTGTGGTTTGAATTGTTTTCTAAACCTTGATAAAAGGGCTTTATTTAGCCATTTATGGTTTATTTTAAAATACTTTTGTCTTGTTGAGTAAAAATTATTTAAAGGAAAGTTTTAATAATGTTAAAAAGGTATACACGCGTGTGTATACCTTTTTATTTTGAGCAGAATTTAAACTAAATTACCATTTGTCGTTGATGTTGTCAGGTAAGTTAATAGCAGGTACATCTGCACCCATTGCAACCATTTCAAATTCAGCTACAATATTAAACGATATAAGAACTGAAAAAGCAGTTTGAACTTTAAATTTACGTAAATACTGTTTATCGCCTTCAGGCATAGTGATTAGTTTAATAACAATATCACTCACGGTAATTGGTGATGGCAATTTACCTTTTACGATATCTTTATCAACAGTAAATTCATAATCATAACTGTTTGATGATTCTGTTTTACCCGCAACTATTTTTTTAACTAGTTTAGCAATATCTAAATTATCAAGCGGTCCGCGTTTAACTAATCTAGGTCTGTTAAATCCTCTAACTGGAGTAGGTTTTGTTTGACCATTCCATAGTTGGTCGTCTGCGTAAATCATTGTTAAGATATAGGCAAATAAGTTAGCCTTCATTTCAGACTCGGTGAACTCGTAATACTTAGTTACTTCAGGTCCATATTTTTTACTTGCAAATAAAGTACCAACCCAAGTTACTTCTTTAGTTTTAGTTCTTAAGTATCCACGACCATTTTTCATGTAAAAATGAACAGAAATATTACCTTTGTTAACTTGATATACTTGACCAGGTACTTTGGCACCAGTGTAATCCATATCAAATGTAAGTTCAATTTGTGTACCATTAGGATCAGCAAAATTCATTTTAAGGTCAACATTTTTGATATTCAAACCTACACCAAACACTTTATTTGAAGTGATTTGACCTTTAATGTGATATTGCTTTTTGTCAATGGTGTTCATCACAGCATCTACAAAAGTGTCAAAATGTTTAAACTCTTTTTCTGTGAAATCCGCTTCGTTTGGCGCAGTGATTTCTGTGTAGTCGGTTTGTTCAAAAACAGCCTGCTCAATTTTGTTTTCCTTAAGTTGAACGTTAGCGATTTGTAGTTTAGCAAAACGAATGTCTGTAAACTCAAGGTCAAAAGTACCGCTAATCTCTCCGTAATTAACGCTAGCGCGGACATTAGTTTTAGTAAAATCAATCTCAGTTAGAATTTCAAATAAGTCGGTGGCGTTTTCAGGTTTAGTTAGTCCTCTTTGGAAACGGCTGTAGATAGGTGAGTTTAAGTAGGTAAGTCTTGTGGCTAAGTTTAGTCCAAGAATTTCTTTTAAGTTTTCTGGGTTATTGAAATACTTAAGGGCTTTTTCAAGAGCCTCAGCGCTGCCACCAAAAGTTCCAATTAAGCGATAGCCTGAGCGAATAAACTCCTCTTGTGAAATTTTAACGCGAAGGCCGTTGACATCTAGGTAAATGTAGCCATTTAAGAAAGTAATTCTACCTTTGTAGTCTTTGCCGTCGTATTTTGCCTCAAAGTTTACGTCTAAGTCAAAGGTATTGCCTTTTGAATTGATGGTAAGTGAACCTTTTGAAACTTCTAAGGCCTTGCCGTTTAGTTCAAAGGTACCGGCGAAGTTAAAGGTTTTTTGAGGGGCTTTGAGCATAAACTTGATTTTATCAACATTTGCAAATAAATCAAGAATGTCTTGGTAAGTCTTCCATTCGTGTTCTGGAACTGAACCAAGGTCTTCGGTGGCTGTCGGTGTAACAGTGGCTTGAACTAAGTTTTTATAAGTAATGTCTGCCTTACGGTCAAGTAAGTTAGCGCGAACATTTAGATCGCCGTATCCCACATTTAGTTCGCTGTTAGTTAAAGAAAACTGAGTTAGTAGATTAAAGATGTTTTCAGCATTGGCTAGTTTTAGTAAGTCTGGTGCTTTTTTAATGATTTGAGTAAGCTCTTCAACTGACAGTTTAAACTTAAGTTTTTCGGTTTCAAAATACAGATATTTTTTGTCGTAGTAAACTGTGGCTTTTAGGTATTTGTCTTTGAATTTAAGGTAAGTTTCCAGTTTGGCCAGAACCTCGCCTTTAAGCGAAAGTTTACCAGAAAAGTCAGCACCCATTTCACCGCTTTGAGCCTTGCCGTCAATTTCGTAGGTTTGCGCGTATAGTTTAAGTAAGTTTAAAATTGTCTCGGTGTCGGCGTATTGAACTGCTGGTACTATGCCTGTGTTTTGTTTTGTTGACTTAGTTAAAGTGGCCTGTAGTCCTAAATCTGGTAGAGTTAGCCTGATTTCTTTTTTAGTAAGGTCAACTTCGGCAGACAACTTAATTCCGCTAATTGAGAAGTTAGAAAGGGTGATTTTATCTTTAGTGAAAGAAAGTGCGTCAATTAGGTCTGTGTAGACAGACAAATACTTAATTAAATCGGCTTTACTTGAAAGTCCAAGTAGTGGTTTTAAGTCAGCAAATATTTTTTGAATTTCTGCCTGCAGACGGCTGATGTCTGCAAAAGGTATTTTTAAGTTTAGTTTTTGAGTTAAAGCATATAGAGTGCGCTCAGAGATATAGAGATTATTTAACTCAAGGAAGTAAGATTTTTCGCCAATCTTAAACTCAACTTTACCAGAACCCGCAAAATTAACTTTAGATTTAAGGTCAACATTTCCGCTGAGTTCTCCTTTAAACTTAGCGTTGTCTGTAGTAGTGGCTTTCAGTTCATAGGTTGAAGAAAATAAATCAAAAACTTTTTCAACAAATGAACGGTCTAGCCACTCAATGCCTTCAGGTACATCTTTAGTTTCTGCGTCTGCTTGTTTAGTTAAAGTTAAGTCCAGCATAGTGCCATATTTAACTTTAAGAGCTTTCGCAGTCAGATCTGCTTTGACTTCTAGGTTTTTAAGTATACCTTCTCTGAATTTAGCTACAACGCTAGTTTGACTAAACTCAAAAGTACCTGCAACTACGGCTTTAATTAGGTCTTGAGTCAGTCCTACTGTAATTCCTGAAAACATGTCTTTCAGTTTTTGGCCTTCAGAAATTAGCGCTTGGATGTCTTGCAGGCTTAATTTCAAGTTAACTTTTTCGTTTTGTAGATAGAAAAACTGTTTGTCGTAAAGTAGACGGAAGGTTTGTTGAATATCTTTATAAATTAGTTTTAACTCAAGGTCCAAAATAGTTTTGCGTGCAAAGTTTAGGGCGCCTTTGATTTCTACTTTTAGGTTCTCACCGTTTAAAGGTAAGTTAAACTCACCATTTACTGCGTAGCCAGTAGCGACTAAGTCTGCTGTTTTTTCAAAAAACTCACGACCTAAAAACTGAGTTGTTGCGTTTGGTTGATATAAGTTAAGTTTTTTATCAGTTTTCTTTAAAGTTAAGTTTAAGTTAAGTGGACTTGCAGATAGAGATAGTGCTTTTTCTTGGAATTTAAAACGCAGAGAAACCATGGTGATTTGTTCAATTCCAAATGCTTTCTTTAAGTCAAAGTCTAGACCTTCTTTAGAAATATTTAGTGCGTCTAAGATTTTTGTAAACTCTAGTTTTGGCGCTAAATAAGTTTGACTTGAGTTGGCTAGACTTATGTTTCTTATAGAGATACCACTGGCTTTTTCAATGGCTTTTTGAATTGCCGCGATTATCGCTGAAATTTCGCTGTAGGCTACTTTTAAGTTAAGGGTTGGGTATTCTTTTGAAAGCAGGTAGATTTGTTTGTCTTGAATGTGCAGTTCAAAGTTTAGGTTAATTGGACTTCCAAGTTGAGGGTGCGTGAACTTCACACCTAAATCTGCTTTAAGCAAGTGTTTTGAAGTTAAGTCAACTTGTACGTTTTTCACGCTTAAGTCTAGTTTTGCGTCTTTACCTAAGTATTTTTCTGTGAGTTCTTTTGGAAGCGAGTAGTTAAGGTCTTCAAGGGTATAGCGAGTTGAGTAAAGTTCTGCGATCTTTAAAATATCGTTGGCAGTTAAGACATTTGGGTTTTTCATGAACTCAGCGATTTTAGCCTCAGCTCTTTCGCCAACCTCACTAAACTCAGTTGGAGTTAAGGTTAAATGTAGATTAAAGTTTGAAATAGTTAAGTTAATTGCTTTGGTTTTGCGGTTGAAGTAAATTTTGCCTTCATATTCTGCGTATTTAGCGGCCAAGGTAATTTCTTCTTTGGCAATGGTAAGTGACTGGATTACAAACTTAAAAATCAGCGCTTGAATGTTCGCGTTTGTGTTGTTTTGTAATTGGAAATTATTGAAGTTAATTTCACCTTGACTCTTGATAAGTTCTGTGATTTTTGCAATTAACGTACCAATTTCTTCAATTGACACTTTAGCGTTTAGTTTTGCTGATTTTAAATAAACTGTGTTTTTAGAAAAATACAGTTCAAAACTATAAACTAAATCTTTAAACTTAGCCTCGGCGTAAAGCACTGCTTCTACATCTTGGAAGTTGTTGTTAACAGAAACATAGCCTTTGTGAATTGTTAAGTTGACTCCGTTAATCTCGGCGCTACCGGTAACGCTGTGAGGTTTAGTCATCACGCGCTCTTTGATTTTGTTTACCTCAGAAATGTCTAGAGGTAGTTTAGCGCCAGGTTGAACTTCAGTTTTTGAGTTAAGGTCAGCAAGCGGAAGGTCAATGTATTCGTTTTCGTTAATTTCAAAAATGTTTGCGTTAAACTGAGGGTCCGCATCAAGATAACCTGTGATGTTAAAGTTAAACGCAGTTAGTTTAAAGGTAAGTAGTTTGGCTTCGTCTGTTGTTGGGTAGTTTAACTCAAACTCCAGTGACTTAATTAAAGATTTAACCAGTGGCATTTTGTCAATGGTTTTAGCAATACTTTGAAGGGTTGCAAAAGGGTTTGTAAAGTCTAGATTTAGTTCAGATAAGTCGATGCCAAAGTTATTTAAGTTAAAGCCACCAATTTCGCCTTTTAGGCGAGACATTTCAAAAACTTTGTGCATGAGTTCACTAAAGTCCTTAACATTGGCCTTTAAATTGTAGCCATTTACTTTAGCGTAGACTTGGTTGCCAATGATAGAAATGTCGGCAAGTTCTTTACCTGCTTTCATAATTTTGGCATTTAAATAAAGTGTATTGTTTTTGTATAGTATATTTAACTGAATATTAAAGTCAGCAAAAGAAATGCTGGCCTGAAATTTACCACTTTCAAGAACTTTTAGAAGTTTTTCAAGGGCAGATTTGCTAAAACGGTTAATTTGTTTGCCGTTTTGATCTTCAGGTGACACTAAATAAGGAGTTTCGTTTTGGTATGAGTTTAAAGTCATGGCAAAACGATCATTTTTTGAGTTAAAGGAAGTAGAAAGATTGCCACTCGCTTGATCCACGGTTAAGTTAGCCAAAACTTGAGAAATTATTTCGTCTAGATCAAAACCACCAGGTAAGTATTTAGAAAGACTTGCGCGAATTTGTGGGGCTAGTTCTTTTAAGTCAGCATGCGAAAAATATTGTACGTTTTTACGTTTGTTTGGCCCAAACTCAACGTATACTCCACGGTTATCTATATAAATACGGCCAAGTTTTGGAATAGAAATTGAAATCTTTCCTTTAAGCAAATCAACAGCAACTTTGATTTCTGAGTCTGCGTCAGTTTTCGTAATTGAGTTTAAAGCGTAGTTTAAAGTAAAGGAAATTGTACCACGTGGGTTTAAATCTGGGTCTTTAAAGTATTTTAGTAAAAACTCAGTTAAATCAAGTTCGTTAACAGGTGCTTTTGGACTAGGAAGTTTAGTGCCAGGGCGGTGAGTTAAAGCAAAGGCTGTTTTGCTTTGGTCAAAAGCAACGCGACCATCTTCTACTTTTAAGTTGTCTTTCGCTAACTTTAAGTCAAGGAAACTAAATAAACGTTCTGCGGTTTTAACTAAATTAGTAAAGTCAATTAAGTTAATTAACTCCTCTAGGCTATTTTTAGTTAAGTCAACATTGAAAAACTCTTTGACAATTTTGTTTAAATCAAAGGTTAAAGAACGAGATTTAAAGTGCATTGTTAGTTTATTTTCAACAATGTCAAAAGGTATGTTGTAGTTTTTGCCAAACGCAGTCAGGCTAAGTTCACCGCTTGCAGAAATAGATGTTTTATTGTTAAACGAAACTAAAGCGTTTACAGTCAAACTAGAGTTTGCGTTGATTTCTTTAGATAAGTTGAACTCAAAAGTATCACTAAAGATTTTTTTAAGTTGTTGAGTGGCGGCATCAAAATCAGTTTTGTCTTCAGGAAACTCAGGGTTTGCAGGTTTTTCTGTGCGTTTAAAGCTAAGTTCTAAAGTTTTTCCGTTAGTCTCTTGTTTGGCATTAAACTCAACTAACTCTTTGGTGTCTTTGTTGATGTAGAAAGTTAAAGTTATACCTTTAGCTTTAGTTTCAAGTACAGTGTAGGCACCGATGTTTTTAGGTTTGGTGAAATTTTGGTTAAGTTCACCAATTATTTCTTGCAGATTAGGTAGATTTAAGAAACTACCTTTATTAAATAGTTTGCCAATTAACTCAACAATAGTGTCGGCTTCACCTGTGTAGGTTTGGTCAAGCATTGAAAAGGTATATTTTTTGTTTTCATAGTGTAGATTAAATAATCTAGACTCAATTTTTAAAATTGAGGGGTCTTTTGAAAAAGTTGCGGTAAACTCAAGAACTTGTCCGTTGACGTTTAGTGAACCTGTGAAGTTACCTGATTTTACTTTTGAAAAAGCGTCTATTAAAAGATCGGTTGCATCTGGCTTTGTCTCTGTGTTTTCGCCGTGTTTACGAAAGTCTTTGTGAAAGAAGTTATGGAAATCTTCAGTTTGCACTTTTTCTTTTTTGTAGGTAAAAATTTGTGTCATGGTTGCCGCAAAATCAGAAGAAATGCCTTTAACGGTTAAGTTATACTCTTCGTTTGAAACAGTTTTTAAAACTTCCCAGCGGTCGTTCATGGTTACGTCTAAAGTAAATGACTTGAAAGTTGGGTAGTACGGAGTTTGAGCCATTTCTCTGACTTCAACAGCGTATTTACCGGTTGCAGCAAGTTTGCCAAGACCACTTGGTTTATTTAAGTCATCGTCTACCACAAAATCAACACGGTAAGTAGTTTCACCATTGGCTTGATTGATTAGTTCTACTTTTTTAATGGTTTTTCGAGAAAGAATTTGTTGAGTGAAGTCTTTTAAGTCAGAGCCTAGGATGTTTTCAGTAAAATCGGCTTCAGTAAAAGGAGCGTCTGAACCTTTGTATTGACGCCAAACTGGTTTGGCAAAGTCGCCATTTTCAAAATTAGCGAGTTCTTTAACAAAGTACTGCGCACCTTGAGGCGACTCATTTCTAAAAACATAGAGACCAGGACTAGCAAACGTGCCTTTGGAGTATTGTTTGTTTGCCAAATGCGCGGTGTCGTATTGACGAATTGCCTTGATTTTTTGAGTAGTTGAACCAAAAGAACCAAAGTAAACGGTAGCCTGTCCGCTGGTTTCGCTTTGGAAATGACTTTGGTCCCTAAAAACTTTGGCTGCAATTAAAATGTTTTTTAAGTGATCAGTTTCATCAATTGGTTTAGTGCCATCGTTTGGTCGGTCTACGTATTCGTTGTTGATGTTAGTCCTTGGTTTTATGTTGTTTGGTTTTTGTCCCAAAGACAAAAAAGCCATCAAGGCAACGATAATTGAGCCTAAAAATAAAGCAAATAAAGCACTGGTAGTTTTTACAGGACGAGTGTAGGGTTTAGCTGAATAGGGTTGCGCAAATTGCTTTTTAGCTTTGAATTGACGGTGTTTTTGGGGGGTAGGTAAGTTAGTATTAGTTTCTTCGTATTTAATAAAATCTTTTTTCATAAAGTAAAACTCCTTTTTGATAAGTTCTCACTTTTGTTTGTGTATTTTAATAACTTTATTTATGTAGAAGATATTTAATGAGAAATATATTTATATTAAGTAGTTCAAAAAGTGCTTACATTATTATACCCCACCTATAAAAAAAGCCATTATTTGACTGTAATGTAGTCCTATATATAAATATATAAAGTAATTTTGGTTGTTTTTTGGCTAATTTTCGCATAAATATATGGAAAAGACCCTTAAGGTTGTTATTCCTTAAAGGTCTTGTAGGCCCCACTAAAAGTTTATAGAACCTTTTAAAAATTTTAATGTGTTTATTTTATGTAGACACCACATTATTACTGTTGTTCAATAAATAAGTATCTGAGTTATTAGGAGTTAGAAAGACTAATGGCGAGAAAGATGTTTGTACAAAACTCTACTAATAGCGCATTGCAAGTGGCCAATAGACTACCTAATGCAAACTACTACACCTAAAACGCTGTTCACATTTATATTTGCCAAGTTGCCGTTGTGGTGAATTAAGTGCGCGATTGGGTCAGAGCTAGGATATTGAGCACCGAGCCACCAGTACAGTTCATAGTTTCCATGGTAGTAAGGATGATTAGATACGCTCGGATACGCCTGCAAATTGATACCACGATAAATAGGTTTTTGACCATAATACTGGAATAAAATAGCTTTAGCGTAATCTGTAGATTCTCGCCTTAATTTAAAATAAACATTATTATTTAAATCTAAAATAGGTTTAACTGAAAAATCACCGTCGTCGTAAGTAGGCATATAAGTAGTAGTCTTCAAAATTTTGCCTATTTCTTCAACCATTGCTTTAAATATAGAGCGTTCTGGTATAGCGTTATCTTGAAAAGAAGAAATATAAAAATTAAAAGGCGCAAAATCAATTATTTTCTTTGTAAACCAAGTATTTTGTTTGGGAATTTTTACAAACTCAACGTCTTCAAACTTATAGTAATTACCATTGTACATTTCGTATCTATTGCCTAAATTGTCTTTGTAGTATTTGCGTGTAAAGTTCATTGTGTAGTCTACATTCTTAGAATTAAATTTAAGTGGCCGAACATCGTCTCGCTCAAATTGAATTCCTGCTGGATTGTCAACCTTGGTTTGTGGGTATTTACCAACTAGTCTAGTGGGTTCTCCTACATAAACTTTAATTAAGTAGTTTTTTATAACTTCAAGGTTCTTGATTTCTTCTTTAGTTTTTGTATTGTTATCTAGTTCTAGTTTAACAATTTCTAGTCCATCTGACCGAAACTGACTTTCGTCAATTTCACCATGTTTTTGACTATATTTAAATGTTTTATTTGGAATAGTAGATGCGTGTCCAACAACTTGGTATGTTACTGTGAAAGTTTTGCGATAAAAAGTAATAGTTACTTTGTTTTGAGATTCATCTGCGTTTACAGTCAAATTATTCACGCTGTATACAGGGTCTTCATACACATCGCCTTCCCGTTTTGGGTAAGAAACAGTATGATTTGAACCAATTTTCCCGGTTCTAGTCTCAGGAAATTCAATGTAGCTACCATCTGCTTTTTCAACTCTAATATTGTAAGTAATGTTTGCTGAAGTTTTAACTTCTTTAAATACAGGTTTAAGTGTAATGTTTAAGTTATACGCAATGTTTGGGTCAAACTCTGAATTTGTTTCTTCAACTAGCAGTTTTTCAATTACATAGTCGTGATTTGCAGTAGTATTAGTTTTTTTAACTGCACGTAGTTTTGTCAAAATATCTGCACTAATCTTGTCAGTGTATTTTAAGTTAAGAGGTTGGCTTAATATTGGGTCAATTGTGCTTTGATCAAGTCCTGCTTCTGTTAAGTTAAAAGTAACACGGTAAGTTTTAGCCTTGTAGTAAAGTTTAATAATTTGTTTATCTGCATTGTTTTGAACTGTTAGACTAGGTGTTGATTTAGCAGGGTCAAAGTTAGTTTTGTGGTTAGGATGTGGTTGACTTGAAAGAAATGCAGAAATGATATCTTTAATTTCTTGGTCGTTTGCAGCAACAGAAGTGCCAATTTTTCTTTGAGTTGGTAGTTCTAGTTCATGTAAAGTATCTTGATTTGTTGTCAGACCTTCATAAACTAAGTTTAAATAAACTTTCTTAAAGTTATTAGTTTCTTGCCATTTGGCAACTAAATTTAAGTTTTCTTCAACTAAGTTATTTTGAGCAAAGTTAACTAATTGATTGGTTACTGGGTTTAGCCAACCCAAGAAAGTATAGGTTTTGTTGCCACTAGGGTCTGTTTTGGTAGGATGGTCAATGTCGGCTAAAGTTTGTCCAAACTTATATTGAACTTCTTTTTTAGTTTCACCGTTTAAAACACCACCATTGTAGTTAAAGGTTGCTTTAAAAGTTTTTCTTTTAAAGTACAACTTAAATACAGTAGAGCCATCTGCCGCAATAGTTTTCTTAACTTCAGAAGCAGCGCCGAATAACTCAAAGCCACGAGGTGCTGCTAGTTTATCTGGAGTTAACTCAACTTCAGTACCTGCTTGAACACCGGTGATTGTCTCGGTGTCAAATTCTTCGTAGTCAAACGCTTGGTTGTTAAGTTTTTCTTTTAGTCTTTTGATTTTGTATTCAGTAGTTTTGGGATGTGGACTTGGAGCAGTTGATTTTTCAAATACAGCAACAAGTGTGATGTTTTTAGTAATCGGAGTTTCAAAGTCAAAAAGTTCATTTGAACCTTCTAATTTCCAACCCGCTAGTTTATATGTGTCTCCGTTTTTATCAACATATGTAACTAAATCAGGGTTTAAGTAGTAGTTTTTACTAATTTTTTGATTTTCAACAATTTCAAGGTCGTTAAGTTTAACGTTACTTGGGGTGGTTACAAATTTAACTGTATATTTAGTCGGGTTAGGATCTGGATTTGGCTGTGGTTGTACATTTTCTTTTTCGTATTTTGCGTAAAGCGAAATGTTTTTATCTGCTCGTTCTAGATCAAAGTCAAACTCTTTTGTAAAACCAAGATCGGTATACCAGCCAAATAGGCTGAATCCTGCTTTTACGCGACGGTAATTTATAAGTGGCTCGCCTTTTCTTGCAATATATGAAAATACTTTTTCGGTTCCGTCAAAATAAGTAACTAAAAATAAATCTTGTTTGTTTAATTCTTCTTTTAGTTTATTGTCGTCAATTGAATGTTTGTATCTGGCAACTAATCTAAGCTCAGAGCCTTTAAGTTCAGGAACATTGATCTCTTGTCCTGCTCCAACTTCCACGACTTCATTTTGTTTATTTACATAGTACCAACCTAAAAACTCAGAGACAAAGAATGGTGAAGTTTCTAAGTTTAAAGTGCCATTTGGATTTAAAGTAGTGATTTTAGTTTTAGTTTTTGAAATATAGTCAACTATTTCTGGATTGTTGGCTTTATTTTTGTCTTTTAGTATGCCTTTTAATACAAAATCGTAAACTAATCTGATTTGGTCTACTGTATTTGCGTGATAAGCCTGTCCTGTTTTTAAGTCAAGTACTTCTTTGAATGAAAAAATTGTGTTTTCTTTTTGGCCGTTTGAGTTATATGGCGAAAAAGAAGAAATTTTTGTAAGTTCATCAACTATGTCTTTATACTCTGTGTTGACTTTAGAACGAGGCATTACCAAAGGTTTTCTTGGAGCGACGTTTTCTTGAGTTGCCGAGAAAAATACACGTACAAAGTTAGAGTAATCAACGATAACGTTGTATTCTCTTTTAACACCAACACGGTTTCTGGTTTCAATTGAAAAAACTACACTGTCGTGTTCTTTGTCTTCAAAGTTAAGAGCAAGTTGTTTACCAGGTTTTGCTTTAACTTCGGTAATTTTTCCATACTTTGTGGCTTGAAACCAATCAGGGTTGATTTCAACACTGTGTTGACTTGCTTTTTTAAAAAGTCTCTCTGGAACAACAAATCTAATTTTACCGTTTTCTAATTTAAAGATATCATCTTTATTGAAACCTTTACTTTCAGAAAGTGATAACTTAGGAAAAGTGAAAATTAAAAACAGTAAGAAAATAACTGAAACTAGTAACAACAGTAAAATTGCAGTACCTATGATACTTAAATTTCTTTTAGGTTTTGACATTTTTTATCCTTTCATAATTAGCGGAACTTACTAATTTATAAATAAGTAAATTCCGAATTATTTTGTATTTGCTTTTATTTCTTTTTGTTTCTTTTTTGAAACAAAATAAAAAGAAAAACTATTATCGGGTTTTGAAACGATTCCCCTTTTATATTATAGTCGGTTCAATACACTTTTTTAAATATGAAGCACTCCCGTCTTTTTGAGTTACACAAGATTTATTTTTGCGATAAAAACGGTTTTCGGTG
>CAUTWO010000005.1:0-60462 GCA_963542545.1 uncultured Acholeplasmataceae bacterium
CACCGAAAACCGTTTTTATCGCAAAAATAAATCTTGTGTAACTCAAAAAGACGGGGATACTTTTGATTTAAAAGATAAGAGTTTAAATCTTCGTTTGTTAGAGGCTCAAATTGATAAGTTTTTTGAAACCGGTAAAGTCACAGATATTGAAATCAAACCTAAATACGAAAATTTATTTGAAATACTAACTGCGCAAAAAGGCGACAAAGACGAGTTGTTTTTACACGAAGACAACATGAAAAATGAAATAGATAGGCTCTGGATTTCGTTTAGAGGTTCAAATTAAAATAGTCCAAAAACTCACTAAAAATCCAACTTAATCGTCACAAAATCTAAAGTTTTTAAAAAAACTTGCCAAAAATACAAAATTTAGGCAGATTTTTTGCCAAAAACACGAAAATTAAGCAACAAAATGGCTTAGCAGTGTGTTTTTTCTCTTTATTTTTCAAAAAAATATTATATAATTACTTTGTATTTAGTAAATATTTGAAAGGGATCTGGAGCAAACACTAAATACTTAAATAAATTGCCTCTAGATATAAATTAAGTATGAAAATTACTAAAGTTCAAGTTAAACTTCTTGAAGATTCACAAAAGCTTCTTGCAGTTGCTTCAGTTGTGTTTGACGATGTATTCGTTGTGCACGGTGTAAAAGTTCTTGAAGGAGAGTCAGGTCTATTTATCGCTATGCCTTCTCGTAAAACTAACACTGGTGAAAACAGAGACATTGCACACCCTATTGTAAGTGAATTTAGAGCAGAATTAACAGACGCTGTATTAAAAGAATACAACGCTCAAGTTCAAGCTAAATAAGTTAATTTAATATAATTTTTAAAATAAAAGTAGGGGCTACCTACTTTTATTTTTTTAAACTAAAAAACAAATAAGAAGGTTACACATGGAAACAATTATCAATGGTAAAAAAATTAAACTCTTTACTCTATCTGCAAACCCAGACCTTGCAGATAAAATTTCTGCATACACAAACATTCCTTTATCTAAAGTAAATACGCTGAAGTTCCAGGACGGCGAAGTTTGTCTGTCTGCTGACGAAAGCGTGCGAGCATGCCATACTTTTATAATTCAGCCAACTTGTCGTCCGGTTAACGAAAACTTAATGGAATTATTTATTTTTGTGGACTCTTTAAAAAGAGCGTCAGTCGGACCAATTTCTGTAATCATGCCGTACTATGGATATTGCCGTCAAGACAGAAAAGACCAGTCTAGACTGCCAATTACTGCAAAGTTAGTGGCAAATCTACTGGAAAAATCTGGAATTGACAGACTAATTTGCATTGACCTGCATGTTGCACAAATCCAAGGGTTCTTTGACATTCCGATTGACAACTTCTCTGCTGCTGCTGTTTTTGCTGCACACATGGACAAAAAGAAACTAAAAGATGTCGTTGTAGTTTCACCTGACCACGGTGGAGCTGCGCGTGCGCGTAACTTCTCTAAACTACTTAAAAACGAAACGCCAATTGCAATTATTGACAAACGCCGACCTCGTGCAAATGTTGCCGAAATTTTAAACATCATTGGCGATGTTAATGACAAAACTTGCATCCTGCTTGACGATATTATAGACACTGCCGGTACCTTAGTAGCAGGTGCAGAAGCGCTTAGAAAAGCAGGTGCAAAAGAAGTATACGCAATTGCTACACACCCGATTTTTTCTGGAAGTGCTGTTGAAAAAATCAACAATTCTTGCCTAAAAGAAGTAATAGTGGCAGACACTATTCCTTTGCAACAAGACGCTAAAGAGTCTGCAAAAATTGTGCAACTGACCATGAGTAAAATGCTTGGTAAAGCAATTTTAAATATCATTAACGACGTTTCCGTAACCCCTGTATTTCAAAAAATAGAAGAGTAGATGAAACTAATTGTTGGACTTGGAAATCCAGGTGCGCAGTATGAAAAAACTAGACACAACATTGGATTTCAAATACTTGATTTAATTGAAACACAACTTCAAAAACAGTTTACTTTTAACTCAAAATTTGAATGTTTTGAGTTAAAAGAAAAGATAAACAACGAAAACGTCGTTTTTATCAAACCCACAACTTACATGAACTTATCTGGAAATGCTTTGATTAAAGTTAAAAACTACTTTAAAGTAGATACAGCAGATATTTTGGTGGTAGTTGACGACATTAACCTACCACTTGGCTCAGTTAGAATAAGAGAATCTGGGTCTGCTGGTGGACACAATGGACTGAAGAGCATTGAGGCAGTACTTGGTACTACTCAGTATAAAAGAATAAAGATAGGTTGCGGTAAGCCAAATGCTGACGTTGATTTAAAAGACTATGTTCTTACTAATTTCTCAAAAGCAGAACAAGATACTTTAACTAAAGAAGTCTATCCTGTTGCTACTGATGCAATTTATGCTTTTATTTCTGGTGTTGAGTTTCACAAAATAACTTCTAAATACAATATAAATGCTTGATTTAAAACTTCTTAACTTCTTAAAAAATGCATATAAGAATGCCCGACACTCTGTATCTGAGTGCATTTCTTATAATGCATTTTTTACTGTTAAAACCTATTTAAATAGCACGGGAACAGTGTTTTTAGTTCTGCCAAACCTACATCAGGCCCAACTTTATTTTGACTATCTTTCCAATATCTATGACCCAGAACAAGTTCTGTTTTTTCCGGTAGATGAACTGATTACTCAAATCATGGCCTTTTCTTCAAAAGACTTTTTAAGTCAGCGTGTCAACACAGTTCACGCACTTTTAAAAGACCAAAGAAAAATAGTAGTCACTAATGACCTTGCTTTAACTAAAAGACTTTTTAGTGTAGACAAGTACCGTGAAAACCAGGTTTTTATAAAACCAGGCATGGAGTTAAAACCAGAGACACTGGTTGAAAAATTAATAACTTTTGGTTATCAAAAAGAGTACACTTTAAGCACACCAGAGACTTATTCAACTCGTGGAGATATATTTGACATTTATCCACTCGGATATACAGATCCAATTAGAATAAACTTTTCAGACGACATTGTTGAAACAATTAAAACCTTTAGTCTAGATACTCAACTTTCAAAAACTAAAGTTGAGTCACTCTCTCTTTTTCCAGCAACTGAACTGTTTTACACAGATGATGAGTTAAAACAAGCTGAGTCTAAAATCAAGAATCACTTTAGTAATTTAAACTTGTCCCTTGAGGAAAAAGAAAAGTTAAATAAAGATATGCTTAATTTAGTTAATAGAACTGAGTTAGATTCACTAGGTTTGTATTTAGGTTTTTTTGCCGAAAGTAACAACACTATCTTTGATTTTGGTAAATCCAGCGAAGTGATATTTGTAGATAAAGAAAAATACCAAATCAACAACACTCAACGCAAAGACGACCTTGCTCAGTTTAAAACTAGTTACAACGGCAGTAATTTAATTACCAGCAATTTTTTATATGACTTTGAAAAGTCGCTTAGCAGAGCGACTTTAGAGTTTCAAACTAATGCATTTTTAAATGAAAAATATGTATTTGAGCCAGATTTTTACGCAGGTAACTTTGAAAAGTTTTATATCTACAATAAAGATATTTTAAAAAAATGCCAAACTGTTTTGCTCTACAAAACTGATACTGAAAAAAACCACATTGCCGATTTTCTTTTAGAAAAAGAAATTAAGTTTTCAGATAGTTTTGAAAATAAAGAAGTCAATGTTTGGTTAGTTAAAGGCAACACGCACCTTAGTTTTATAGATCCTTTTTTAAAACTTGCTGTATTTTCTTCGTATGTTTTGTTTAACTCAAACTCTAAACCTAAAGTCAGATATAAAGCACTGCTTGGCAACGCCAAGACACTAGAAAACCCAGACGAACTTACAATAAACGAATACGTCGTGCATGTTAATTTTGGAATTGGTAAATATCTAGGTTTAACTACCAATACAATATCTGGATTTAAAAAAGACTATCTGTTGCTTGAGTACGCCAATTCAGAAAAAGTATATGTCCCAGTTTCACAAATTAACTTAGTGTTAAAATACGCAAAACCGGGTGCAGATGTTAAGTTAAGTGCGTTGGGTTCAAAAAAATGGACAGCCGCAAAACTAAAAGCATATGAAAACGCAAAGGCTGTGGCCAGTCGTTTAATTGCTCTATATGAAGCCAGACATAATTCACAAGGTGCCGAAATTAAAGGAGAGCCTGAACTTGAGCAAGAACTTGCCAAAGACTTTAACTTTCAGTTAACTAAAGACCAAGAAACCGCCATTCAAGCGGTTTTTCTAGACATGGCCAAACCAGTTCCAATGGAAAGACTGATAATCGGCGACGTTGGTTTTGGCAAAACTGAGGTTGCCCTGAGAGCAGCCTACAGAGCCATAACTTCGGGCAAGCAAGTTGCCTATATTTGCCCAACTACTATACTTGCCAGCCAACAGACTGAACTTTTTAAAACCAGACTAACTAAGTTTGGGGTAAACGTCGCAGTGCTTTCCCGTTTGGTTGAAAAAAACAAACAGACCAAATACATACATGGACTCAGCACGGGAATTTATGACATAGCAATTGGCACCCACCGTCTACTTTCTAAAGATATTAAATTTAAAAACTTAGGTTTACTTATAATTGACGAAGAGCAGCGTTTTGGTGTGATTGACAAAGAAAAGATTAAAGAACTCACTTTAAATGTAGATACACTTTATTTATCTGCAACTCCAATTCCCCGCACTCTTGAACAAACTCTTTCTGGCCTAAAGTCCTACTCCTTAATTGAATCTCCACCAAATAACCGTTATCCTGTGCAAACTTACGTGCTTCCGCACGAAGACTTAATTGTCAAAGAAATCATTCAAAGAGAACTTTCTAGAGCAGGCCAAGTTTTTTACCTTTTTAACGATATTGCCAAAATTAAACAAAAGTTAGAGACCTTAAAAGTCCAAGTTCCAGAAGCTAAAATAGCCTATGTACATAGCAAGTTAAATAAAGCAGAGATTGAAAATATACTTAGCGATTTTGTTGAACACAAAATAGATGTGCTTTTGACCACTACTATTATTGAGGCTGGCATTGATATAGCAAATGCCAATACCTTAATTGTTGAACGCGCTGACCACTTTGGCCTGGCTCAACTTTATCAACTCAGAGGTAGAGTCGGCAGAAGTGACAAAATCGCTTATGCTTACTTTACTTACCAAAAAGGAAAAGAAATGACAGAGGACGCCAAAAAACGACTAAGCGCCATTAAACGCTTTGTAAATCTAGGATCTGGCTTTGCCATCTCTTTAGAAGACCTTTCAATTAGAGGGGGCGGCGATATTTTTGGAAAAGAACAGTCCGGCTTTATTGAAAGTGTGGGTACGCAAATGTATTTAAAGTTAATTTCTGAGCAGTTAACTGGCAAACCTGCGTTTGAAGAAACTGACCCCAAAACTTCCATTTACTCGCAATCTATTGACAAAACCTACATAGAAAGCGAAAACCTTAGAATTGCTTATCACAAAAAAATCGCAAGACTAACTTCTTTTAAAGAAGCAGAAACCTTGCTTGCTGAGTTTAAAGATATTTTTGGCGTAGTTCCTGAATCTGAGCAAAACTATGTATTTTCTGTAGTTTTAAAAAACCTAAGACAAAGACTAGGTATTTTAAATATCTCGCTTGCAAATAAAGAAGTAGGCATAGAATTTAAAGACAGTCCAAATGCTATAATGTCTAGAAAACCAGTCTTGAGGTTTTGTGTTAAAAGTCCAAATGTGCGTTTAAAGTCTACTTTAAACTCAACATTTGTGTATTTAAAGACAGACAATTTAGCTGAGTGGACTAAAGAAACTATTTTATTTTTAGAGCACCTAGAAAAGGAGGCTGAAAATGCAGATAATTGACGGAATTAAAATCTCTGAACAAATTAAACAGCAACTTAAGCAAGAAGTTAAACAAATAAAAGAACAAACTAATTTAGTGCCAGGTCTGGCAATTTTATTGGTTGGCTCAGATCCTGCTTCAAAGATTTACGTTAACAAAAAAATCAAAACAGCCACAAACCTAGGTTTCCAGGCGACTCTCTTTTCGTTTTCTGAAACTGAATCTGAAAGTAAAGTAATTGCCCAAATTCAAAAATTAAATAAAGATCCTTTGTATTCAGGAATTATTGTGCAACTACCATTGCCAAAAGGCTTTGATAAGTTTACAATACTAGACGCAGTTGCTAAAGAAAAAGATGTAGATGGCTTTGGTTTAGTTTCACAAGGCCTACTTTTTGAAGGCAGAGCAGGGTTTTTGCCTGCTACTGCTAGAGGTGTACTTGAGTTAATTGAAAGTACTGGCACGGAAATTAAAGGTAAAAACTGCGTTGTTGTTGGGCGTAGTTTAATTGTTGGGCAACCTGTTGCCAAAATCCTGCAAGACAGAAATGCAACTGTTACAGTTTGCCACAGCCACACTAAAAACTTAGAGTTTTTCACTAGAAGCGCAGATATTTTAGTAGTAGCTGTTGGTATTCCTAATTTTATTAAAGGCGGTATGGTTAAGGCTAACTCTGTAGTAATTGATGTTGGTATCAACAAGGTTGATGGCAAAATAGTTGGCGATGTTGACTTTAGTTCAGTTGCAAAAATCGCCGGCCACTTAACACCAGTACCAGGTGGGGTGGGACCACTTACCGTAGTTTCACTTCTTAAAAACACATTAGATGCGTTTAAAAAAATAAACAAACTTAAATAGACAATCAAAATAACTAAAAATATTTTTTTGTGTTTAAACAAGTTTATATGACCAATCAAGGTCTAAACACTGGTTTAGCTTAAGATTAACATCTTAAACCAAAAATTTTTAGCATAAGTTTAGCAAAATAAGACCAAAAAGTTCATTCTTGGTCTTTTCTTTTAACTTACTCTATTGTATAATCTAACAAGTTGCAAAGTCTTTTTGTTAGGCTAAGTTACTAAAATAATTGCAACTCTTGGGAGGTTAAATGAAAGCCTATATTACTGCACAACTTGATTTTATTGATGTTGAGAAAAAAACTCAAGAACTTGAGTCTATTTTTCTGGCCAATAACCTTAAAATAATTGCCAAGTCTCCTGCTGTCAAAGTTACTCCTGCTAATTTTAAACAACCTAAACACAACTTCACCTTGGCCTATGTTTTAGAGACTGCTTTGACACCACTACAACTCTTTATTTTCTTAAACCAATTAAAAGGCAAAGCAGAAAACAAAGAACTTAAAAACTTATCTTGGTTGGAACTTAACTTTATTTACGCAGACGACATTATTTTTAACTTACCTACCTTTAAACTGCCAAACCCAGTTAGATTAACAGACCCTATTCACTTAAACTTAATTTGCAAAATTGAGGCCGAAAAACTAGACCCTGAAAAGAAAATTTCAATTAAAACTCTGGCTGAAAAAGTTTCAAAAAAATACGTGCTGGACTATCTTGAAACCAGAGCAGACTTTAATATGGGACTAGAACGTATGAATTATTTTTTAAAGAACTTAGAGTTCTTAAATCAAATTCCGTATATCCACGTAGTTGGAACTAACGGCAAAGGCAGCACTTCACTTTATATATCTAAAGCCCTTGAGCGAAATGGCTACAAAGTTGGCTTATTTCAGTCGCCTTACGTAAAGAGTTTAACTGACTCAATTTCTATATCTGGCAAAGAAATCACGTTTTCAGAAATTTATTTGATTTTAAATGTCTTGATGCATTTAATCAATATTTCTGACAACAACGGTGTTGAAATTTCTCGTTTTGAACTTGAGTATTTAATTACCCTAATTCATTTTGCTAAAAACAAAATAGACTACGCAGTCGTAGAGGCGGGACTAGGTGGTAGAGACGACGCTACTAACGCAACTAAAAATAAACTAGCAACGGTAATTACCAGAGTAGATTTGGACCACACTAAGTTTTTAGGTAAAAACCGTCGTGTGATTTTAGAGCATAAAGCAGACGCAATTCGTGAAAACGGCCTAGCCGTTGCCTTGCCGCTTGGCAAGGCGCTTGAAAACTATTTACACGACAAATGCAAGGAAAGAAATGCCAAGCTAGAAATAGTTAACTTAAAAGAAATCAATAAAGCAAATGTTGGCATCAACGTTTGTAGTTATGAGTATGGTGGTAGATTAGTTAAGTTAGAGGCAAGAGGTCGTGTGCAAATTCAAAACTCATTTTTAGCACTAAACGTATTAAAGCATTTAAATGACCGCGGAGTTATTAAAACTGATTTTGATAAAAACGTAGATGCGGTGTGTGAGACTAAATATCAAGGTAGATATGAGTTTATTAAAGAAAACGTCATGATAGACGGTGCACATAACTTAAATGCTTTTAAAGAGCTTTCTCAGTTTATAAGAGATACCTTGCCACAAGGTTCAACTGTGCTGCTTTTAATGTCTTGTATGAAAGACAAAAATTACAACAAAATGGTTGAAGAAATCATTAAGATTAAAAACTTAACAGTAGTGACTAGCGAAGTTACTATAAAACCCGACAGAAGTTTAACATCTATAGAACTTGCTAAAGAGTTTATTAACCAAGGTGTGCGACCACTTGGTGTGGTATCAATTAAAGATTTTATTTTAAAACTAGACACTTTGGCCAAAAAATATGACCTGGTTTTAATCGCAGGTTCGCTTTACATGATTACTGAGCTTAAGTTAATCTTAGAAGATTTAAAAGAAAAATTAAAAAAAGAATAAATTTTTCAAAAAATCCCTTTAAATTTGTAAAAAAATTTAATGTAAACGCTTACATTTTGAAAATATAAGTGGTAAAATATTTAAGCAAGTGTAAAGGGGTTTTTATTTATGAAAAAAGCATTTGTTTTACTGTTAGTTGCAATGTTGTCATTCTTTTTCTATTGTTGCACTAAAGTTAATTTAAATACAATAATGAACGAAGTTAGTTTAAAGGACTACTCTAATAAAAGAATAAATGCAGACATTCAAACTAATTTAGAAGAACTTAAAAACAAATATAAAGTAGACATTAAGGTTGGGTTTAACGACAACGAAATTGCAAGTTATGAAAACTCAACAATTAAGATAAACAAAAAATCAGAAGACAGCACTTTAATTGTAAAAATTACGGTTAGCTATAAAAATCAACAACTTACTAAGTTGTTTAAGATTTTTATTGCCAAAATAGACAACACTTTACCTGAACCTTCACCAACCCCCGATCCAAACCCACAACCAAATCCTAATCCACCAACTCCGTCCCCAGAGCCTGAACCAAATCCAACCCCTAAAAACCAGCATCCTGTAATTAAAGCAGTCAAAGCAAATGACAATGAAAAAGTTACCGCAATTGGCTGGATAGTTGCCTATTACTTAAACTTTGGTGTGACTCTTCAAGACAGTACCGGCGGAATTACTTTAAAATCGGTAAAAACGACTCAGTTAAGTTTAGTCAAATCCAAGCATTGGTTGGCAAGTACGTTCAAGTTTCCGGAACTCGTACTGTATACAACGGTTTAGTTCAAATTTCAAAAATTACTGAAATTAAAGAAATTTCAAATCCAGAAGAACCTTTTCCAACAGCCCTAGACATAACTAAACTAGACATTGCTAAACACCAGGCTAGACTACAAAGTACGCTAGTTAGCATTACTAACGCAAAGGTTAAAAGTTTTGAAAAAGATTCAAAATACGGAAACATCAATATTGTTTTTGAGTTTTTCGGCAAACAACTTTCCTTTAGATATGACAGCCGCGTAAATAAAGCCAAATGGGCTTCAATACTTGAAAACTTAAAACCAGGTAAGTCTTATGACCTGACTAATTTAGTGTTTTCGTTTTACAACCAACCACAATGTTCAGTTTCAGAAAGTTTTGAGTTTAAACCGCACGTTAATGAAAGCGGGAAAATCAATGTTTTCTTTGACTTAAACGGCGGAACTATTGCAGGCGGTGTTCAACCACAAATTATTGAAGTTGGACAAACTGCAAAAAACCCAGGCACCCCAACTAAGCAAAACTATGAGTTTTTAGGTTGGTCTAAAACTGGCAAAACCGACGATATTTTTAATTTCAATGCTAAGTTAACCGAAGACACAACGCTTAAGGCTGTATATAAATACAATGGACCTGCTGAAGACTTAGACGAAGTCAATGGCTATTATTCTTCTGTAAAAGGTCTGGAAGGCGATGCGCTTCGTGCCAGACTTAAACAAATCATAGACAAACCAGCAACTTCTTACGACACAGCACTAGAAGCTCTTAGAAAAGCAGATGAGTCTATCACAAACCCTGGCTATTTTTATTTAGCGTATACTGGAGACAGTCCAAGATATCAATATAGAGTAAACTCAAAAGATGGCTGGAACCGTGAACACGTTGTGCCAAACCAAAAATTAAAACAACACGGTATTGCAAAAGGTGAACTTCACAACTTAAGAGCCTGTGATATTCAAACCAATTCAAGCAGGTCTAACTATCCATTTGTTGAAGGAAGCGGCGCAAACAAGGCAATCAACGGCAGCACCTACTATCCAGGTGATGAACACGTAGGCGATATCGCAAGAATTTGTCTGTATATGGCTCTGCGTTATGACTTTCCACTTAAAAAGGTAGGTAAATTAGAGACTTTTTTAAAGTGGCATAGACAAGATCCGGTTAACGAATTTGAAAAAAGAAGAAACAACATTTTGGCTCAATATCAAAAAAACCGAAACCCTTTTATTGACAACCCCCAGTTTGTTGAAAAAATTTTTGGGAACACAAAAACCACTTCTTTAAATGAAGTCATGTATAGTCTTTACTTGCAACTAGTTAAACCTGTTTGTATGTTTGAACAAAAACTAGATTTATAAATTAAATTTAAGTAATATAAAAAGGCCTGAAAAGGCCTTTTTATTTGAGCATTTATAAGATATTTAACTAGAGTTAATTTATATTTTTTTTCCACTTTAATAACATATTTATATCTGAATTAAACGACAGTTTTCGTTCTCTTTTACCTTTAAAAGCTGTATTTTCTACTAACTTAATTGTTTTTATATCTATATTTTAAAAGGTAATATAAGGACGCATTTTTGTCATTTTCTAGGTTGCGACCCTTTTTATAGAATATTCACGGTTTAAATTATTAAGTTTTGAATTTAAAATAGTGTGCTTAAAGCAAAACACACAATAATTTAGACCAACACCTGTTAAAAAATACAGAAAAAAGTTATGTTTGTGATTAGTTGCCTACACCGTCAAAAACTACAAAATCGCATTGTTATACCTTTTTTCAGTTTTATATAATTTTGCAACTTTTGTTTTTATAGCCGTTTGATATATATATATATATGAATTGATATAGTAAATAGCGTTTTTAGTGAAAGACAGATGAAGTTTTTAACTGTAAAACACGCTGATAAAGTCATATTTAAGGAAATTAATAATGTCAATATTAAAGCATATAAAATTTTACAAAATCACTTTATATAATTTATATAACCATAGCGCAATACTTTTGCATAACTTACACAAGGAGAAATATATGCAACCTGAACAAAATATACAGTTTAATATGCTCCGCAAGAAAAGAAAAGGATTTTTAATCCCAGCTTTATTTATTCTTGCGTTTACTTCACTTATTTTACTTGTTATCTTTTTATTTTCACACCCTACAGTTTATTTTTCTAAAAATAGCGGTTTCACTGAACACGACGCTGTTAAGGCTGGAAAAAATAAACTACGTTTTGTGGTGCCAGAAACTATAGATACAACTAAGTCTACTTTTATTTCTGTTAGAAAAGAATGGTTCACAACTAGCAGACTAGGAACAATTGTTGACATTAAGGCAAAACCAGGTAAATACTTAGCCCTTGACTTTACAGACCGTCAACACGACTCTGAAGTTTTTACTATTTACACTAAGAACTGGTTTGGAATTAAAAAGCAGTATGACGTAATTGTTGATTACTCTAACTTCCTTCGCATCTTTTTCCCTGAGTCACATGATAGTGCGATTCCTCGCAAACCAGAAATTCTTCCATATTCTAAACTACAAACCGAACACAAACACAAATATGAGGAACTTTACAAAATCAAAAGTTTCTATGCGTACGACAAAGACGGAAAAATCGCTCCAGAACCTATTCACAGAAGAGATGTTTTTTCTAAAGACATCGCTCAAGGCCGTGCATTTATTGTTAACAACAGCACGCAAATTTCTTTAGTTTATGATTTCTTACTGCCAGGTATCTTTAAAAACCAAGCCCAAAAAACCCAAGTTTACGACCTTGTTGACAAAACTGTTGGAAAAGCAAAAACTCTAGACCCTGAAAAACAAGGACACGAAATTCAGTTTAATACTCCTCCTTTCTATATTTCTAAGTTCCTTGGTTGGTACTATATTGACCCAACTGGCAACCGAGTTGACTTAAAACCGGGCGAAGAGTTTAATATCCCAACTTGGGTAAAATCTGAACTTAGACTAATTGCTAAATACGACATTACTGCTGATATAGATAAGTTAGCTCCAGCCCTTGACAAACAAGGTCTGGTTGCGGTTTCATACTTTGATGGCGTGCAAAGAGTATTTTTAGATATTGTCAAGAGAGGCACACCACTTCGTGAACACATCTACAATAAAGACGGATATGTTTATGAAGGCTGGTATAAAGACAGCGCTTTCACAAAAAAAGTAGACTTTAGTCAAGAAGTTGCAACTACTCATATTTCGCTTTACTTAAAGTCAATTCCTCAAAACCAACCACAACCCGAAAAACCAACTAAATACCACACTATTACTTTCAAAACTCCAGATGGCGCATCTCAACTTTCTCCAGCAAAAGTAGCGCGCGACCAAAAACTTGACGCAAACTATGCAGCGCCAAACCGAGTTTCAAAAGTTTACCCAGACGGTAAACTTGAAGAGCTTGACTACTGGACAATTTGGGATCCTGTTAATAACCAAGACACAGGTGTTAAGTTTGACTTTAATACTCCAATTACCAGCGACCTTATACTGTATGCTCATTTAAGACCATATAAAGCACCAGACTCAGAACGTCCAGTAAATTTCAAAGTGCTTGACCATATTCAAAACCAAACACTTTACGACAAAACTTTAACTGCAGTTAACAACAAAATTCAAGATGCAGATAAAGCAGAAATCAACGGTATTTTGGGAAATGCTCCTGCTGATGTTGAAACTCCAATGGGCACATATCGCTTCAAAGGTTGGTATTTAAATGGTGACATCAACTCTCCATTTAATATAGGCGACGTACTTCCTAAAAACATAAAACGTTTTGAAATTCACGCAGTTTATGACTTTGAGCCAAATGACAAAGTACCTAACCCACAAGATCCTGACAACCCGCTTCCTCTTGACCCAAGTTTAGTTAAACTAACTTTCTTAACGCCTGAGCGCACTGTACTTGCAGTTCAAACTCAAGAAAAAGGCAAGGCATACGCGGGAACTCTGCCTACTATTTCTAAACTAGGCTATGTATTTAAACACTGGGCTTACTTTGAAAACAACGAAGTTAAAGACCAATTTGATGCTACTGCTGTTTTAAATGACAACAAAGTACTATATCCTGTGTTTGAAAAAGATCCAAACGCAAACCTTGAAAACGAAGAACTTCATACAGTTAAGATCTACAATCCACTACTTAAATCAACTCAAGTCTTAAAAGTTAAAAAAGGTCAACTACTTGGAGTAGACACAAACGCCTACACCACTACTATTGAAGACAAAGAATACGTCTTTGATAAGTTCACTAAAGAAGATGATTCTACTTTTGATCATTTAACTACGCAAATTACTAAAGACTTAAACTTAACCGTTAATCTAAAAGAAAAAGTACTTGATGGCTTTAAGTCAATTGACACAAAAATTAGCGATCCTGTTCAAGGAAAAGTTTTATATGAAGGCAAAATCCGCATAAAAGACGGCCAAATTTATGCACCAGACCGCGTGAAACTACAGGCTATCCTTGACACAGTTGGCGCAGACATTGACGGCGCTATGGGTAAACATCAATTTAAGGGCTGGTATTTAGATGGAGACACTAATTCTCCGTTTACAGTTAACGACCAAATTGATCAAAATACTGTTCGTCTAGATATTCAGGCAGTTTATGACTTTGAGCCAAATGACAAAGTACCTAACCCACAAGATCCTGACAACCCGCTTCCTCTTGACCCAAGTTTAGTTAAACTAACTTTCTTAACGCCTGAGCGCACTGTACTTGCAGTTCAAACTCAAGAAAAAGGCAAGGCATACGCGGGAACTCTGCCTACTATTTCTAAACTAGGCTATGTATTTAAACACTGGGCTTACTTTGAAAACAACGAAGTTAAAGACCAATTTGATGCTACTGCTGTTTTAAATGACAACAAAGTACTATATCCTGTGTTTGAAAAAGATCCAAACGCAAACCTTGAAAACGAAGAACTTCATACAGTTAAGATCTACAATCCACTACTTAAATCAACTCAAGTCTTAAAAGTTAAAAAAGGTCAACTACTTGGAGTAGACACAAACGCCTACACTACTACTATTGAAGACAAAGAATACGTGTTTGACAAGTTTACAAACAAAGACGGCTCTGACTTTGACCACTTAACAACTGCGATTACAAAAGACCTTGAGTTAACTGTTCACTTAAAAGAAAAAGAACTTGCAGGTTTTAGGCAAATTGACATTAAAATTATTGACCCTGTTCAAGGTAAAGTTTTATTTGACGGCAAAGTGCGTGTTAAAGACAACCAAATATATGCACCAGACCGCGCAAAACTACAGGCTATCCTTGACACAGTTGGTGCAGACATTGACACTGTACTTGGTAAATACCGCTTTAAAGGTTGGTATTTAAACGGAGACACCAACTCTCCGTTTACAGTTGACGGCAATTTAGATCCAAATACTACTAACTTGACAGTTAAGGCAGTTTACTACTTTGAAGATAACAATAAAGTACCAAATCCAGATAATCCTAGTGACCCTCAGCCACTTGACCCTACTTTAATTAAAGTTACTTTCCTTTCAGACAGCTACTCAGTTATCTCTGTTCAAACAAGCAAAAAAGGAAAAGTTTTTGATGGAACCTTGCCAAATGTTGAAAAGCGTGGCTACATCTTTAAACACTGGGTTTACTTTAAAGCAGGAGTAGTTGGCTCTATTTACAACGAACAAGATGTGCTTACTGAAAACACAGTTCTGTATCCTGTCTTTGAAAAAGATCCAAGCGAACCTGAGCCAAAAAATACTGCTAAAGTCACTATGCAAAGCGAATTGCTTGGACAAAGCGAACATAGGTTTGTCAAAAAAGGTACAAAACTAGATTTAGATCCACAACAATTCAATACTAAAGTTGGTAAATACTTGTATAAGTTTAAACGTTTCGTTGACGAAAACGGAAATACTTTTGACTACAAAACCAAGCCAATTTTTGAAGATATTACTTTAAAAATAGAATACGAAAAAACTGAGCCGAAGGCTAAATACACTATTAAACACGTATTTGAAGGGGTAGAAGGACAAATTCCTGAAACCACTCAAACTGTAGAAAAAGAAACAACTGTTGGCAGCGAGATCACTGTAGACAGCAGCGATGGTCTGCCTGGTCTTGACCACGGCTTTGATTTAGTTGACTCAACTGAAACTAAAACAGTTAAAGCAGACGGTTCTACTGAGTTTATCTTAAACTACAAGCGAAAAGAGTTTACTGTAACTTACCAAACAAACTACCACAATCAATTCCCAGGAACTGTGGTTTCAAACGAACCTCAAACTCACAAAGTTAAGTATCAAGAGAAAATCAATGAACCAAACCCTGCACCAAAACTAGAGCGACACGGCCGCACTTATACCTTTAAACACTGGCAACTTGAGTCTACTATGAACGGAGTCTACAGTGAGCAAAGTCCTTATAACTTCAACACCAGAGTTAACCGCAATGTTGATTTAGTTGCTTACTTTGAAGAAAAAATTGAAAAAGTAAACTACAAAATCGTACATATGTTAGAAAAGCAAGGCGAAAGTAGTGCACTAAACGGTCAATACGACAGAATTGAAGAAGTTGTTCAAGACCAAAAAGTAGAAGATGGTGCTACTTACCGAGATTACTCAGCACTAGACTCTAACTTATACGAAAAAGACTTAGCACACCCAGATAACGTGCTTAATGCACAGCTTAATACTGGCGATAACACTACCGAAGTTCGCCAATACTATAAGTTAAAAGAAACCACTGTTAACTTCCAAAAAACAACAGGTATTGAAAGTTTCGGTTCTGCTGAAACTATATCGGTTAAGAAAACCCGTAAAATTGACTTGCCAAACTACAACTTAAAGGCAAACTATGAGTTTACAGGTTGGAGTTTAAGTCAAAACGGACCAAGTCAGGCTAAGTTTATCGCAAGCGGCGACAGTATGGATATTTACGCGAACACTAAAATTCTTGAATCTAGAGTTAAATATACTATTTTAACTCAAAGAGCAGATGGTGGATATGACACAACTTACCAAACTAAAACTGCCTTAATTGGTTCAGTTCACACAGCAAGTTATGCAAATCCAAATAGTTCTATTTACCAAGACCCTCGTTTCAACCCTACTCAATTTACAGTGAGCGCAAATGAAAACGAAAACCAAGTGACTGTAACAATTGACAGAAATGTCTACACAGTTACTTTTGAAGTTATTGGTCATTCTGGTCAAATCCTGAATAGAGTAATTAGGCATGGTGCTACAATTGGAGTGATTGATGAAAGCCAGTTTTCAGTAGATGGAAATGGTATTATAAAGACTGAACTAGATGGTATAGAAAAAACTAAGGAAGAAATTGAAAGTTTCTTAGTTCAAAAAAACCATAAAGTAACTTTGCATATTGGCAGACTTATTAAGAAGTTTGGTAAATACCCACAAACTAGAGTTGACAATCCTGCAGGAATTCGTCATATAAAAGACGAAGTACACGAACTTAGGTTTAACTCAAAAGGCAATAACTACACTATGCAGTTTACTCGCAGTTACTGGCAAGACAACGCCGACAATAAATATGAAAAATACAATGGTCAATACTTTAAAATTGAAGATGTTATTTTTGTTAAAATTCCTAAACTAAACACCTGGTATACCGACAAAATAATTGACTTTTCACCTTTTAACATTAGTAACATTAATTATCCTGATGATGCGAAACCTGAGCGCTCTATTTTTAAATCACTTGTTGAAGATATTGGAAAAGTTTTAGGCGGTGAAGTTCACATGCCTACTTATGATAGCGGCGATTTTAAATTTAAACCAGCCTATGACGCAGGTATACAGTCTCGGTTATTAAAAGAATCAACTGACTATGCCAAAGCAATTTTAGGTAGTGAAGATCATGATATTAAAAAATATCGTGGTTTTGATTTAACCCCTATTGTTGTTGAAGGAGATAGCTTTTCTTACCGAAAAAGGTACCACCAGCACTGGTGGCTCGCTACTCAGATAGACTACCCTACTGCTCTCGTTAACCTCGTCAGAAACGACAACATCTTGGGCAGTGCTGGCGTGTCTAATGTTTTCGGTGTAGTGGTTTGCATTAGGTAGTCTCTTGACTGTTTGTACAGGTACTTGCATTTATTTTCATTTTAGAGATTTAACCACTGATTTAACCCCATAAAAAATAATCGCTTAATTTATACAATCAACTTTTTGAAAATATAAAAAGCTTTTCAAAAGCAAGCAAACAAGTTTTTTGAATCATATAATTTAAACTAAATTTAAAATTACTCTACTTCACTTTGCATATTAGAGTGAAGTAGAGTAAGAATATCAATAGTTTTAAAAATCAAAACATAAAAACCAGAAAGTATTTAAATCACTTTTGTTTAGTATTTATTAAAAATCCCACATCTAAAGTTAAAACAAAGGTAATTTAAATATTTTAATTGCTAAAAAACCACATATAATACTTTTTTAAAAAAGAGAGGCTTAAATATGCTAATTAATAAAAGAAAAAGTTTTATAATTTCGGCTTTGTTTATCTTTGCCTTAATTTTAACTGCTTTGTTTTTAATTCTTTCATTTATGCACCCCACACTTCATTTGACTAAAACCAGCGGTTTTAGCCAAAAAGACTTAAAAAAACAGTCAAATAAACTACGCTTTGTAGTGCCAGATACTATTGACACCACCAAATCTACCTATATTTCAATTAAAAAAGAGTGGTTTGAGAGTTCTGGCCTTGGCAAAATTACAGAAATCAAAGCCAAACCAGGCAAGTACTTAGCCCTGGACTTTACAGACCGACAATACGACTCTGAAGTCTTTACAATTTACACAAAAAACTGGTTTGGAGTTAAAAAACAACACGACATAATTGTAGACTACTCAAACTATTTGCGTGTGTTTTTCCCAGAGTCTTACGACGGTGCCGTTCCGCGTAAACCTATTATTCTTCCATACTCTAAACTAGAGACTGCATATAGAGCCAAACTAGAAGACCTTCGCAGATACGACTCTTTTTTCGCCTACGACAAAAAAGGCTTAGTTGTATCTACTGCTGTTCACAGTGAAGAAGTTTTTAATAAGCAAAACGCACAAGGTCGCGCATTTATTGTTAACAACAACACCCGCATTTCTTTAGTTTATGATTTTGTGCTACCTGGTATTTTTAAAGACCAAACACAAAAAACCCAAGTTTACGAGCATATCGAAAAAGCAGTTGGTAAAGCCAAAGCCTATGACCCTGCAAATCAAGGCCTTGAAATTAAGTTCAACACCCCACCTTTTTATATAACTAAGTTCTTAGGGTGGTATTATACAGACCCTGCGGGCAATCGTGTTGACTTACTGCCAGGTCAAGAGTTTCAAATCCCTGACTGGGTGAAATCTGAACTTAGACTAATTGCTAAATACGAAATGACTGCAGACACAAGTAAGTTAGGCCCAGCCTTAGATAAGCAAGGTCTGGTTTCAGTTTCTTATTTTGATGGACCTGAGCGCGTATTTTTTGACATTGTAAGAAAAGGCACGCTACTAAAAGAGCGAGTTTACGCAAAACTAGGATATGCGTATCGAGGTTGGTACACTGACCCTGAACTTACTAACAAAGTGGATTTTAAAAAAGCCACAGCAGATAATCACACCGTGCTTTACTTAAAATCCACAAAAAGACCAGAAACACCTTCGCGAACTCACACTGTGAACTTCATTACTAGAACTCACGCAAATCAATTACTTCCTCTTACCATTAAACACGGTGAAAAACTTGACTCAAACTACTCACTTCCAACTACTGTGTCTTATCTAGATAGTGAAGGTGATTTACATGAACTAGATTACTGGAACTTAGTTGACCCAATTACAGGCACTAAAACTAGATTTGATTTTAGTACTCAGATTACTGAAGACATTACACTTGAAGCCGTACTTAAAAAAAGACTAATTCCAAACTCTAAGTACACCATAAAGCGATACTTTGAATCAGTTGAAAATCCAGGTGAGTTTATTGAAGACATATCTAAACAAGAAGAGATCATTAGCCAGGTTCCAGGTCAAGAAGTTGAATTACTTCCGCATCAATACAGAGCCCCAGAAGGCTTTAATTTACTTAATTCAACTGTTTTAAAAAAGACAATTGAAAGAGACGGAACCACAACATTTGAACTTAAATACTTACGTAATCGTTATACAGTTACCTACGAGGTTAATTACAACGGCAATCACTTTGCCGGAGTAACTACTTCTGACCAACCTAGTCAGACTGTTCTATACGAGGGTAAAGCAACTAAACCAGCAACCCCTTCACTTACTAAACTAGGATACACATATACATTTAAACACTGGCAACTTAAAGATGAAATGGGCAATTCCTACAAAGAAACTACAGAATTTGATTTTGAAAACACCAAAATCACTAAAAATACAACTTTAGTAGCTTATTTTGAAGAAACACCAAATTTAGTTAACTACACAATTAACCATGTACTTCCTGGTTTAAATAATGCAGTTGGAGAAACAAAACCGGAAATCAAACAAGCAACCGTAGATACTAGTTTAACTATTGATGAAAACAATGCAAACCCTGCTTATCTTGCGGGTTTTGAACCGATTGTAGGTAGTGAAACTAAAAATATTGAGGCAGATGGCTCAACCGTTTTTACTATTAACTATCGTCGTCGTAAGTTCACTGTAACTTACGAAGTAAATTACAACGGCAACCATTTTAATGCAACCCCATCATTACAAGACCCTGAAACCGTTGAGTATGAAGGCACTGCTACTAAACCAAGCGCTCCTACTTTAACCAGAGTTGGCTATACTTACACATTTAAACACTGGCAACTTAAAGACGAAACAGCTTATGAGCAAGCCGCTGAATTTGATTTTGAAAACACTAAAATCACTAAAAACTTAACGTTAGTTGCTTACTTTGAAGAACAAGCAAACCCAGTTAACTACACAATAAACCATGTACTTCCTGGTTTAAATAATGCAGTTGGAGAAACAAAACCAGAAATCAAACAAGCAACTGCAGACACTAGTTTAACTGTTAGCGAAACTAATGCCAACCCTGCTTATTTAGCAGGTTTTGAACCGATTGCAAACAGCGAAACTAAAAATATTGAAGCAGACGGATCTACTGTGTTTACTATTAACTATCGTCGTCGTAAGTTCACTGTAACTTACGAAGTAAACTACCTGAACCACTTTGAAGGTACACCATCTGTTCAAAATCCTGAAACTGTAGAGTATGAGGCTAATGCTACTCAGCCACCTATGCCAACAATTACAAAACACGGGCGTACTTACACTTTTAAACACTGGCAGTTAAAAGATGAGACAGGTAACTCATACAATTTAGCCACTCCTTTTGGCTTTAACACTAAAATCACTAAAAATACTGAACTAGTTGCCTACTTTGAAGAGACAATTGATAAAGTGAACTATAAAGTAGTTCATTATCTTGAAAAAACTGGTGAAGACAGTGCACTAAACGGTCAATACGATAGAATAGAAGAAGTTAAACAAGACCAGAAAGTAGAAGAGGGTGCTGCTTACCACGATTACTCAGCACTAGACTCAAACTTATATGAAAAAGACACATCACATTCAGATAATCTATTAAACTCACAACTCACAACTGGCGACAACACAACTGAAGTTCGTCAATACTATAAATTAAAAGAAATAAACGTCAAGTTTGAAAAAACTGAAGGGATTGACCACTTTAAAACAGCAGAAACAATTATGGTTAAAAAAACCAGAAAAATTACTTTACCTGACTTTAACTTAAAAGATACATATAACTTTCTAGGCTGGAGTTTAAGCGAAAACGGTCAAGTTCAATCTAAGTTTATAGCAGGCGATGAAAACATTAAAATATACGCTCAAACTGAACTGCAAAACAGAGAAATCACCTACACTGTTAAAACTCAAAAATCAGATGGTAGTTATACCGTAAACACCGAGACTAAGAGCGAAAAAATTGGCACAAACCATACAGTTAATTACGCAAACCCAGACAATACTGTGTATCAAAACCCAGTATACAGTGTGGATAATTTAACTGTAAGCGCAGACGAAACTCAAAACAAGGTAACTGTTACTATTGACCGCAAAACTTACACAGTGACTTATCAAGTTGAAGGACATACGTCTACTATTCCAAGTAAAACATTCAGACATGGCGAAAAACACGGCGAAATTGATGAAAGTAAGTTTGAAGTAGATGAACTTGGCATTGTTAAGTTAGAACTAGACAATATTCAAAAGACCAAAGAAGAAATCAAAAACTTATTAGTTACAAAAAATCATCTAATCAAGGTTTATGTTGGAGAACCCACTAGAATGGTTGGCAAATACCCACAAACCAAGGTTGATAGTCCTGCTGGAATACAATTTGAGCGAGACGATGTTCGTGAACTTAAATTTAATTCTAAGGCTGTTAACTACACAGTAAATTTCACTCGCAAATACTATAAAGACAGTTCAGGCAATAGATACGAAATGTATAACGGCAATTACTATAAGTTTGAAGATGTTGAGTTTGCAAAAATTCCTAAACAAAGAACTTGGTTTACTAAACACATTATTGACTTTTCATTTTTCAACATTTATTACAATGGTTACTCTGATAACGGCAAACCTGAGCATTCTATTTTTAAGGCTATGGTTGAAGAAATTGGAAAAATTATCGGTGTAAATACTTATATGCCTACATATGACGATGGAGATTTTAGCGTTAAACCTGCTCTGGATACTAATCAAAACGACAAATTATCACGAGATTCTACTGACTATGCCAAAGCAATTTTAGGTAATTTTGGTGGTCATCAAACTAGCTATTATCGTGGTGTTGACTTAAATCCTTTTGCAGAACCTGGCAATTTGATTGCTAATTACCACTGGCGCAGCAGATGGCAATGGTGGCTCGGTACTCAGTATCCTCGCTCTAACCCAAGTGCGTACCAAATCCGCCGCGGTGGCCTACTGAACGACAATGATACCTACTCCGTTTTTGGTGTAGTAGTTTGCATTAGATAGTCTCTTGACCGCTTGGCGTAGGTACTCTCTTTCATTTCTGTTTTAGAGATTTTCCCACTGCATGGCTTTCTCATGCGGAACAATTGTTTATTTTGTTTTAACGTGAGTAGACTTTATTGCTGCAAATTTACCTGACTACTATTAGTTTGCTAAATCTATTTGTAAAAAATACGCAATTATAAGTTTACAACAAAAAGCATATCACTAAATGTGTTGAATTTGTGTCTTGCTTATTATTCTTAATTTTATAAATTATCATATAGTGTATGTGGTTGAGAATTCTTTACTTTGATATTGTGGTAAAATCGGGAATTCTTAAATAAAATGTCTAATAAAAAATGCCGATGGAAACATCGGCATTTTTTATGTGTTGTATGTAGTTAGTTTGTAAAAAACCTAAACTCAAAACTAACGTTTTGAAAATTGAGGTGCGCGGCGGGCTTTGCGAAGACCGTATTTTTTGCGTTCTTTAATGCGTGGGTCTCTAGTAATTAGTCCTGCTGGTTTTAGAATTTGTCTAAGTTCAGGGTTTAGTTCAAGAAGGGCTCTAGTAATTCCAAGACGGATAGCACCGGCCTGGCCAGAAATTCCGCCACCGTTGACATTTGCAGAAACATCGTATTGACTTTCTAAGTTAGTTAAAGCCAGTGGTTGCATGACGTCTAGGCGAACTGCCGCAGAGGCAATATAGTTGCTAAACTCACGACCATTTACTAAAAACTTACCTGTACCTTTAGTTAAGATAACTCTTGCAACTGAGTTTTTGCGACGACCAGTTCCTCTAAATTGTACTAATTGCATAATTATTTAACCTCCAAAACAGTCGGTTTTTGTCCGCTGTGTCTGTGCTCTTGACCAGCATAGACAAAAAGTTTTTTACCAATTTGGCGACCTAGTCTAGTTTTTGGAAGCATTCCAAGGATTGCTTTTTCAACTAATTTAGTTTGGTCTTTTGCGTGCACATCGCGAGCCGCGATGGCTTTAAGTCCACCTGGATAGTCAGTGTGGTGATAGTAAATTTTGTCTGTCCATTTTTTGCCAGTCAATTGAATTTTTGCAGAGTTCACGATTACTACGTAGTCTCCGCAGTCTACGTTTGGTGTGTAGTCAACTTTACCTTTTCCTTTCAAAATAGAAGCAACGAAAGTAGCCAGGCGACCAAGAGTTTTACCGCTTGCGTCAACTAAATACCATTTTTTTGAGTTATTTGGTTTTGCCATTAGTGTTTTCATAAAAAATATTAAATCTCCTTTTTTTAATTAAGTTAACTTTTTAAAAAAGGGCTAACTCGGAAATTAAATGTACCCTTAAAATCATACCAAAAAAGGCTTTTTATGTCAAAAATAAAGCAGTTTGAAAAACAATTTAAGCTGTTTTTCAAACTGCTTTAAACAACCTGATTTAGTCTTTATTTTTAACGCTTCTTTTAAATACTTTAATTACTGATACCAGGATTATTAAAGAAAAAGCGGCCAGCGCCAAGGTCAAACCTCCAATGATTGCGGCTTGTTTTGGGAATTTTTTGAAAAACAATAGTGGGTCTTTAAAGAAATCCCAGTAGATTATTGGGTCTTTGACGAAATCAAACTCCCATTCAACTAAGTGCTTTGAGTAATTTGAACCTAGGGTTAAAGTAACTTTTTGGCCGTTGAGTGTGATTTTTTTAATGTCAACTGTTGGAAATCGCTTTTTAATTAAACTAATAGTTTTGCTAAAATCTTGGTTTTTAAGTTCGTTTGAGTTTAAAATAAACTTTCCATTTTTAAAAACTTCCCAATTTAATTTAGCAATCAGTTCTTTTTTTGAAATAAACTGAGCATAGGCCTTGATGTCTTTATCTACATTGTAGCCAGTGTAGATAAAGTGCCTGTCTTCAGCCAGCCAACCTACAAACAGAGTGTCTTTGTTGACCGGTGGAATTAACTTAGCGATTTGAGCAGCATTAGCGATACCTTCTTTATTAAAGTCAATAGTTTTATCGCCTTCTTTATAGAGAAGTTCAACTTTAGCCTTAATGACTTTTGGAATTAGTTCAAGGTCGCTTGTGTATTTACTTTGACTGACGTCAAAACCTTCACCTAAACCTTTTATTTGCCACTCAATAAGCGAGTAGCCAGGTTTGCAGTCTTGATTTAAGTTATTTAAATCAAACAACTGATATTTAGAGTTAAATGCCAACGCGGTAATATATTTAAACTTAAACCTACCTGGGTTTTTAAAACTTGCAGATTGCTGAGTTGTGTCTAGAGTTATTTCTTTTAGTCTGCCGGAAACAGGGCTGTAGTAAATTTTTGGAGCAGATATATAGGGGTCCTTTAATTTAAATTTACCCGCAACTTGGACGATATCTGAGTTAATCAAATCTAGTTCCCAGCCATACTTAGTTAAATCAGGCAGGTCAAATAATGCATTTGGGTTGGTTAACTTAGTTTCTGTAATTGTTTTTTCAAACTCGTTGTACTTTAAAACTTGACCAACAGTTATTTCTTTTCGGGTCCTTTTAGGCTCTTGGTGTCTGAATACCGCGGTTACTTCGGTGTCTCGGTGCAGTGGAGTGCGAGCACTGAAAACTTGGTCATTTAACTCTAAATGCGAAAACTTAGAGCCAAGTGAAAGATGCGGGAAAAACGGTTTTAAGAAGTTGTTTTTAATTGCTTCAAACACACTTTGACCTTTTAGCATCTGGCCTGAGTAAAGCAGAGAACCGTCTTTACTCTTAACTAAAAAGTTAATTAAACTGCGGTTCTTTTCGTATTTAGCCACAACTTCTTTTAAGTCTTTTGTAACTTTACTTACATCTTTGTCATAACCTACAAAAGTTTTGTCTTGATAAGTTTTACTTGGATAGAAGTTAAGTCTAGTACCAAGATCAGCGCTCAGCTCTGTCTGTCCACTTGGGGTATTTACTTTAACTAAAGTAGTGCCTTGGTAAATAGTTTTAATCTTAATTGTTTTTTTGGCTATTTTAGTCTCAGTAGCGGCTACAATTTCCAGTAGATACTCACCATAGCCTTCAATTTGTTTTTTATTGACACCTGCTTTACTTAAACGCCAGTTTAAGTAAAGCGGCCTATCGCCACTAATATTTAAATGTTTTAAAATCAGTTCAATTAACTGATTTGCTTGCTCTGGGTTCAGACCCTCGGTAAACTCACCTTGTTCAAATTGAGGAAGAACGTCGTTGGTTAAACTAGATACATCTTCTTGTTTTAGCCCACCAAAATCAAAATCTGCTAATTTTGGTTTTTTTGGTTCAAAAACAATTGAGTTACTTACAAAACTATCTTCGTAGTTTAGGTGGCTTTTAGGTTGAGTTTTTAAGAAGTACTTTTGAAAAATTTCACCGCCATCTAGATTTTGGTCCCAAGTAAGGTCAGTAAAGTACCAATTTTGATTTAAATAAACATAATTCCAAGCGTGCGGACCATTGGCATTGCCACCTGCTACTAATGTCGGAATTCCGAGTTTATTTAGCACATAGGCATAAGCCTTGGCGTATCCATCACAAACTGGTAAGTTTTCTTTGGAAAAGACAGAAAAAGCGCTGTGGGCAATTTTAAAACTAAACTCACTTGAGCCGAGGTTTTCAGCAGCAGCCTTGTTGTAGGGTTTACGTTTAAGTATTGAGTCGTGTAGGTTTTTAGCAATCTCTGCTCTGGTAATCACGCCGTCTTTATTTTGGTCTTGGTAAGCCTCTTGCCAGGTTGAGTATTCTGAGTAGGCTAAAAACTCATCTAGTGCTTTTTTGAAACTTACCTGGTTTTGAAAATATGACTCAAGCCTTAAAGTTTTGACTTTTTGAGTTGTGGTATACACTTGTTTGTTAATTGAACCGGTTAACCAAAAGTATTCAGGTTTATTTAAAAAACTATAGACTATTTTAGTTAGGTTATTATCACTGTCTACAATTTCCATACCGTCTAAGTCAAGTTCTAAAGTACCAGAATCTGTTAACCCTTCTGTTGTCAAAAGTTCAAACATTTTGTTTTCAATTTCTTTGGACTTAGCCTTTTGGTCTGGGTTTAGTTTAGAAGTTTGGCTGTATTTATCAGCAGATTCATTTGAGTTAAATATTAAGTTTTTTTCTTTTAAAGTATTTAGTTTTTCTAGGTAAGTCTTTTTACTTATCTCTGTTTTGTAGTAGTTGATGTCTTTAACTTCTGCTTTGGCAGCAGTTTTTAAAAAAACTAAGCCAAAAAGCAAAAAAGAAAAGAAAGTTAAAACGATTAAATTAAAGGATTTTAGTTTTCGCAAATTACACACGCTCCTTTTTTGTTTATTATAAGTGCTTGAAAAACATTTTTAAAAAAACGAGGTCGCCCTCGTTTTTTAAATGTATTTTAGTTTAAAAATTAACTGTATTTATCTATTTTTTAAATTGAAAGTATTTAGGCAAACCATTTTCAAAAGGTGTTTTCATTTCACCTTGAATTAGCGGTTCGGCGTATTCAACGAAGTCATCTGTCAAACCTGTGTGGTCTTTTTTAATCCACTCAAGTGGTACTCTCTTTTCACTGTTTTTAATGCGAGAAAGTGAAACTACACCATACTCTAGTTTGTAAATCTGACCAGGTACACGTTTAACTGCAATCATTTTATCAGTGTGTCCCATAATAGCCGCAGTTGCACCGAACACTCCTGAGTTGTAAGCCTCTTGCACATCTGTTTTACTTTGCAGGTGAGCGCTTGAACGCTGCATAGTAGAAAGTTCAATGGCTCTAGATTTAACATCGCAAACTTTCTTAAGTTCGTTTGCCAAAATTTGGGCAACTCCACCTAGTTGAGTGTGAGCAAATGCATCTTTTGTGGCTTGTTTGTAGAGTTCAGCAATATAGTTGCCATCTGCGTCTTTAATACCTTCTGAAACTACCACAAAAACGTGCGGTTGTTTTTTTAATACTCTTTGCACGTCGGCGATAAACTCTTGAATTGAAAAAGTTTGTTCAGGTAGATAGAAAAGATCAGGGCCTAATCCTGCCTTTTTGGCAAGCATCGCACTGGCTGTCAGCCACCCTGCGTTTCTACCCATAATTTCTACAATATTGATAGAAGGGGTGCTATATACATTGGCATCTTGTTTTAGTTCCATTAACGTAGTTGCTATGTATTTAGCCGCAGAACCGTAGCCTGGGGTGTGGTCAGTCAAATCTAAATCGTTGTCTATAGTTTTAGGAATACCGATTACCCTGCATTCATACTTCTTGGCCTGCAAGTATTGAGAAATCTTGTAAGCACTGTCCATTGAGTCGTTGCCACCAATGTAGAAAAAGTAGCGAATGTTGTATTTCACAAAAGTCTCAAGGATTTTTTGATAGTCTGGGTGTTGTAGGTCTTTGTCTAGTTTGTATCTGCAACTGCCTAAAGCAGATGCTGGTGTATTTTTCAGAAGTTCAAGTTGTTGTTTATCTTGAGCACGAATGTTAATCAGCCAACCGTTAATAGCACCAACTATCCCGTTTTCCGCTCCGTAAATATTTTCAATAAATTCGTATTTTGCACATTCTTCATATATTCCAAGAAGTGAAGAATTGATAACACTGGTAGGTCCACCAGATTGTCCAATTAATACAGATCCTCTTAATGCCATGTTTTTACCTCTCATTCAATTATAACACACCTATATAAGTTTAAAAGTCTTTAAAAAACAGGTGATTTTGAAACTTCAATAATCGGCTTACTAGGTAGTTTCAAAGGATTTTAAAACGAAAAACTTACCTTATTTTGTCTTACTTTTTCACCTAAATTATCTTAGTTTTTACTCAGCAAAAAAGCCCCAAACTTAGGCAAAGCACGGCTTTCGTGTTAAAATAAAAGAGGCATTTTATGCCTTATTTAGGAGATAATTTATGAAAATAGCAATTTTAACTTCAGGTGGCGACGCACCAGGAATGAACGCCGCTATTAGGGCAGTTGTCCGCACAGCCGATCAGGCAGGAATTAAAGTTCTGGGTATTAGAAACGGTTATGCTGGTTTAGTTGAAAACGATTTTGTTGAACTAAAGTCAACTGATGTTAGTGGGTTTTTGCAAATGGGTGGAACCTTTTTGGGAACTAACCGACTTAAAGAATTTGTGGAAGTAAACGTCCAAAAAATCGCTCAAAACAACTTAAAAAAAGTCGGAGTTGATTATTTAATTACAATTGGCGGTAATGGAACCTACCAAGGTGCATTGGCTTTGTCTAAACTGGGTGTGAATACAATCGGAATTCCCGCAACAATTGACAACGACCTTGGCGGAACTGACTCTACTATTGGTTTTTCAACTGCTCTAAACACAATTATGGACGCAGTTGATAAACTAAGAGACACATCTTCTTCACATCATCGTTGCTCAGTTATTGAAACTATGGGCAGAGGTTCTTCGGAACTCGCAATTTACTCAGCGATTTGCGGAGGGGCTGAGTACGTAATTACTCACGACAAACCTTTTGACAAAGCCGACTTAATGGCTAAGTTTAAAGAATATAAGCGCCAAAACCGCAAACATGCAATCGTAGTAGTTTCAGAAAAACTACTAAATGTACACGAGCTTGCTGAAGAAATATCTAAAGAAACTGGTTTTAACTCCAGAGCCACAGTACTAGGATACGTTCAACGCGGGGGTTCTCCTTCTCAATATGACCGCTTTTTGGCAACTTCACTTGGCGTTAAAGCAGTTGAACTTATAAAATCAGGCCTAGTTGGCGGCCTGGCTGTGGGTCTTAAAAACTCAGAAGCAGTTTATACAACTTTAGAGAAAGCATTACTTGAAAAAAGAGACCACGAACAGTTGTTTAATATTTTAAGGTTGGTATCTTAAAATTTATAAACTAATTTCTAACCTTTCGCCCAAAGGCGACCAGGTTAACGCAATTAAAGAAATTACTAAAAACTTCCAAGCCGGAGTTAAAGAACAAATTTTGCTTGGAGCAACTGGAACCGGCAAAACTTTTACTATTGCCAATATTATTGCCAACCTTGATAAACCTGCACTAATTTTGGAGCCAAATAAAACTTTAGCTGGTCAAATTTACTCTGAGTTAAAACAAATTTTTCCGAAAAACAACGTAGAGTACTACATCTCTTACTACGATTACTACCAACCAGAGGCCTACAATGTAGCGACTGATACCTATATTGCTAAAGACGCGGCAATCAACGACGATATTGATCAACTTAGAAACAAAACTATATCTTCGCTAATGGAGTCTAAAAACACGATAGTTGTGGCTTCGGTTTCAGCAATTTACGACATTGGTGATTTTGAGGAGTTCAAAGCCCAAACCTTGTTTGTGCGCAAAAATGCCAAATTGAGTATTGCTGACTTTACCGCTAAGTTAGTTAAAATTAAATACACCAGAAACGACTTTGACAAAAAGCGCGGAACCTTTCAAGTAAAAGGCGATACAGTCTACATATACCCGGCAAATACCCACGACTTGGCAATTCGCGTGGAGTTTGAAGATGACTTAATTTCTGATCTTGTGTTTGTAGATAAACTAAACTTGCGTCCACAAAAACGAATTGAGTTTATCACAATTTATCCTGCGACTTTTTTCTTAGTCAACGAGGCTAAGCAACGCTTGGCAATTGAGCGAATTAAGGCAGAACTTGAAGACAGACTTGCTGAACTTAATTTTCAAAATAAACTACTTGAAGCCCAACGTCTTCAGCAAATTACTAACTACGACATTGAAATGATAGAACTAACTGGTACATGCACAGGCATTGAAAACTACCAAAGACACATGCAGTTAAAGGAACCCGATGCTACTCCTTCTACTTTACTTGAATTTTTTGGCTCTGACTTTATTACGGTAGTAGATGAGTCTCACATCACTATGCCGCAAGTTAAAGGCATGTCTGCTGGCAACTTAGCGCGCAAGGCTAATTTAGTTGAATACGGTTTTCGCTTGCCTTCTACTTTTGACAACCGCCCACTTTATTTTAGTGAGTTTACTTCTAAGTTAGATAAAGTTATTTATATGTCTGCAACTCCAGGGGAATACGAAATGGCTCGCAATTTACCGGTAATTGAACAAGTTATTCGCCCGACTTATATTGTGGACCCGGAAATTGAAGTCAGAGAAAAACTTGGTCAAATTGACGATTTGTTTGTAGAAATTAAAGCAAGAGCCCAAAAAAATGAACGCACTTTAGTGACTTGTTTAACTATCCATACCGCCGAACTTTTAACTAAGTACTTTAAAGAAAACGGACTGAAAGTCGCTTACTTGCACTCTAAAGTAAAGAGTATTGAGCGCTTAAAAATTATTAAGGACTTAAGAGCAGGTAAATATGATGCTTTAGTTGGTATTAACTTACTTAGAGAAGGACTTGACATTCCAGAAGTTAGTCTAGTCGCAATTTTAGACGCAGACATTCCTGGACTTTTTAGGTCTAAAAACTCGCTTATTCAAATAATTGGCCGAGCGTGTCGAAACAAGGAAGCAAAAGTTATAATGTACGCAGACCAGACAACTAAACAAATGCAGGAAGCAATTGACGAAACTCACCGTCGCCGAGAAATTCAACTTAGGTTTAACCGCGAAAACGGAGTTTCGCCAATAGTTATAGAAAAGCAAAATATTGAAAACATAGAGTTTGGCCAAAAAGTCAATCCTGCGATTGACTTTATTGCAAAATCCGACAAAGACGTGCCTGAGTTAATTAAAGAGTTAACTAAACTTATGGAAAAGGCTGCCGCTGAGTTTGACTTTGAAAGTGCGATTAACTTCAGAGACGCCATCGCTGAGCTGAAAGGACTTGAATAATGAAAAAAAATCCTAAAAGCAAAACTAACCCACCAAAAGAACAAGTGTGTCTCAAACCACTTAAAAGAAATTCACTTAAACAAGACCAAGACCTGGCTTACAACGCCGCTCGCGGTGAGGCTTATGAGGTTTTTTGTATTAGTGAGTTAATTAAAGAAAATAAAGACCCTGCAGTTAGGTTTATCACTCCACATTTTGATAGGTCTAAACATATAGAGATAAACCAATTTGAAAACTTTAATATTTCAAACAATGCTTTTTACTACATTTATAAGTTTGATTTCAATGGGCGCATTTTGACATACCCGCTTTGTGAGTTTGATTTAATTGCTTTAAATCAAGCCAAAAAACATCTGCATTTCTATGAGTTTAAAGCCAAACGCAACTTAAGTGCGCAAGACTCTATGCAAATTAAAAAAGCCCTAGACTTTATTCCCCATATTTTAAAACGCAAATACACATTCGACTACACCTTTATTTCAAGTAAAGAAAGCAGCGAGGAAATTCAGAAACTGACCAATACCAAAGTAATTCCTGAGTTAAATGAACCAATTTTAATTAAAGACGGGCAGTTTTTTGCCAAATATTTACGAGAACCAAAAAAATCAGAGACCTTGCCGGTAATTGTACTTGATCAAATTTTCAACAAGTTTGACTTTATTTTGCATATCTATAAGTTTTGTCTTGAATACAAAAAAGTCATGGAAGTGCTTGAGTTTGTAGATGACCCTGCACACATTAAGGTCAGTTATTTTGATAAATTGTTGCCAGAGCAGTATTTAGTTGAACGCATTTATGATTTTAGTGCTATCTTTAACCAAACTTTTTATATCTTTAACACAATTAAGCGAATTTATCAGAAAATTGAGTATAAAAAAGGTCGCTTTTTTAAAGATGGCGAAATGATTTGTGAAAACAGAAAAACTTATATAGAAATAGTGGCTCTGCGCAAATTAATCAGAGAAATCGGACTTACTGCTTTAACTGAAAACGAGGTAAGCAAAAAACCATTAAAACCAAAGTCTAAAAATAAAGTAAAAGAAGTCAAAGACAGTCAAACAATAAATAAATGACTTGAGCTTCAACGTACAGCAAAATTTAGCCCTTTTAGGTATAAACCTAAAAGGGTATTTATTACAGCAATATCGCTTTTTTATAACAAAAAAACACAGTTTTAATCAAAAATAGCAAAAAGTGTTTAAAATTAAACGATATATCGCCTAATTTGTAAAAGAAATTGACATAAAATAGCATTTATAGTAAAATATTGTTGTAAAAACAGCGATATTTTAAGGAGTTTGCAATGGTGTTTGAAAGAAAACAATATTTAGATAAGTTGATAGCCAAACAAGGAAATGGTTTAGTCAAAATTATTTCCGGGATGCGAAGAGTAGGCAAAACCTATTTACTTACCAGACTTTTTCGTGACTATTTGTTGGAAAACGAAATTTCTAACACCAGAATTATTATTGTAGAGTTAGACCTGGTTGAAAACAAAACTTTAAGAAAAGCCGAAAACTTACTTAAGTATATTTTAAAAAGAACTGAAGACCAAACAGTTAACTACTATGTTTTCATAGACGAAATTCAGTTAGTTAAAGACTTTCATTCACTTTTAAATAGTTTACTTAGTCGTGGAAACTTAGATGTCTATGTAACTGGCAGCAATTCAAAGTTTTTATCAAAAGACATTGTTACTGAGTTTAGAGGCAGGAGCGACGAAATTAAACTATGCCCGCTTACTTATGCAGAAGTTTTTAGACACAGTAGCCTAAGCAAGGAAGACACTTTAAAAGAATATCTTTATTTTGGTGGAATTCCTAAAGTTGTTTTAGCTAAAACAGAAGAAGACAAAATCGCCTTGCTTAAAAATTTCTTTGAACTTACCTACATTAAAGATATTGTTGAAAGAAAAAAGATAGAAAACGAAGCAGAGTTAGTTAAACTTACCAAAACTTTAGCCTCAAATATCGGCTCGCTTACTAATCCACAAAAACTAAGTAATACCTTTCTTAGCTTAAGTAAAACCAAAATCTCGGTTTATTTAATAGAGAAATATATAGACACTTTAATTGATGCTTTTTTGTTAAAAAAAGCAATCAGGTACAGCATTAAAGGCAAAGCCTATATATCTGCACCTTTTAAATATTATTTTCAAGACCTTGGAATTAGAAACTCAATTTTAGACTTTCGTCAACTTGAGCCAACTCACCTAATGGAAAACTTAATTTACAATGAACTTATTTCTAGAGACTATTTAGTAGATGTTGGAGTAGTTGAAAAAAACGTACTTAACGAAAAAGGCAATGGCACAAGAGTGAAATTAGAGGTTGACTTTGTTGCAAACAAAGGTAGCAAAAGACTTTATATTCAGTCCTGCTACTCTATTGAAGATTTAAATAAACAAAGAATAGAAGAACGACCTTTTAGCGAAATTGACGATAATTTTGAAAAAATTCTGGTAGTGATGAACTTACCAATTAGAAGTTATCAAACTGAAAATGGTATCAAAATTATTAGTCTGCTTGATTTTCTTTTGAGTTAATTGCTAATACAAAACAAATAAAGCACTAATCCCTCTTTTTAATTAATATAATTCTCTTGTTTTATCCCTTAAAAAGTTGCTTATTTTAAGGGATAAAATGAGAAAATTTGTTTGTTTAAAATTAAAAATATAACACTAGGCAACGAAACTAAAACTTAATTTCCCGGATAATAGGAAATGTAGCACCTTTAATGTTTAGTTTGAGATTTTACCTTGTAATCTGAAAAAATAGTAATTAAAATCCTGAAAAAATAGTAATAAAAACTCTGAAAAAATAGTAATAAAAACTCTGAAAAATTAGTAATAGAATAAAAATAAGTTATAATTAAAACTAAGAGGTAACTAAAATGAACCAAATTCAGTACAAAAAAAGGCTAATTGAGGCGAAAATAAACAGAAAACTGCTCTACAGTGGTGCAGTTTTGATAGATGGTGCTAAATGGTCAGGCAAATCAACAACTGCTGAACTATACGCAAAAACAATAATTAAATTGCAAAACCCAATTATTAAAAAAAACTATAAAGCACTGGCTGAGCTATCTAAAATTGAAGTGCTTAGAGGAGAACCACCAATATTATTTGATGAATGGCAGGAAGTTCCAGAAATTTGGGATTTTATTCGTTTAGACGTTGATGAAACACAAGCAAAAGGTAAGTTTATACTTACTGGTTCTACTAAAAAACAAAATGTAAAAACCATGCACACAGGAACTGGTAGAATCAACTCTGTTATGCTACGCCCGATGTCACTATATGAAAGTGGTGAGTCTACTGGCTCTGTTTCTTTAAAGTCCTTATTTGAAAAAGCCAAAATAGGTCCTGTTTATTCAGAAATTTCTGTTAGAGAAATTGCAGAACTGATTTGCAGGGGTGGTTGGCCAGGCAGTTTAGCATTGCCTAAACATCTGCAGTTTAATATACCAAAAGACTTACATTCAGGCATACTTAGAGGTGATATAGACGAAGTTGACGGAATTAAAAAAGATAAAGAAAAACTGAAAAAAATCATAAAAAGTTATGCTAGAAATATTTCAACACTAGCAACAAACAAGACAATTTACCTAGACCAAAATTACGAGCAAATAGTTGAAGCACATACTTTTGAAAAACATTTAAATGCTTTAAAAGCACTCTATATTGTTGAAGATGTGCCACCTTGGTCTTTTAAAATCAGAAGTTCATCTAGACTAAAACAAGGTTATAAAAAACAGTTTGTAGACCCAAGCATAGCAGTTGCAGCCTTGGATTTAACTCCAGAAAAATTGTTGCAAGACTTCGAAACTTTCGGCTTCTTTTTTGAGTCTATAGTCACTCGTGACTTAAGAGTTTATGCAGATATGCAAGATGCCAGTGTTTATTATTATCGTGATTCAAGTGGGCTTGAAGTTGACTTAATTTTAGAACTACCAGATGGCAGATGGGCTGGAGTTGAAGTTAAACTGGGTTTAAATGAACTAGATAAGGCTGCGAAAAACCTACTTAAGCTTGCTAAACTTGCGGCCAAAGAACCTGAGTTTTTAATGATTGTAACCAATAGTCAAATGGCCTATACCAGACCAGAAGACGGTATACACGTAGTTCCACTCGGCTGTCTTCGCGATTAGGTAAATTAAAAAAAGAGATGTTTTAAAACATCTCTTTTTTTTACGTTTTAAGCAAAAGTAGTTTGCTTACTTTGGCTAAAGTAGTTTTGTTGAATGCGGTGAATAGAACTAATGAAAAAGTCAATTTGTTTCTCAATTGCTTGGTTGATTAAAGAAATATTGGCCAGCTTCATATAATGTCTAAAAATGATTTCGGTAAACTGAGGAAAGTCTATAAAAGGGTTGCGGTTACCCTGAATTCGGGCAATTCTTTCGTTGCGGTTTTGTTCAAAGACAGTAACTGGGTCTTTAGTGTGGAATTTAATAAAGTTTCGAACATCGCCAATTTTAGCGCGTTTTTTTCCTTCAATTTCTGAATTATCATTGTTTTTGAAGTACGCATTTTTACCTGGTTTTTCAGTAGTAACTTTTAGCCAATCATATCGCACTAACATATAGGCAAGAATTCTAGAAACATCACCAATGTGAGCATCACCTGGGTAAAACCAAGTAGCATTGCCATCGCCAGTGCCTGAACCATCTCTATAGTATGAGTTATTACGTTTACTGTTTAAATTATTCGTCAAAACACGCAAATTATGTAGATCAGAATCAATTCCTTTACTACTATCTCCAGCATGGTCTTGGGTTCCCATATAACTGTTTGGCCAAACATGTTCACGGTTCCAAGGTATACCATTGTTTCCCCAGCTAGTTGAGTATTCTATGCTGTCGTAAATTGACCAAGCCTTTCCGTTATCTAGTTTATCAATTTCACCAAGTTTCTTAGCATATTTGTAGTTAACAACTTTAGTGTGTTTGCGGACAGTTAGTTCTCTAAGTTGTCTTAGAAGTTCCGCAGGGCTTTCGGTATTAAAGTTAATTCCTTGGTAGTATTTTTTTGCGTTTTCTGAAAGAATAGCAGTATTTGCTCGTCTAAAACCATCGTGTTTTGCTTCAGGTTCGGTTGTTTTTTCGTATTTAACTTCCAAAGTTAAGTTGTCTTTGACTTGAATTCCAAAAGTGTTGTCTGCCTTAATTAAAGAAGTTTTATCTTTTCCATTTATTAGCAACGACTTAATTTTGTAGCCTGACTTTGCTTTAACTGCAAACTTAAGTATAGTACCTTTTTCTGCTTTATTATCAATTAAGTTGCCACTTAGTAGACTTAGTTCTGAGTTTTGGAAGTTAACATCAAAAGTCTCTGCGTTTTTATATTCAATTTCTATGGTAGTTGCTCGGTTTACAGTAAGTTTAAATTTGTTGTTTTCAACTAAGTGAGTTCGGTCTTCGCCATTAATAGTTAATTTCTTAAAAGTTTTGCCTGGCTGTTTTTTAACTTCAAACTCCAGCATTGCACCATTTTTGGCCTTGTTGGCTGCGTCAATTGTGCCCGCAGTTAAATTAAGGTGTGCGCTGTTGTAGTTAACTAAGTAATCTTCTGGTTCTGGGTTAGCACCATTATTTTTATAAATTACTTCTAGAGTAGTTTTTTTGTTAACCTTAATTGTGAATTTATTTCCTTGAACTAGGTTAGTTCTGTCTTCTTCGTTAATTATTAGTTTTTGAAAAGTTTTGCCAGGAATTTGCTTAATTTCAAACTCAAGTTCAGCACCTTTTTGTGCTTTGTTTTCAGCAGACAGGTCTCCTGATTTTAAAGTTAAACTAGCGCTGTCGTAGACAACTTCGTATTCAGTATCTTCGGGGTCTGTGGAATTTTCTTTAAACTCAACTGAAACAGTGATGTTTTCAGTAACTGTATATCTCAATTTGTAGTCAATTAAAGCATCAGTCCAGTCGCTTTCGTTGATTTTAAATGACGAAACTTCTTTACCTTTGGGTACAACAACTTCAAATTCAACTTCGGTATTTTGTCTAACTTGGTTTGGATTGATACCAGGTGTTGTAATTTTAACTTCTGCAGGTAGCGAGATAGTGTAGAAATCACCTTGAACTGGCAGAACCTTAAAACGAAGTTCATATTCAAATGAGTTTGTGTTGTCAAAAGTGATTTTTGCAACAATTGAAATAATTCGGTCTCTGCCATCATCTGGCTGCAAAACATTGACGCGGTTGCCAACAATTTGGAAATACTTTTCGTTTGTTTTGTCTTTTAGTTGGTAAATTACGGAAATTGATTTACCTTGATATTTACCTTCTTCTAAAATTGAGTTTTTAATTTTAAAAGGTTTAGTAATTTTTAGACGGTCTTTGTCTGGTTTTGTAAATTCGCATTTAGTGTTTTCAATTAACACATCTTTTAAAGTTTCAATTTGAATTTTACAAGCGTATAGCGAAAACACAGAGATAATGGATATAAATAAGATAAAAATTTTTTTAAAAATACTCATTTGAAACCTCTTTTACTCATCAATAATTATATCAAGTTTCGCCAAAACTTTTTACAAAAATATGTAAGAAAACTAGGTTTTTAAATGCTATACTTTAAGTAGATATTTATTTTTTTAATCAAATTTAAAAGAAAGCAGGTATGTATGAAAAGTGGATTGTTTTGCGATCTTTACGCGCTAACTATGGCAAATTCTTATTTTTTGGCCCATAAACACGAAGAAATTGTGTATTTTGATGTGTTTTTTAGAAATATGCCAGAAAACGGAGGATACGCTGTATTTTCTGGACTTGAAACTACGCTAAAGTTTTTAAAGCAAGTCTGCTTTAAAACAGATGAACTAAAATACTTAGTCAGCCTTGGAATTTTTTCACCAGAATTTTTGTCTTATTTAAAAGATTTTAAGTTTAGAGGGGAAGTTTATTCCTTTTTAGAAGGTGGTTTGGTTTTTGCAAAAGAACCTATTATGACAATAAAAGGCACCTTAGTTGAGTGTCAGTTAGTTGAAGCCTTTATTTTAAACTCAATTAACTTTGAAACTTTAATTGCAACCAAGGCCGCCAGAATTGTGAAAGCCGCAAAAGGCCGTGCGGTTTTTGAGTTTGGCACCAGACGCGCGCATTCAAGCAGTGCTGCGGTTAAAGGAGCGCGTGCGGCTTACTTAGCCGGAGCGCTAGCGACTTCCAATGTTTTGGCAGGTAAAAACAACAAAATCCCGGTAGTTGGTACTATGGCCCACTCCTATGTTCAAGCCTTTAGCGATGAATACACAGCATTTTTAACTTGGGCTAAACATAACCCTGAAAACATTAGTTTGCTCATTGATACTTACTCAACTTTAGGCTCTGGTCTTAAAAATGTAATTAAACTTCAAAAAGATGTTTTAGACAAGCAAGGTCTAAAAGTCCAGTCCGTTAGAATAGATAGCGGAGATATCGCTTATCTTTCTAAACAAATCAGAAAGGAACTAGATAGCGCTGACATGAGTTTTGTCAAAATTTGCGCAACCAACTCACTAGATGAGTACATTATTACTGATTTGCTTGCCAATCAAGGTGCAAAGATAGATTTGTTTGGAGTTGGCGAAAGACTGATTACTTCAAGTTCACAACCCGTGCTTGGCGCTGTTTATAAACTAGCCGCTACAGCGGAAAACGGAGTGGTAGTTCCAAAGATTAAAGTTTCTGCGACTGCAGAAAAAACTACTTTGCCTGGCGTAAAAGAAGTTTTTAGAATTTATAAAGAAGACAAAGCAATTGGTGATTTAATTGCCTTAAAAGGCGAAAATCTAGAACAAGAGACATCAGTATATGCACTGTCTGACCTACAGACTAAATTAAGTTTAAAGGATTGTAAATTAATACCTGTACGCTCACTTGTTTTTAAAGACGGCGAAGTTTTGGTTAAAGACACGCTTAGAAAAGCAAGAAAAAGACTAAGCATTCAATTTAAAGAAGTTTGGCCAGAAGTTTTAAGATTAAGCAACCCGCATCCTTTTTATGTAGATATCACGGCGTCATTAAAAGGTTTGCAGACTGAACTTTTAAACAAGGCAGGTCGTGATGCTTAACATAGTGTTATTTGAACCACTAATTCCTGAAAATGTTGGAAATATTATGCGAACTTGTGTGGCTTTAAATGCACATTTGCATATCATTGAACCAACTGGGTTTGACATAAACGACGCAAGAATGCGAAGAGCAGCACTTGACTACCGTCAGTTTAGCAAGATTACTTTTTACCTAGACTACGGCAACTTCTTAAAACGAAATAACCCCGTGCAAATTTACTATCTTTCGCGCTACGCAAAGCAGTGCTACACTGACCTTCGCTTTAAGCCAGATAAACCAGTTTACTTGATGTTTGGTAAAGAAACCACTGGGATTGATAAAGAAATTTTGAAAAACAACTTAGAGAAATGTTTTAGAATTCCAATGTCTAGACATGTTCGTTCTTTAAATCTCGCAAATACCGTGGCAATTGTTGGCTACTTTTGGGCTGAAAAACTAAATTTTCCTGAAATGGAGAAATTAGAACCAGAATGTTTTAAAGGTAGTGATTTTTTAGAAAAATAGAAATTAAGCAAAATAAACCCTTATCAATTTGATAAGGGTTTATTTCTTTAATTAGTAATTTAATCTAGATTAAGCAGGTACAACAACTACAGTAAATGAACTAATGTAAAGTGGTTTATCTGCGGTAATCACAATCTTTTCAACAGCATCCGCGAATGTGAAAGTTTTTGTAATATCTTTACCTTTACCTTCACCTTCAATTTGGTTGCCGTTTACATTACCAAATCCAGGTTTAGCGTTTGTACTTCCGAAAACTACAGTAATTGATTTAACTTTGTAGCCAGCAAAAGTAAGTTCAATGGTACCTTTTGCTTTAGTTGAAGCAAGTTTTATACCTTTTGCATCTTTGTAGTATTTACCTTTTTTAACAAGACTTGCAGGAATACCATTTACATTACTTTCTTTAAGTTCATTACCTTTAAACTCAAATGTTGCTGTTTTTTCTGGATTAACTTCACCTTCTTTTAAATATTTATAGGTAACTTCGTATTCAAAGACTTCGTCTTGCAAAATACCTTCTGAAACTGTGGCGGTAAACTTAACCTTGGTGTTGTCAAGACTTTGGTCGGTTTTGACTTTGCCGTCTCCGTCTAAAATGTCGGCAGGAGTATAAGTCCAAGTTAATTTTTGGCCGTGTAGTTCTTGAGGTAATTTAACTTCATCTCTTGAACGAAGTTCGCTCTTTAAGTCAAAGAATGCTTTCAACTCAGATTTTACTCTGTCGCGAGTTTGATTTTTCTTAAACTCAGCATCTAGTGTAAGTCCGGTTTGGCTTAAGATAAACAGACCACGTTTAGTTCCAAAGTATCTATAGACAGCGTCTTTGATGTGAACAGCCTTGCCATCTGTCAGTAAAGCCTTAGCAGCATCGTTTAATACAACAAGTTCAATCTTTTTTCTACTGTCAATTTGAAGGTAATATTTTTCACCAGTTTTTTTAATTACTTGGCTGTTAATTGAAACCAAAGTACCAGTTTCTACATCCCAAAGAGTATTTAGGTCGTCAACTTGAGTTGCAGCAACTGGGTCTATTGTTTCTGCACCAGTGTATTTACGGATATCTGAGTTTTTATAGTATACATAGTCTTTTCCTTCAAAACCGTGAATTTCAATGTGTTGATAAGTAGTTTGTTTAAAGATGTCTTTCATAAAATCAAGAATAACGATATCGCCAACTTTAGCGCCAAAGTCTTTCATTACAAATACAACTAAGTATTTACCAGTTTTATCAGTTACTGCTAGGTTAACAAACTCACCTTTTTGACCTTCATCACCTGTCTTCTCTTCAACGTCTGAAATTTGTGTGACTTTTGCAAGGAACGAACCTGCTTTGGTGTGTAAGTCTCCGAAGCCCAAATAACTTTCTTTTTGGCTAATTGTTAGGTTAATGTCGTAGTCAATTTGGTTAGCACCGATTTTATTGTTTTCAATCTTAGTGTAAGGATCTGCGGTTCCGCGTTTAGTTAAACTCCAGTGTTCAAAAAGGTAGCCTTCGCGTATATCTGAAACTGGTTTTAGTTCAAGGCCATCAAAGTAGTTAAATTCAACAAAGCGTTCGCCGTTTTCTTTTTTTACATTACTTAAAGCAGATTCGGCTGAATTGTATGAAAATCTAGACATAGAAGCACCGTCTAAGAAAGCCTTGTATTTAGTAATTTTAATGTTTGCAGTAATTACCTTGTCGCCGACCGAACCTTTTTCAATTTTAGCAATATCCCAACCTTTAAAGGTATATCCTTTGCCGTTTGCAAGTGCAGCAAAGGCAATATCTTCACTTTCTACAGTGTAGGTAGTTGGGTTGTTATTAGCAACTTGGCCGATTTTTGAATTAATAACATACTCAATTTTAAAAGTTATTAACTCAAATTTAGCGTGCAGATTAATTGCGGCTTTAGTATCGGTTATGTCTTTTGCTTCTACTTTAGTTGTAAAAGTATCTTCTTTATACCAACCAACAAAACGGTAGCCTGGCATGTCTTTTGGAGTAAGTATCTCATCGGTAATTTTGCTGTTGTGAATAAACTCTTTTTTCTCTTCTTGCTGACCATGTGCTTTGGTGTTGTATTTTAAAGTAAGTTCGTGTTTAAGTGGAGTTGCTTGTGGTTCTGTGTCTTTTTGTTCTTGAGAAAGCGCAGTGTTTACAGGAATTTTGTCCCATTTAGGTGAATCGCCTTCAAGTACTGATGATTTTAAGTAGAAAGCAGGAACTTCAGGTAGGGTCATCATTGCAGCATTCTTAATGTTTGCTGCTTTAATCATGAATCTTGAGTAAATTACGCCAGATCCGTCGCCTTCTGTGTATGAAAGTCTCTTAACGTAGTCGGCTTTGACAAATCCTTCTTCAAAAGTAATAGTCATTACTTTGTTTGCGTAAGTTATTTTAATCTTGTTTAAATCAAAAGCGTCTGGGATGTCTAGACCTTCTAATACTGATTTAGGGTCAGCGATAGCAGCCTCAAGTTGAGCGTCTTCTGTGAAAGTTAGAGTAATTGTATTTTGGTTTACAACTTCAAGTTTTGCAGTAAAGTTAGATTCTTCAAATTCTGCTCTTAAAGTTAAGTCTTTAAACTTACCATCGGTAGATTTGATTTCTTCATTAGTTTCTGTATCAATCCATCTTTTGAAGTGATGTTTTTCTTTAAATGCAGGTTTGAACTCTACTTTGTTTTCAACAGTATAGGTTGCTGTGTTGTCAGGTGAGTTTTGCGCGTCTTCTAGTCCTTGATAAGTAATTGAGTAAGTATGGACTGTTTTAACTTCATAAATAGTAATGTCTTTTTCTGCGTTTTCAGGCATTTCAGACCATTTAAAGTCATAACCTGGTGTAGTACTTAGCGCAGGGTATTGAATTTTTTCGCCATATGCATATTGTTTAGTTTCTTCAGGTCTGCCATCAGTAAAGGTAAACTTAACAGTTGGTCTAAAGTCTTTTAGTTTAGCGTAAACTGTGATGTCGCCAACTGTACCTTTTTCAATTTTTTCAATTTTAGTTTGAAAGTCTGCTTCTTTATACCAACCTTCAAAGATTTTGCCAGGAGTATTTGGGAATGCCATTAAATCAAAGGTTTCTGTAGTTACATCAAACTCTTTGGTTTGAATTGTTGCGTCTCCTGACTTATAAGTAAGGGTGTATTTAATTAAAGTTTCTTTTACTTCAAAGATTTTTCCATCATGAGTTTTTACAAACTTCGCGTTTTCACCAAGTGCTTTTCCTGTGTCTTTAAATACCCATTGTTGTTCGTATCCAGGTTTTGCAGGAATAGTAGGTGGAGTAACTGGTTGGCCAATGTGTCCTTCTACCTTGTGTTCAGTTGCACCAATAAAGAAACGATAAGTAATTTTTTTGTGTTCTGTGTAGACAGGAGTGATTACTGTAGTTTCAGTAAAATCATGTGGGAAAGATTGTGACCATTTAGCATAGTTGAATTCTTTTTGAGGAACTTTTGGAATTCTTTTGTCTTTTGCTGTAAAGAGTGAGTTCCATTGTTTTAATTCTTTGTTAGTGCTATTGAAGTTCTTTCTAACTTGAAGTTTTGCCAAGTCTGTAGAGTCTTCGTTTTTAAAAGTAACGTCCAAAACAGTGTACTCAACAATATTTGGCACAAGTTCTGTGTCTTCAGTTAACTTATTAATATCAGCAGGTTCGTTCGTTGCTTTATTTAACCAACCTCTAAAGTCGTATTTAATGTTTTTCTCTTTAAATAAGTCTTCGTATTGACTTAACTCAAACTTGCCAGGAAAGGCTTCTAATTTTCTTAGTTCAGTTGTGTTGTCTTTATCGTAGAAAGTTAAATTGATTTTTTTAGTTTGTAGAGTGATTTCTGGAGTAAATACAGCGGCTTGAGTAAGTGAATTATATTGGTCTTCTGGCAACCATTTTAAAGTTTCGTTTTCTTTTAAGTCAAGTAATTTATTAAAGTCAACGTCTTTTAGTTGAACTGGTTTGCCGTCTTTTGAAGTACCACGATAAATTTCTTGGCCGTCTCTACCTTTAAAAACAACACGGTGTGTACCTTTGGTAGCAGTCTTGGCAACTAATTTAAGGTCATGTGTAAGATTTTTTAAATCATCTTCATTAACTGGTTCTAACTTAGTACCTTTTCTGATTTGCCAGTATAAAAACTCACCACGTTCAGCACTGTCGTATTTATCTTCTTTTGGCAATTGGCTAAGTTCAACGTTTGAACCACGCGCAACTTCAAGGGCAGGAATGTCGTCTTGAACTTGGCTTTTTGGGTTAGCGAAAGCAATTCTAACTTTGCTGCCTTGTGCGTTTACTTTAAACTCACGAGTTTTGCCTTCAATTTCAGCAGTTAAAGTAACTTCGGTAGTGGTTTGGGGTGCTGTGTATTTTGCCTTGCCGTCTTCGATTTTTAAAACATCTGGGTGAGATGAAGTCCAGTTTACTGTCTTGCCTTCAATTTCTTTAGGTAATTCAAGGTCTGCGTCAACTGTTTTTGGCAGTTTTAGTTTTTTAAGTAGTTTTTCTGGAGTTTCTGGCTCTGGTTGTGGTTGCGTACCTTTTTTGGCAACAGTGAAAGTAAATTCTTTTGAAACTGAACCTGCAGTTGCTTTTAAAGTAACTTCCACGTCTTCGTCTTGTTGTACAACTTCAATAGTGTAGCCATCTTTAATTTTTGCTGCATTTTGACCTTTTGTAATTTCGTATGTAACGTCAAAATTGCCAATTTTGCGGTCTAGTGTAAAGTTTTTATCAATTGTTCCGCTTGGGACTGTCAATTGAGTTAAATCCGGGTCTGTTGGTTTTGGATCTGGACTTGGTTTTGGTGTAGTTTTGCACGAAAACATGAGTGCAAAAATACCTAGTGTTAAAGCAGTGATTGCAAATATTTTCAAGATTGTTAAAAACAATTTATTTGCTTTAGTGCTTGTTTTCATATTTACCCCGTTTCTGGCCAATGTTGGCCTCAATTCATACACATATTATATTCTATTTTAATGATTTTGTAAGCGTTTACATAAAATTTTCTAAATATTTATAAAAAACTTTTAAAATCAGTTTTTTCTGTAAAAAATTCACACTAAAAAACCACAAAAAATAAAAAAAACTACCGTGTTTTTTCATGTAAACACAGCAGTTTATAACTTTTAATTTGAAATTATTTTAATAGCGCTTCTTTTGCAAGTCTATCTGCCACATCATTAAAAGAAATATTTGAGTGGCTTGGCACTTTTTCAAACTTAATTTCACTAAATTCAGGCTTAATGCTTAAGTAAAATTTAACATACATAAGAGAAATTTTAGAGCATGCGCGCCATTCAGAAGTTATCCAATGAGCGAGACCTTGGTAGTCGTGGTAAATCTTGATTTTTTTAAATCCATTTCCCTTTGCCCATTTAAGCGCTTCTATTACACCAAAAACTTCCCCTGCCACATTTGCCGTTTTCAAAAACTCGTGGTCTGCGCTACTGCCAAAGATATTTTGTTTTTCTCCGTTTGGCAAAATCAAATGAACTCCGTATGAAAACTTAGCGAGTTCTTTTGAAAAACTACCGTCTGTGAAAGCGACTAAATAACCTGATTTTAAATCTTTTTCAACCACACCTTGCCAATAGTCTGTGCCTTTTAAAAAACACTCAGCCTCTGCTTTGGTTAAAAAAGACTTGAATACTGGTTTTTTAAAACCAGCAATTGCTGCTTGGCATTCTGGCCAGGTTTCAAAAATCCCGGTTTTATTGCCTTCCTTTACAGCGTAGTATTTCACAAACTTAATTTAACTCAGCCTCAGCTTCTTTTTCTTTGAGTCTCTTAATTAAATTTAAAAGACTTTGAATGAAAATTGAGCCGGTTGAGTTGCCAATGATTACGATAAAAATAAATAAAGCGACTTTTGCGTAGTTGTATTGAAAGCCAAATGAAAACAAAGAAAAAGATGCGATGCAGTGGTCAAAGCCAAGTAGTAAGAAAGTCCAAACCGCAAATAGCAGCGAAAGCAAGCCAATTGCTTTGTTTTTAGCATTGTTAAAACTATAAATTGCCGAGTGTAACAACATACCAGTTCCAATTGCTCCAAGGAAAGTTCGCCAAAGCGGAGTTTCTTTAAAATCTAGTTTTTTGGCAACCATTGTTTGAATTAAGTCTGCGTAAGTTTTGGGACTTCCTGGTACATTTTTTGCTGGAAACACTGTGTAGTAAAAAAGAATTGTAAAAATTACTGTGCCTAAAAAATTAGTTAAAAAAACGATAAGAAGTTCAATTAAGTAATCAGGTTTTCGTTCAAAAACATAGCCGATCCTACCAGTAAAAAGCGCTGCATCTAAAGCAATGATTAAAATGATTCCAACGCAAAAACCAACACCTGCAATAAAGTAAGTAGTCAAAGTTTGAATGCCACTGCCTTGAGCGTACGCAGTTAAAACTAAAAAGGTAAAAGCAGCAATTGCAACCAATACTCCTGAAAGAAAACCTTGTAAGGCGAGTTTGGCGTATTTATATAATTTTGTTTTGTTTTGCATAGTCAAAAATTCCTTTATTTAAAATCTATATAAGTAATTTTACTCTATATAAATAAAATAGGTTTAAATAAGCAAATAAAGATAATTTTTAAAAATAAAACCAAGTACTACAAATGTGCCTTGCAAGGCAGTTTTGTAGTTTTGTAAAAGTCTTAATTTTCTTATAAAAAAGCCTTATAAAGCGATTTTAACTAACTATTTATTATGTGAATTATTTTTAGATTTTTAAAAATATTGTTTGCTTGTGTTTGCTTATTTTGATATACTGAAAGCACTTAGAGGTGCACATATGTTTATCACATTTGAAGGCGGAGAAGGTAGCGGAAAATCTACTATCATCAAAAAAATTAAGGCTCTTTTTGAAGAAGGTGAAAACCAACAAAAATACTCACTTGTTAACAAAACAACAGGTGAAATTGTTCCGCTGATTTTCACCAGAGAACCAGGTGGACTTAATATTACTTTAGCCGAAGAAATTAGAGACGTTTGTCTGCATCCTAAGCACACCACAATGCAAAGTGAAACCGAAGCACTGTTGTTTGCTGCTTCTAGGTCTGAACACGTCAGACAACTAATTGAACCTAACCGCGAAAAAGCACTAATTATTTGCGACAGATACATAGACTCTTCATACGTCTATCAAGGAGTTGCCAGAGGCTTGGGTATTGAATACATTAAGCAAATCAACAAAAGTATTTTAAACTGCTTACCTGATTTGACTTTTATTTTTATCATCAATCACGAAAACGGTCTAAACAGAGTATCCGCTCGCAATAAAATTAACCGTCTTGATAAAGAAAGTCGTGCTTTTCACAATAAAATTGATGAAACTTACCGCGAGCTTAAGCAAATTTTTCCTGAACGCAAGTACATAGAAATTAACGCCGAGGCTGCAGTTGAGACAGTTTTTAGACAAGTTTTTGACAGTTTAATGGAAGAACTTGCTAAGAAAAATATCAGAATCGTGCAAAATGACTAAAAAAGACCATTTTTTTCACCTTTCACTTTTACCTGCTGCAAAAAAAGACGAACACATTTCCTATATTCTTTTTCAAATTAAAGCAATTTTAAAACAAGAAGGTATGCCAGATGCAGAACTAAACGCCCTTGAGTTTAAACCATCTCGCAACCTTTTTATTTTAAACAAAGAAGAAATCACCAAAGAAGCCTTGCTTGAGTTTACAAGCACCTTTAACTACACTTCTTTAAATCAATACTCTAGATTTTTTGTATTATTTGGCGTAGACCTACTGAATACTTCTCAAGCCTCTAGTTTACTTAAATTTCTAGAAGAGCCTAAAACTTCAACCTACGGTTTTTTGGTACCAGAGAATCCAGATGCTGTGCTAGACACGATTAAGTCTAGAGCCTTTCCGGTAACTTATGAAAACAAAGAAAATGCAGACAAACCAGTTTCTCTTGACGAAGAAATCTACGAACTGTCTGATGAACTTTTTAAAGATGTGCCTGAAGTTTTTGAAAGCAAAGTGTTTTTAGATAGTTTAAAAACACCTTTTTTAGAATTTATTTCAGTAATGCTAGACCCTGAAAAAAAATACACACTAACTTTGGCTAAATATTTTTCAGTTGAACACGAAAGAACCGCGGGCCGTATTTTTTTAAAACTCATTCAAACTTTTTTAATGGACGCAATTAACTTTAAGTTAAAGCGAAGTTTGCATTTCAAAAGTCAGGAAGAACATATTGCTAAACTGGCTAGTTTTAGTATGAACAAACTAATTAAGACATTTGATTTTTTGCAAAAACGTACAAAAGCCTTTTATTTTCCTGTAAACGCACGCGTGCAAATTCTTACAGCCTTGGTTGCTTTTGATCAGTTTTTAAAATGAAGACACAAGTTAGTTTTGAAAATAACTTCCCAACTCTCTATATCGTGCCCACACCAATTGGCAATTTAAAAGACATAACTTTTAGGGCCGTTGAAGTTTTAAAAGAAGTTGACGCGGTGTTTTGCGAAGACACTAGAAGAACTCTTGTTTTACTTAATCATTTTGGTATTCAAAAAACACTTTTTAGATACGAGAAGTTCAACGAAAAAACAGCGAGCAAAAAAATTATTGCAATGCTTAAAGAAGGCAAAAATATTGCTTTGGTCTCAGACGCCGGAACTCCCGGAATTTCAGACCCGCTTTTTGAAATAATTAAGAAAGTCAAAGAAGAAAACTCAGTTAATGTTGTGCCACTTCCTGGTGCAGTTGCTTTTGTACCAGCACTAATTTGCTCAACTTTCCAAACTAACTCTTTTACTTTTCTTGGATTTTTGTCAAGAAAAAAACAAGATGCCGAAGACACTCTGCTCGAATACTGTGAAAGAAAAGAAACTTTAATAATTTATGAATCTCCGCATAGAATGCTTAAAACCCTTGAATTGTTAAAGTCTGTTTTTAAGTCCAGAGAAATTATGGTAGCGCGTGAACTGACTAAGTTACATGAGACTTTCTATTGGTTTGATTTAGTGGAGACTGATTTTAGTGAAATTCAGAATTTAGGTGAGTTTGTTATAATTATAAAAGGTAGTGATAAGCCCAAAACAGATGTTAATTTGTCATCAAATGAACTATTTTTAAACTACCGAAACCAAGGTTTTTCTGATATGGATGCAATAAAACTTACTGCAAAAACTCTTGGTAAACCTAAGTCAGAAATTTATAAAGAGGTTAAAATCAATGAAAAAAACAAATAAGTTTTATATAACGTCTGCACTTCCTTATACTTCTTCATACCCGCATATTGGCAATATGTATGAGTTGATTTTAACTGACTGCATCGCTAGATTTTACAAACTAGCAGGCCACGATGTTTACTTTCAAACTGGGACTGATGAACATGGTTTAAAAATTGCAGAAAAGGCTAGCGAGGCGAAAATGTCGCCAAAAGATTATGTTGATAAAATCGTTGCCTACATTAAAGATAACTTAAAACTGCTTAACATAGAATACGATAGTTTTATTAGAACAACAGACGAAGCACACACTGAAGCGGTTGCTAAAATCGCAGACGTGATGTTTAAAAATGGCGATATTTACCTGTCTTCTTACGAAGGACTTTACTCAAAGGCAGAAGAGGCTTATGTTAGCGAAAAAGACTTAGTGGATGGGCTTTTGCCAAGTGGTGAAAAACCGATTTTAATGAAAGAAGAGTCTTACTTTTTTGCTCTTTCTAAATACCAAGCAAAACTCGTTAAACACATTAAAGACCACCCCCGTTTTATCATGCCAGAAAGCCGCAGAAACGAAATTTTGGCTTTTTTAAAAGAACCGCTTTTAGATCTTTGCGTGACCAGATCTTCTTTTGACTGGGGAGTAAAAGTAAATTTTGACAAAAAACACGTGCTTTATGTTTGGCTTGATGCACTTTGTAACTACATTACCGGAATTGGATACTCGCCTGATAAAGCAACCACTCAGTTCAGTGAACTTTGGCCGGCTAATGCTCACATTGTCGGCAAAGACATCACTCGTTTTCACTGCGTATACTGGCCTTGCTTTTTAATGTCGCTTGGCCTTGAATTGCCGGAGACTGTATTTGGCCACCCTTGGGTTTTAACTCACCAAACAAAGATGTCAAAATCGCTTGGTAACACCATTTACGCAGATGAATTAGTCAAAACTTTTGGTGTAGATAAAGTCCGTTTCTACTGTCTTTCAGAAATACCTTTTAAAGACGATGGTAACTTAACATATGACTTAGTTCTTGAAAAAACTAACACAGAGTTAGTCAATACCCTTGGTAATTTAGTTAACCGAACATTTGGAATGTTGGCTAAATACTTTGATTCTAAATTCAGGCCAACCTACACAAGTTTTGATAAAAACTTTCAAGAAATTGATACCTACATTGAAAGTCTACCTGGTAAATTAACTGATTTATTTCAAGAATACAAAGTAGCAGAAGCTGCTAAAACTGTCTTAGAACTAGCGCGTTTAGCTAATAAGTTTATTGACCTTGAAGAGCCTTGGAACTTATTTAAAAACCAAGAACACGACAAACTAATGGCTGTACTAACCACACTTTTTAAAGTCATTCGTGTACTTTCAATTACCTTGCTGCCGTTTATTCCAGAAACCGCTAAAAAAATTCAAGCGATGCTAGAAATTAGTGAAGACTCACTTGAATCTGTACTTGTAAAAACTCCTTTTAAAGAAATTGTCTTTAAAAAACCAGAAATTCTTTTTGTCAGACTAGACAAAAAAGACCTTGAGTAGTTTTATGAAAACCAAAGAAAAGGCCCCTGTCTACATAGAACATACAGGCAAGCAAACTCAGTTAAATAAATCTAAAAAACTCACCTTTTACAGAACCCTAAATCCAGTTGAAATTCCTTACACCGAAAAACAAACCAAGAGACGTGAGTTTATCAAAAACAAAGTTTTACCTGAAGGCAATCGTCTTTTTATGGCGGTGTTTTTCACCTTTATCTACGGAATTGGTCTAGCCTGGTTTCTAGAGGCTTCATACGTTCGTATGTATACAGGCGGGGTGCCTGGAATTGGGCAGTTAATAGTTGACTTTTTGCACCACGTTGCCAAGGTTAATCTAAATCAAGAAAACGCCAAAACTGTACTTTCACTCTTTATCATAGTTGCAAATATTCCAATCCTATTGCTTGGCTGGTTTAAGGTTTCAAAAACTTTTGCGTTTTACTCAACTGTGTCAATTGTTCTGCAAGCAACTTGTGTTAAGTTTCTGCAAATTGATTTGCTTAAAACAACATCACCTTTGATTTTAGCGATAGCTGGTGGTATTTTTATTGGGGTTGGAACTGGTGGAACCCTTAAATACGGAGGTTCAACTGGTGGTCTTGACATAATTGGACAAGTTCTGGCTTTAAATAAAGGCAAAATGTCGGTTGGAAAAATTTCAACCATTATGAACTTAACGATTATTTCACTGGGTTGTTTTTTTGCTATGTTTGCAGATCCTTCTAACTCAGTAATTAAAGCATTTGTTGAAAACATCGGCGGGCCTGATGGCAAAATCCTGAAAGGAATTGGCCAACTTAAAGACAAACCTCAGATGCTTTATTCTCTTTACGTCTTTATCTTTACTTCAATTAGACTGCTAATTTCAATGGTTGTGATGGACAAAATCCACAATTCATACAACTTAATTGAGGCGTTGATTGTCACAACTAAAGAAACTGAACTTGCGCAAACCTTAGTTAAAGAACTTAAACATGGAGTTACTTTAGTTGACGCCAAAGGCGGATACAGTTTCCAGGACAAAACAGTACTCTTAACCGTTGTTTATCAGTTTGAAGAACAAAAACTAATTGACTTAATATTTAAAATTGACCCGAAAGCCTTTATTACCTTTAAACACATCTCTTCCTTTAAAGGTAGATTTAGAATTAAGGCTCTGGCCTAAGACTTTAAAAAAATTAAACCCATTTAAACCAACCTGGTCTAAATGGGTTTTTAACTTGCTAAAAATAAAAAAACTCTGGTAAAACCAGAGTTTTAAAGTCAAATGGCGATGCAGAAGGGATTCGAACCCCCGACCGATAGCTTAGAAGGCTATTGCTCTATCCAGCTGAGCTACTGCACCAACAAATAGAATTATATAAAAATAACCCTATTTTTTCAACTATCGCTTTTAAGTTAGTTTTAATTCCTAAAATTAGTATTTTTTGATGTGGAAAAAAGCAATAATAGTGTCAGCGAGCAAAAAACCAAAGCCGAGCGCTGACAAACCAAGTGAAGTGTATACCAAAGCGTGTTGTAGCGAATCTATTGTTACTCTGTGTAGTAAAAACAGGTTTAGCGTGATAAACACAAAACTTAGCGTCAAAACATCTAAGCCTAGTCTTAAAAACGCCAAATATTTCTTATCTGAACCCGCTGCGTGGAATCTAGCAAGAAGTGTTAAAACACCAGGAGCAAGTGCTAACCATTTAAAGTGTGCAAAGTTTTGGAGTTTAAAGGCAGTTAGAATTTTTCCAATTGCTTTGTGGGTAAAAGGTTTGGTGTAGATACTTTGGATAAAAAAGCCTGAGAACTCTGAGTTTTCGTATTGGCTTTCCACGCCCTTTGGAGTTGGCATTTTAAAGTCAAAGTATAAACTTAAAATCACAACCACGCTAATAACAACCGCAGTGCTAACCCCAGTTATTTTAAGTAAAGTACTTCTGGTTGTACCTAAAATCAAGAAACAAAGCGCGACTAGAAATAAAGAAATAAAGGAGTAGTAAACATATACATTTGAAACTGATTTAAATTTCTTAAAAAAACCAGATTTAGCAAAACTAAAAATTTCGCCAACTGAAGAAGTTAAGGCTAAGAGAAAATAAGCGGTGGTTAAAATAATTAAGATATAGGCAATAAATCTAAAAACAATTCTTGTTTTACTGGCTTCATTTGAAACTAAATATTCTCTAAACATCGCGTACTCCTTCTTTTTGATTTTTGTTTAAAAACAATATCTGTTAACAATGATAACACTTTTTAGGCGAAGTTATTTTTAATTAAAAAAGTGTGGTTTTCACCACACTTTTTCCGATTTATTTCGCAACTTCTTCTTTCTTAACTGGTTTTTTCTCTTTGTAGGCAAGTCCTGCGATTGAAGTTGAGACTAATAACACACAAACACCTAAGTAGTACCAAGCAGCGTAAGTTTGCATGAACACAAGTGATTTAGTTAAGGCTTTCATATTTGCTTTGTCAGCAAAGTTATTGAATGCTTTGAAAGCAAATGGAAGCATCGCTAACATAAAGACAAATAAGGTGAACGCCAACAGTGAACTATCTACTCTTGGTTTGCGGATAGCTGCAACTAAGAAGAACGCAAACAAGCAACCAAGATAAATATTAAGTAGTTGAGGAAGAATTTTATTTACGCTGGCAACTCCTTCAAAATAAAGAAGTTTTTTCATAGTTCCGTTTGCTTGTGCAAATAGTTTTGCGTTAAAAAGGTCAGAAACAAATGGCGAAGTTACATTATTTGGTAAACCAGGAAAACCAGTATTTAGGTTAATAGCTAAATAAAAAGCATCAACTGCAAACAACACTGCCAACAAACTAATTAACACTTTTCCTACAGTAGATTTACATAGCGATACTACGGTTAAACCTAAAATTAGCGAGAAAAACGGAAAAATTATTGAGAACACAACGCCTTTGTCTAAACGCATTGCTTGAAATACTTTATCAATATTTGGTGCTATTTTAATCAAACCAGGAGCCGGTGAGTAAATTAAGAACACCACAACCAATAGTGTTGCCACTAAAAGTAGAGCAAACATAGTTTTTCTAAAAGCAACAGAGTCTGACTTATTTTTATTTTTTTGAGTTTTTTTATTGTAATTGTAGAAATCCTCGTCTACACGGGCATTTTTTTGTTGAAAAAAATAAGGTCTTTCTTTATACATATATCTCTCCTAAGAACATTTTTATTATATCATGAGCCCATAAATCTCTATTTATTAAATAAATAAATCTCGCCAATAAACTAAACTCACCACTCAGTTTTTTAAAAAAATAAAATTAAAATCAAAATTAGACAAAAATCAGCGAAATTATGCTATATTTATACAAATTGCACGTTGATGCGTTTGTATATTTCTAGTGCCTATTTTTAATCTTTTGAAATAGGTGGAATATATTAACATCAATGGAAGGAAACGAAAGAGGTGAATTTATATGGCTGTTGTAACAGTTAAGCAATTATTAGAAGCAGGTGCCCACTTCGGACACACTACAAAAAGATGGAATCCGCTAATGAAACCATACATCTTTGGACGTAAAAACGGCATTTATGTATTGGATTTAAACAAAACAGCGGAGAAGTTAGAAGATGCTTACAAGGCTCTTTTACAAATAATTAAAGAAGGTGGACAAATTATTTTTGTCGGTACCAAAAAACAAGCGCAAGACGCTGTCAAAGAAGCGGCTGACCGCACAGGTCAATACTTTGTAGCAGAACGCTGGTTAGGTGGTACTTTAACTAACTTTAAAACAATTAAAAATAGAATCAAGTATCTAAACGAACTGATTGAAAAAAGGGAAGCAGGTGAGTTTGAACAACTTTCTAAAAAACAACAAGCGAAAAACGTACACATTATCGCTAAACTTGAAAAAAATCTAGACGGAATTCGCACAATGAAAAGAGTGCCAGACGCTTTATTTGTTGTTGACCCTTCAAAAGAGTTCAACGCAGTACGCGAGGCTAAAAAAGTTGGCATTCCTGTGTTTGCGATTGTAGATACTAACTCAGATCCACGTGGAATTGACTACGTAATTCCTGCAAATGACGACGCAACTCGTTCAGTTCAACTAATTATCAATGTTTTAACTAACGCTGTAGTTGAAGGACAAGGTGGTGTAGTTGAAGCAATTGAATCTCAAGACGACATTCAATTTACTTTGGATGCTGTAGAAATTCCTAGTCGCGATGAACGTAAATATGAATCACGTTTTGAACGTCCTGCTCGTAAACCTAAGTTCAACCGTGAACGCCAAGAACAAAAACAAGCAGAAAATTCTGCACAATCTGAAGAAAAACCAGCAAAACCAGTTAAACCTGCAAAAGTAGAAAAACCAGCAGAAAAAGCAGCAAAACCTGAAGTTAAACCGCAAGAAACTAAGGTAGAAGAAAAGGCTGTTGAAAAACCTGTTAAAAAACCTACTAAAAAGGTAGAGGAAAAAGAAGTTAAAGTAGAGTCTAAAGTAGAAGAAAAAGTAGCTGAAAAACCAGCGAAAAAAACAACTACTAAAAAAGCAGCAGAAGAAAAACCAGTTGCTGAATCAGAAAAATCAGAAAAACCTGCAAAGAAAACCACTGCTAAAAAACCTGCTGCCAAAGTTGAAAAAACATCTAGCAGTACTGGAACTAAAAAAGTTTCAAATGAAATTGAAGGTTCAACTTCTACAACTTTATCTGTTTTTGAACTTGAAACTAAAACTCTTGCTGATTTAAAAAACCTAGCAAAAGCCCTTGGCCTAAAAGGTTACTCAGCACTTAAAAAAGTTGATTTAATTCAACTGATTTTAAACCGATAATTTAAATCAACGAAATAAAAGGGATTGCTAGTAACTGGTATATCCCTTTATTTTGGAATCAATAACTAAAAATAAACCCAAAACTGCAATTATTTAGGAGGAATTTATATGGTAACTGCAAACGATGTAAAAATCTTGAGAGAAAAAACTGGCGCTGGTATGCTAGACTGCAAAAAAGCGCTTGAACAAACTAACGGGGACATTGAAAAAGCCGTTGACTTTTTAAGAGAAAAAGGACTTGCCAAAGCGCAGTCTAAACAAGGCAGAACTGCGGCTGATGGTTTGGCTCGTATCTTTATTGAAAAAGACCTAGCCCTAATTTTAGAAATCAACTCAGAAACTGATTTTGTTGCCAAAAATGAACACTTTTTAGAACTAATTGAAAAAGTAGGTGCTGCTTTAATTAAACATCCAGTATCTTCAGTTGAAGAAGCCCTTGAAGTTAAAGAAGACACACAAACTATTTCTGAAATGCTTTTAGCGCTAACTGCTAAAATTGGCGAAAAAATTACACTTCGACGCTTAACTTACCTAAAGGCAAGTGCAAACCAAACATTTGGAACATACTTGCATCAAGGCGGTAAAATTGCTGCTTTAACTTTAGTTGAAAACGCAAATTTTGAAATTGCTAAAGACGTAGCAATGCAAGCCGCTGCTATGAAACCACAATACTTAAATCCAGAAAGCGTACCTGCGGAAGTGCTTGATCGCGAAAAAACCGTTCTTACTCAACAAGCCTTAAATGAAGGCACTAAACCTGAGTTTGTAGAAAGAAAAATTGAAGGCCGTATCCGTAAATACTTTGAAGAAGTTTGTTTAACTGAACAGGCTTTCTTTAAAAACCCATCTGAAAAAGTCAGTCAATATTTGGCACACTCTCAATCTAAATTAATTGACTACATTTGCTTCAGAGTCGGTGAAGGTATTGAGAAAAAATGCCAAAGTTTTGCCGATGAAGTTGCAGAACAACTTAAAAAATAAGGTATTTATTTGCCTTTTTTAAAAACTAACTAAAGTAAACATGTATAAGTCAATTCTTTTAAAAATTAGCGGAGAGGCTTTAAAAGACCCAAGCGGACATATTTTGTCGCCAAGCATGCTTACAGACATTGCCAAAGAAATTAAACAATGTGTGGACCTTGGAATTTCAGTTTCCGTGGTAGTTGGCGCTGGCAACATCTGGCGCGGGGCTATCGCTGAAAAACTTGGAATGGCCAGAGTTCAGGCTGACTACATGGGAATGCTGGGGACAGTTATTAACTCTCTGGCTCTCCAAGAAGCACTTGGCAAGGTTGGCCAAAGCGCGGTCGTGCTTTCGCACCTTGAGGTTAAAAAAATTACTGAGCCTTTTGTGCAAACCAAAGCACTTGAGCATCTTGCAAACAAGCGAGTGGTGATTTCGGCAGGTGGAACCGGACAACCTTTCTTTTCAACCGACACAGCCGCAGCCCTGGTAGCATCTTCACTCGGTGCCGACTGCATTTTAATGGCTAAAAATGGAGTTGATGGCGTGTATTCCGCTGACCCTAAACTAAACAAATCCGCTGTGCTTTTTAAAGAATTGACATTCACTGAAATTATTGAGAAAAACTTAAAAGTAGTTGACAAAACAGCAGCCGCTCTTTGCCTTGAAAACAAAATCTCAACACTGGTTTTTAACATGAGTAAAAAAGGCAACATAATTAAGGCAGCCAGTGGCGAACAAATTGGCACTTTAGTTAAATAATTTTAATAAAAATATTAAACAAACGTTAAAGGAGTTTTAAATGGTAGAACTAGATGAACTGCTTTTAGAAGCAGAAGATAAAATGCAAAAAACGATCGCGCATTTTGAATCTGACTTAACACAAATCAGAACAGGTCGTGCCAATCCAAAAATTCTTGACAAAATCCAAATCTCATACTACGGAGTACCGACTCCTTTAGCGCAAGTTTCGCAAATCACAGTAGTTGAGGGTACTCAACTTTTTGTCAAACCTTACGACAAATCTTTACTTAAAGACATAGAACACGCAATTTTGGCAGAAAATCTTGACATGCCTGTTAACTCAGACGGAGTTGGTGTTAGAATAATTTTTCCAAAACTGACAGAAGACCGCCGTAAAGCTTTAGCCAAAGAAGTTGAAAAGGCTAAAGAAAACGCTAAAGTTTTTATCCGCAACTCCAGACGAGATTTAAATGAACAAGTTAAAAAGGCCAAATACCCTGAAGACCTTGAAAAAGAAGGACTTGACGAAGCGCAAAAATTGACCGACAAATACACTAAAAAAATTGACGAAATCGCCCAAGTTAAAACTAAAGAGGTAATGTCTATATGAAAAAAACTACTAAACGTGTACGTACAACCCGCAGACCCCGCACCCTTTCTTTAATTTCAATCATTTTAATTCTTTTTCCGTTCACAGGTATTCTTTCGCTTGAACGACTAATTTACGCGAAAGACAAACTACCTGGAATTATTCGTTTTGTGCTAGGTCTGTTTATTTTTATTGGCTTTTTCTTGTGGATTGCCGATATCGTGCTTTTAATACTTAGACGCTATAGACGCGAGGCTATTCTTTAATGCAATTAACTAAGTGGGCTAAGTTTCTGATTTTGTGTCCTTTTACCAACATTTTTGGGCTTGACCGCTTTTACTTAAAAGAACACAAGTCTGGTTTAATTCGCCTTGGAATTTTCTACATTGGCATTTTTTACTATTTATTTGACTTAGTTAAGTTTTTCCAAAAAAGATACTCAGCAAACCTAAACGACTATTTAAAGCAAGAAATCAAGCCAGGTCATCTATTTTTAATTCTTTGTCCTTTGACTTCTTTACTTGGAATTGACCGCTTTGTATATGGCTACAAAACAGCCGGTGCTATTCGCATGCTTTCTGGTCTACTTTTAGTTGGCTACGTTTTTCACTTAGCAGACCTTATCCTTTTGTCTGCTGGTAAATATAACGTCAACGAACTGTTTTAGTTAACTATGCCAAATATTTTAAAAAGAGCCATTACTGGCTTTTTTATTTTAGCCCTGTATCTGCCGCTTTTAATTTTAAGCCCTGCTTTTTTGGGCTTTTTTTTGCTGAACCTAGTGCTTGCGCAAATTGCTGTCTTTGAACTTGCTCGCGTTTTTAACTTAAATCAAAATAAAGCAAAACTAACCGTTCTCCATATTTTGGTATTTCTCTTGCAAGTTGCAACATCCACGATTGCTTTTCAAAGAAGTTATTTGCCGCAAACTGAACTAACTGAACTTAACTTAAGTATTTATCTGCTTTCTTTAGTTTTAACGCTGGTTGTAGTCAACATCACTATTGCTATTCTTTATTTCCGTGAAAAGCAACAACTCACCCAAAGTTATTTTTTAGTTAATTTTCTTGCTCTTTCTTTCGGCGGCATGGTTTTTCTGCGCACCCATCACTTGCTTTTTGCTCTGTTTCCCTTGATTGTCACTATGCTAACCGATACTTTTGCCTATCTTGGCGGAATTACTTTTGGCAAACACAAGATGAGCAAAATCAGCCCGAAAAAATCTTGGGAAGGCTTTTTTATTGGAACAGTTTTAGCGGCCATTTCTACCAGCGTTATTTATTTTCTACTACTTCGCTTTTACTACACAACCGATACTTTTTTTGGACTTACTAAACAAAGTCATCCTGCTTACTTTATTTTACTTTTTTTAGTAGCGTTCGTGTTTGCGGTTATCGCACAAGGCGGAGACTTAATATTTTCCGCATTTAAGCGCCAAGCAAACGTCAAAGATTATTCAAATATTTTGCCCGGACACGGCGGAGTTTTAGACAGAGTTGACGCACTTTCTGTAACTACTTTTTTGACCTTCTTGATTTTCTTAATTTACACAGTCTTGGTTACTTTTCTTTTAAAATAAGGAAACGCTGTGCAAAAAAAATCAATTTTGTTGCTTGGTGCATTGGGCTCAGTTGGAATAAAAGCACTAGACATTTTGCTAACTGAAGAAACCCCTTACCGCCTAGTGGCGGTGTCTTTGTCTAAAGACAACGAAAAAAACCAAAAATATTTTGAAAAATACCAAAATAAAGTCAAAATTTGTATTCTACAAAACAAACGTTTTTTAAAAACATACAAATTAACACACCCAGAAATTACCTTTATAGCTGGCAAAAGAAATATTGAAAAGCTAATTTATTCAAAGAAAATACATGCTGTTTTTAACTCAGTATCTCAATCTTTTGGCTTAATTTTTTCATACTGGGCTTTGATGGCCAGAAAAACTTTAATTTTAGCCAACAAGGAAAGTCTCGTAATGGCGGGCTCAATTTTAACTAAAATCGCAAAAAGCAAGCAGGTAAAAATTATTCCTGTAGACTCTGAGCATAACGCCCTTTTTTGTCTAAAAAATCATTTTGGCGAACTTAGTAGCATTGGAATCACGGCAAGTGGTGGTGCTTTTTTTAACAAATCAAGAGCAGAGTTAAAACAAATTGACAAAACAACTGCGTTGGTTCACCCAACCTGGCAGATGGGCACAAAAATTACAGTGGATTCACAAACTATGGTTAACAAAGCATTTGAGATAATTGAAGCGATGTATCTATTTAACTTTCCTTTAAAAGAAATTCAAGTGCTTCGCCAAAAAGAGTCAAAAATTCATGCTTTTTGCATGGTAAACGGACACACTTATTACCTGCATTCTGAAAACGATATGTACCATCCAATTAAAAACGCACTGCTTTGGCCGCATACCTACAATTATTTTGAAATCAAAGACACGCTAACCGAAGTAGTTGAAGAAATTCCAAAAGGTCGTTTCTTAGTATATGATAGATTACTTACTAAGTTTGACACTCAGTTTTTTGGCACAGTCTTTTCAATCCTTGACGACATTGCTATTGCTAAGTTTTTAAAAGATTTAATTACCTTTCAAGAAATTGATGATTTCATCTTAAAAAACCTTCATTTAAAGGATTTTTTTAAGCAGTTTAACTTAGGAAATATCTTAAAATTAAGCAAAAAAATCCAAAAAAAATTCAAGCATTAAAAATTTTTTTTCAAGCATTGCTTTTTTTTGACATATATATTTAAAAGTGCTAAACTTAATAAGGTTGTTTGAAATAAACGGCTCTTTGAAAACTAAATAAGACAAATACACCAATTCTTTTAAAGAATAAAACTAATTAGAGTCAATTTAAACTCTTAACAATCAATGGAGAGTTTGATCCTGGCTCAGGATTAACGCTGGCGGTACGTCTA
>CAUTWO010000006.1:0-53132 GCA_963542545.1 uncultured Acholeplasmataceae bacterium
CGAGAACGTGGGGATGGATCACCTCCTTTCTAAGGAGTAAAACATAAATTTATTTACGTATATCATTTATTATTTAGTTTTTAAAGATTTGTTTCTTATCTTGGCACAAAAAGGGGCCTATAGCTCAGTTGGTTAGAGCACACGCTTGATAAGCGTGGGGTCGATAGTTCAAGTCTATTTAGGCCCACCACCTTTTATGGGGCTTTAGCTCAGTTGGTAGAGCATCTGTTTTGCACGCAGAGGGTCAGGAGTTCGAGTCTCCTAAGCTCCACCATAAAAGATCTTTGAAAAGTAGATAAATTTTCTGTCAATTTTTAATTAAAAAAGGTTAAGAAAGTAAGAGCGCATAGTGAATGCCTTGGCACTAAGAGCCGATGAAGGACGCAACTAACGGCGATACGCTGCGACGAGTTGTAAGTAAACGAAGACTCGCAGATCTCCGAATGGGGGAACCCAACATCTAAAAGATGTTATGTAGCAATTTATTTGCACATGGGAACGAAGTGAACTGAAATATCTAAGTAGCTTCAGGAAAAGAAAGCAAGCAAGCGATTTTGTTAGTAGTGACGAGCGAACGCAAAACAGCCATCTACTACCACAGAAACTTCGTGTATTATAGTTGAACACTTTGAAAAGAGTGGCCACAGAGGGTTATAGCCCTGTAGACGAAATAATGCACGACTGATGTAGAAAAAAGTACGGCGAGACACGAGAAATCTTGTTGGAACGAACATGCGGGACCACCCGCGAAGGCTAAATACTCCTTAGTGACCGATAGTGGACAAGTACCGTGAGGGAAAGGTGAAAAGAACCCCGAAAGGGGAGTGAAATAGATCCTGAAACTGTGTGCTTACAATTAGTCAAAGCCCGTTAATGGGTAATGGCATGCCTTTTGCAGAATGAACCGGCGAGTTACGATATTAAGCAAGGTTAATAATTTAGGTTTAAGCCGCAGCGAAAGCGAGTCTGAATAGGGCGAATTAGTTAAATGTCGTAGACCCGAAACCAAGTGAGCTAGCCATGGGCAGGTTGAAGTAAAGGTAAAACTTTATGGAGGACCGAACTAGGAAACGTTAAAAAGTTTTTAGATGACCTGTGGTTAGGGGTGAAAAGCCAATCGAACTTGGAGATAGCTGGTTCTCCCCGAAATAGTTTTAGGACTAGCGTTAGTCTTAGTTTTACGAAGGTAGAGCTCTGAATGTGTGATGGCCTCACCTCGAGGTACTGAGCCCAATTAAACTTCGAATGTCGTAAAATATGGCTAGCAGTCAGACTACGAGTGCTAAGGTCCGTGGTCGAAAGGGAAATAGCCCAGATCGCCAGTTAAGGTCCCTAAATTGATGCTAAGTGGAAAAGGAAGTGAAAACGCCTAAACAGCTAGGAGGTTGGCTTAGAAGCAGCCACCCTTAAAAGAGTGCGTAATAGCTCACTAGTCGAGTGTTTTCGCGCCGAAAATGTACCGGGGCTAAGCATCATACCGAAACTGCGGATGTGTAGATTTATCTACACGTGGTAGGGGAGCGTTCTATACGGCGCTGAAGCCAGATCGTAAGGACTGGTGGAGTGTATAGAAGTGAGAATGCCGGTGTAAGTAACGAAAAGATAGGTGGAAATCCTATCCGTCGAAAACCCAAGGATTCCAGGGGAAGGTTCGTCCGCCCTGGGTAAGTCGGGACCTAAGTCGAGGCCAAACGGCGTAGACGATGGCAATAATGTAGATATTCATTTACCACATTGGAGACTGATGGAGTGACAAATCAGGCTAGGTACTGTCCGCGAATGGATGTGGATCGAGACACCAAGGTGAGCCAATATGCAAATCAGTTGGCTAGAGCACCAAGGTGTGTTAGGTAAAAGTACACGAGGTCATAGTTTCAAGAAAAGCTTCTAAAGATATGTCTAATGTGCCCGTACCGTAAACCGACACAGGTGGGTGGGTAGAATATACTAAGACGCGCGAGAAAACACTTGTTAAGGAACTCGGCAAAATGACCCTGTAACTTAGGGATAAAGGGAGCCTTGAGAAATCAAGGCCGCAGAGAATAGGCCCAAGCGACTGTTTATCAAAAACATAGGTATCTGCTAATGCGAAAGCAGACATATAGGTACTGATGCCTGCCCGGTGCTGGAAGGTTAAGAGGAGAGGTTAGGAGTTAAATCCGAAGCTTTGAATTGAAGCCCCAGTGAACGGCGGCCGTAACTGTGACGGTCCTAAGGTAGCGAAATTCCTTGTCGGGTAAGTTCCGACCCGCACGAAAGGCGTAACGATTTGGGCGCTGTCTCAACAAGTGACTCGGTGAAATCAAATTACCGGTGAAAATGCCGGTTAACCGCGACAGGACGAAAAGACCCCATGGAGCTTTACTATAGCTTGATATTGAAACTTGGTTGCCAATGTACAGGATAGGTGGGACACTTGGAAGTTTGCACGCTAGTGTAGATGGAGTGGACGTTGGGATACCACCCTTTGACAATTGAGTTTCTAACCTAGAAAAGTGGATTTTCAGGGACAGTGTCAGGTGGGTAGTTTGACTGGGGCGGCCGCCTCCTAAAGAGTAACGGAGGCGCCCGAAGGTTCCCTCAGAATGGTTGGAAATCATTTTATAGAGTGCAAAGGCATAAGGGAGCTTGACTGCGAGACAAACAAGTCGAGCAGGTACGAAAGTAGGGCTTAGTGATCCTACGGTTCCGCGTGGAAGGGCCGTAGCTCAACGGATAAAAGCTACCCTGGGGATAACAGGCTAATCGCTTCCAAGCGTTCACAGCGACGAAGCGGTTTGGCACCTCGATGTCGGCTTGTCGCATCCTGGAGCTGGAGTCGGTTCCAAGGGTTGGGCTGTTCGCCCATTAAAGCGGCACGCGAGCTGGGTTCAGAACGTCGTGAGACAGTTCGGTCTCTATCCGTCGTGGTCGTTAGAGTTTTGAGGGGAGTTGTTCCTAGTATGAGAAGACCGGAATGAATGTACCTCTGGTGTACCAGTTGGCCTGCCAAGGCCAGAGCTGGGTAGCTATGTATAGATTTGATAAACGCTGAAAGCATCTAAGTGTGAAGCAAACCCCAAGATGAGAACTCTCAATTTAGTAAGACACCTTTTAGACTAAGAGGTTGATAGGTCAGCGGTGTACGCAAGGTAACTTGTTTAGCTAACTGATACTAATAGGTCGAGGACTTAATCTTTATTTATTTAATTTAAAAATTGACATATATTTATCTAGTTTTGAAAGAAATCTGGTGGTGATGGCAAAGTGGAAACACCTGTTTACATCCCGAACACAGAAGTTAAGCACTTTTACGCCGACGATAGCACAAGCGTGTGAAAATAGGGAGCTGCCAGTTTCTTTCTTTATTTTAAATTATCACCCACGCCTACTTAGCTCAGTTGGTTAGAGCGTCTGACTGTTAATCAGAAGGTCCCAGGTTCGAGACCTGGAGTGGGCGCCATTTTTCAAACTGAGTTTGCATCTGCTTAAAAAAAGTAGGTGCTTTTTTTATAAAGAAAGGAAATAAATTGATGAAAATTTTGGCAATTATAGACGCACAAACTGACTTTATTAACGGCACGCTCGCAGTTGGCCTTGAACCTTGGCAAAAAGCCAAGGCAGAAATTCTTAAACTTGTTCACGCAAACAATTACGACTGGGTAATTTTTACCCGCGATTGGCATCCTTTAAATCATTGCTCATTTAAGGAACAAGGCGGACCATGGCCTTCGCATTGCGTACAAAAGTCAAAAGGTGCCGAAATAGATCATGAACTACTTAAACTGATATCTACAATTCCAAATGGTTTAATTATTTCAAAAGGTCAAGACATAAACCAAGAAGAGTATGGTGTTGACCTGCTTTTAAATTTTAAAGAAATCAATGCAAACACAAGTGTAGATGTAGTTGGGCTTTGTTTTGACTACTGCGTGGCTGAGTGTGCGCGAATTACTAAAGAAAAACATCCTGAAGTCAGCGTAAAAATCTTGAAAGCAGCAACAGTTGCTATAGACAAATCAGCAAAACCAGAAGTAGGTCTTGTTGAAATAGTTGAGTAAATATTAAAACCCCTCTTAAATAAAGAGGGGTTTTACTTTAGTAGTCAAGCGGATGCTTTTGGCAAAGTGCAAGAACTTTGTTTTGAACTTCCTTAACAACTTTTGGATTAGTGTAATTGGTCAAAATTTTGTCAATCAATTGAACGATTTCCTTAAAATCATTTTCTTTAAAGCCACGGGTAGTTAAAGCCGCTGAACCTAGTCTAATTCCAGATGTGTATTTAGGCGACTCTGTGTCAAAAGGAATTGAGTTTTTATTGACAGTAATATGCCCTTTTTCTAAAATTTCTTGAGCAGCCAGTCCAGTTAAACCTGTTTTTTGTTTAACATCAATTAAAACTATATGGTTATCAGTGCCACCAGAAATTACTCTGTAGCCGAGGCGAGCAAATTCATTAGCCATAGTGTGTGCGTTTTTTATATACTGTTCAACATATTGCTTAAAAGTTGGTTCCAGTGCTTCTTTGAAGCATACTGCTTTACCTGCAATTACGTGCATTAAAGGACCACCTTGTACACCCGGGAAAACAGCCCTATTAACCTTTTTTGCAATACTTTCGTCGTTAGTTAAAATCAAGCCACCGCGTGGACCTCTAAGAGTTTTATGGGTTGTTGTAGTTACAACATCGGCATACTTTAGAGCATCAGAATGCAGGCCAACTGCAACTTGTGCAGAAATATGGGCGATATCTGCCATTAAGTAAGCGCCAACTTTATCGGCAATTTCACGAAAACGTTTAAAATCGATTTCACGGCTGTAAGCAGATGCTCCGCATACAATTAGTTTAGGTTTAACTTCAAGTGCTTGTTTTTCAATTTCTTGGTAATTTAACTGTTCTGTGTTTTTGTCTAAGTCATAGGAAAAACATTTGTAAAACTGCCCAGAAAAAGAAAGTGAGTAGCCGTGGGTAAGATGTCCACCTGCATTTAAACCCATGCCAAGAATAGTGTCACCTGGTTTTAAAAGAGCAAGATAAACAGCAGCATTTGCTTGACTACCTGAGTGTGGTTGAACATTGGCAAACTTACAATTAAACAGTTTTTTTGCTCGTTCAATGGCTAGTGCCTCAATTTCGTCAACAAACTCACAGCCTCCATAGTAGCGAGCAGACGGATATCCTTCTGCATATTTATTAGTTAAAATAGAACCAACGGCACTAAGTACATTTTTAGAAACGTAGTTTTCTGAAGCAATTAGTTCGAGTCCGTCTTTTTGACGAAACATTTCTTTTTCAATAATTTTTTTAATTTTAAGATCTTTCATATGTTCACCTACTTTTTTAAATTGTTACCTGAATTCAAAAATAAAATTAAATTCCGTTGTAAATTTCTGCAATTCTGTTAATTTTTTGTAGTATTTTATTTTTGAATTTTTCTCTTTGGCCATCTAGGCGAGAAACATTTGGAATTATTCGGTCAAGTGTATCGCCAGCACGTTCAAAACAACCATCTTGAATAGCCTTTTCAATAGCGTATTTTGCGCCTTCTTTTAGATTTTCTTCGCTTATCAATGTATTTATTTCCATTTCTTTTTCATTTCTTGCGAAATTGTAAAATGACTTTATGATGTCGTCTTTGTCTTTAAAATCTAAGAAGTTAGCAGTATCTATAAAATTTAAGATTAGAATTTCTTTTGCTCTGTAGCTTATTGTAGATTTAATTAGTCTGATAACTTCTGCTTTAATGTCGACTAAATTTTTACTTTCTTTTGTTTTTTCAAATATTAAATTTAATATATAATCCAGGTTAATTTCTTCTGACTTAAGTAAAGCAATTTGAAACTCAATATCAGAGTAATCAATTTGATTAGCCTGGTTAATTTCATTTTTTTGAGCTTTTAAATATTCTTCTCTAATCTCAACATAGACACTTTTCATATTTTGCATCTGCCTATCTGTAATAATTTTTTCAAAATTACCAAACTCATCAAAATTTTTAAGGATGTTTTCTAATTTAATTAGTTCAGTAAAAAGACGAACGAATTCTTTTTTGTCAACTTCTAAAGCTATCTCTGTTGGTTCGGGAAATTTAGTTAAAATTTCTTTGCAAGTATCTCTATATCCTTTTTTTATCTTTCCGCTTTCACTGTCTTTAAAACCATCTATATAGTCGTTAAAACTTTTTTCTAAAATAATTTTTGTGCTGTTTTCATCACCAAAAACCTTGATTGCGTCTTTAGTCGCGTTTTCAAGGTCTCTAAAACACACAATATTACCGAAAGTTTTTAATTCATTTAAAATTCGGTTTGTTCTAGAAAACGCCTGAATAAGACCGTGATATCTTAGATTTTTGTCAACAAAAAGTGTATTTAATCTTGGTGCATCAAAACCAGTTAAAAACATTCCAACCACTATTAGTAAGTCTACTTCGCTTTCTTTAACTTTTTTTGAAAGGTCTTTGTAATAATTTTGAAAATCGTTGTCATTTAATGAAAAATTCACCTTAAAGTCGCGGTTATATTCAGAAATTATTTCACTTAAAAATTCTTTGCTTGTAGAGTTCAAAGCAGAAATTGTTGCACTTTCCTCAGGAATTTCGCCAATTATTTTAGATTCTTCATTAGGATTGAAACTAAAAATTGTAGTTATTTTTAGTCTTTTTTCGTCGGGCGTTTGGTCTTGTAGTTTTTTTAGTTCTTGGTAGTATAATTTAGCAGCTTCTATACTTTGAACCGCAAACATTGCGTTAAATCCGTTCTTTCTTTTTTCTGCTAAACTAAGATATTCATTGCGCTTAGTTTTTGTGTTAAATACTTTAAGAATGTGTTTAGAAATTTCGTGAATGCGCTCAGGATGTAAAAACATTTTGTTTTCCAGTTCTTTTAGTTTAATATCGTCTTTTTCTGTTTCTGCTGACTTAAATTTAGGAACAATATTGTTGTAATCAACTTTGAATTTCAAAACTTTTTGGTCGCGTATCGCATCAGTTATTACATAGCTGTGAAGTTGTGTCCCAAAAACATCTTGAGTAGTGTTGCCATACAGAGAGTTTTCTGCAAAAATAGGTGTTCCAGTAAAACCAAACTGATAATGTTTTTTAAAAGATTTTTGAATATTTTTTTGAGCCTCGCCGAATTGTGAGCGGTGACACTCATCAAAAATTAGCACACATTCTTTTGAGTAAATTTCGTGTTTTGGGTTCTTTTTAATAAACTCGTTTAGTTTCTGAATTGTAGTAACGATAATTTTGTCATCATTTTTTTCAATATTTTTTTTAAGTTCTTTAGTGTCTTTACTACCATTTACACTGTCTTGTTTAAATTTTTGATATTCCTTCATTGTTTGGTAGTCTAAGTCTTTTCTGTCTACTATAAAAAAAACTTTGTCAATATAAGGAAGTTCAGTTGCAAGTCTGGCGGTTTTAAAAGAAGTTAGAGTTTTGCCAGAACCAGTAGTATGCCAGATATATCCGCCAGCGTCTGGTTTTCCTGCTTTTTTATTTTCGTGGCTTGAATTTATTTTCCACAATATGCGTTCAGTTGCAGCGATTTGATAAGGTCTCATCACAAGTAAAGTATTGTTTGCATCAAACACGCAATATTTGGTCAAAATTTCTAAAATTACCCTTTTTTCAAAAAAAGTTTTAGTAAAATCAACTAAATCAGATATTTTATTATTTTTTGCGTCCGACCAGTCGCAGACAAACTCATAGGCTTTTTTGTCAGTAGCTGTGGTATTTGCAAAGTATTTACTGTAAGTGCCGTTTGAAATTACAAAAATTTGAACATATTTGTAAAGTGAATCTTTTAAGTTAAAACTTTCTCTTGAATATCTGTGAATTTGGTTAAAAGCCTCGTGAAGGTTAACCCCTCTTTTTTTTAGTTCTATGTGAACAAGCGGCAAGCCGTTTACTAAAATCGCAACATCATAGCGATTTTTGTATTCCCCTTGAACTTCAACCTGGCTGACAACTTGTAGGCGATTGTTGTGAATATTAGTTTTGTCAATTATCTTAATGTTTTTTAAGTTTCCGCCATCAAATTTAAAAGAATAAATATGGTCTTCTTGAATTTTCTTAGTTTTTTCAAGTATTCCATCGTTTGGAGAGTCTATGTATTCTTGTAAAAATCTTTGCCATTCCGCCTCGTTGAACTCTACATTGTTTAGAGTTTCAATTTGTTTTTTTAAGTTTTGCTTTAGTTTATCTGGTGTATTTATGTCAAGAATTTCATATCCCTGTTCATAAAGATTTTTAAGCAATTGTTTTTCTAATTCAGCCTCTGTTTGATAAGCTGCGTCTAGTTTTTCTGCTTTTTTGTATTCAGCTAAAATAATACCATTGGTCATTTCAGCAATTGTTGCTTTTTTAAATTCTTCTTTTTCTGCTAGCATTTAAATTCTCTCCTTTTTTATTAACAACGAAAACAATTAAAACTTAACTAATTGAAATACAAAAGTTTTTCACGGTAATATTCGAATTGTTTTTGGCGTTGTGTGATTTCTTTTGGCAACAAACCATTTGCTTCAAATATTAAACTCTCAAATTTATCTAGGATTTTTACAATTTTTTCTTGTGCTTCGATGCTTGGCAGCGGAATTTGAATTTTTGATAAGTTCGAAATCCACATGCGTTTGTGTTCTGTTGTATCTAAATTAAGTGTGTTAATAAAGTAATAGCAATACCTTAAATTAACACCTTGTTTAGGCTTTAATATCTTTAAAGCAGAAGACTTTACTTTAAAGTCAAAATCAACTAAATGGTTTGCAGCAGTAAAATCGTCAAAGATGATAACTGGATTGTCAGAATTTGCAAGATAGATATTATTGCTTTCGTTTGTGTAGCCTAAAATGAAGGTTTTCCCCGCTGTTAAAACAGGAATTTTAAAACTTGTGTTGTATTCAATGGAATTAACAATATATTTAGACGGTTGAATATATTCAAGAATACTGCCAAGACTCTTAAACTCAATCTTACTCTCTCTCTCTCGCACGGTGGCCAATTTTTTAAGTATTCTTCGCTTAATAGTAATTCTCTATAATACTCGTATTGTTTGACTCTAGCCTGCAATTCAGCCTGCAATTCAGCCTGCAATTCAGCAACATAATTTGTAAAATTATCAAGTATTTCTACAATTTTTTCTTGAATATTTTTTGCGATTAAAGGCACTTTAATATTACCAAGAAAATCTTTGGATATACTAGGTATTGAAACGCCGACTTTAGACTGTTGCAAGTCATATTCTTTATTTTTTAAGACGTGAAATATTAGTCTGTTAAATGTGTTATAGTCATACCCGTATTTTTTTAAAGTATCTTGATTTGGAATAACAGAATAGGCGTGTGCTCCTAACCAAAACTTACTTTCTAAAAAACTAACGAAACCAGCAGAACCACCTTGTGCAACTGTAATAGTGTTTTCGTTGCAGTTAAATATATCAATATAACCAGATGGCAAAACACCGCCATTAATAACCGGATATTTTCCTGCTTTTTGCATATTACTTTTATTAAATTGAACACCTTTGGCTATAGTTGCTACTTCAATTAATTTCTTCCATTCAACTTTTTCATTTTTAAGCAGTTCTTCAATCTTATTCACCTTCAAACTCCTTAACAATCTCGTCTATGGATTTTCTAAGCGTATCTATTTTTATGACCGTTTCTTTAATTTCTTTGTTTAAAACAGTGATGTCAATTTTTAATCTTGTATCTTTTTTAGAAACATATGTAGAAACTGATAAATTATATTTGTTTTCCTGAATTTCTTTTATGTCAACATATCTAGAAAAATATTCAATTTCTTTTCTTTCTTCAAACTCTTTTAGAATTACTTCTATGTTTTTGTCATCTAAAATATTGTTATTAGGTTCTTTTTTAAACTCAGAGCTAGCGTCTAAGAAAAGTACTTTGTTTTCTGTTTTGTTTTTAGCCATCACTAAAATACAAGTTGGTATACCAGTTCCAAAAAATAAGTTATTAGGAAGTTGAATAATACAGTCTACGAAGTTGTTGTCAACTAAGTACTTGCGAATTGTCTGCTCGGCTCCTTTACGATAAAAAATACCTGGGAAGCAGACAATGGCAGCCCTGCCTTTACTAGAAAGATAAGCCAGCGAATGCATAATAAACGCAAAGTCCGCTTTTGATTTGGGAGCAAGACGCCCTGCTGGTGCGAATCTTTCGTCGTTTATCAAAGTAGGGTCTTCATCTCCTACCCATTTAATTGAGTAAGGTGGATTTGAAACAATTGCGTCAAAAGGCTTTTCTTCTTTGTGAAGTGGGTTTAAAAGAGTATCTCCCCTTTTAATTGAGAATTTACTGTAGTTGATGTCATGCAAAAACATATTCATTCTGGCTAGATTAAAGTTAGTGATATTAATTTCCTGGCCAAAAAAGCCATCCTCAATAATATGTTCTTTAAACTGTTTTTTCATTTGCAAAAGTAAACTACCACTTCCGCAGGTTGGGTCGTATACTTTGTTTATCTTAGTTTTCCCCAACATCACAATTTTAGCCAAAAGTTTAGAAACAGTTTGCGGAGTGAAAAACTCACCACCAGATTTACCAGCGTTGCTCGCGTAGTTTGAAATCAAGTATTCGTAAGCATCGCCAAAAGCATCAATTTCATTATCTTGGAAGTTTTTGAAGTTAATTTCAGCAATCCCTTCTAAAATGTCTGAAAGTCTTTTGTTTCTTTCAGCAACAGTAGCGCCCAATCTGTTGCTTGTGGTGTCTATGTCTTCAAATAAACCTTTAATATCATTTTCAGACTCATGGCCAATTGCACTATTTTCAATTGCTTTAAATGTGTTTGCTAAATCTATGTTTAGGTTTTCGTTGCTACGAGCGGTTTTAACGACATTTTGAAATAATTGGCTTGGTAAGATAAAAAAACCTTTTTCTTCAACCGTACCTGGTTTAAAATTTTCCAAGGCCACATCATCTGTAATTTTTGCATAATCAAAGTCTTTACTTTCTGCACTATTGAAGTATTCTGTCAGGTTTTCTGAAATAAAACGGTAAAATAAAATCCCTAAAATGTATTGTTTAAAATCCCAACCATCTACAGCACCACGAACTTTGTCAGCGATAGCCCAAATTTTACGATGTAGTTCCGCTCTTTGTTCGTTTTCTTTGTTTGAGTTAGTTAAATCAGTCATATAATCTCCCTAATTTAAATCAATAATAAAATAAAAAGCCAACGCAAACATACGCTAGCCTTTATTTAAGCTATTTATTAAAATAATAAAGTTTTAACTATTCAGTTTCAATAACTGCTAAATTGCCTTCATTACGACGGTAAATTACGCAAACTTTTTCGTTTTCTACATTTTTAAAGATATAGAAAGAGTGATCTAGAGTTTCCATTTTAAAAATTGCTTCATCTACAGTAATTGGCTCAAGTGTAATCGATTTAACTCTGACAATGTCTTCGCCGTAAATACTGGTTTTTGCCATAGCATCCGCTAATTTAGCATTTTCTTCTTTAATGCCGCGGTTTTTGTTTTTAGAAAAACGCAGAGCAAACTTATCTTTTTGTTTAGTCAGTTGACGAAGTAGTTTATCTACGGCTAGATCAATTGCAGCATAAATATCTTTTTGTTCAACTTCTGCACGCATAGTAATTTTTGGTAGAGTTAAAGTAATTTCTACTTTTTGCATATCGTTGTAAACTTTGCAGACAACTCTGACTTTTACATCGTCTTCTGGAATTAGTTTTAAAACCTTTTCAAGTTTTTTCTCAGAGTATTTTTCAATACTTTCACTTGGAATAAATCCGTTTTTGCCTTGTACTTTAATGTTCATTATTTGTTCCTACCTTTCTTAAACTGAGAATAATGACATCGGTTTTAAAAACTTTTTTCAAAACCTTATCTACATGTATATTATACTCTAACAAGAAGAAAATGGGAATGCCTGTCTTGATTTTTTGTGTAAAAATTGGCGCAAAAAAATGCAGGTACACCTCTTCTGGTATTTCTGGATTGTAGTGCTCAAAATAATATAAATTACACACAGAGTTTTGTGCTGTTGGAAAAGTTTCGTGCACTAAAGTAAAGTCGTTTGACCTTACGCAAGTTTTGCAAAAAATATTTCTATTTAACTTAAAAAAGGTAAAAAAGTTTATTTCGTTTTCAATTTCTTCTAAACATAAAAAGCACTTCATATGAACGTCAATATAGTTAACATGAAGTGCTTAAAAATACTTAAAAACTATAAATTATTTAATGCCCAAAGGATACCAATAGCCGCACTTTCTGTAGTTAAAATATTTTTGCCAAGTGAAACTATTTTACAGTTTGACAGTTTTTCAAAAAACCGGCGCTCACTTATATCAATACCACCTTCTGGTCCAATTACGAGTAAAATATTTTTGTCTTTAAAGTCAGTAAACTTAAACTTCTTTTCAAACTCAGCCTCTTCGTCGGCTAGCAACACCAAGTCATACTTAGTAAAATCAATTTCAAATAAAGCACTAAGTACTTCAATTTCTGGAACTTCAAAACGTTTAGCGATTTCTGCGGCTTCTTTGGCAATAGTTTTTGCTCTGTTTAAGTTAAGAGGTTTAAGTTTTCTTTCACTCCTATGAAAGGGTGCAAACATAATCTTTCTTGCACCATACAAAGTTAGGTGTTTAACGGCAAACTCACATTTTTTAGGAACAGTTAAACCTTGAACTACATCAACTTTAAAAACCTTGCTTTGAGTTAACTTAGTTTGTTTGATAAAAACAGGTTCTTTTTCACGATAAGAGACTACCCCTAAAAAACATTCTTGGTTTGCACAAACCTCAATTTGCGTACCTTCGCGTAGTCTTAACACATTTTTAATTTGGTGTTTAATTTCTGGGTCAAACCCCCAGTTTTTGGTAAAAAAACGGTGCATTTTGAAAAATAAAAAAAGGTTTACTTAGAAACCTTTTGTAATTAGTACACGACTAACGATGATGAATGTTACAAATAAAACCGAAAACACAGCCATTGTAATGTTTAAAACAGCCTCAAGTCCTCGCGCTTTTTTATTTTTAAATAATTCTGATTTATCACCAGAAAAAGCATCTTGCAAATCATCTTTAGATTGTTGCAGCAATACATTTGCAACCATTAAGATAGATAATATAAAAACTAGCCAATCACTCCAAAGCATTTGTGTACCTCATTTAACTCTTTAATTATACCACGAACCTACGTTTTTAGGCCGATATTTAAGTTATTTAAAAATTATTTAAAGAGTTTTTAAATTTGGCAAAAAACGCCTTTAAAACAGCGCTTATCTACCCAAAATCTTAAAGAAAACGATAGAAAAAACTCTTTATTTATATTATAATTAAAAAGATAATTAAGGAGCAAGAAATGATTAAAAAAAATAAAATTATCTTAGTTGGAGACGGTCAAGTAGGTTCGTCTTTCGCATTCGCCTCAACAATTTTAGGAGTAGGCACAGAAATCGGGATTGTTGATATCAACAAAGCCAGAACTGAAGGAGACGCTCTAGACTTGCAAGACGTGTTGGTACACGGACCTCACGTAAAAGTTTATGCAGCAGAATACAAAGATTGCCATGACGCCGAAATCGTGGTAATTACAGCAGGCGCTGCTCAAAAACCAGGTCAAACTCGTCTTGAGTTAATTGACATCAACCTAAAAATTATGGAAGGTATCGTTAAGGAAATCATGAAAAGCGGTTTCAACGGAATTTTTTTAGTAGTTTCAAACCCAGTAGATATCATGACTTACGCTGTTAAGAAGTTCTCAGGTTTCCCAAAAGAACGAGTAATCGGTTCAGGTACAGTTTTAGACTCAGCACGTCTACGCTACGCTTTATCTGAATACCTTGAAGTTGACCCTAGAAACGTACACGCATACGTGATGGGTGAACACGGCGACTCTGAGTTCGCAGCATTTTCCGCTGCTTCTGTTGCTGGCCTTAAACTTGGTAAATTCCTTGAAAAAAGATGCGGAGTTAAATGCGATAAACTAATGGAAATTGAAGACTGCGTGCGCCACAAAGCCTACGAAATTATTAACCGCAAGGGTGCCACTTACTACGGAATTGGCACTGCGATGACCAGAATTTGTAAAGCCATCCTTTCAAACGAAAACGCTATTCTTTCAGTTTCTGCATACTTAGACGGAGAATACGGTCTAAAAGATGTATATCTTGGAACTCCATGTGTGATAAATGCTTCCGGAATTCGCGAAGTTCTTCAACTTGAACTTGATGAACGCGAAACTAAGGCAATTCAAAAATCACACAAAGTACTTAAAGACATCATTGATCGCCAAGTTAATAAAAAATAAATCTTTTTAACTTAAAACAAATCTTGATTTAAGGAGTATTTAATTTAGCTATGTTAGTAAATGCACATGATATGGTACACAAAGCACGCCAAGGTGGCTACGCTGTGGCTCATATCAATATTAATAATTTAGAATGGACTCGTTTAGTTTTAGAAGTTGCCGAAGAACTAAGAAGCCCGGTAATTATCGGAGTTTCAGAAGGCGCTATTCGCTACATGGGTGGCTTTAAAACAGTTGCGCAAATGGTCTTTGCTTTGCACGATGACTTACAAATTACTGTACCTGTTGCCCTGCACCTTGACCACGGAACTTACGAAGGCACCAAAAAAGCGATTGCCGCTGGCTTTACTTCTGTAATGTTTGATGGTTCGCATTTTAAATTTGAAGAAAACTACGCAAAAACTAAAGAACTGATACAACTCGCTAAAGCCAAAAACATTTCTTTTGAGGCAGAAGTTGGAACCATTGGTGGCGAAGAAGACGGAGTTGTCGGAAACGGAGAACTTGCTGACCCTAAAGAAGCCAAAGCGATGCAAGAACTTGGGATTGACTTCTTAGCAGCAGGCGTCGGCAACATCCACGGACCATATCCTGCTAACTGGAAAGGGCTATCTTTCGCGCAAATTGAACTGCTTTCTAAAGAAACTAAAAACTTTCCACTAGTTCTACACGGTGGAACTGGAATTCCGGAAGACCAAGTTAAAAAAGCCATTAAACTTGGAATTGCTAAAATCAACGTCAACACTGAACTGCAACAAGCCTTTAGAGATGGACTACATGAATACTTTAAAGAAGGGCTAGATCAAGTTGGAAAGGGCTACGACCCTCGTAAAATTCTAAAACCAGGAGTTGAACGCGCCAAAGAAATCGTTCGTCAAAAAATGCAGTTTTTTGGTTCAGTTGGCAAATGCTAAAAGAAGAGTCTAAACTTACTCAAATCAGAGAGTTTACGCAGTCAGATGACTTTGCAGTTTTAAATCGTTTTATTGAAAAAAATTACTTAGTCGCGGGACTTTTTGAAAATGTAGTTTCTTGCTTAAAATTGTATTTAGCCCCGGTTGACTTTACAAAAAAAGAAATTGAAGATGCTTTTGGTTTAATGAATTATTTAGAGCGTCAAGTTGAGGCTTTTAAAGAAATTTTAGTTAAACACCCTGATTCTTATCTTTCTGAAAAAGAAAAAGAAGTCTATATTTTAGGTTCCTTGGTAGAATGCGTTTTTTTATCAAGTCTTTTAGAAGACGATGAATCTGCGAAATTTGAGGCTTATTTAGAAGCAGTTCTTTACTTTTTAGTCTTTAATAAAGGTGACACACCTGATTTTAAGAAAATCATTGAAGACATTATGAAAGCACAGGCTTTGATGTTTGCAGAAATCGCTAGATTCGAAGACTTTGCTTTCGGTTTGGAGCAATCTCTTCGTCAAAACTACGGAGTTGAAATTAAAGAAGACTAATTTATTTAAAATTTTAGATGAAAAAAAACCAAAACAATAAATTTTATTTTTTAAAACTAATTGTCCGTTTTAGTCCTTATTTGTTTTTTGGAGCAGCAGTACTGGTGGTAATTAACTGGTATCAACTTAAAATCCCTGAACTTTTTAGAGAAATCTTAAAGATTTTTAAAACAAATAAAGCAGAACTAACCAGCAAAAAAATAGAGGTGTATAGCCATATCACCTCTATTTTAATGTTGCTTGGACTTTTAATTTTAGGTAGGTTTATTTGGCGGTTTGCACTATTTGGTACATCTAGATTAGTTGAAAGCAAAATGCGCGCAGACCTGTTTGAAAAGCAAACCAAACAAAGTCAAACTCACTTTAAAACCACGAAAACCGGTGCCTTAATGGCTTACTTTACACAAGACATCAACCAAATTAGAATGACTGTGGCTCTGAGTTTCTTAATGCTTTCCGATATTATTTTTTTAGGTGGCTTTACGCTTTATAAAATGTTTACGCTGTCTTGGGCTGCATCTACTGCATTTTTGGTGCCTTTGTTTTTTGTATTTTTAGTATCGCTTTACTTTGGCCGCCAAATGAGGATGCACTTCAAGACTTCTCGTGCAAACTACACAATTATGCAGGACTTTGTCCAAGAGACTTTTCAAGGACACGCAGTAATTAAGGCTTTTTTAAGAGAAACATGGGCGTATGCACACTTTGGTGTACTTGCTAAAAACTACAGCACAGCTTACTCCAAAAGCGCAAAGGCTGGTTTTAAAAACCAATTCTTTAACCAACTGATTACTGGGCTTAACTTAACTGTTTTAATTTTTACACTTTCTTTAATCATAATTTATCCAAGCAAAGTTTTTGGCAAATTGCAATCTGAAGACATGATTTTGTTTTTTACCTATGTTTTTACCCTGTCTTGGCCTTTGATTGCCATCAGTCATTTTGTCACAATGCTTTCTAAAACCATGGTTTCGCGCCGTGTGTTTTTGAGTGCTCTAAACAAGGAAAGCGAAACTGAAGTTAAACCAACAAAAGAAGTTGTGTTTGCCAGATACTTAAAAACAAACAAGAACATTCAGGCTGCCGATTTAACTTCAGAGATTGAGTTTAAAAACTTTAATTTTGCCTATCCAGACGACCCAAAAAATCTTGTGCTAAAAGACCTAAACTTAAAAATTAAACCTGGCCAAACTATTGGGATACTTGGCCGCACTGGCTCTGGTAAAACCACAATTGGAGAAATATTGCTTAAAGTCTATAGCTCTGAAAACGGCAAATGTTTAGTTGGAGGCGTAGACATTAACAGCCTTTCACAAAACACCCTTGCTGAGCAAATTGGCTATGTTTCTCAAAACGGTTTCTTGTTTTCAGATACTATTGCTGCCAATGTTAATTTTAAAAACAAATTTACAGACCAAGTAGTGCTCGGCAAACTATACATCAATTTTGATTTAAAAAACACCCTTGCTAACTTAGAACACGGCCATAACACCAAAATTTTGGAAAACGGCAAAAACTTATCTGGTGGTGAGAAACAAAGAATATCACTAGCTCGCGCGTTTTTAAACAACCCAAAAATCTTAATTTTAGACGACGCACTTTCCGCACTTGACATGAAGACCGAGCAAAAAATCCTAGATTCTATCAACAAATTAAAAACACCTGAAATGGTGGTTATACTAATTTCGCACCGCATATCTTCAATCATGGCTGCCGACAATATTTTTATTTTAAAAAACGGTACAGTTGCGGATTCTGGCACACACCAAGAACTTATTTTAAAAAACCAAGAATACAGTAAACTAATGCAAACACAGAGCATGAAAGGTCTTGAATAATGCCGAGACTTAAAGATGCTTTTACTAAAAACAACATTAAACTAATTCGTAAGCATAAAAAAACCCTGCTTACTAGTTTTCTTTTGTCTATTTTATTTTCGCTTTCTGCAGCACTTCCTCAGTCTATTTTTGGCAAAATCATGAAAGTAGTTGATGGCAAAGGTACTTTTCTTGGGGCCACTGGTATTTGGGCTATTTTAATTGCTTTAATTGTTTTGACCTTCTTTTCGGTTTTTACAGCCCTTGCTAAATTATTCAATTCAGTGCAATTGGATAAAATCGGTCAAGACTACGTTTATCAAATTAGGTTAGAAACTTTTAAAAAAATACTTTCATTTTCCGCTGGCAACATGCAGAAAAACCAAACTGGGTCTTTAACCTCACGAGTATGTTCGTCTGCTGAAGAACTTTACTATTTTCTTTCAGCGCTCTTGCCAGGAATTCTTGAAAATATCTTTTTATTTGTTTCTATTTTTATCTACATGTTAATAATTTCGCCAATTTTAACGCTCTACATGTTGATAAATATCCCAGTTTTAATTATTTTAATTATTTTAACTACTTTTTTTACAAAAAAATCTTTTGATTTTTCAGACAACCAAAAGGCTAGAATCAATGGTTATTTGGCTGAAAACTTCCGCGGAATGAAAATTACTCAAGTTTTTGGCAAACAGGCTAAAAAGAACGCTGAGTTTCGCGCACAAGAAAGAAGACTACTGAGGGCTAATTTAAAAATTATGCTGATGCATAATTTTTTAAGACCAATAATTTTTGGAGTTTCAACAGTTGCCCGAGTTTATCTGTTTTACGTGGCTTTTAACTTAATTTTAAAAGGAACCATTGAAGACATTTACATAGTTCCGCCTTTTTTTATTTTAATAGAAACCTTCTTTCACCCTATCTTGTGGTTTTCAGAGCAGTTTGTAGAAGTTCAGTCTACTATGGTTGCATCAAGTAAAATTAACAAAATTCTTGCGACTGAACCTGAAATTAAAGAAAGCGTGGGCAAACTAATTCAAGAAGTGAAGAAATTTGACATTGAGTTTAAAGACGTTTACTTTGAGTATGCTTTAAATGAATCTGTGCTTAAAGGTGTTAACTTCAGGCTAGAAAGTGGCAAAACTTATTCGTTTGTTGGAAAAACTGGCTCTGGTAAAACCACTATTTTAAACTTACTTACTCGTCAATTTGACATTCAAAAAGGCCAGATTTTGATAGATAACGCAGATATTTCTAAGTATTCACTTAACGCACTTCGTGAAAAAATTGGCGTTATGCAACAAGACGCCTACCTATTTAATGACACAATTTTGGCAAACATTACTCTAAATAACCCAAAAATCACCAAAGAAAAAGTTATAGAAACTTTAGAGTTTTTGGGTTGTGCAGACCTGGTTTTAAAATACGAAAAAGGACTAGAGCATGTTTTGGAAGAAAACGGTAAGAACTTGTCGGCAGGTGAACGGCAACTGATTTCTTTTGCCCGCACAATTTGTAAAGACCCTCTGCTTATTTTACTAGACGAAGCAACTGCTAACATTGACACTAAAACCGAAAGTATTATCCAGGCGTCGCTTGACAAAATTAAGGGTAAATACACACTAATTGTAGTTGCCCACAGGCTTTCTACAATTCAAAACAGCCACTGCATATTTGTCCTTAAAGATGGTAAAATTATAGAAAGTGGAACTCACAGTGAGTTACTTTTAAAAGAAGGTGAGTATTTTAACTACTACCCTAAAAATTAACTTATCTTGACTAAATTTTAAAGAAACTGAGGTACCTAATTTATGTTTTTAAAAAAATTATTTGACCCTTCTCGTAAACTTTTAAAGAAAGCCAAAAATATTGCAAAAAAAGTTTTAGCTCTAGAAAGCGAATACAAGGCTTTAAAAGATGAAGATTTTCCGCGAATTACAAACGAATACAAGGCTGCTTTAAAATCAGGCAAAACTACACTTGAGGAACTAGTTGTTCCTGCTTTTGCTTTAGTTAGAGAAGCCTCTACAAGAGTTACTGGCCTTACTCCTTTCTTTGTGCAAATCGCTGGTGCTTATATTATTCACGGTGGTAATATCGCCGAGATGAAAACTGGGGAAGGAAAGACCTTGACAGCCGTGATGCCGGCATACCTAAATGCTTTAACCGAACAAGGTGTGCATATTGTTACGGTCAACGAATACTTAGCAACCCGCGAAGCAAAAGGTGAAATCGGTAAATTATTTGAGTTTTTAGGTTTATCAGTTGGTCTTAACTTATCGCAAATGGAATCAGCAGAAAAACAAGCGGCTTATGACTGCGATATTTTGTATTCAACCAACTCAGAACTTGGTTTTGACTATTTGCGTGACAACATCTCTTTATATAATGAAGACTTAGTTGGCAAAAGAGGTCTGAACTTCGCGATTATTGACGAGGTTGACTCAATTTTAATAGACGAAGCAAGAACCCCTTTAATTATTTCTGGTGGTGCAAAAGACGACACTGCGCTTTACCGTAGAGCTGACGCTTTTGCAAAATCTTTAAACGACGAAGACTATATTATTGACATTGAAGACAAAGCCGTTGAACTTTCTGAAAGCGGAATGTCTAAGGCTGAGCGCTATTTTGGAGTGCAAAACTTATACGATATTTCTCAAGTTTCGCTACTTCACCGCATCAACAACGCAATGCGCGCAAACTACATCATGGCGAGAGACAAAGACTATGTGGTTGCTGACAACAAAGTACTGATAGTTGATCAGTTTACTGGTCGTATTTTAGATGGCCGTCAGTTTTCAGAAGGTCTACACCAAGCACTTGAGGCTAAAGAAAACGTTAAAATCAAACAAGAAACGGTAACTGTTGCAACAATAACTTATCAAAACTTCTTTAGAATGTATAAAAAACTAGCCGGAATGACTGGTACCGCGAAAACCGAAGAAGAAGAGTTTAAAGAAATTTACAACATGTTAGTCGTGGAAGTTCCAACTAACGTAAAGGTTGAGCGAATTGACGCAACTGACCTGTTGTTTGCATCTGCTTCAGATAAATTCAAAGCCTTACTTGACGAAGTTCAAGAGCGACACGAAAAAGGTCAGCCTATTTTGATCGGAACAATTGCTGTTGAAACCTCTGAGTATTTATCTCAGCTTTTAACTAGACGTGGAATTAAACACGAAGTCTTAAACGCTAAACAACACGAACGCGAGGCCGAAATTATTAAAAACGCAGGACTAGTCGGAGCAGTGACTATTGCTACCAACATGGCCGGCCGTGGTACCGACATTAAGCTAGGACCCGGTGTTAAAGAATTGGGTGGACTTGCGGTAATTGGCAGTGAAAGACATGAGTCTCGCCGTATTGACAACCAGCTTCGTGGTAGATCTGGTCGACAAGGTGACCCTGGCTACTCTCGTTTCTACATTTCTGCAGACGACGAACTTCTGCAAAGATTTTCATCTGAAACTTTTAAAAACCGAGTTGCCTACATGCAAGGCCTACAACAAGATAAAAACTCAGAGTCTGAATACATGCCACCAATTGAGTCAAAGATGTTTTCATACATGGTTACAAATGCCCAGAAAAAAGTAGAAGGTATGAACTGCGACTCTCGTAAAAACGTCTTGAAATACGACGACGTGATGCGTATTCAAAGAGAGACTATTTACGCTGAGCGCGAGGCCGTGATTAAAAACCAAGATGTACAAGAACTTGCCTACAAGATTTTAATTCAATATTTAAAAGACATTACTTTTGATCGCCTATATGGACAGAAGAAAGGTCAACTAAACACCACACCGCTGTTTAAATATTTAGATGGTAACATCTTTAAGTTAAATGCTATCAATTTTGATACTTTAAAACAAAAACAATCGCTAACCGAAATTGAAAAATATTTACAAGAACTGGCAGACAAAGAAATTCAAGACAAAATTGAAAAGTCTTCAGTTGAAGAGTACAATGAGTTTTTAAAAGTAATAATTTTAAGAACTATTGACACTTATTGGATGGAACATATTGACCGTATGCAAGGGCTTAGACAGGCGGTTTCACTGCAAGGCTATGCTCAGCAAAACCCAGTTATTGTCTATCAAAATGAAGGTAAACGCATGTTTCTAGAGATGCTTGACCAAATCAACGAAATGATTTCTAGATATATTTTAAGAGCTGTTGTTGAAAGAAATACAGAACGCGAAGAGGTTGTAAAAAATGCCCAAACTAATCAGGCAACTGACTACAAAGGTCCCCAAAAACAACCTAAAGCCTCTAAGAAAAAGAAACCGTGGCAATAGAAAATCGCGAACTTAAAAGTAGACTTGCTGATCTTGAAAGTAAGTTAAAAGAACTTTCTAAAACTGTACAGCCCACAGAACTTGAAAAGCAAATTCAGGAACTTAAATCAGTAACTGAAGGCACAGATTTTTGGCAAAACCAAAACAACGCCAAAGTTGTTTTAAAACAACTGACAGAACTAGAAAGTAAGTTAAAGACTTTTAACTCACTTAACTCTAAGTTAAACGACTTAGTTGAATTTATAGAACTGGCAGATTCAGAGACAGGCGATGAAATAGAAAAAGAACTTAGTATCTTAGAAAAAGAGTTTGCTGACTTTGAAGTCTTAACTTTTTTAAATGAAGAGTACGACGACACAAACTGTATTTTAGAAATTCACCAAGGAAGTGGTGGAACTGAGTCCAATGACTGGGTTGAAATGCTTTTTAATATGTATCTAAAATATGCCAAAATAGCCGGATTTAAAACAACTATCTTAGACCTACAAAAAGGCGATACAACCGGGTTTAAGGCGATTTCTGTAAAAATTTCTGGCACTAATTCTTATGGCCTTTTAAAAGGAGAAAGCGGTGTTCATCGTTTAGTTAGAATCTCTCCGTTTGATGCAAACAAACGTAGGCATACTACCTTTGCTTCGGTTTTAGTAACTCCTGAAATTGAACAAAATTACGACCTAGAAATCGCGAAAAACGATCTAAAAATCGATGTTTTTCGCTCATCTGGTGCAGGTGGTCAGTCTGTAAACACTACAGACTCGGCAGTCAGAGTTACTTATCTGCCTTTAAACTTAGTTGTAACTTGTCAAAACGAGCGCTCGCAAATTCAAAACCGAGAAACCGCACTAAGTATTTTAAAAGGCAAACTAATTGCCGCTAAAATCGCCCAACAAGCCGAAAATATACAAAAACTGCAAGGTGAAAAACTGCAGGCTACCTGGGGTAGTCAAATCAGAAGTTATGTGCTTTATCCCTATAAGTTAGTCAAAGACTTGCGCACTAATTTTGAAACCGCAAAAGCAGACGAAGTTTTAAACGGCGAAATTTCTGCATTTTTAAAGGAGTATTTAAAATATAGAAAAAGATGAAATTCTATCAAACTACTTCACAATTTAGAATTTTAATGCAAAGACTTTTTACCCGCCAAAACTTAAAAGAACTTTTCTTTGTAGTGCTGGGTACTTTTATCACGGCTTTGCCAATTTACTTTATTTACAATCCTTTAAAGTTAGTCTCAGGTGGAGTTGGCGGTGTTGGTATTGTAATTGAGTCTTTAACTAAAGGAGTTTTTAAAACTTCTTACACTTTTTGGATTGGCAATATTTTTGCCCTAATTTTAGCCTTAGTGGTTTTTGGTAAGTTTTACTTCTTTAAAACAATTGTAGGTTCCCTAACTCTTCCTTTATTTATTTTAATTTTTGAGCAGACCGTCTCTCCGGCTTATTTTGTTGAAAAACTGTTTTTCTCAATTGACAAAAAAGCGCTGACCATCTTAAACAACGAAATCAATGTTGCACAACTGCCAACTTCTATCATTTTAATTTGCGTAGCACTAGGTGCTTTTTTAACTGCCTTTGGTCTCTACATTGTCTTTAGAAACAACGGGTCAACCGGAGGTTTTGATGTTATTCAAAAAGTTGCACACAAATACGCACGAGTTCCGTATTCTGTGGCAATTTACGCAACCGACGGAATAATCGCGCTTTCTTCTATATTGACCGGAGTAACTAGACTATACATTGGTTTCTTTGGTTTCTTTACAATATTTTTAATTGGCTACCTGATAGACTTCTTTTCCTTTAGAGCCAAAAAAGCATTTACTGCCTACATTATTTCAGAAAACTCAAAAGCCCTGGAAGCCGCAATCTTTAAACGTTTTTCTCGCACCTACACTTTAATTCCGGTTAAAGGTGGATATTCTGGTAAGGCTAAAAACATGGTAGTTTTCACAATTGACAAAACACAAATTCACGCTCTTCGTGAACTGCTTTCTGTATTTGACCCACACGCTTTTAGTTATATTCAAGAAAACTGCGATATTATCGGTGCTGGTTTTAAAAACCATGACTTTTAAGAGAACAAACTTTTTTCTGAAAAAGTAGTAGTTTTTAAAATTAAAATTTGTATAATAAAGATAGGTTTTTAAATTATTTTAATTATGGAATTAAAACTACAAAAAACTAAATCCAAAATTTATTTAATTACACCAAAGGCCAAACAAGAAATTCACATAAAAACTTGGACAGCCTTTCCAGATTTTTTTGCGGACCTTTCTACAAATCAAGAGCAACTTAAAGAAGTACTTGAGACAAATAACTTCCACTTAGCCTTTGAAAAAGTCATGCATAGACTAGACCGCTCAGATTTAACTGAAGGCGAAGTTATTGCTTTTTTGGGCAAAAAAGGTTTTTCCAAAAACTGTGCCCAGGCTGTGCTTGCAGAACTGAAAAGCAAAAACTATGTTTCTAACGAAAGATACACAGAACTTTTTATTAAGTTAAAATCCAGTAAATACTCAAACCGCATAATTGAGGCCAGACTTCTTGAAAAAGGAGTGGCCAGAAAAATTATCCAAGATGCTTTTTTAAAAATTCAGTACGACGAAGAGAAAACTTTAAGCAAGCAGATTGACAAAAAACTTACGCAAATAACCGGACCCTTTTTAACTTATAAATCTAAAACTATTGCTCACTTTATTAGAAAAGGGTTTTCAGCGGAACTTGTAGAACGCCTGGTTTTAACAAAAGCTCGTGCTCTTAAGTACGACGAAAAAAAATCACTTGAGCAAGACTATCGCAAAGTTTTTGCTAAGTTCGCACTGCTTTGCTCGGACAGAAAAAATCTGCAAAAACAAACAGCGCTCACTTTAATTAAAAAAGGATATTTAGCTGCCAACATCAAAATTGTTGAGCAATACTTAGCATCTGAGTTTTAGGGAAAAAAACAGCCGGTAGCGTAGCTCAGCGGATAGAGCACAAGTTTCCTAAACTTGGTGTCGAAGGTTCAATTCCTTTCGCTACCGCCATTTAAACTCTAAACTAAATTACCTAAATTTATAAAAACCAAACAGGTACTCACTAAAAAATAATTTTAAATTTTTTTGAGCACCTGTTTTTTATTTCGTTAGCGTTTTGCTCAGCAAAATTTCTTTAAAAAACACAGCACACTTGTATAAAAAAATCAAAACTTTAGTGTATCAGTTGCTTAAAGTCAGTAATTTTTAGAAAAATACACAAACAGCCTTACTAAGCCATTTGTCTATATTTTGGCTATGACTTTTTTACTTTTGTATATCTAAAAGTTATATGCTAAAATACTTATGCGTGTTTGTGTTAGTTACTCAAACACGAAAAAAAGGAACTAAATGAAAAAAATTTTTGATTACTTAAATCCAGCCTTTTTTAATGTCCTGTCTTGTAAAAATAAACAAATTTATTTAGACTCACTTTTCATAATTTACGATGAATTTAAGCACCTTGAAGGAACTTTCCAACTTGAGCGCAGCGACATTGTCCACAGACTAATTCAGTATTTTGAAGACGAAGCAAGTGCTGTGTTTGCAGTTGATGAACTGCCAAGTGAATACACAGAAGAAGGCGAAAATTTAACCCCTAGAAAAAAAGCCAACATTACTTTAAATTACTTAGTTAAGTGCGGTTGGATTGGCGAGGAAGACATTGGCGACTACAAACGCGCGATTTCTTTTTTTCCTTACTCAATTTCAATTTTAGAAGCCATTGCTTCCTTTAAATTTCAAATTAACCAAGAAGAAGACGAAACTGAAAAAGATGTTGAAGACTTTGTGTTTGACGAAGATATTTTTGCCGAAACTGAATACACAAGTGACATCTACACTATTTATACTTTGCTTAAAAACTTTGAAGTTGAGCAAGGTTTGCCAACGATAAACGAGTGTTACGAAAGAACAACTCGTTTAGTGGATAAACTAAAAACTCTTGGTGCAAACATTTATAACTACTACTACAAGTTAGTTAACGCCAAAGAAGAAATTTCGGTTGATGAAGTGCTAGATCAATTACTACATGACTATAAAAATAACTTCTTTGACAAGTCCTACTACTTACTTAAAACCACTGAGTCTATTCCTAAATATAAGGTCTATATTCTTAAATATTTAAGAGATATTTTAACCTCAGATCCAATTATGGAAAAGTTGGCAGACCAACTAGTTGAACTTAAAAAAAGACCTGAGTTTACCAAAGAGTTTGCTTTTCAAGTCTTAGAGCACAGAATCCAGGCAATTCGCGACTACTTCACATCACTTGAAAACTTAATTTCGGAAATTGACATTAGAAATGAACGCTATATTGGCGCAACTACCGCTAAGTTCTTGTATTTAACTAACCGTTCTGACGACATTGAAGGTATCTTTAACCGTGCATTTGACTTAATTTTAAACGAACCTAACCGAGATATTGACACCACCAAAATCTTTAACTTAATTCAGGCGCGCAACTTAGACCACGAGTCTCTTTATAAAGAAAGAGTTCTCAGAACTGAGGCTAAAGCCGCTGAGATGGAACTAGACGCTGAGTTTCCGTTTGAAAAATACGAATTAGTTCAGGCGTCAATGCTGAAACAAACCGATTTTGGAATGACAGAAATCGATAAATACGTGCAATTTCACTTAGCAGGACGCCTTGAAATGCAGGCTAAAACCTTGCCGCTTGGAACCGAAGTTGAATACGTTAAGTTAATTTTGATTTTTCTGTATTCAAACTCCAGTCAAGTTCACTTCCGAGTGGAACTAGGTGATGAAAAAGTAGACATCAATGGCATTCGCTTCAAAGACTTTAAAATCTACAAAAAGAGGTAAAAAATGGCAGAAAAACTAACTAAAGCAAAAGAATTTATGCAAGAATATGAAAAACTCAAAGAAGGCGAACGCCATGAAATTACCCGAGTTATTAACAAACTTCTCCAAGTTAACTTCATAACTTGTCAAAAAACATCTGATAAAAACGATTATCTGTTTATTTTGGAAAACAAAGAAGTAATCAGTGCTCTACTTGCGCTGCTTGACTTTTCTTTGGAAATCAAAAGAGAAGCCGAGACTCTGTATATTGTAAACACTTCAGGATATAACCGCTTAAGACTTAAGAAAAACGACACTGTAGTTCTTTTGATTTTAAGAATTCTTTTCCAAAGAGCCCTAGAAACTGCCACAATTTCTCAAGACATTGAAATTGAGTTAAAGCAAGTGCACGATGAACTTGCCAGAATCGGGTTTTTAGAAAAAAGAATTTCTAAAAAAGAACTAAGACCGGTTCTCCAAACCTTTAAATCGTATAACTTAATTGACTTTAAAGACCCTGATTTGCCAGACAGTTCAACAATTCGTATCTATAAAAGTATTTTATACGTAATTAATATCCAAGAACTAAAGAACTTAACGATGGCTTTAGATGAACACACAGGTAATGTAAATGAAGAAGTTAACTAAAATTAAAATTATTAACTGGCACACCTTTCAAAACGTCACTCTAGACATTAAAGACAACATCCTTTTAAGTGGAGAAAATGGCTCTGGTAAGTCAACACTACTTGATGCCATGCAGTATGTTTTGGTTGGGGGCCGTCAAAACGCGCACTTTAATATCGCGGCAACCCCCGAGGCTAAACGTACACTTGAGGGCTATATTCGCGGTAAACTGGGTGGTGAAAACAAGCAGTTTATCAGACCAGGCGACGTAATTACTCATATTGCTCTTGAGTTTTTTGACACTAGAGACGAAAAATACTCAATTATTGGGGTAGTTATAGACCTACCACAAAGCTCTTCGCTAAAAGAACGTTTTTACCGTATCAAAAACACGCGAATTGACGATGCGATGTACATTGAAGATAAGCGTCCACGAAACTTTAAGTCAATGCGCGACTACCTGGACAGCACACAAATTAAGTTTGAAGCATTTGACACCAACAAACAATACAAAGAAGCGCTTTCTGTATTTCTTGGAATTGACGGCTTAAAATACAGTAAACTGCTTCCCAAAGCCCTGGCTTTCAAGCCAATTGACCTGCAAAGTTTCATTTTTGAGTTCCTGCTTGACAACACACAAGTTAACATTTCTTCGCTTAAAAACAATGTTGCTGAACTTAAAAAAATAGAGGCAGAAATTAAAAAAGACCGCGAAAAAATCGAGGCTCTTGAAAAAATCCGTGTCTCTTCTGCCGAAATTAAAGCAGAAAAGGACGAAATTGCTGCCAACGACATTACGAAAAAAATCACTGAACTTAACTCAAAAGAAGCAATTATTAAGCAATGCAGTTTAGAAAAACAACAAAATACTGCTCTGCTTTCAGAAATTTTGGACCAAATTACTGAACTAAAGACCCAAATTTTGGCCAAAGAAGAGACAATTAAGAACTTAGACCGTGCTCGTGGGTCTAACTCACTTGCTCAAACTCTAGACGGAATTTCTCGCGAAATTCAACGTACCAACACCCAAATTGAGGCTGAGAAAATCAAGGCTAAAGACCTTGAAAACTCACTAATTCAAGAACTTGGTACCACCCAAGAACTGGCAAAACGCATCAAAACTAACGAAATTTTAAAGAATTTCGCCAAAATGCACAGCCAAACTGCCTTTAAAGACATCGCTAAAGTCAAAGAAAACTTAGAGGCTATCGCTGAGTTTAAAGAACTGCTGATAGAAGGCGCAAATGCTCGTATTTACAAACTAAACGAGCAGTCTGAAGCAATTCGCAAAGAAATAGCTTTACTTAAAGAAGAGCACTACAATCTTGAGCGAAACATCAAGATGTATCCACCACAAACTACGGCTTTAGTTGAAAAAATTAATGAAAAACTCAGTCAAAAATACCACCGTGAGTTTAATTTTCGTCCACTTTGTGACTTAATTGAAGTCAACGATGAAACTTGGCGAAATGTAGCCGAAGGTTATATCGGTAGAAATAAGTTCAACATCATCGTGGACCCTGAGTATTTTGACGACGCATTAGAGGTCTACAACGAAGTTAGAACTACTTTAAATATTTTTGGAGTGGGTTTGGTCAACACCGGCAAAATCCCACAAACCCAAACGGCTGACGACTCACTTGCTGGCAAAATCGACACCAGCCACACCTATGCTCGCGCTTACATTAACATGCTTTACAACAATGTAATTTGTGTGGCTACACCAAAAGAACTTAAGAACTTCAGCCGCTCTGTTGAGCCACTTGGAATGACTTACTCAAACTACACCGCCTCTCAACTAAACCCACAATCTTGGGCAAGAAAACAGATCGGTATCACCGGTAACACTAAACAAAAAGAAATTATTTTAAGAGAAATTGAGCAAAAAACGCAAAATCTTGCTGTAATTTCTAAAGAAATTGGTGAAACTACATATACTCGTCAACTTGCCGAACGCCTAGCGGCTGCCCGAATTATTCAAGAAAACCGTTTTTCTGCAAACGACAATATCAAGATTTTTACAGGCAAAATCCAAGAATTACAGGCTCAAAAAGAAAACCTAGCAAAAGGCACTGACATTAAAGAAATTGAGGCCCAAATTGACAAGGCAGAAAGCGAACGCAACCAAATTCTTACTCAGCACGAGGAGTTAATTACTCGCCGTGGTAGAATTGAGCAAGTTCTGCAAGACGTTGAAGTTCGCCGCAACCAAACTGAAGAAACTCAAGCGGTTTATAAACAAGAACTAGAAGAACTTAAGATTAACAACCCAGAACTGCTTAGTGCTGCCAACACTAAATACAGTGCACTACTTAAACGACACGAAGATCCGACTAAAATCATTGAAGTTCTTGAAAGTAGTCAAACTAAACTCGCAAACTCAGTTTCAAGACAAAGCGTCATGGTTTTAAAACTGATGTCTGACTATTGTTTGAGATACAGTTTTTCAAAAGAACCGCTAATTGAGAACTTAACTGCTTTTGAGGCTGAACAAAACGAAATTAAGAACCATAATTTAATAGTATACGAGCAAAAAGCCAAGGAACTGAGAGACTCGGCAGAAACTACTTTTAAAGAAGAGTTTGTAAATAAACTAGCCTCTTCAATTGAGCAGGCTAAACAACAGATTGATGACCTAAACGTCGCACTTCAAGGCAAACGTTTTGGTAAAGATACCTATAAACTAATTTATAAAGCCGCTGAAGACCCAGACTTTGAGCGATACTACAATCTACTTACTCGCAACCATGAGTTAAACAACACGCTTTTTCAAGACAACTTAAACAAAACGCAAACTACAATTTTAGATGATTTGTTTAGACAAATTTCGTCAACTGACCCTGCGATGGAAAAAACTGCCGTAAGATTACTTGACTACCGTAACTACATGAAATACGACATTGAAATTACTTCTGAGGACAACGTAGTTTCGCTTTTTTCAAAAGTTTCTCGCGAAAAATCAGGTGGAGAGACCCAAGTTCCTTTTTATATCGTAATTGCGGCTTCCTTCCAACAACTGCTTTCAAGAAATAGAGGTGCAGGATCTGGCTGTCTAGTTCTTTTTGATGAGGCTTTTAACAATATGGATGAATCTAGAATTAGCGCAATGATGACTTTCTATAACTCACTGGCTATTCAGTTGTTTATCGCCGTTCCTCCACAACGTGTAGCTAACATCATTCAATACGTTACAACTTCGCTTACAGTCGTTAAACACAAAGAACTTTCTTTTGTCAAAGAGTTTCAAAAAGAACCGTTGATTAAGATAATTGCAGATACTCCTGAGGCTGAGCAAAGCGCAGATGAAAGCGCAGAAAACCAAAGTCTTAACTAAGTTTTATGTTGAATTAATCTTTAAATCCAGTAGAGTGACTCTACTGGATTTTTGCTTATTACGGGGAGGGGTAAAATTGCTCAAATTAGGTTCAAAAGCATTAGTTTTGAGATTTTTATGGCTTACTTATCTAAAAAAACTCACACCAAACTATGGTAAAATACATTAACAGCAAAATCATTTATCTTTGTTTTTAAGGAAAATGCAAAGATAAATAAATTAAATTTAAAAAAATGTTTTAATGAGGTGTATTATTACTATTATTAAAATTTTGGGAGTTGGTGGATTTGGAGAAGTTGGGTAAATCTTCTTCTGTCTACAAGTCAATCGTTCTATCTTTATTTTAGACGCAGGGCTAAAATACCCAACTCAACAACAGTTTGGAATTGACTCAATTATCGCAGACTACTCAACTCTGCTGCCACACAAAGACCAAATTGAGGCTATATTTTTGTCGTCTTTTAAAGACGAAAACATTGGAGCCTTGCCTTTTTTACTAAAACAAATCAAGGTACCAGTTTACGCAACTGAGTTAACTATTCATCAAATTAAACAGACTTTAGAAGATACGCCTGACCTAGATGCTTCCGAAATTGAGTTTAGAGAAATTAAAAAAGGCACTAAAGCCAACTTTAAAGACTGTTCTTTTTCTTTTTATTTCACAAGTTCAGCGCTTCCAGAAAGCGTTGGTATCATTGCCCAGACTGAACTTGGCAAAATTATTTACACAGGTTCTTTTTCTTTAAACAAAACCCCGCACCCACTTTACCAGACTGAGTTCTCCGCACTAATGGAAGCCGCTTTGGCAAAAGACACTTTGGCCTTACTTCCAGACTGTTCAGGTGTTTCTCAGTTTACCACTTCATACACTCAAGACAAATACCAAGCGTTTTTAACGACTGTTTTTAAAAACACTGAAGGCAGATTGTTTTTTGCAGTCGCAGACACCGACATTAAGCGAATTCAAGAAATTATTACTTGGGCTGAACGCTTAGATAGAAAAATTTGCTTCTCTAGCCGCAAGTCTTTTATGAAACTGCTTCCTTTAATTAAAAAAGGCTACCTGTCGCTTGACTTAAAATCTTTAGTTTCACAAAAACACGTATATGAAAACGGGATACAGAATGTTGTGATGATTATCACTGGTAACTTAAATACCCCACTTATCAAACTACAAAGCATCGCGAAGTCTAAAAATCCCCGACAAACTCTTTCAAAGGAAGACGCAGTTTGCATTTTAATGAAACCAATTCCAGGTGTTGAGACAATGTTTGCAGCAACTCTAGACGAACTTTTTAAAACAGAATGTAAAACTTACTACAAGCCTAATTTAATTGTTCACGACCTGGCTTCTAGCACCGACATTTCTTTTATGCTTTCGCTTTTAAATCCCCGTTATATTATTCCTTTGCGTGGTGAGTATAGTCAACAAGTTAAACTAAAAGAGACCTTAATAACTTTTGGGTTTAATGAAAAAAACATTTTGATAATGGAAAACGGAGACATTGCTCACTTTAACAAAAAATCTGGTTTTGTCTCTAAAAAAGAGTTAGCAGCGGCTGATAAACTAATCGATGAGGTGCCGATTGACGAAAATAACGATATCATCGTTAAAGAACGTGCTTATTTGGCCGAAGACGGGATTCTTATCTTGGCCTTTAGATATTCGTTTCAAGACCGAAAAGTTCATGGAGACTTTAATATATTTTCAAAAGGTTTTTCTCGGGACGCCGAGTTTATTTCAGAAATTACTGAAAGCACTAAGACCTTTTTAGTAAATTTTCACGCAAAAGTAGGCGAACGCGGTCTGCAACTAAACGACTTAAAGAAACAACTTCGCCAACACATTGCTAACTTTATTTACACCAAAAAACGCAAAAACCCAATAGTTAACGCGATAATTTCAGTAATTCGTTAACTAGTGTTTTTTGTGGTAAAAAACACACAAATGTGTTAACATTAATTGTTATTACCACATAGAAAAAGTTTTTAAATATGCTTATTTGCATTACTTTCATAGTGAGTCTTTTAAGGAGGAAAATATGTACGCTATATTTGCTAAAGGTGGCAAACAATTTAAAGCCGAAAAAGGACAAAAATTGTTTTTAGAAAAACTTGAAAACGCAGTTGACGAAACTGTTGAGTTTAAAGAAGTGCTACTTGTTTCTGGCGATAAAGTTAAAGTTGGTGCACCTTATGTTAAGGGCGCTAAAGTTGTCGCTAAAGTGCTTCGCCACGGTAAACAAAAGAAAGTCATCGTTTTTAAATACAAAGATAAAAACAATGATAAAGTTAAAAAAGGTCACAGACAACCATACACAGAAGTTTTGGTTGAAGACGTCGTTGTTGCCTAAACGCAACTAATTACTTGATTAAGTTCAAAGTAGATGAATTAAAGCAGAGCTTAAGTGCAAAAGGCCACGCAGAGGCAGGACCTTTTGGCCAAGATATAGTTTGTGCAGGCGTTTCTGTTTTATTTCAATCTCACATCAATTTACTGGAGTTTCTAAAAGAAACCAAAAACATTGAGTATAAATTAACCGAAGCCGAATTTAGTTTTAAAATCACGAAGTCAAGCAAAGCAACTGAGGCTGTTTTTAAAAACTTAGTTTATACTCTTAAGGATATGTCTAGACAATATCCTTTAAACATCAAGGAGGAATAAAAATGCTATTACTCATGAATTTACAGTTATTCGCATCTAAAAAAGGGGTGGGTTCTACTAAAAACGGACGTGATTCCATTTCTAAACGCTTAGGTGCTAAGTTATCAGATGGTCAATATTGCCAAGCAGGCTCAATAATCTACCGTCAACGCGGTACAAAGGTGCATCCTGGTAACAATGTCGGAAAAGGTGGCGACGATACATTGTTTGCCTTAGTTTCTGGAATTGTGAAATTTGAACGCATCAGCAGAACTAAAAAACAAGTTTCTGTCTACGCTAAATAACCAAGGTAACTAACTTAGTTACCTTTTTTAATATTGAAGGAAAAAAAGTATGTTAGTAGATGAAGTGAAAGTGGTTTTTAAAGCTGGCCAAGGCGGAAACGGAAAAGTTGCCTTTAGGCGAGAAAAGTATGTGGAGTTTGGTGGACCTGCTGGCGGAAATGGCGGAAACGGAGGTTCCGTTTTAATCTTTGGTGACAGTGCACTGAATAACCTACTTTGGTTTAAAAACAATAATTTAATTAAGGCGCAAGGCGGCCAAAACGGGGCTGAAAAGTCTTGCAACGGTAAAAACGGCGAAAACACCGTGCTCAGAGTACCACTTGGCACACAAGTTTGGGTAGACGGTCAGTTAATTTTTGAAGTTTTGACCGATAAAGATGAGTTTATTGTGGCACATGGCGGCCGCGGGGGTAGGGGCAACAAATCCTTTAAGTCTAACCGCAATCAAGCCCCAGATTACGCCGAAAACGGCCTTCCTGGTGAAGAGGTTTCAGCAAAACTAATTTTAAAGTACATCGCAGACATTGGCTTGGTTGGTTTTCCAAATGTCGGGAAATCTTCAACCCTAGCCTTGATTTCCAGGGCTAACCCCAAAATTGCAGATTATGAGTTTACCACGCTTATTCCAAACCTAGGGGTAGTTTCAACTAAAGAAAAAGACTTTGTAGTTTGCGATATCCCTGGAATTATTGAAAATGCACATCTTGGTGAAGGTCTAGGTTTTACTTTTCTTCGACACATTGAACGCTGCAAGGTACTTGCCCACGTTTTGGATTTAACTAAGGATCCGAAAACCGCTTACTTGCAAATTAAGGCAGAACTCAAAAAATACTCAAAACAATTAGTTAAGAAAAAAGAGCTAATTATTTTAAACAAAGCAGACTTAGTGGTTCAGGCAACAATAGACGAAGCACTTAAATGTTTTAAAAACAAACCAAAAGTCGTAATTTCTACAAAAAACTACTTAGACTCAAGCAAAGTAATTGCCAAAATGGACTTGGTTTTATCTAGAGTAAAACCACTAGAAGAACAGGCAAGCACTGAAATTCAAGCTGAGTTAAAACCAAAAACCGAAAAAACGCAAAACAATTTATTTGCAGTTAAAAGAGAAGAAAATTGTTTTGTTATTGAAGGTAAAATGATTTTTGACCTTTTTTACAAGGTTGATTTTAACAACGACTCTTCAGTTAAACGCTTTGCCTATCAACTAAGATCACTTGGAGTTGACGAAGCACTGCTTGAACACGGCGCTAAAAACGGAGATGTTGTTCGTATAAAAGATTTTTACTTTGACTTTATAATCTAAAAATTAACCCACAGCAATACTGTGGGTTAATTTATTTCATAGCAAACTGAAGAGAGACAAAAAATGCAAAAATAAAAATACCACAGATAATTTTTTTAAATCATTTTAGGTCTCAAACAATCTGAACACTAAAAAAGTTAAAATAAGTTGTTTATGATAAATAAACTAAATAACCTTATTAAGCGATTTAACTTGTTTAAAATCGTTTTTTTTTTTTTTTTGGTTCAAAAATACTTCTTAATACTTAGTTTGATAAAGTAAACAAAAAGACTTATTTGAATTAAAAAGTAAAAAAACTGTTAAAATGCGCTTATAAGGTTTTTAAACTGAAATATTTAAAAACCATCAAACTTCTATATTTATTGCGCACGTGTATCTTTATACAATATTATTGGAAAATTGAATTTATTTCTATTTTCCTATATTTATGAAGGATATACATGAAAATTAACAGAAAAAACGGGTATTTAATATCTGGTTTACTTATCCTAGTTTTAACTTAAACAACACTATTTTTGTTTTTTTTATTTATTCATCCTGACATTTATTTTTCTAAAGCCAGTGGTTTTTCTCAACACGATGGCGTTAAAGCAGGTAAAAATAAACTACGCTTTGTGGTGCCAGAGACTGTAGACGTCACTAAATCTACCTACATTTCTGTTAAGCAGGACTGGTTTACAACTAGTAGAATGGGTAAAATTACTGATATCAAAGCCAAACCCAAAAAATACTTAGCCCTAGATTTTACAGACCGCGAATACGATTCTGAAGTTTTTACAATTTACACTAAAAACTTGTTTGGAATTAAAAGAGAGCACGATGTTATCGTAGATTACTCTAACTTTCTTCGTGTCTTTTTCCCAGAATCACAAGACGGCACAGTTCCACGCAAACCAATAATTCTTCCTTACTATAAATTACAAACTGAATACAAACACATATATGAAGAACTCTATAAAATGAAAGGTTTTGTGGCATTTGGTAAAGATGGTATCGCTAGCGGACAATCTGTAAGTAAAGAAGAGGTTTTCACCAAAGAAAACGCAAAAGGTCGAGCATTTATCGTTAACAATAATACACATATTTCTTTAGTTTACGATTTTGTCTTACCCGGTATTTTTAAAAACCAAGCACAAAAAACTCAAGTTTACGACCTTGTTGACAAAACTGTTGGTAATGCAAAAACTCTAGACCCTGAAAAACAAGGACACGAAATTCAGTTTAATACTCCTCCTTTCTATATTTCTAAGTTCCTTGGTTGGTACTACATTGACCCAGCTGGTAACCGTGTAGACTTAAATCCAGGCCAAGAGTTTGAAATTCCAAAATGGGTAAAATATGTACTTAGACTAATTGCTAAATATGACATCACTACAGACACGAACAAGATAGGACCAGAGCTAGACAAACAAGGTCTAGTTGCTGTTTCTTACTTTGATGGAGTTGAAAGAGTATTTTTTGATATTGTTAAAAAAGGAAGTCCGCTAAAGGAACACGTTTATCAAAAAGAAGGGTATGCCTACGCTGGTTGGTATAGAAACAGTGCGTTAACTGAAAAAGTAGACTTTACTAAGGAACTTGCAAACATTCACACCATACTTTACTTAAAATCAATTAAGCAAAATCAACCTAAACCAGAAAAACCAATTAAATATCACACAGTAAATTTTATTACTCCGCATGACGCCAATCAGTTGCTTCCGACAAAGCGAGCACACGGCCAAAAATTAGAAACTAATTACTTAACTCCATCAATTGTGACAGCGCTTGATGCCGATGGTGATTTACTTGAACTGGATTACTGGAATTTAGTAGATCCAGTAACTGGTGTTCGCACTAGATATGACTTCAATACTCCAATTACCGAAGACATTACTCTTGAAGCTGTTATGCGAAAAAGAGTTTTACCAACAACTAAATACATAATTAAAAAATATTTTGAATCTGTAGACCAAGCTGGTAACTTTGTTGAAGACAAAACAAAAGAAGAGATTGTTGAAGGTCAAACTCCAGGACAAGAAGTTGAGTTGTCGCCAACTCAAACCAATGCACCTTACGGCTTTGCTTTAGACAATTCTAGTGTGCTAAAAAAGAAAATTAAAAAAGACGGAACTACGGTATTTGAACTTAAATACAAAAGAAACCGCTACAAAGTTGACTTTGAAGTCAATTATAATGGCAATCATTTTAAAGGAGTCTCTACTTCTAGTGAACCTAGCCAGACTGTTGTGTATGAAGGTAAATTAACTAGACCAGCAAACCCTACTATTACTAAACCAGGATATACCTATATCTTTAAACATTGGCAACTTAAGGACGAGATGGGCAATGCTTATAAAGAGGTTAATGAGTTTGATTTTACTAACACCAAAATTACTAAAAACACAACTTTAGTTGCTTATTTTGAAGAAAAAGTTGACAGGGTAAACTACACTGTCAAACATGTCTACAAGGGTTTTGGTTCAATTCAAGATATCGTTGAAACCGAAGTTAAACAAGCGCAAGTTGGCTCACAAGTTACCGTAACTGAAGCAGATGCACGCATCAAAGAAGGTTTTGAAATTCAGCCAGTAAACGAAACTAAAATAATTAACGCAAATGGTCAGACTGTTTTTACTTTAACTTATGAAAGAAAAACTTACTCGGTTGAGTATGACTATAACGGTGGCACTTTAAACGGAGAAAGCAAAAGCACTGAATCTTATAAATTTGAAGAAAATTTAAGAGATATTGAACATCCTAAAAAAACAGATCCAACTCAAATTAAAACTTACACTTTTGCAGGCTGGCAAAATATAGAAACTGGAGAAATTGTAGATTTTTCTAAAAACCTAAAAGCTACTAAAAATCTACACCTAAAAGCAACTTGGACCGAAGCAACTGCTACCCGTCCAGTTTATCTTAAAATGATTTGGGAAAAAATAAATGGGCAAACAGACACAGTTGTTGAAAGACAGCTTTCAAAACAAAGAGAAATCGGCGATACTGCGAAGTTTTCAGATCAAGATGTCCAAGATATCTTGAATCAATATCTTGCCAATAACCCCCGTCCTTATCATGAAACTAACTTTGACATAGCAAATTCCACAACAGAAGTCAGAATAACTACTTCTTTAGACAAACACTATATAACAGTTTACTTTAAAGCAAAAACTTACACAGTTGAGTTTGACAGAACTGGTTTAGTTTCAGCGTCTGTTGCGCCAGAACTTAGACAAACACTTACCTTAAAACATTCGCAAACTGTGCCAAGTGATTTGATTGCAAAAATGAAGTTAGTCCAGAAACAACAAACTGCCGCAAGTGACTATGTTTTTGATAGACTAGTTGAAACTACAACTGGTCAAGACTTTAATGAAAACTTAGCCTACAATCAAAACATTAAAATAAAACCAGTGTTCACTGAAAAAGACGCACGAGCTACAATAACTCCTAAACTATCTGCAAGTGATACAGATAAGGCAGACGCAAGTGCGTGGAGACCACAAAATGGTAAAGTTGGAACAAAGTTTGATTTCAAACCACAGCAAAGTGTAAAAAAAGGTTGGAAGTTTGTAGGTTGGGCAAAAGCAGAAGGTAATCCTGCTGAAACCATTTACTTTAAGCGTGGCACTAAAGAAGTTTGGGCTGTATTTGAGCCGGCTGAAACTACTTATACAATTCGACACGTCTTTAAAGGAATTGAAAAAGACAATATTCCCGATGATATAAAGACAACTGTTAAGACCGCTAAAACTAATTCAGTAGTCCAACTAAACAACTCTCATGAATACAGTAGTTACAACAAAAACGGGTTTATTGCACAAATCTCGCCTCAAAGCGAAATTATAAAAGCAGACGGATCTACTATTTTTGAAATAATTTATCAGCGCCGCGAATTTGATGTTAACTTTGTAGTTAACTACAAAAACCAATTTGACGGTACTGTTTCACCAGTTCCACAAACCCAAAAAGTTAGGTATGATGGAAAGGTTGAGCAGCCTCAAGTCCCAACTATTTCAAGACACGGCAGAACTTACGAATTTATTCATTGGCAAACCGAAGTTTCAATGAATGGAACCTACTCAGAACAAAACGCTTACGACTTTTTAAGCAAGGTAACTAATAATCTTACCTTAGTTGCATACTTTAAAGAAACAATTGAAACAGTTCGCTATAAAATAGTCCATAAACTAGAAAAACAAGGAAAATACAGCTCTTTAGATGGTAAATATGATGAAGTTCCAGAAATTATTTCAAATCAAAAAGTAGAAGACGGTGCAACTTACCGTGATTACTTTGCTCTTGACTCTAACTTATATGAGAAAGACACAACACATCCTGATAATGTGCTATATGCACAACTTACAGCAGGCGACAACACAACAGAGGTTCGCCAATACTATAAGTTAAAAGAAGTTAGTGTTGAGTTTAAGAAAACTGAAGGTATTAAAAACTTTAAAACAGCCGAAAGTATTAAAGTTAAAAAAACTAGAAGAATCGTATTACCAGAATACGAACTAAAAGATAATTACAAATTTATTGGTTGGAGTTTATCTGAAACTGGAACTATTCAAAGTGAGTTTATTGCTGGTGATACTAATCTGCAAATATTCGCGCAAACTGATTTGCAAGACAGAAAAATTACTTACACTATCAGAACTCAAAAAGTGGATGGCGAGTTTGATGAAAAAACAGAAATCGTATACGGAAAAATCGGCCAAACTCACTATGCCACATACAAAAACCCAGATGAGACGACATATAAATCACCTATATTTAGCCGAAGAAGTTTAGTTGTTAGTGTGGATGAAGAGCAAAACAAAGTAGTTGTTCATTTTAACCGTATAACTCATACTGTTGAATACAAGGTTTTTGGACATTCAAGTCATATTCCTGATAAAACATTTTTACATGGTGCTGAACACGGTGAAATTGATGAAAGCAAATTTAAGGCAGAAGAATTGTTGATTGTCAAAATTGAATTAGATGATGTTTTGAAAACTAAAGAGGAAATTAAGAATTTAAAAGTCATAAAAAACCACCGAATAAAACTTTACATAGATGAACCTACTAGAACTGTAGGTAAATACCCGCAAACTGAAGTTATCAATCCTAAGGGTATTCAACCTGTTAAGGAAGACGAACGTGAACTTAAATTCAAACCAAAAGACAGAGAACACACTATTAAATTTAAACGCTACTACTTTAAGGACTCTGAAAATAATATGTATGAAAAATTTAACGGTAAATACTATAAAATTGAAGATGTTGTGTTTGTAAAAATTCCAAAAAGAACCACCTGGATTACTAGACATATCCTTGATTTTTCACCATTCAATATTGATTACCGTAATTACCCTCATAACAATAGAACAGAAAACTCTATCTTTAAGGCGATGGTCATGGAAATTGGCAAAATTCTAAATGTCAAAACTTTTATGCCTACATATAAAGACGATGAGTTTAGTGTTAAACCTGCTAGAGATGCTAATATGTACAAAAAAATAATAAGAAAAGCAACTGATTATGCTAGAGCTGTCAATAGGCAGTACTCCGAAATAGTCGATAAGTATCGCGGTGTTGATTTGTCTAAATTTGGAGATTTTAATACTAATTATCCATTTTATAGAACAGTATTTGAAGATAGATGGTGGATTGATTCTGATAACAGCATTTATTCTAGTGGTCTAGCTAGAGCAATTATCAGTAGCTACTCAAATTACGCTAGTATGTATATGGTATTTGGTGTTGTGGTTTGCATAAGGTAACATTATATTCTTTTTTCTAATTCTATAAACTTTTTAATGCTGTCCTACTGCGAAAAATGATTTAGTGTTCAACTTTTAAATAGCCCGTGGATTTGCCTCAAACTTTTTTAGACTGACAATTTCCATTAATCGTGTTAGCATAGATGTATCCGTATTCTTATGTAAAAATGCGGAAAATTATGGATAGAAAATAAATGTTGTTTCGCTTCAAAAAACAGTAATATTTCGCTTAAAATTAAGCATAAAATATATACTTTAATTTTCTATCCGCAAAAATATGTAAAATTACGGATAAAAAAAGTTAAAGTCAGATTTAATAAAGTAATCATTGTGCAATGAAATATTTATAAATTTTTTCAGTGAAGAATGAATTTAAATAATTCTTATAAAACACTTTTTGTTAAAAGGAATTTAATACAAATACTAAAAATGTTTTAAAGGGTACCCTATCCTAGTTATTAGGATGGGGCACCCTTCATTTTAATTATGTATTTTTTAGTTTCTTTGAATTTTTTTAAATATTTAAGTAATGCAGTTTCGTTTTCTGAGTTTACTTCGTTCAAATAAGCGCGTTTTTGCTGCTCAAGTTCTGCTAACTTAGCTTTAAATGTGTTATTTTCTTGTTTTAATTTTTTTAAATAATTTACTTTAATTAACTCTTTTTGTGCACTGATTTTCATGCGTGTCTGGACTTTGTTTAAAAAAACCAATTGCTCAAGGATTTTCTTTTCGCAAGGTTCTTGTTTTAGAGTTGCAATACTAACCTTAATTTTTTGATTTAAAGTCTTTTGCTTTTTTAAAAACTCACGAGTAATTTTGTTGCGCTGCCTTTTAGCCTTTTGTTTTTTAAAGTAAGTCAAATCTCGCTTCTCTGCTTTAATTTCTTCAAGAAACTCATCGTGTGCAGTGCTTAGCGCTAAGGTAACTTCGGTTTTTAAATTAGCAATTAAATCAAGGTAGCCGTGTTGTTTTTTGACAATTTTATCGCGGTGTTCTTGGAACCATTTTTTTAAATTCTTAAACTCATCTGTAAACTTAGTCTGAAAACCGCGAACTGCTTTGGCCTGCACCGCGGTTGTGTGCGTGGTTTTTCTAAAATACTGGTCACTTAAGTTTTTAAAGTGGTTAGAGAAATAAAAAGCATCAAAAAAATCACTGCTTTTCATTTTTTTAAGTTCAGAAAGTCTGCTAACTATGTTTTCAGTAAAGTAAGCGGTGTTTGTCTTAATTTTTAGTTCAGCGTTCGTCTGAACTTTTTTAATGGCCTTGAAAAACTCTTTAGTTGACTGAAAACTAATTTCGTCAACATTAGCGGTAGCCGCAATTTGCTTTAAAGTCGCTTTGTATTCTTTTTGGTTAGTTTTTAGCATTGCTACGACTTTAAGTTGGTTTTGTTTAATTTCAAGAAGCCAGTTTTCAGTTTCCTGAATTACTTTATTTAAGATTTTTTCAGCCTGCAAGTTGACAATATCAAGGGTTCTTTTAAACTGAAAAGACAAGACAAGCGCTATAGTTTCGGCAATATAGGAATTAAACTCAAATAACTCAAAGTCAGAGATTTGTTCTTCTATAAAAAAATCCTGTTCAATTTCGGTTATTACTGATTTAAGCAACACAGCGATATTATAGTTGTGTTTGTTTAAAGAGTTTGCGTAATTTAAAACAAAGTCAAAATTCAGAATTTTAGACATGTCGTTTTTATTAAAAATTGTAAAAAAATCTCCAATAATTTCAATTAGTTTAACAAAGCTATTTTCGTTAGTTGAAAAAAATAACTTAGCGTTCTCAGTTTCCTTTTTTAAAAAAGAGTTTAAAAAGTACAGGTTAAAAGAAAAGTCAATTGCGTTTAGTTTTTGCAAGTGTGCTTTTTCGTTTTCACTTTTCTTTAAAATTAAGTTATTTAAAAGCGAAGAGTGGTAGTAGTCTAAGTGAGTTAGTTTAAGTTCTTTTGCTACGTTTATTTCTTGTTTAATTAAGTTGGTATCAGAAAAAGCAGAGAAAATTAAGTTTTCTTTTTCTTGATTTAAGTTATCTTGTTTGATATTTAAAACTTCTTTTAAGTGGTTAAAATTAGCCTCTTGGTTTAGATGAATTGAGTTTCGAACGAAGTTAGCCTCGGCTATCTTGTTTTTGTTTATCAAAACATTTAAGTTTAAAAACTCACGAGAAATAAACAAATACCTGTCAAAAGTTTCTAGAGTTTTTTGAAAGTAAGACTTAATTTCGTCAAGATATTTGCGTTTAGTTTCAACTAGTTTTTGAATGGCAATTTTATTTTTTAAAACACTAGCCCCGCGTTTTTGTTCAATTTTTATTTTATTTTCTACATCTTGTTCTTTAATTTTAGTAATTTTTTCGTTAACTACCGCCACTTTTTGACTAAAGTTTTTTAAGTATTGTGCAATTTGTTTGTTGTAGTTATCCTTTATTTTAGCGACTTTCTGATTTTGTATACTTTCTGGATATTCTTTGATATATATCGAGTTAAGCTCTTCAAAGTAAACTTTTTCAAAACTTTTTAACTCAATTCTTTTAAGTTCGGCTAAATTATCTAACTCTTCAGTAGGTTTTGTAAGTTTACCCTGATACTCAAGTTCAGTTTCTTTTAAAATATTTGCATAATTGTTTTCAATAGTTTCAATTATTTTTTGTTGTCTGACTATTTTTTCGTTAAAAAAAGCGTCAATTGTCTTGATACTTTGTTCTTTTTCTTGGTTAATTTTTTTAACTTTGGCGTTATAAAAATTAACCAACGTCTTAAACCAAATTGTGTCATCTGGTTGCTCGTTAATTGACTCAAAGTTAGTTTTTTCACTAGTTTCTGGATATGCTGTCTGCAGGTTTTTAGACTTTGTTTCAAAGTTGGCGTTGATAAAGTTTAGACGCAATTTCAAATTTTGGTCAGCCAGTTTTGTCTGGTCTTTTGCAGACTTTAAAATAATATTTTCGTCTTTTAATTTTTTGTCGGTAAAAGAAATGATTTGTTCGTCAAACTCTAAATTAGTTTTTTTACTTTCTTCTCTTAAGATATTTTTCTTGCTTACCAATCTAAAGTTAGCGCTGTCTAAAAACTTTTCCATTTCGGTTTCATTGTTTAAAAGTTTTTGACTAAACTCTGCTTGTTTTTCTGAAACTTCTCTAAAAATATCTTTAGTTTTTAGTTTATATTCATGAATTTTGTTGTCAATAAACAAAAAATTAGCCTGAATTTGGCTATTGATTTTCTCTTCAAGACTGCGAACTTCTTTGGTTGAAACTGCAAGTTCTTTAATAATTTTGTCAAAAACACTTTCGTACTTTTTGAAGTCTAGAGTTGACTTAAAAATGTTTTGAAATGTTTTTATAAGGTCTTCTTTGTTTAACATATTCCTTAAAAATTATACCACAGCAAACAGAACAATTTTTGGCTTTATTTAGGCATTTTAGTTTATTTGCAAATCATTCGCAAATTATTTTACTAGGGTGTATAATTACCAAAGAAAGGAACTTGAAATGAAAAAAATCTTTTCTTTTACAATTACACTTTTTTTGATTTTTGCACTATTTGGTTGCGTAGTAATACAAGAATATAGTATAAACAACTTTAATAAGCCAGGTAAGTTAGTTAAAGCAGTTTACGATAAATATGGCGAAGAAATTAAAACAAAAAACGGTAGGTTTTCAGTAAAACGTAATGGCTTTGTTTTAAAGTATGAGAAGTTAGATAAAGAAAAAGTTAACTTTGATTATTTTAAGACTTATCAAAAAGAATCAACACTTGAACTAAATATCACTAATTTTTCGTATCCAGGAGATTTTGTTTTTAAGTATTTAGTTAAAAAAACAACAGATGAAAACTATAGATTAGTGTATTCAGGCACTTTAAAAACTCCAAAAAGCAATATAGTATTGACTCATGAGTATGACCACGCTTTGGTGATTGCTGAAGTATATTCTCAAGACGGAAAAACTTTATTTTTCCAAACTTACCCAGAAATTATTACTTTTAGTAAAGAAAAAGAAAACAACTTTTCAGTTAGAGACTTAAACGCTGCGCAATTCAATTATTTAAAAACCGGCTTTACTCAAAAAAATATACCTGAAAGTTTGCTTGCTAAAAATGCCGATTTAATTTATTTTTCAGAAACTCCTAAAACAGATGAATTTGAGATATCTAAGTTTTTAACTAAGGTAACTTATGTAAACTTAAATGCCAGCTATTTTGATAAAAAAAATACCGCAGAAGACTATCTATTTATTTCACAATTTACTAATTTAAAAACATTAGTTTCCCCAAAAAATTTAGACAACACAGAACTTATAAAACTACTTAAAAAACACCAAAACATTACTGGACTGGTACTAAAAAATAACACAAAAATCACAAATCTTAATTTAATAAATACAATAAGTTTAGATGAACTTGAGTTGAACTATGACGACGTAAAGCCTGCTATTTCTGACTTTAATGCTTTAAAAAACAGCAACTTAAAATCACTTAAAATTGAAGGTAATTTTGATTTATCTAATGTTAATTTTCGTAACAAAATCACTAAGTTAGAATTAACTAAAGTTACTTTAAATTCACTTAAAAATATCTCTAAACTAATTGATTTATCTGACCTAAGACTAAGTAAAATTAAAGGACTAAATAATGATAATTTCGCTTTACTGGGCAATTTAAGTAAAATTAAATATCTAGAAATTACTTACTCAGATACGTTATCTAATCTTTCTTTTTTAGATAAACTAACCCACCTTTCTGAATTAAATTTAAGTAATTCTACAAACTTCACTACTTTTGATTTTGAAAGTAATTTAAGTAAAACCACAATTAAAAAACTTAATTTAAATAACACTAATTTCGGTAGTTTAAGTGAATTCACTTACTTAAACAGAGTGCTTTCGTTTACTTTAAACAACACTCCTTTTTTAAGTAAGTATCCAGAAATTTTTCATGCAAAAGAAATTACTTATTTTGACGGAAACAACTACATAATTGACCACGTAGACCACATTCACGCCGAGCAGTTTAGCGACCTTCCTCAAGATGAGCAAAGTAAGTTTTTTAAAAAAACTAAAGAAAGTTTTTTTGGCAAAGGCGAAGTTATCGGCTTTGACAAAAAAGGTTATTTTGTTAAGGTAAAAATACTAAATAAAGCAGGCCAAATAATTGAGCAAATTTACTATTTCCTAGGTTTTCCTGATTTTGATTTTGAGTTTCCAGATTGGCGAGTTGATGAGTTTGAACCAACTGCTGAAATCAAAGAAAGTGTTCTGAGCAGACTAATTCAGAGAAAACTTAAGAAACACCCAGAATTAAAAGCAGAAATTAACAAAATCGCGAAAAACCCAACACTAACTATTTTTGAAAAAGTTAGTCAAATCAATTTACTTTAAAGCACTAATTAGTTGCTATAATTTTTACTATGAAGGTTGACGAATTTAATTTTAATTTAGACCCTAAAAGAATAGCGCAAACTCCTTATCAAAAAAGAGACGACGCTAAACTTTTGGTTTGCAACAGAGAAACTGGCAGTTTAACTGATCTTAATTTTTCAGGCATTCTCAATTATTTTCAACCAGGAGATGTTCTGGTTTTAAACAACTCCAAAGTTGTGCCTTTTCGCCTACACGGCCAAAAAGAAACTGGTGGTGCGGTAGAAGTGCTTTTACTCAAACCCACTGAAAAAAACTTATTTGAAGCACTTGCAAAACCACAAAAGAAATTAAAAATTGGCACTACTATTACTTTTTCTGCGAAATTAACTGCAGAAGTTGTTGAGTTAAAAGAAGAAGGCATAACCTCGCTTAAATTAAACTACTCAGGTAATTTATACGAAATTTTAGACGAAACTGGTGAAATGCCGCTGCCGCCATACATTAAAACTAAATGCAAAAACAAAGCAGACTACCAAACTGTATACGCAAAAATTGACGGGTCTGCCGCCGCACCTACCGCTGGCTTTCACTTTACACCAGAGTTACTTGCTGCACTTAAAAACAAAGGTGTTGAGATTGCTGAAGTTACTTTGCACGTTGGTCTTGGCACCTTTCGCCCACCTACTGTTGAAAATGTGCTTGATCATAAAATGCATAAGGAAACTTACTTTATCACTAAAGAAACCGCAGATATTTTAAACAAAGCACTTTTAGAAAAAAGAAGAATTGTGGCTTGTGGTACTACTTCTGTTCGGGTTCTTGAGTCGGCTTACCAAGAAAATGTAGGTTTCGCGGAAACTAGCGCTGAGACCGACATTTTTATCTATCCAGGCTACCGCTTTAAAGTGGTATCTGGTTTAATTACTAATTTTCATTTGCCGAAATCAACGCTAATTATGCTTGTATCTGCTTTTTGGACCAAAGCGGATACTCTTCGTGCATACACGCACGCAATTGAAAACGACTATATGTTTTTTTCATTTGGCGATGCGATGTTTATCTACTAAAAAGAAAGAACTTGTTAAATGAATTTAAAAAATAAAAAAAGATTGATAGATGCCTCTATTTTTGCAGTATTTGCCGCACTTATTGTCTTGTTTTCTTGGGTTCCGCAAATCGGTTTTATTCAAATCCCTCCAGTTTCACTAACTATAATTCCGGTATTTGTGCTGCTTTCTTTGGGTGTTTTGCCGTGGTACTACACAGTTTTACTTGCAAGTATTTTTGGACTAAACTCCTGGCTTTACGCCCTGGCTTTTGCAACTTCTCCAATAGACCTGGCGTTTCAAAACTTTTTAGTTGCAGTTCCCGCCCGAGTTTTCTTCGGTTTTACTGCTGTTTTTATATACGCTATATTTAGAAAAATTGGTGAAGATAGAATTTGGAAAAAAGCAGTTTTGTTTACGCTTTATCTTATTTTCTTTGGAGTTGTTTATTTTGCGTTAGTCCAACTTACTAAAACCTACAGTCTTGGCATGAAAATATTTGTATTTACGCTAATTTCTGTTTTATTTATAGGTTCGCTTATTTTGTTTGTCTTGACCTTTAAAAAACAAACTTTAGTTATTGCCAATACCGTAATTTTAAGTCAAATAATTTATTCAACAATGGTGTTGGGAGCTCTATTTTTATATTTGTATATCAAAAAACTCTATCCGCCAAATGCTGGTAAGTTGTTTTTATCAATAATTTCTTTTAACACAGTTTTAGAAACCCTGCTTTCGCTGTTAATTTGTGTGCCAATTTACACCGTAGTTCAATTTACTTACAAAGAACACTTTTTAAATAAGGCTGAAAATCTAGATGAAGCAATTACTGATGGCGAGTGAAATTTTTTTAATAGACATTGGCAACACCAGAGTAAAAACTGCAGTTTTTTCAGAAAGTAAAATAAAAGCGATAACCTCAGTTTTAACTAAAGATTTTGATAAAAAACTTGCTGATACTTTAATTAAAAACCGCTTAATTAAAAAAACACAAATTTACTTTATTTCAGTTGTACCAAAAGCAACAAAAATTTTAACTACAGTTTTAAAAGAACAAGAATGTGAGTTTACAGAACTAACTTATTTGAAATTACCAGTAGAAATTAAAAAAAATTTCCCAAGCGATATTGGCGCTGACCTTTTGGCTTTAGTTTTTTCGGTATCAGAAAATGAACGTACTTTGATTGCCGATATTGGTACTTTTAATAAATATCTACTGATATATAAAAATCAAATAGAAAGTGCTGCAATTTCGCCTGGCTACAATTTAAAATACAACCTGATTTCTAAAGGTGCTTTGCTTTCTCAACACACTCCAGAAATTCCGGAAGGTTTGCTTGGCAATACCACCAAAGATTGCCTAGATAGTGGGATTTACTTCTCGTCGTTTTTTGAAATTTCTGAATTTTTGCGTATAATATATAAAGATAATCCAACCATAAAATCAGTTTATTTAACTGGTGGTTCTGCTCAGTTTTTTTTAAAAAAACTAAAAGGAAATCTACCTTTAAAATACGACGATACTTTAGTTTTTAAGGGCATGATTAAACTGGCTAATTTAATTTTAGGAGGAAAAAATGGCTGATAAAAAATTAAGTTTAGAAATGGAAGTCTATACACAGTGGTTAAACCAAGAAAAACTTCCTCAATACCTACAAGACGAATTAAAGAAATTTGGCAAAAAAGAAATCAAAGAGTCTTTTTATAAAGACTTGGAATTTGGAACAGGTGGTCTGCGCGGACTAATTGGACCTGGTACTAACCGTATGAACATCTTTACAGTTAGACGTTGCTCAAAAGGTCTGGCTGACTATATTTTAGCTACTAAAACTTACAAAGACCAAGGTGTGGTGATTTGTTATGATAACCGCCACCACTCTAAAGACTTTGCAGAAGAGGCCGCTAGTGTACTTGCTCACGCCGGCATCAAGGTTTACTTATTTAAAGAACTTCGCCCTACCCCAATGGTTTCGTTTGCAGTTCGCCACCTAAACGCTGGATTTGGTGTAATGGTAACTGCTTCTCACAACCCAAAAGAATACAACGGATATAAAGTTTACAATCACACAGGTGCACAATTGGAAGTTGACGAGGCTAATGCCGTAGTTGAGAAAATTAATGCAATTAAAGACTTGTTTTCAATAGAAACAGAGCACGACCCTAAACTAATTGAATATGTCCTTGAAGACGTGGAAAAAGCATTCTTTAAGGCTTGCGATAAAATTCAGTTAAACAAACCAAAAGACCCAGTTTCTGTCTTGTTTTCACCAGTTCACGGAACAGGCGCAACTATTATTCCACGTTATTTGGAACAAAAAGGTTTTAACGTAGTTAAATACCTACCACATATGACAATTGACCCAGATTTCCCAAATGTTAAAGTTGTCAACCCTGAGTTTATCAAAGCCTGGGATGGACTATATCCTTACGCCCAAAAAGAAAACTGTGAACTGATTTTAATGTCAGATCCAGATGCAGATAGAATTGGCGTGGCTGTTAAACACAACAAAGACTTTGTGTTTTTAAACGGAAACCAAATGGCGCATGCCCTGCTTTACTACACACTTTCTCAAAGAAAAGAAAAAGGAACTTTGCCTAAAGACGGAGTTGTAATTTCAACTGTAGTTACTACTGACTTACTTCGTGTGATGACCGAAGACTTTGGACTTAAGTTTGTCTACACTTTAACCGGCTTTAAGTTTATTGCAGGTGAAATGAATAAACTAAAAGAGGGACAATACGTATTTGGCTGCGAAGAGTCAATTGGTTTTATTTTAGGTGAACACACTAGAGACAAAGACGCTCTGCAAGCCGCTTACATGTTTTCAGAACTTGCATCTTGGCTAAAGGGTCGCAACCAAACAATCGTGGATTACTTGGATGAAATTTACGAAAAATACGGATATTATCTTGAGTACACTGAAAACATTGTCTTAAAAGGTTTTGAAGGTGCCGAAAGAATCCAAAGAATTGTTCAAAACTTCCGTGAAACCGGACTTGAGTTAAAAGTACACACTATTGTTAAAGTAGAAGACTACAAAGCACAAACCAGAACTTATCAAGAGGGCAAAGTTGAAAAAATTACTCTACCTAAACAAAACTTCTTAAAATACTATCTTGAAGACGGTTCTTGGGTAACAGTGCGCCCATCTGGTACTGAGCCAAAAATTAAAATCTACTTTTCTGTTCATACCTCTTCAAAAGCAAAATCTGTTGAAGAACTTGAGTCAATTAAGAGCCAAGTTTTGAAAAAAATTAAGAAAATTAAATAAGAAAGGTTAATTTTGTGGATTTTCAAAAAAGACGAACTAATTTATTTAAGCTGCTGCCAGCGGGTTCTATTACCTTGGTGTTTTCTGGTTTTGAGTTAAAGTACTCTGCAGACCAAACTTTTCCGTTTGAAGTAAACCGTGATTTTTATTATTTAACTGGAGTTAATGAAGATAACTCTGTACTTTGTTTAGTCAAAGGAAAAGACAGCACACAAACTATTTTATTTAAAGAAGAAACTGACCCGGCAATTGCCCTATGGGTAGGCGAACGCTTGACTTTAAAAGCCGCCGGAGAAATCGCCAAAATTGACACAGTTTTAAATATCTCTAAATTAAAAGGATATGTTCAAGGCTTAACCGAGGCTACTCGCTCTGCTGTATTTGGAGAAATCAGTACTCTTTACTTAAACTTAGAAACTGACTTTTTGTATTCAGATAGTTATAAGTTTGCAGACTTTGTTAAACAAACTCTGCCACAACTAACCATTCAAAATGTGCACCAGAAAATCGCGAGTCTCAGAATGATTAAAGACAAAGAAGAAATTAAGTGCTTGCAAAAAGCAGTTGAAGTAACCGCAGACGCACTGGCTGCAATTCGCAAAAACATTAGGTCTGGAATTTATGAATACGATATTGAAGCGGAATACAACTACGTACTTAAGAAAAATAACACTAGAACTTCGTTTGCTTCAATTATTGGAAGCGGTAAAAACTCTACTACCCTGCACTACGTGGTCAACTCAGACAAAGTAGAGCCAAATACTTTGTGTGTTTGCGATGTGGGTGTGAACTTCCAAAATTACGCTTCAGATATCACCAGAACTTACCCAGTTGATGGTAAGTTTACCGCAAGACAAAAACAAATTTACAATATTGTGCTAAAAGCCCAAACTAAAGCAATGGCAGCACTTAAACCAGGCTTGACTTGGCCTCAGTATAACAAAATTGCACGTGACGTCTTAATTGAAGAAAGCCTTAAAATTGGCTTAATTAAGAAGCCTGAAGAAATTGGCAAATATTACTACCACTCGGTTGGACATTTTTTAGGTCTAGATGTTCACGACACCGGCGACTACACTAAACCCATGGAAGCAGGAATGTATTTAACTTGTGAACCAGGTCTCTATATAGCAGATGAGAAAATCGGAGTTAGAATAGAAGACGATATTTTAATTACTAAAGACGGACATGTTTGCTTGTCTTCAGGAATCGAAAAAGACCCAGATAAAATTGAAAAGTTGCTAGCCTGCCAAAAATAAATAAGTATTTTTTTTCAAAAAAACGCCTGATTAGGCGTTTTTTACTATTTTCGGTAAATTAAAGAATTTTCAACTACATCTACTATATTAAACCTGACTTAAATACCTATTTATTCAGATTCACAGATTGCACAAATTTTTGGCTATAAACCCATATTTATCATAATAATTTAAAATAATTCTTAACTCAGTACTAGTTATATTTTTGTAAAAAGTCCAGATATTTTTTTGTGTAAATGTCGGTGTAAATGTCGGTGTAAATGTCGGTGTAAATGTCGGTGTAAATGTCGCATTTTAATTGAAATTTGTCGCTGATATCATATTTTAAACTTATGGGAGTAGTTATGCTGGTTGAGTCAAATAAAGTTGGATTAAAGGTAAAATACACTAACCAAATTGTAAAAGAAATTGCCGCATTTTTGAATGCAGAGGGCGGAAAAATATACATAGGTGTCGGTAATGATGGAAAAGTTTTCGGTGTTTCTAATATTGACCAAATTTTAAGATCAATTTGCGACATTATCACTACACAAATAGAACCAAGCGCACAAGACATAGTAAAAACAGAACTTGAAAGCATAAACGACATTCTTGTTGTAGTGGTAATTGTAAAAAAAGGTATATCTCCTTTGTATTGTGTAAAAAAGTATGGTTTTTCAACAAGCGGATGTGCAATTAGGGTAGGTTCTTCTTCAAGAGAAATAGATGCAGAACAAATTAGAGTAAGATATAAACAAAATTTTTTTGACGACGATGTTTTAGCCTCTTCTACTACTAACTTACCGATTTTATCATTTCAAACTTTAAAAAACTCCTATTTAGAATTTGGCTATAAATTAAATGAAGAAACTTTTGAAACTAATCTAACGTTAATAAACAGTAGCGGTAAATACAACAAAATGGCCGAACTGCTTTCTGATAATAACCGATTTTCTTTAATATTTGTAAAATTTAGTGGGAAAACCAAAGCCGCGTTATCACAAAGAAGTAATTACGGAAACAAATCAATAATTTTTGGATATCGCCAACTTATGAACAGAATTGCTGCGGAAAATATTTGTCTTTCTGATACTTCAGTTAGACCAAGAAAAGACACATTTTTATTTCATTACGACAGTGTAAATGAAGCTATTGTTAACGCAATAGTTCACAATGATTGGTCTATTGCAGAGCCGCAAGTTTCATTTTTTAGCGATAGAATTGAAATTTTATCGCATGGAGGTCTTCCTTATAACTTAAAATTAAAAGATTTTTTTCTAGGTATTAGTAAACCTAGAAATGCTAAACTAATGAAGATATTTTCAGACCTAGATATAGTAGACCACACAGGACACGGAATTCCGATTATTATTGAAAACTATGGGAAAGGTGTTTTTGAAATTAGCGATAATTATATTATTGTATCTATACCATTCAACGAAAAAGTTGTTAAAGAAATTAAAACAGGTATTAACGTTTCTCTAGAAACAGATTTAAAATTAAATAATATTGAACAAAAAATTACTTTATTAATAAAGAATTCCCAATTACAGACACTATAAAAATAGGCAAAATACACACTTTTTAG
>CAUTWO010000007.1:0-52300 GCA_963542545.1 uncultured Acholeplasmataceae bacterium
CGGTTAGCGTAGTTTTACCGTGGTCAACGTGGCCGATTGTACCAATGTTAACGTGTGGTTTTGAACGATCGAATTTTTGTTTTGCCATAAAATAATATCCTCCTTAGCAAAATTATTTAGTTTGTCGTTTTTTAACGATTTCTTCAGTAATAGATTTAGGGGTTTGTTCGTAGTGGTCAAACTGCATAATGAAGTTTGCACGACCTTGTGAGTTTGAACGAAGTGCAGTTGCGTAGCCAAACATTTGAGCAAGTGGCACAAAGCACTTCACGCAAATTGCGTTTCCGCGGTTTTCTTGACTGTCAATTTTACCACGACGAGAAGTTAAGTCTCCAACTATGTTTCCGACGTACTCAGCAGGAGTTACAACGTCAACGGCCATAATCGGCTCAAGGATGGTTGCTCCACCTTTTTCGGCAAGTTCACGAACTGCGATAGTAGCTGCTGCTTTGAATGCCATTTCAGATGAGTCCACTTCATGGTAAGAACCGTAGTGCAGAGTAGCCTTGACGTCCATGATAGGATATCCTGCAATTATTCCGTTTGGAAGAGCCTCTTCCAAACCTTTGATAACCGCTGGGATGTATTCTTTTGGAATCACACCACCTACGATTTTGTCTACAAACTCAAAGCCTTTGCCTGGGTTTGGTTCAAAGTTAATAACTACGTGTCCGTATTGTCCACGTCCACCAGATTGGCGGATAAACTTAGCCTCAATGTCGGCTGCCTTAGTAATGGTTTCTCTATATGAAACTTGAGGTTGCGCAACGTTTGCTTCTACTTTAAACTCACGGCGCATACGGTCAACTATGACGTCTAAGTGAAGTTCACCCATACCAGCAATAATGGTTTGGCCAGTTTCGTAGTCTGTGTAAGTACGGAAAGTTGGGTCTTCTTCGGCAAGTTTTTGCAGAGCTATTGCCATTTTATCTTGGTCGTTTTTAGTTTTTGGCTCAATTGCGACGTTAATAACTGGTTCTGGGAACTTCATTGACTCAAGAATAAGGGTATCTTTTTCGGTTGCCAAAGTGTCGCCGGTTGTAGTGTTTTTAAGACCAACTACGGCACAAATGTCTCCAGCAAAAGCCTCGTCAATTTCTTCGCGGTCATTGGCATGCATTAAAAGCAAGCGACCAAAACGTTCACGCTCACCTTTAGTGGTATTTTTAACGTAAGAACCTGCCTTAACTGTACCTGAATAAACTCTAAAGAAAGTAAGACGACCAGAATAAGGGTCTGTCATGACTTTAAAAGCCAGCGCTGTAAAAGGTTCGTCGTCAGACGCTGAGCGCAGAACTTCATTTTCGTTTTCGTCCATACCTTTAACCGCAGCAATGTCAAGCGGAGAAGGTAGGTAGTCAATAACTCCGTCTAGGACTAATTTAACACCTTTATTTTTAAAAGCCGAACCGCAAAATGCAGGGAAGAATTTAACTGCGAGTGTTCCTTTGCGGATTGCTCTTTTGATAAGTTCAACCGGAACTTCTTCACCTTCTAGGTATTTTTCCATCAACTCTTCATCAAAATCAGCAACAGTTTCAATAAGCAGTTGACGTTTAGTTTCAACAATTTCTTTGTACTCGGCAGGGATTTCAACTTCCTTAGTAACCTCGTCCATACCTTCGTCGTAGATGTAGGCTTTGCGAGTAATTAAGTCAATAATTCCTTTAAACTCGGTTTCTGCACCAATTGGCCATTGAACGGCTTCGGCGTTTGCGCCTAAACGATCGTGAATTGTTGCAATTGCGTTTTCAAAGTTCGCACCAACCTTGTCCATTTTGTTGACAAAAACAATACGCGGAACTAGGTAGTCAGTAGCTTGTCTCCACACAGTTTCGGTCTGCGGCTCCACACCAGATTGAGCGTCAAGAACTGTAACCGCGCCATCAAGTACGCGAAGAGATCGCGAAACTTCAACAGTAAAGTCCACGTGGCCTGGGGTGTCAATGATATTTAGACGATGTTCACGCCAATAAGCAGTAGTAGCGGCTGAAGTAATTGTAATACCGCGTTCTTTTTCTTGCTCCATCCAGTCCATTTGAGAGGCACCCTCGTGGGTTTCGCCTAGTTTATGGATACGGTGAGTGTGGTAAAGAATACGCTCAGTAGTTGTAGTTTTTCCGGCATCAATGTGCGCCATGATACCGATGTTTCTAGTTTCTTTTAAAGAAGTTTTTCTAGGCATCTTAAACTACCATCTATAGTGAGCAAACGCTTTGTTAGCCTCTGCCATTTTATGAGTATCGTCTTTTTTCTTAACAGATTGACCAAAACCTTGGCGAGCGTCTAGGATTTCTTTGGCAAAACGTTCTTCCATGGTTTTTTCTTTTCTTAAACGAGAGTAAGTAATTAACCAACGAAGACCAAGTGCTTGGCGTCTATCTGGTTTAACTTCCACTGGAACTTGGTAGTTTTGACCACCAATACGACGAGAACGAGTTTCAAGGACAGGCATTACATTGTTAAGTGCTTCTTTAAAAACTACAAGTCCGTCTTGGCCAGTTTCTTTTTCAATACGTTTAAATGCATTGTATAAAATAGATTGAGCAGTTCCTCTTTTTCCGTCAAGCATGATAGTGTTAATGGCTTTTGTAACTAACTTAGAGTTGTAAATTGGATCAGGAAGAACATCTCTTTTAGGAATATAACCTTTTCTTGGCATTATTCAATTTCTCCTTTCTCTATTTTTTTGGACGTTTAGCGCCGTATTTAGATCTAGCCTGAGCACGGTTTTGTACACCTGCTGTATCTAGAGTACCACGGATAATGTGGTAGCGCACACCTGGTAAATCTTTTACACGTCCACCTCTGATTAGAACCACACTGTGGTCTTGCAGAGTATGTCCAACTCCTGGAATATACGCAGTAACTTCGGTTCCGTTGCTTAAACGAACACGAGCGTATTTACGAAGTGCTGAGTTGGGTTTTTTGGGTGTCATTGTACTAACTTTGACACAAACTCCACGTTTTTGTGGAGATGCGTAGTAAGAATTTTGTTTCTCTAATGCATTAAAGCCATAGCCTAGAGCGGGTGCTTTAGTTTTAGAGTTTTTTCTTTGTCTACCTTTGACAACTAATTGCTGAATAGTTGGCATATTTCCTCCTTTTTTACACGGTTCTCCGTGTTTTAATAACTTTTTTAAAAAAATATTGGGTTTTCCCAACGTATTTAAGTTTACCTTATTGTCGTTTTTTTTTCAAATAAAAACATTTGAAAACTCTAACAAGTTGAAAAAAAATTAAATTGCGGGTAAACTAATTTTGACGGGGGTATTACGGATTCGATTTAACGTGTTTGAAACTAACTTGCATGCCGTGGTTGCGCACGTAAAAACGCGAGGTTTTATAAACGCAAAACCATTATTCGTGCCAAGAGCACAACAAACTCTTTTATACGCTTAATTTAAATCGCGTATAGCATTTTTAAAGAACTTCTGCAGTTTTTTAAAAAATGTTTTCCTTATATATGCAGAATATCTAGGTTATTTTTGAGTTTCAACTAGATATTACTTAAACTCAAAGTTAATTTCTAGTTTGTTTGTTTTACTGGATTTTAACTAAATATCTAAATAAACTAAGCATGTAGACGGTTAAGGTTAGACCTTTAAAGACAGGAGTTCAAATCTCCTTACCTCCACCATAAGCACATTCAAATGAAACAAGATACCTTGTTTCATTTTTTTATAAGATGTTGCTGAGTTTTGTGTTAAATTGGGTTGTTTTAGCAAAACTAATCTTAAAGACAGATCGCCATATAAGCAGGTATACAAATTACTCCATCTTCGCGAACATGTAAGTTTTTGGGATGAATAATATAACACTTGTCAACTCTAGATTTAAATTTTTCTTCAAATTTATTTAGCGATGTGGTTTTATAGTTTTTCGCTGATTTGACTTCAATTGCGGTGATTTTGCCAAAAGGTTCATTACTTGTGATTATAAAATCAACTTCAATGTCGTTTCTCTTTTTTTCTTTTGAATAATGACTATAAAAATAAAGTTTGTGTCCGTTTGCAGTTAAAATCTGGGCGACTATATTTTCAAAAAACATGCCCTTGTTAATAGATAGTTTGTCGTTTAGTAAATCAAGGTAAATTTGAGTTTTTTCACTTTCTTTATCTGAAAAAGTTTTGGCCAAAAGTAGACCTGTGTCTCCCATGTAGCATTTTAAGTAACTACTTGACTCAGATAAAGCAAGTCCAATATTAGGATCTGTTACCGCTGGACAAATGTTGCAAATTTTTGAGTCTTTCAGCCAAGCAAAAGCGTCTTCATAGTTTTTGCTTCTAGCAGCACTGCCTTGCTGAGTGAATTTAATACGTTTTTCGTGTTGCGCCAAAAAACTAGGAATTTGGTCAAAAACATTTAACACTTTTTCTCTGTAAGTTCGCTCTATTTTGAAAATGTCGCCACGGTAAGTTTCTAAAATGTCGGTTTTATCATCTAAACAACTTTTAAACTGCTTATTTTCCTTTAAAAAAGTAGAGATGACTTTTGGCATACCACCCAAAACCAAATAAAGTCTAAAAGTTTCCATTAAAAGTTCGTGTATATGCTTGTCAATTGGCTTCATTTCAACAAATGCATTTTTAATAAAAGGCACTATTTGGTTGTTTCCAATTGCCCAAGTAAACTCTTCAAAGTCCATTGGATGCATGCTAATTTTTCGTTCTTCTGAAGGCAACAAGATGCCTTTGACGTTTTCTTTAATAGAAATTAAAGAACCCGTTTCTATGTAGTCATATCTGCCATCTTTAACTAAATATTTAATGGCTTCTCGGGCTTTGGGGAATTTCTGAACTTCATCAAAAATTATTAGTGTGTTTCTTTCATAAAGTTTAGTTTTTTTATGCAAAGAAAGATACATAAAAAAACTGTCTAAATCGTTTAAGTTGCTAAAAAAGAGGTTTTTGATTTGCTCGTCTTCATTGGCAAAGTCTATCAAAATATAACTTTTGTAGTTGACCTTGGCAAACTCGACTACAGCGGTTGATTTACCAATTCTACGAGCACCTTCAATCAGCAGAGCTGTTTTACCTTGACTTTCGTTTTTCCATTTAAGTAATTTATCGTGTATTTTTCTTTTAAAAATCATCTTTTCCACCTTTCGCTTATATTATAAGGTATTTACACTAAAAGGCAAAATACTTATACAAAAAACGCAGAGTAATAAATTGGTGAAATATACAAAAAACGCAGAGTAATAAATTGGTGAAATATACAAAAAACGCAGAGTGTTTTGATTATTTTATCTAAAAATAGCCTTATAAAGCAAACAAAAGTTTTTTAACTGTTTACAAAAAACTCAGAGTAATAAATGTGCAAAACATACAAAAAACGCAGAGTAAAAAATGGGCAAAACATACAAAAAACGCAGAGTAAAACGGAATTAAAATAAAAATAGACTGCTTTTGCAGTCTATTTAGCGTTATTTTGCAACTATATTTACTAATCTCTCTTTGATATAAATAACTTTGATTACGTTTAAACCACTTATCGCTCTTTGCACTCCCTCACAAGCCAGCGCTTTTTGTTTTGCTTCAACTTCAGTGATAGTTTTAGCAACCAATTCTTTGCCGCGAATTTTGCCATTGACTTGAAAAATTAGTTCAAATGTTGAGTTTTGAAGTTTAGAGTGGTCTACTTCTGGGAAAACTTCATTAACCAATTGAGTGTTTGAGTTTAAAAATTGTAAGTTCATCTCTTCGGTGATATGCGGACAAATTGGATTTAATAACTTTAAGAAAGTTCTAAATTGATCTTGAGAAATTGCCTGTTGCTTGTAGACCTCGTTGACAAAAATCATCATTTGCGAAATTGCGGTGTTAAAAGAAATTGTTTCGTATCCCTGCTCAACTTTTAAAATAGTTTGGTTTAACACAAAGTCCAGACCTTCGTTGTGAGAAGGTGTGATAAACTCATGCATTCGCCAAACACGGTCAAGAAAACGCTTAGCACCATCTAGCATTGTGGTAGACCAGTCTTTATCCATTTGCAAAGGCCCCATAAACATCACGTATAGACGAAGAGCATCGGCTCCGTGTGTGTCAAAAATCTCGTCAGGATTTACAACATTTCCTCTAGATTTAGACATTTTTTGGCCGTTCATCAAAATCATGCCTTGGTTAAAAAGTTTTTGAAAAGGCTCGGGTTGAGAAACCAGACCTAAATCGTATAAAAATTTATGCCAAAAACGCGCGTAGAGTAGGTGTCCAGTTGTGTGTTCTTTGCCACCAACATAAAAATCTACAGGCAGCCAACTGTCAAGTAATTTTTTGGCTTCCTTTGAGTTAAGCGGGACAACTCCAGCGGCTGTTTTTAAAATATAGGCAATGTAGTACCAAGAACTGCCAGCAACTTGCGGCATGGTGTTGGTGTCATAACTGTAGACTTGTCCATCTTTTTCAAATTTAACCCACTCAGGACAGTTAGCAAGTGGACCGTCTCCAGTGCCAGACGGTCTGATTTCTTTTAGTTTAGGCAAAACTAGCGGTAGGTCTTTGTCTTCAACTAAGTGGACGTTTTTATGTTCATCAAAGTAAAGCGGAAAAGGTTCACCCCAATAGCGTTGGCGTGAAAACACCCAGTCACGGAGACGATAGTTAACAGTAGTTGAACCCGCCTTGATTTTCTTTAAGTGTTGATTTAGGGTTTTTTTAGCCTGCTCTATGTTTTGGCCATCAATTAGCGGTGAGTTGATGTGAACTCCATCTTTGGTATAAGGAAGTTGGTTTTCAGGAACATCTATAATTTTTAAAATATCTAGGCCAAACTTATTTGCAAACTCAAAATCGCGCTCGTCGTGTGCAGGCACGGCCATTACAGCGCCAGTCGCGTATTTGAAAAACACATAGTCTGCCACCCATACTGGAATTATGCGGCCAGAAATTGGGCATTTTGCGTAAGAACCAGTGAAAACTCCTGTTTTTTCGTGTTGAGTTTCGCGGTCAAGATCTGACTTTTGTGAGGCTAGTTTAATGTAGTTTTCAACTGCTCGCTTTTCTTCTTTAGTTGCGATTTTTAAAGCAAGTGGGTGTTCAGGCGCTAGCACTAAATAAGAAAGTCCGTAAATTGTGTCAATTCTGGTGGTAAAACAAGTGATTTTTTCGTTAGTGTCTAGCACTTCAAAGTCAATTAAAGTTCCCTCGCTTTTGCCGATCCAGTTGCGTTGAGCCTCTTTGACCTCTTCCGGCCAATCAACCAAATCCAGGTCTTTAATTAATCTTTCTGCGTATTTAGTTATTTTTAAAACCCACTGTTTAAGGGTTTTTTTATACACAGGAAAATTACCACGTTCTGAGACCATCAGTCCGTTTTTGACAGTTATTTCGTCGTTTGCCAAAACTGTGCCAAGTTCTGGACAAAAATTCACTTCAATGTCTTTAAGCTCCGCAAGGTCGTGTTCATATAGTTTCTTAAAAATCCACTGGGTCCAGTGGTAAAACTTAGGATCGTGAGTAGATATGCTTTTTTGCCAGTCAATGGCTTTACCTAGTCGGTTAAGTTGTGCTTTAAAGTTATTGATACTAATTTTAGTAATTTCTTCAGGTTGCACATTGTTTTGAATTGCAAACTGTTCAGTTGGCAAACCAAAAGCGTCAAAACCCATAGTTTGCAGTACAGAAAAACCTTTGGCTCTTTTGTATCTGGCCAAAATATCGGTAGCAACATAACCCTCAACGTGTCCAACGTGGAGACCTAATGCAGTTGGATAGGGAAACATGTCTAAGATAAAGTATTTGGGTTTAACAGCGCTTTCTTTAGTTTCAAAAGTTTGTTCTTGTTCCCAAATTTTTTGCCATTTTTTTTCGTATTCTAAAAAGTTATTTTGCATAGTAAAGTATAGTCCTGAAAATATTAGATTAAGATAGATGTAAGTGGTTTTATGGTTATTTTGCAGACTCGGCTTTAAGTGTCTCAAAATAAGCAACTAAGTCGCCAATGGTTTTAATTTCTCTTAGTTTAGTTTCATCAACTCTAATGTCGTGCTTTTCTTCAAAGGCTAAAACTATTTCAACAGCGTCAATTGAATCAATTGCTAAGTCTTCTTTTAGTCTGGCGGTTGGTACGATTTTTTCGTCTTCAATATTTAGATTTGTTTTAATAATGCTTTTAATTTCTTCAAACATGGGCAATTTTTCCTTTTTTTAAATTTATTTATTTTGGTGCTTTTTTTGCTCAAGCGCTACTTTTATTATAGCATCAAACAAAGGATGGGAAAAAAGCGGATTTGAACTAAACTCAGGGTGAAAAAGAGTAGATACAAAGAAAGGGTGACTTGAATTTGTAAAGGCTATTGGCGTTTCGCCTAAAGTAGCAAGTGGTAATAAGTTAGGATTGGAAAGCACATTAGTTGGCACCTTAAATGAACGAAAACGTGCAGTAATTTTACTTTCTCTGAAATACTTACTAACAGGATTTGTTTTGTTTATTTTAATTTCACGACCACCAACCAGTTTTGTAATTTCAACTTCAGTGGTTTTGCCTGAAATGTTAAGCATATGCCAAAAACCTAAATTGATCAGCAGAGTTGGGATTTGTTTTTCGCTAAGTGCGTGAATTAACTCACTTTGTTTTAAAGTAAACTCTTGGTTGTCTTGACCTGAAACTACTGCCAGGTCTATGTTTTTGAGAAATTCTGAGTTATGGGTATCTGAGTTATACCAAATAAAGTTTGGTTTAACTGAGTATTGGTATCCAGAGTGTTTAATCGCCTCAGTTAGCGAAAGATAGGCCTCTTTAAAATCAGTAGTGCCAACTACTCCTACATTTAAAACAATGTCTGCTGTCTCTACTTTAGAAATTAGTGAGTTCCAGGTTTTTAAGTTAAGTGATTTTGCCTTGAGTTCAAAATGTTTTAAGATGTTTTCATGTAGTTTGCCTTCAGCCAAAAGTGGCACTACTTTGTAGACTACATCTAAATCAGGGCAAGCCAGCACTGTCTCTGGTTTAACGTCGGTAAAGAAAGAAATTTTTTGAACGGTTTCAGGGTCCAACATTCTTTTTGACCTTAAAATAAGTGCGTTCGGGTCAATTCCAAAACTACGCAAAGTCTTGACACTGTGTTGAGTTGGTTTGGTCTTGAGTTCTTGTGATACTTCCAGGTAAGGAACTAATGCTGTGTGGATGTAGTAGGTGCGGCGGTAGCCAAGATCAAACCTAAGTTGGCGAATTGCCTCCAGGTAAGCCTCTGATTCCATATCACCAACTGTTCCGCCGATTTCGCAAATTATGACATCTGCCTGGCTTTGCTCAGCAGCCTTCTTTAGTCTGTTTTTAATGGTATCAACAACATGCGGAATTACTTGAATGGTTTTGCCACTGTATTTGCCGGCCATTTCGTTTTCCAAGATTTCTCTGTAAATTTTACCCATGGTGATACTAGAGTGCTCAGTTAAGTTAACACCAGTAAAACGTTCGTAGTGCCCAAGGTCTAGGTCTGCCTCAGTTCCGTCTGCGGCCACAAAAACCTCTCCGTGTTGAAGTGGGTCAATCATGCCAGGGAAAGTATTGATGTAGGGATCCATTTTGATCATAAACACCGAAACTCCGGTGCTTTTAAGTAGTCTGGCAATAGACGCTGCGGTCACACCTTTTCCAATTCCAGAAATTACTCCACCTGTAATAAAAATAAAATTACTCATATTTTTAAAAACTCCTTTCTGTTTCTATTAAATAAAAAAAATAGGGATGCAAAAATTGCCTCCCTATTCGTATAGATTCTCGTAGTCGTCCATGTATTTGTTGTACTCATCTTCGTCTTGATCGGATTCATCTAAGTCTAAATCTGGGTCAACATATTTATCGTCGTCTTCGTCGCTTTCAGTTTCCAGGTAATCTTCAATGTCTTCTTCAACTAAAGCGCTTTCGTCTTCTTCATCATCAAGTTCAGGAAGTGGGTTGTCGCTTGCTTGCATTTGAAGTTTTTCATCTTCTTCAATATCTGGTTCAGATGCCACAAACTCATCTAAATTAAAGTCAGAAAATTCAATGTCGTCTTCGTCTTCATTAATTTCAATGTCTTCGTCATTGCTTTCATTGGCAAAAAAAGTACCGTCTTTGTCCCAATACTCTAAGTTATTGTCTTTTAAATCAAAAAGCCCGTCGCCAACATAAACGAAGCGACCTGATGAAATTAAGTCAAAATAAAGTTGATTTTTAAAATCTACGCTAACCTCGCCTAGGTTGCGAATTGCGCAAATTTTGTCAATAAGTTCGTTAAGTGAAACAGCAGAACCCTGTTCCTTGATTAAGGAGTATGCAATTTCTGATAAAGAATTTTCTTCTGTATGATTCAAGTCAGCCTCCATATAACTTAAATATTATATTATAGTCAAACCTATTTTACAAACTATAACTAAAGTCCTAAAAAATTAGGCATTTTAGCGCTAGAAAGAATGTCTTCTAGTTCTGAGTTGACTTGTTCGATGGCTTTGTTAAAGGCTACACAAATTGCGTCTTCAAGCATTTCTTTATCTTGAATAATATCTGCACTAATTTTGCAGTCTACGACTTTTTTTGACCCAAGCAAAGTAATTGTAACGCCTGCCGCCGAACCTGTAAACTCAGTTTCTTCAAGTCTTTGTTGGCGTTCCATCATTTCTGCTTGTAGTTTTTGAATTTGTTTTAACATCTGTGGATTCATATTTATTGCTCCTTGCTTGCAAGTTCGCCAAATACGGCGCTTGCGTCGAATTTTTTAGTTTTTACTTCTTTTAAAATTTTATCATATGCGGCGTATTTTTCAACAACAGCACTAAAGTCATTGGGAATAAACTCAAGGTTATTTCTAAGGTAAGTGCTAATTTGCATTAACACAGTCTTTGCGTCTTGTTTAGTTAACAAAATTACTCTCGTGATTTCTGGCAAAAAGTTATTAACTTCTTTTAAAAGAACGGGGTATTTGGCTGTTTTGTAGATTTCAGTACATGCAGTTAATCCATCTGCAGCAAGTAATAGGGTGCTTGGACTGGCTAAGACAATTTCAAACTTGCCAAAAAGTCCAGAGACATCTGGGTCTTCTGCAGATTTTAAGAAACCGGAGTTATAGAGTTTTGTTTCTGCCTCTTCTCTAAACTTCTTTTTGGCGTTGTCAAGCAAATCTTTAAAATCTTGTTCAGTTAGACTGAAAGGACTTTTAACTGAATCTTTGCTAATTTTTTCAGGACTGGGCGAAAAAGCTACAGGGTTACTTGCAAAAATATCACCGTGTGTTTCGGGTGTAGTTTTTACTTGTAGTTGTTCTGATGTTTTAACTGCAGGTTTTGCAGTTTCTAGGTTTGTGTTAAATACAATCGCTTCTTGTTTACTTATGATTGAGTAAATTTTGATTAAAGTAACCATCAGCATATTTTGCTTAGAAGTTGTGTATCTGATTTCTTTAATTAAAGTGTTTAGTTCAGTAAATATTTCTAAAACTTTTGCTTTGTTTAGTTTTTTAAAAAGGTTGAGTTCACCTGTTGAAATTTTTAGCAAAATTTGTTTGAAGTTATCAATAAAGGCGTCAATTATTGAGTTTTCGTTTTTACCTGCTTTAAGTAGCGTATCAAGTAGAGTAACAGCATTGGCTAAATCTGCATTGTCAAGTGAGTTAATAATTTTTAAAATCTCGTTTTCGTCAACTCCACCAATGATTTTCAAAACTGTTTCTTTGTCAATTTTTTGACCAGCATAAGCCACTGCTTTGTCCAACAAGACCAAAGCATCTCGCATAGCACCTTCTGCTTTTTTAGCAATTAGTGTTGCTGCTTCTTTTTCTAAAGTAATTTTTTCTTTTTTGGCAACTTCAATTATTTGTCCTTCAATTTCAGTCTCTGTTAAAGTCAGGAAACTAAAGTTCATACAGCGAGATTGAATGGTTTTCGGGATTTTGTGAGGTTCAGTGGTTGCCAAAATAAAGACAACGTGTTTAGGTGGTTCTTCTAAAGTTTTCAAAAGCGCGTTGAAAGCCGCGGTTGTAAGCATATGAACTTCGTCAATTATGTAGACTTTGTATTTTAAGTTTTGCGGCAAAAACACGCATTTGTCACGAAGGTCTCTGATTTCGTCAACTCCGTTGTTGCTTGCCCCATCTATTTCTACAATGTCTACTGTTTGTTCTTGCTCAATTGCAAGACAGTTTGCGCATTTTCCGCAAGCGTCTCCTGAAGTTAGTTTTTCGCAGTTTATGGCTTTCGCAAAAATTCTGGCAATCGTGGTTTTGCCAATTCCTCTGGTGCCAGCAAAAATAAAAGAATGCGGAATGCTGCCACTTTTTAGAATTTGTCTAAGAATTTGAATGATTACCGCTTGGCCAACTACTTCTTTTAGTTTACTTGGTCGGTATTTTCGATATAAAACTTTATACATAGTTATTTATTTGCCAAGGCAAAAATGACTAAAGATGTTTTTATTTACATCGTCATCATACACCTCGCCAAGTATCTCCTTTATAGCGTTGTAAGCGGTTTTAATGTTCATCACCACTAAGTCAGCGGTTAAGAAATCAGCAGAACTGTGGGCTTCTTTTAGTTCAGAAATTGCTTTCTCAAGTAGAGTAATTTGTCTTTGGTTTGACAAAAACGCCAGGTCTCTAGTGTCTAGATCTGTTAACTTTAACTTACTTAAAATAGCGTCTTCAAGCGGTTTTAAGTCTTCATCGAAAGTAGAGATGTAGACAGCGTCTTTGTCTTTTTCTTTAATTCCTAAGTCTTTTTTGTTTGCAATTTTAATTAGTTTAGCAGGATCTATTTTGTTTAAAATTTCTAAGTCTTCATTGGTTAACTTTTGGTTAGCCTCAAAAACAAATAAAACTAAGTCAGCGGTTTTAATGGTATCTAGACTTTTTTGAATACCAAGATTCTCAACTAGATTTGTGCTTTTGCGGATGCCTGCGGTGTCAAGTAAGTTTAGAGCAATGTTGTTCAGCACAATTTTGCCCTCAACAATGTCGCGGGTTGTGCCTTGAATGTCAGTAACTAAAGCCTTGTCTTGTTTTAAAAGGGAGTTTAAAAGTGAAGACTTGCCGACATTGGGTCTGCCAACAATTGCGACCGAAATCCCAGTTTTTAGCATTGTAGTGCTTTTTGAGTTTCGCAAAAACTCAGTTAGGTTAGTTAAAATTTCGTCAATTCTAGCCTTTAGTTCAGAAGTCTCTAACTCAGTGGCCTCGTCAAACTCAGGGTATTGGAGTTTAACTTCAATATCTGAAATTAACGCCAAGACTTGCTCTTTAAACTCAGTTATTTTTTTACCTGTCTTGCTAAGTAGTGAGTTTAAAGAAATTTTGGCAGCGCTTTTGGTGTCTGCCTCAATTAAGTCCATCACAGCCTCTGCTTTAACTAAATCTATTCGTCCATTTAAATAAGCACGGTAAGAAAACTCACCAGGATGTGCCATTCTGATATTTAGACTAAGGAGTCTTTCTAAGACTAAATTAGTTACCAACACACCGCCGTGGCAAGAAATTTCAAGCATATCGTCTGCTGTAAAAGAATGCGGTTTTTTAAAAACTGCAACAACTACTTCGTCAATCGGCACGTTGTCTTTGTCTAAAATAAAGCCGTAGACTAAAGTGTTTCCAGGAACTTGAGTTAAGTTTTTGCCTTTAAAGATAGCGCTGACTTCTTTGATACAAGTTTTTCCCGAAACTCTTATAACTGAAATCGACCCCTTACCATAAGGGGTCGCAATTGCAGTGATATTTTCAAAATCAGTGTTGTTTAAACTCATCAACGTGTCTAGTTTGCAAATCGTCTTCTTTGTTTAAAATAGCGTTGGCGTCTTCTGCTTTTATCTCACCTTGTTTAACTTTGTGAATTAAGTTATTGCGGCAACTTACAAACGGGTTTTCTTTGGAAACCATGTCGCGAATAAAGATGTAAATGATAATAACAGTTGCACCGATTACTCCAATTAACAGATAACCTGAACCCAAAATTAAACCTAAAATTGCGCACGCCCAAATAGAGGAAGCCGTAGTTAAACCTTTGATAGACATCTTGTCTTTAATGATGACACCGGCTCCAATAAAAGAAACACCCGCGACAACTTGCGCAATGATTCTTTGACCTTCGTTTGGTTGAAAAGCATTCAGTTCGAACATTAGTCTTTGAGTGATTGCAATTGAGCAACTAGCTATTCCTACTAAAAAGTAGGCAGAAACCCCGACTGCTTTGCCTAAATTGCGGCGTTCAAGTCCAACGATTACCGCGTAGATCATAATAATTAAAAGCGGCAGGATAACTTTAAACAGCCAGTCTTGGCCAGTTTGCAGGGCTTGAAGGTCTAGCGAACCTTTGGTAATCGCTTCTGAGATTTTTGAATTTGAGTTTGCTGATTTATTGGTAGTAATGTTTAAAAGAACTTCCAGCATTGTTAGTTATTTTTCTTTAAAACTTCCACAATTCTGGCGTCAAGGGCGTCAATTACTTTTGTGTGTTGTTTCATTTTATCCAAGTGGCAGCCAGCGGCAAAGTCGTGTCCACCCCCTGGAGGGAATTTGTTGCAAACTGAAGCAATTTCTACTTGGTTTGAACGAACTCTAACACGAACTGAGTTTTCAAGTTCAATAAATAGAACCCAAACAGGGCAGCCTTCAATTCCGGCCATAGCGTTAATGGCCGCTGCTGTGTCTTCTTGAGTTAAGTTAAATTTCTTTTGAATGTCTCGAGTCGCAAGAAAGTAAACCACGCCGTTTTTTGAGCGTTTGATGTTAGAAAGTAAATAGCCTTTGTATTTAAGTTGTGCAAAAGTGGTTTTAGAAAGTTCACGGTCAACATATTCAAGGTCAGCGCCTTTAGAAACTAAAAAAGCCGCCAATTGAAAAGTAGTTTCAGTAACTCCGCGGTATCTAAATCCTCCAGAATCCGTAACTAAACCAGCATATAGTGCTTGCGCGCCTTGTTTAGTGATAAGCAGTTGATCTCTGAACTTATACAGAAAGTAAGTAATCATTTGACAAGCCGCTGGCGCTTCTTCGTGCACCCAGTTAATGTCGCCGTATTGATCCATTACGATGTGGTGGTCAATTTTAATAATTTCTTTAGCCAGTTTAAAACGTTGATCTGCAACTCGCTCTTGAGTAGCAGTGTCAACAACTATCGCTAAAGATTTTTTAATAGTTTCGTCGTCAAGGGTGTCAAGTTCTCCAAGAAAACGAAGGTAAGGTGTGTGGTCGCCAAGTGAGTATACTTGTTTTTTGGGAAAAGTTGTCTCAATGATGTTTTTAAGACCAAGTGATGAGCCTATACAGTCTCCGTCTGGTCTTTTATGTGAGTAGATTGTAATAATGTCGTATTCTTTGATTTTTTTTAAAATTAAACTAATGTCCATTTTATGCTCCTTTATTATTTATTTTTGGTTTTGCAAAATTAGTTCGTTTAAATCTTTAATCATGGCTTTAGCCACTTCAAAGTTATCAAGGGTTGCCCCACACGCCAGTGCGTGTCCACCACCGCCGTATTTTTTGGCAATATGCACAACTTCAATTTCACGGCTACGCAGTTCACAAATTACTTTGTCTTGCTCAGCGGAATACGTGAAGTTAGCCCAAATTGGAATTTCTTTAATGCCGGCAAGTAAGTTAACCATACCGCGACTAATTGAAAAGAAATCGTAAGTGCCAAGTGACTCTAAAAACTCTTTGGTGTTAAAAAAGTAAGCAACTGAGCCCTCAATTTGCATGCGAGTAGCAAACTTCGCTTTAGTTTGACGCTCTTCAAGAGTTTCTACATACAGCCACTTGTAGAACTTAAGCGGGTTTGCACCTAGTGCTGTAAGTTCCGCAGCGATTTGAAATAAACGCGGTGCGTTAGTTAAATACTGAAAGCGCCCACTGTCGGTAATTATTCCGTTTAGCAAATAGTCTGCCGCTATTGCCGGGATTTTTAGTTTTAGTTTTTTAGCAATATCGTAAACATAAGCAGCGGCGGCCTCGTAAGTTGGGTCTGAATAAACATAAGCGCCGGCAACATCTGATTTGTTTTCGTGGTGGTCAATGATTACCACGTCTTTGGCAAACAGATAGCGGTTATCTGAAATCATGTAAGAAACTGCGACGTCTGTAATAAAAACTAGCGCGTCTTTGTAAAAACTATCAGGAATTTCGTTCATCGCGTTTTCGTAGTCAAATTTGTTGTGGTCACCTACTACGTAGACTTCTTTTTCGGGAAAGTTTTCCTTAATTATGTGCATTAAGCCCATTTGTGAGCCAATTGCGTCCATATCTGGTTTGGAGTGTCTGTGAATAATAATGCGGTTGTGTTTTTTTAAAAGTTCTTTAATCGTTTTCATTCAATACCTCTAATAATTATTATACTATTTTTTAAACCTGTTTTTTCAAAGTGCTGAAACTATAAATAAATAAATTTCTTGCATCCCGTTAACTAAATTAACCTCGGCGTATGGACAAAGTGTTTGGATGTATTCCTCAATTTCTCTCGCTTCTTCGTCAGACACAGCCTTGCCGTAAAATAGAGTAACAACTTCGTTTTCTTTAGAAAGAATTTGGGAAAGCAGACAGCGAGTTGCGTCAAAAATATTTTCAACTGAGCAAGTTATCGCACCTTCAGAAATTCCTAAATAATGGCCTTTTCTAATGTCTATGCCGTTTTGTTTGGTGTCGCGAATTGCGTAAGTGATTTCACCAGTTTTAGCAGTCTGTGCGATTTCTTGCATGTTGTCAATGTTAGTCTTAAAGTCAGCGCTGCGGTCAAACACAGAAAGTGCAGCCACTCCTTGACCTAGATTTTTAGTTTTAATTACCGCGATGTTACGGTCTTTGACTAAGTTAGCAGTTTGTTCTGCCGACATGATGATATTTGAGTTGTTGGGAATGATAATAATGTTTTTAGCGTTGACTTTCTCAACTGCTTCAATGAAGTCTTGAGTAGACGGATTCATGGTTTGGCCACCGGCAACTATGTAGTCAACTCCGTGTTCAAGTAAGTATTGGCGAACTCCGTCTCCGTTTGCAACAGCAATCAGTCCGTATTCTTTTTCAGGAGTTTTGGTGGATGGTTTTTGTGCAGCCACTGCCTCTTCGTTTTGCAGTTTCATATTATCTACTTTAATTGATCTGGTTTCGCCTAGTTGTTCGGCGTTTTTAAGTAAGTTTAGAGGTTGGTTTGTGTGAATGTGGACTTTTAGTAGTTCTTCGTCGTGAATTACTACCATTGAGTCGCCAAAGTCTTTAATTTCTTTAATAAACTTGTCTTTAGAAAACTGCTCTGGTTTATCTAAAATCAAGACAAACTCGGTACAGAACTTAAACTTAATTTCGCCAATTACGTGGTCGTAAGCCGTGCTTTGCTCTGAGTTTAAAACAAATGATTTAGTTGTAGTTTTAGTTGCTTCCTTTATAACTTTGCCGTTAATAAAGTGCACAAAACCCTCAACGATTTTAACAAAACCAGCACCGCCACTGTCTACTACATTTGCTTCTTTTAAAACAGGCAAAAGATTAGGGGTTTTCTGCAGAGTAATTTTAGTCTGATTAAAATAAGTGGTTAGTGCATCTTCAAAAGTAATTAGTTTACCGCGTTTTAAACGTAAGTGTTCGCCAGCTTCACGAAGTACGGTTAAAATTGTTCCTTCAATTGGTTGAACTACACCACTGTAGGCTACTTTATAGCCAGAAATTAAGGCATCAATAAGTTGAACTACCGTCAGTTCTTTGCTGTCAACTTTTCCAAGTTCTTTCGCAAATCCACGGAAAAACTGAGAAAGAATGACACCAGAGTTGCCATGCGCTGCAACTACTAGTTCGTGTGAAAACACTTTTGCGATTTCTGCAATGGTTTTGTTTTGAAAATCTAAGATTTTAATCTTGTTAGCACCAGCATTGATAGTCAGGTGCATATTAGTTCCAGTGTCGCCATCTGGAATTGGAAAGACATTTAAGTTATTAATTTCGTCAATGTGGAGCCTTAAGTTAGCAGCTCCGTTTATCAACATTTTAGTAAAAAATTCGCTTGTTATTGTTTTGTGTTCCATCAATAAACCTCAGTACCTTTATTATACCTTAAATCTCTTTATATTATATAAGGCTATTTTTGGCTAGGTGGGGTTGGCGAGATAAAATTTAGGTTAATACATTCACCTAAATCAAGAATTATGTCTTGCCCTGTTGCACAGGTGTTTTTAGTTAAGATAAAGTAAATCCACTCTGCAATTTCATTTGGCTCTATCCAACGGTTAAAGATATTTTGATTTGCAACCGCAGACATTGCTGTTTTGTCTTTATACAAGTCTGGCTCTAAATTGGTGTGAACTGGACCAGGGCTTAGTGAGTTAACTAAAGTCTGGCATTTTTCACCGAGAGTTTTGGCAAGATGTTTGGTAAAGTTAATACGAGCCGCTTGAGTGGCAGCGTGCAAAGGTTTGCCAAACCCGTGGTGACCAGCGGTTGAAGCGATGTTTAAAACAGCCTTTAGGTCTTTACTTTCATATTTATTGATAATGTTAATATAGCCTTGTAAGTTGGTTTCCAAGGACTTTTGCTCATCCATTGTGCCTGCGTTGTTTAAAATATATGAGATATTTTTTAAATCAGGAAGGTTTTTAAAATCAGTTACCGATACTTTAAAGTGTTGATAGTTTTTATCTTCAATAGTCGATGCATTTTGATCAATTCCGTATACTAAAAAATCGTTCTTTAAAAAAAATTCGGCAGCGGCTTTGCCAATTCCACTTGAACTTCCCGTGATTAAAATTGTTTTCTTTTCCATACTTAAAGTTTAACATACTAAAAGTTTAAAATTGCGTAAAAACCCTGATTATGCTAAAATATTTGGAGAGGAGATTTATAAACATGGGAATATGCGCTATTAGCGGCAGAAAACAACTTGCCGGAAATAATCGATCACACTCTCTTCGTGCGACTCGCAGAGTCTGGAACTTAAACTTGCAACCAGTGAAATTTACTGACGAAGCAGGTCACACTCACAAAGTCATGGTTTCAGCAAGAGCTCTTCGCACTTTGAGAAAACAAGAACGATAATTAAAATAAACATATCAAAAAAAGGAACACATCGGTGTTCCTTTTTTTATTTCCTTTAAACGGGTTATTTTAGCCATATTAAAAGGATTTAATTTGCATAAAATTATTTTTTAAGTGAGTTTTTAACGAAGTTGTAAATTGTTCTAACACCAACTCCGCTTGCTCCATCTACGTAGTAAAGGTATGGTGGGTTGTAAGCAGTTCCGGCGATGTCAACGTGAACATACGGAACTTTTTCAGAAAAGTAAGTTAAGAAAATTCCGGCAGTAATTGAACCGGCTCCACCTGAACAAACATTTTTAATTGTACCAAATGTTCCTTTAACCGCTTCTTCGTGCTTTTTAGAAATTGGGAATTGCCAAATTCTCTCTCCAGCCTCTTCGCCTGCTTCAATTACTTTTTGAGTAAGTTCTGGGTGATAAGAAACACATCCAGAAATGTCGGTTCCAAGCGAAACAATGCAAGCGCCGGTTAGAGTTGAAAACTCAACTATTGATTTTGACTTAACTTCAGTGGCAGCCCAGTGAATTGAGTCGGCCATTGAAACTCGTCCTTCTGCATCTGTGTTGTCAACTTGAATAGTAACTCCGTCTTTGTGAGTTTTAAAAACGTCTCCGTTTTTATATGCGTGTCCAGACACTGCGTTTTCACAAAGCGACATTACACCGCAGACATTTTGTTTAACTTTGTTTTTAGCAAGTGCTAAAATTGCCGAAACTACAGCGGCAGACCCAGACATATCAGTTTTCATTGTCAGCATATTAGTGTAAGGAATTTTTAAAGCATATCCTCCACTGTCGTAAGTTATACCTTTTCCAACAAAAGAAAGAAATTCATCGTCTGCTTTATTTGGTTGGTATTTAATTACCACAAATCTTGGGTCGTTGTCAGAACCGCTACCGACCGCAAGTGCTGCAAACAGTTTGTGTTCTTGCATTTGTTTTTTGTCAAATACAGTAACTTCTACATCTTTAAAAGGTTTAAAAGTTTCTTTAATTAACTCTGCGTAGTTAGCAGGGTATAGGTCATTTGCTGGAGTGTTAATTAAATCACGGCAAAGAAAGATAGAATCTGCTAGGTTTTTAAGTTCAAGTAGCGCTTCTTTTTCATCTGCAAACTCACCAATTCCGATTTCTGGCAAGAACTGAGTTTTGTCGGCTCTATAGCGGTTGTACAGGTAAATTCCGTGATAAAAGCCTTCAACTAAGTAAATCGTGTCTAGAGTTTTTACGTGCGCAAAGTCTAGGTTAACACTCTTGATTTTTCTGGCTTCAAGGAACTTAACTAATTTAAAGCCGGCTAAACGAAGGTCTTCGTGAGTTCTGTCACCTAGTCCTAGATAAACTGTGCCTGTGTTTTCTAAACTAAGTAAATCCAGAATTTCACCAGCTTGTGCTTTAAATCCTCTTTTTTCTGTAAGTTCTTTTAAAAGCACACACTTAGTGCTGGCTTTAACTAAAGCAACTTTAACTTCTGATTTAGTTTCTTTTACTAATTTCATAAATAAATTTCTCCTAAAATAGTGCAAAAGAGAACTACACTTTGTTTAATAAAGTGTGGTTCTCAATTTTCTTTTTGATTAAATTATTTTTATAAAGTGATTATACAAACTCAAGAATCGACATTGGGGCGTTGTCGCCTTTGCGGCCAACTGTTTTAATGATTCTAGTGCAGCCACCGTTTCTGTCTTTAAAACGTGGGGCTACAGTTTGAAATAGTTTAGTTAAAACTGTTTCGCCTTTTGTGTCAGTCTCTACATCTCTAAGGTAAGTTCTGGCTAAACGGCGAGCGTTGATATCACCTTTTTTGCCAAGAGTAATTAGTTTTTCTACCATTTTTTGAGTTTCTTTGGCCTTAGAGTGAGTAGTAATAATTCTTTCTTTAACGATTAGTGCTGTCGCTAAGTCTCTAAGTACTGCTCTTAGGGCAGCTGAGTTTCTAGATAGTTTTGATCTCATTATTATAGTCCCTCCTCAATATCGTCAAAAATTTCTTTAATTAAAGCATCGTCATCATCAACTGTTTTTTTAGTAATTGTGCTGTCTTTAAACTCAGTCAATTTGTTTTGCAATTCAATGAATGAGTTTTGCCCAAGGTTGCGTATGCTTTTAATTTCTTGATCTGTCATGTCAAGTAGTTGGTCAATTGTTTTAATGCCTTCGCGAGAAAGCGCGTTGTATAGACGAACAGATAAATCTAGTCTGTCAATTGACAGGTTTTTGTCAACTGCTTGTGCAGTAGTTTCTGCCTCTTCTGCAATGTAGTCTTGGAATTGTTCTGCGTTTTCAGAAATTTGGCGAACTGCGCCAAATAATTCACTTAGCATGGAAGCGGCTTCAGAAACTGCGTCTTTTGCGTCAATTGCGCCGTTAGTTTCAACTTCTAAAATTAACTCGTCGTACCCACCTTGTAGTTTTTCTACGTTAAAGTTAACACGTTTAACTGGGGTAAAAATTGAGTCTAGCGCAATTTGGCCAATGTGGTCAAGATATGCTTTGTTGTCGTTTTGAGTAACGTATCCAGCACCAGTTGCCAGAGTTGCGGTAAGTGAAATGCTGGTTCCTTTATTTAAATGACAAATCACGTGATCTGGGTTGACAACTTCAACACCAGCTGGCACTTGTAAGTCACCAAGTGTGATGATTTCTTTGTCAACGTCGTTCAGAGAAACTTCTGCGCGGAAACCAGGTTCAACTGAATCTAGTTTAAAGATAGCATCTTTTAAGTTTAAAACGATTTCAACAACTCCTTCTTTAACACCAGGGATTGTTGAAAACTCATGTGGTACACCTTTAATCTCTACGTTAATCAGAGCTGCTCCTGGAATTGAGGCAAGTAGTACTCGGCGAAGAGCGTTGCCGATTGTGATACCATATCCTCGGTCTAGGGGTTTAATTGAAAACTTTGCAGTTGTTTTGTCTGCAGAAATTACGGAAATTGCGTTTGGTCTTTCAAATTTTAAATTACGCATACTTCCTCCTAGCCACGTGGACGCTTAGGTGGGCGGCAACCGTTGTGTGGAACTGGTGTGTTGTCTTCAATTGAAACAATTTCAAGACCAGCAACTTGCAGTGAACGAATAGCAGACTCGCGGCCTGGTCCAGGTCCTTTAACAGAAACCTCTACCTTAATCATACCGTTTTCCATAGCGGCTTTTGCAGCGGCTTCTGCGGTGATTTGAGCAGCGAATGCTGTTGATTTACGAGTACCTTTAAAGCCTTGTGCACCTGCTGAAGACCAAGCGATGGCATTGCCATCAAGGTCAGTGATTGTTACAATTGTGTTGTTAAATGTTGTGTGAATGTATGCTTTGCCAAGAGGTATGTTTTTACGTGCTTTGCGACGTGTGCTTACTTTTTTAGCCATTGTTCATTCCTCCCTATTTCTTTTTGTTGGCAATCGCTTTTGCTTTGCCTTTGCGAGTGCGGGCGTTGTTTCTAGTGTTTTGTCCACGCACTGGCAGTTGTTTACGGTGACGAATACCGCGATATGAACCAATTTCCATTAAACGTTTAATGTTTAGGTTAACATCACGACGAAGGTCACCTTCAACTGTGTATTTTGCTACTTCTTTGCGGATTTTTGAAAGATCGTCGTCGTTTAAATCTTTAACACGCACGTCTTCAGAGATTCCGGCGTCTTTAAGAATTTTTTGAGCAAGTTTAACCCCAATACCGTAAATATAGGTAAGTGAAATTACTACTCTTTTGTTTGAAGGGATATCTACCCCAGCGATTCTGGCCATATTTTAATCTCCTATCCTTGTCTTTGTTTATGGCGTGGGTTTTCGCAAATTACACGCACATAACCTTTTCTTTTAATAACTTTGCAGCTATCGCACATTGGCTTAACTGATGATCTGACTTTCATAAGTCCTCCTTATTTTTTGCGATAAATAATGCGGCCTTGAGTTAAATCATATGGTGATAATTCTAAAGTTACTTTATCGCCAGGTAAAATGCGTATGTTATTCATGCGGATTTTACCAGATACTCGGGCCTTAATTTCGTGTCCACTTTCTAGTCTGCATAAAAAGACAGCACTAGGTAGTACTTCAACAATGACAGCATCAATTTCTATTTGTTCTTTTCGCATAGTTTAGTACCTTTTATTTAAATTTTGGGAGTAAGTATCTCATATCCGTCTTTAGTGACGTAGACTGTATACTCAAAGTGGGCAGCGGGTTTGTGGTCTTTAGTGACAGTTGTCCAACCGTCATTTTGAATTTTTACTTTGTGTGAACCAAGATTTACCATAGGCTCAACGCATAATGTCATGCCTTCTTTAATTTCGGTGTGCTTCATGTGTTGGTTGAAGTGAAAAATGTATGGATCTTCGTGTAGTTTTTCGCCAATTCCGTGGCCACAAAACTCACGAACTATACCGTATTTAAACGGTTTTAAGTAGTTTTCAATGGCTTTACCAATATCTGTAATAAAGTTACCTGGTTTTACCACAGAAAGTCCTTGCATTAAGGCTTCTTTAGTTCTTTCAACTAAGTCTTTTACTTCTTGTGTGACTTCGCCAATTTCGTAAGTCCACGCAGAGTCTGCGTGCCAACCGTCTTTAACAACACCTAAGTCTAGCGAAATAATGTCGCCTGGTTTTAAAACCACGTCTTTAGAAGGAATGCCGTGGACTACGCAGTCATTGACACTCGCACAAATTGAGTGTTTGTAGCCTTCGTAGTTTAAAAAGGAAGAAACAACACCGCGGTCTGCTAAAAACTTAGCCGCAACTTTGTCTAGTTTAAGTGTGGATACACCTGGTTTTAAGTGTTGTTCAAGTTCTTTTCTTAGTTCAGAAAGAATCCTGCCGGATTCTTTCATTTTACTAAGTTGTTCAGGGGTTTTAATAGTAATCATAACTATTTACCTAAAACCTCAATAATTTGGGCTTTAGTGTGTTCAATGGAAACATTGCCATCAACTGTGCAAAACAGACCTTTGTCTTCGTAAAACTGCTCAATTGGTTTGGAGTTTTCGTGATATAGCGCAAGTCTTGCGCGAATTGTTGCTTCTTGGTCATCTGTTCTTTGCACAATATCAGCTGAGCACTTGTCGCATTTGCCGGAAACTTTTGGTGGCATGTTTGGAATGTGGTAAGTCTCTCCGCATTTAGGACAAACTCGGCGACCAGCAAGACGTTGAACAATTAGTTCGTCGGTGGCATCTATATTAACCACTTTAGTAATTGTAAATCCAAGTTTAGCAAGAATTCTGTCAAGTTCAACAGCTTGAGCAAGATTGCGAGGATAACCATCTAAGATAAACCCACCTTTAGCGTCTGGTTGACTTAAACGGTCCAAGACTAGTTCGTCGGTTAAAGAATCTGGAACTAGTTCACCGGCAGCAAGTATCGCTTTGACTTTCTTGCCAAGTACAGTTTCATTTTTAATGTTTTCTCTAAACATATCCCCAGTTGAAATGTGGGGAATTGAGTAGTGAGTTTTTAAGACTTTAGCCTGTGAGCCTTTACCTCCACCAGGAGGTCCCATTAAAATAATTATCATTAACCAAAAATCCCCCTATATTGATTGCTTTCAGCGTCGGTTTCGATTTGTTTAGTGGTTTCTATTGCCACACCAACAACGATAAGTAGTGATGTTCCACCAAGAGTAATGGCAGAAGCCTCTGCACCTTGTAGACCAAAGATAACTGCTGTTAAAATTGGCAATGATGAGATAATTACTAAGTAAATTGTGCCGATAACGTTTACTTTAAATAAAGTTTTGGCAATAAAGTCTTTAGTGTCCTCACCTGGACGAATTCCTGGAATATAGGCGTTTGATTTAGATAAGTTGTCAGAAATTTTTTCAGGGTCAAACTGCATAAAGGTGTAGAAAAACGAAAAAGCAATAATTAACAGAATATAGATAATGTAGCCAATTGGTCTTTGGAAGTTAAAGATTTCGTTAACCCAAAAACCGCCGCCAGATGAGTAGTTTTGAGTGATAAACCCAGTAATAGTTTGCGGGATACCAAGCAAGGTTGAGGCAAAAATCACGGGCATCACGTTTCCAGTGTTGACTTTAATTGGAATGTTTGAGTCAGATTGTGCTTGGCGGTTGGCGTGTTGAATTGGGATTTTACGGTTAGAGGTTTCAACAAATATTACCCCTAGAATGATAGCTATATAAAGTAGAGTAATTACCACGAAGTTAACGTAGTGTGTCCAGCTTGTAGCTTCAGTGATGTATTTTTTGGTCATCATGCTAAACATTGAAGGAATTGAAATAATAATTCCGGCAGTAATTAGCATTGAAGAGCCGTTTCCGATACCTTTTTGGGTAATCATGTCGGCAAACCAAATACAAATTGCAGTACCAGCAGCAATAGTTAAACCAATATAGATCATCGCCATACCGATGTTTCCAGAGAACCCTACGAAAAACTGAGTTCCGCGGCCTGCTGAGAAAGAAAGGACTAGCGAAATACCTTGGACAAAAGCAATCGCGATTGCAAGTACTCGGTTGATTTTATTAATTTTGTAGCGACCTTCTTCACCTTGTTCTTGCCATTCTTTAAAGGTAGGTACTACCATTGGCAGAAGTTGAGTGACGATAGACGCCGTAATATAGGGAGAAATTCCCATTGCCAGGAAAGAAAAGCGTTCAAGTGATCTTCCTGAAAAGTTATTTAAAATCGCAAAGAATCCAAGTCCATTTTCAAATAGGTTGCGAATTGCGTCTACGTTGACTAAAGGCATCGGAATGAAAGACATCACCCTTAGTGCTAAAAGTAGAGCAAGTGTAAAGATAAATCTTTCAAGAATTTGTTTATTGGATAAAATTCTTTTGACTCTATTCATTGTTAAATTGCCTCAAATGTGCCGCCAAGTTCTTGGAGTTTAGTTAAGGCAGATTTAGAGATTTGGTGAACTTTTAAAGTCAGTTTTTGACTAAGTTCTCCGTTTAGGACTTTAACTGCTTTAAAAGGTTTAGAAACTAGACCTTTTTCTAAAAGCAAGTCAACTGTAACCACAGTCTCTGGCTCAAAGCAGTTTAAAGCACTTAGTGAAACGATTGCGTTTTTAGTTTGGTTAAGTGAGTGAAAACCACGTTTTGGCAAACGTTGGAAAAGTGGTAATTGTCCACCTTCAAAGCCTGGGCGAGTGCCACCGCCTGAACGTGCGTTTTGACCTTTGTGGCCTTTACCAGAGGTTTTTCCGGTGCCTGAGCCAATTCCACGACCTAGTCGTTTCTTATCTGGACGTGGGCGTAAGTTTTTAAGTTCATTTAGCATAAACAAAGGCCTCCTTATTTCGCTTCCTTGACTTCAACCAAGTGAGCAATAGTTTTGATTTTGCCTTGGTTTACAGCGTTGTCTTCTAAAACCGCTTCGTCGTTGATGCGTTTTAAGCCCAAAGTTTCGGCAGTTTTAACTTGACGTGGTAAACGTCCGATTAAAGAACGTCTTAGCACAACTTTTAGTTTCATAGGCTTTTTACCTCCACGCCACGTAGACGAGCGATTTCTTCTTTAGTTTTAAGTAGTTTAAAACCTTCAAAAGTTGCTCTAATCATGTTAATAGGTGTACGAGAACCAAGAGATTTAGACAAGATGTTAGAAACACCTGTCAGTTCACACACGGCACGCACAGCACCACCGGCAACAATACCAGTACCGTCTGAGGCTGGTCTTAGAACGACGTGACCAGAGCCGTATACACCTTCAATGTAGTGAGGGATGGTGTTATTGACAATTGGCACAGTTATTAGGTTTTGTTTAGCCTGTTCAATCGCTTTTTTAATAGCATCTGGAACTTCGTTTGCTTTACCAGTTCCAAATCCTACTTTGCCTTTGTGGTTTCCAACAACAACTAGTGCTGAAAAGCGGAAACGACGACCACCTTTTACGACCTTGGTAACACGACCAATATGAACGACTTTTTCGTCAAATTCTTTTTCTTCTTTTTCAAATTTATCGTACATAATTTACTCCTTTAAAACTCAAGTCCGGCAGTTCTAGCGGCTTCAGCAAGGGCTTTGACGCGACCTGCGTATAGATAACCTGAGCGGTCAAAAACAACTGCTTTGATTTTCGCTTTAAGTGCTTTTTTGGCAATTGCTGTACCAAGGGCTTCGGCTGCAGCTAAGTTTTTGCCAAGTTTTAGTTCTTTGGTGTTAGCAGCAACTAGTGTGTGGCCTTTTGTGTCGTCAATAATTTGGACGTAGATGTGGGTATTTGAACGGTATAAAGATAGGCGAGGACGAGTACTTGTACCTGAAACTGATTTTCTGACACGCTCGTGTCTTGACAAGCGAGATTCGTTTTTGGAAATTTTTAAAATCATGTTCAGCCTCCTTATTTAGCGGTTTTTCCAGCTTTTTGGCGAACGTGTTCACCTGTGTAGCGGATACCTTTTCCTTTATATGGTTCTGGTTTTTTAAGTAGGCGTACGCGCGCTGCAAACTCACCAACTAGTTCCTTGTCAATACCTTTGATAATGATTTTAACAGGGCTAGGAGTTTCGCACACTAAGCCTTTTGGCACTTCAACTTCTACAGGGTGTGAAAAACCAAGGGCTAAGGTTAGTTTACCGTTAACTGAGTTTGCTTTATAACCAACACCAATAATATCTAGTTCTTTTTGAAAGGGTTGGTGCACACCTTGTACCATGTTGGCAAGTAGTGCACGAGTTGTACCGTGTAGTTGTTTAGTGGTTTTTTCGTCGTTTGGACGAGTAATTTGGATTTCTTGTTCAGTTTGAGTGATTTTAAGGATTGGTGAAAATTGTTTTGTAAGTTCACCATGTGGACCTTTTACAACAACGTAGTTTTCAGGAGAGACAGAGACTGTCACGCCTTGCGGAACTAAGATAGTTTTATTTCCAATTCTAGACATAGACTTTCAGTTCCTCCTACCACACATAGCAAAGAACTTCGCCACCCAAACCTGCTTTTCTGGCAGCACGGTCTGACATAATGCCTTTAGAGGTTGAAATTACGGCAATTCCAAGACCATTAAAGACACGAGGTAGTTCTTCTTTGCTTGAATATACTCTTAAACCTGGTTTAGAGACACGGCGAAGTCCGTGAATTACTAGTTCCTTGTCTTCTGAGTATTTAAGTTCAACGTTCATGTTTTTAGCCACGCCTTCTTGAAAAACAGCGTAAGAAGCGATAAAACCTTCTGATTTTAAGACTTTTAAAATACGTTCTTTTTCAGTAGAATGTGGAACATTTACGCTTAATTTGTGTTGTCTGTTCGCATTACGAATGCGAGTTAACATATCTGCAATTGTATCTGATACCATAAATGCCTCCTTCTACCAGCTGGCTTTTTTTACGCCGGGCAACAGTCCGGCTGCTGCCATTTTACGAAAGTTGTTACGAGAAATTCCAAATTTACGAATGAAACCGTGTGGACGACCGTCAATTTGACAACGGTTGCGGTAACGGCAAAGCGATGCGTTTCTTGGCAATTTTTGTAGTGCTAAATAGTCTTTGTTAGCCTTTAGTTCGCGAGCGCGTTCTTGATAGCGTAGATAGACTTCTAGTTTTTTGTTATTTGCATTAATTTTTGATTTTTTAGCCATAGTTAAGCCCTCTATTTAGCAAAAGGCATGCCTAAGTTTTTAAGTAAACTAAATGCCTCTTCGTTGGTTTTAGCAGTAGTTACTAAAACTACGTCCATACCACGGATTTTTTTAATATCGTCAAATCTAATTTCTGGGAAAATCAGTTGTTCTTTCACACCAAGGGTGTAGTTTCCACGACCATCAAACGCAGTTTTAGAAACTCCTCTAAAGTCACGAACTCTTGGTAGAGAAATTGAAATTAGTTTATCTAAAAAGTAATACATTTTCTCACCACGCAGAGTGACTTTGACACCAATTGGCATGTTTTCTCTTAGTTTGAAGTTAGAAATTGATTTACGCGCACGAGTGACAACTGGACGTTGTCCCGCGATTTGGCCAACTTCTTTAACGATATCTTCAATAACTTTGGAGTTTTGAGCAGCATCTCCTGCTCCGACGTTAATTACGATTTTTTCAAGTTTAGGCACTTGCATCACAGATGAGTACTTAAACTCTTTAATTAAAGCAGGAATTGCTTTTTTTATGTAGTGTTGTTTTAATCTTGAAGTCATTTGCCTGCTCCTTATTTAATTGCGTCGCCGGATTTGGCGATTCGCACCTTTTTGCCGTTTTCTTGTTTAAAAGAAACACGGGTAGGTTTTTGAGTTTTTGGATCAATTAGCGCCACGTTTGACACGTGGATTGGCATAGGTTTTGAAATAATTTGCCCTTTTTCGCTATTTTGATTTGGTTTTTTGGCGATTTTGGCGATATTCACGCCCTCAACTACGACCATGTCTTTGTCGCGAAGCACTTGAATAACGCGGCCAGTTGTGCGAGTTTTAACACCTTTTTTATCGGTAGTGAACTTGTCTTTGCCAGCAATGATGGCAACTTTGTCTCCAGTTTTGATATACATTTAACAAATTCCTCCTTTTTATAAAACTTCTGGTGCTAAAGACAAGATTTTAGTGTAGTTGTTGTCTCTAAGTTCGCGAGCAATCGGTCCAAAAATACGAGTTCCGCGAGGGGTTTTGTCTTCTTTGACCAATACAACTGCGTTTTCACCAAATTTAATATATGAGCCGTCTGCTCTGCGTAGTCCATCTTTAGTGCGGACAACTACAGCCTTGCAAACGTCACCTTTTTTAACAACTCCACCAGGAGTTGCTTTTTTCACAGTTACAACCACAAGATCGCCGATATTAGCGTAGCGGTGGCGAGTACCACCAGGAATTTTAATTACTAAAACTTCCTTTGCTCCTGTGTTGTCTGCAACGAGTAATCTAGTTTCTTGTTGAATCATCTTTCGTTACCTCTTAAACTAAATTACCACAGCTTTTTCAAGCACCTTAATTAGTCTAAATGACTTAGTGCGAGAAAGTGGACGGGTTTCTGCAAACGCCACAGTATCGCCAATTTTGCATTCATTTTGTTCATCGTGAACGTGAAATTTTTTAGATACCTTAAAGCGTTTGTTGTAAAGTGGATCGTTTTTATAAGTGTCAACAACGACAACTATAGTTTTATCCATTTTATCTGAAACAACTTTACCACGGAAAACTTTTCTTTTAGTTTCTCTTTCCATTGTTGACTACTCCTTTACTGATTTTCGCTCGGTTAAGATAGTGTATAGACGAGCGATTTGTTTACGGGCTTTTTTAACGCGGGCAGTGTCTGTAAGTTGCCCTGTTGCTTGTTTGAAACGTAGGTTAAATATTTCTTGTTTTAACTCAAAAATTTTGCTTTCTATTTCAAGATCTGTATATTTTCTAAGTTCTTGCATCTTTTTCATGCTTATTTAACCTCCTTTTTCACGATTTTTGACTTAATTGGTAGTTTGTGTGAAGCCAGACGAAGCGCTTCGCGTGCGATTTCTTCAGCAACACCAGCTACTTCAAACATAATTTTATTTTGTTTAACTACCGCAACCCAGTGGTCTGGCGCACCTTTTCCGGAACCCATACGCACTTCAAGAGGTTTCTTGGTGCGAGACATGTGTGGGAAAATGTTGATCCAAACTTGACCAAGTCTCTTCATGTGTCTGGTCATCGCGATACGAGCCGCTTCTATTTGTTGAGAAGTAATATATGAACCTTCAAGGGCTTGTAGAGCAAAATCTCCGTTAATTACTTCATTTCTACCTTTGGCAACACCTTCGTAAGACACACGATGTGGACGGCGATATTTAGTTCTTTTGGGCATTAACATAAACTATTTACCTCCGTTTGGACGACTAGGTCTTTGACCTGGTTTTTTAAATCTTGGTCTGCGTTCAGGTGCAGCGTCTTCGTATGCTTTGATTTTCTCTTCGCGAGTTTCGCCTTTATTAACGTCTCCGTTGTAAATCCAAACTTTAACACCAAGGATTCCATAAGTTGTATTGGCCTCTGCAGTTGCGTAGTCTACGTCTGCTTTAAGGGTTTGTAGAGGCACGCGACCTTCTGAGTATCCTTCTGAGCGCGCCATTTCAGCACCACCTAGACGACCAGAGATTAGGGTTTTGCAGCCCAACGCTCCGGCTTTCAGAGCTCGCTGAATTGCCATTTTTTGCACACGGCGGAAAGACGCACGGTTTTCAAGTTGGGTAGCGATAGATTGCGCCACGATTTCCGCACTGCGTTCTGAGCGTTTAACTTCAACAACATTTAAAATCACGTCTTTTTTAGTGATTTTTTCAAGGGCTTTGATAACTTTGGCGCGAGTTTCGGCGTTAGTTCCAATTACTAGCCCTGGTTTGGCTGTGTACAGGCGAATTCTAACTTTGTCTTTTTCTTTGCCTTTGTAGCGTTCAATTTCAATTGAAGAGATTAACGCTTCTTTGTATTCAGGATAAGTTTTAATGGTTTTGCGAATTAGGAAGTCTTCTTTGATGTAGGCAGGCACTAGTTTTTTGTCTGCATACCAGCGAGATTCCCAGTTTCGAATAATTCCGGTTCTCAGACCGACTGGACTAACTTTTTGACCCATTCTTATCCCCTTTCAGCCACAACTACAGTAATGTGGCTACGTCTTTTGACAATTGTGTCACCAGAACCTTTGGCACGTGGCAACATTCTTTTCATTTTTAGACCTTCAGTTGCATAGCATTCTTTGACATACAACTTAGTTTGGTCTAACTTTAAGTTATTAACTGCGTTTGCGATTGCTGATTTTAAGCATTCTTTGACAATTGGCGATGCTTTGCGGTTAGTAAATTGAAGGTAAGCCAAGGCTTCTTTGACATTTGCGCCACGAATTAAGTCAATCACTAATTTTGCTTTACGTGGTGTAACTTTGGCGTCGTGTACGATTGCTTTTGCTTGTTTTTCCATAAATTTCACCAACCTTATTTAGCAGCAGCGCGTTTGTCTGCTTTGGTGTGTCCTCTAAAGGTACGAGTTGGCACGAACTCACCTAGTTTGTGGCCAACCATATCTTCAGTAATGTAGATAGGTACGTGTTCTTTTCCGTTGTGCACGGCTAGAGTAAACCCTACGAAAATTGGGAAAATAGTGGAACGGCGAGACCAGGTTTGAATAACTTTCTTTTCGCCTGCTTTTGCCATTTTTTCAATTTTTGCAAGTAGTGTGTATTCACAATAAGGTCCTTTTTTAATTGAACGAGACATTATTTTCCTCCTTTTCTACGGTTAACAATAAGTTTGTTAGATGCTTTTTTAGGATCGCGAGTTTTAACTCCACGAGTTTTCTTACCCCATTTAGTAAGTGGTTGTTTACGACCGATAGGTGTGCGGCCTTCACCACCACCGTGAGGGTGGTCAACTGGGTTCATCGCAGTACCACGAACGTGGGGTTTCACGCCCATTAAACGAACGCGACCTGCTTTACCAAGTACAACTAGTTCGTGTTGAGAGTTGCCAACTACACCGATAGTTGCACGGCAAGTTGCCAAGACTTTGCGCATTTCACCACTTTGCAAGCGAAGTAGTACGTATTTCTCCTCGCGGCCAAGAATTTGGACAGAAGTACCCGCTGAACGCGCGATTTGTCCACCTTTGCCAGGTTTTAACTCAACGTTGTGAACAAAAGTACCAACTGGGATTTTGCTAAGTGGAAGTGCGTTTCCGACTTTGATATCGGCGTTTTCCCCACTTTGAATAACTTGGCCGATTTTTAGGTCTTCACACGCCAAGATATAGCGTTTTTCACCGTCTTTGTAAGTGACTAGCGCGATGTTTGCAGAGCGGTTTGGGTCATACTCAATAGTCTTAACTACTGCTTCTATATCGTCTTTGTTGCGTTTAAAGTCAATAATGCGGTATTTACGACGAACACCACCACCGATGTGGCGAACAGTTATCGTTCCTTGGTTATTACGACCACCTGTTTTTTTCAAAGTAGTAATCAATGATTTTTCTGGAGCAACTTTTGAAAGTTCAGAGTAATCGATAACAGACATATTGCGACGTCCGTTAGTAGTAGGTTTATAGGTCTTAATTTTCATCATTTACTCCTTTCACTAAATAGTAAATTCAGCAATCTTGTCGCCTTCTTTTAGAGTAACGATGGCTTTTTTGAAAGCAGATACCATTCCTTGGTAGCGTCCAACTGTTTTCTTCTTAGCAGGAGAAATCACAGTTCTTACTTTCAAGACAGTTACTTTAAAAATAGATTCAACGGCTGCTTTAATTTCTGGTTTAGTTGCGTCTTTTTTTACACGGAAAGTGTATGAGTTTGAGGCTTCAATTAACTTGTTTGATTTTTCAGTGATAATAGGTTCAACTAAAACATCAAATTGTTTAATTTTAGTTAAATTTAACATAACGCCTCCTCAAATTCTTTAGCCGCACCAACTGTAAGTAGTAAGTATTTAGCGTCAAGTAAGTCATATACAGAAGTGTGGCTAGGTTCGTTCATGACAGTAATTTGACTCAAATTACGTGCGCTCAAGACAACATTTGGCTCAAACTCGCTGTCTACGTACAATACTTTGCGGTCAAGTTTTAGACTTTCTAAAATTTGGGCAAATAGTTTAGTTTTAACTTCAGGTAGAGAAACTTTGTCTACTAACACTAAAGTACCACGTTGAGCGTGTTGAGAAAGTGCAGAACGAAGGGCAAGTTGGCGAACTTTTTTGTTGATTTTAATGTCATATTCGCGAACTTGTGGACCGAATGCTACTCCACCTCCAACAAATTGAACAGCACGGCGAGAACCTTGGCGGGCTCTACCAGTTCCTTTTTGTTTATAAGGTTTGCGTCCACCGCCTGAAACCATTGAACGGTTTTTAACTAGGTGTGTACCTTGTTGCATGGCTAGGCGTTGTGCACGAACAACGTCGTAAAGTGCTTGTTTGTGTGGCTCAATTCCAAAAACAAAATCGTTTAATTCAATTGTTTTTACTTTTTTGCCGCTTTGGTTTAATACTTTATATTCCATGATTTAAACTCCTTTAGCGTACAGCGGATTTAACCACAACAAATCCTTTATTTGGACCAGGAACGGCACCTTTTACTAAAAGCAGTGCTTGTTTTTTGTCTACTTTGATAACTTCAAGGTTTTGAATAGTCACTTGTTCGTGTCCCATGTGACCAGGAAGTGGTTTTCCTTTCATATTTCCCTTGATGGCACCCATTGAACCAGGGGCACGGTGGTAGCGAGAACCGTGAGCTTCAGGTCCACGGCGTTGGCCGTGTCTCTTAATTGAACCTTGGAATCCTTTACCTTTTGTGATTCCAATCACGTCTACTAATTCTCCTACTTGAAAAATTGTAGGTTCTACAGTTTGACCAACTGTAAGGTTGGCTAGCTCTGAGGCGCTGTGTTTGAACCTAAGTTCTTTAACGAAGCGCTTAGGAGCAGTATTTGCTTTTGCAACATGTCCCAAAATTGGTTTGTTCGCAAGACTTTCGCGTTTTGATTGGCAACCAAGTTGTGTAGCAACATATCCGTCTTTTTCAACAGTTTTTTGTTGAAGCACTACGTTGTCTGCACAATCTAACACGGTAACTGGAATTAACTTTCCATCTTCTGAAAAGATTTGAGTCATTCCAATTTTTCTACCTAAGATTCCTTTAGACATAATTTTTCCTTTCTATCGTTTACGATAATTTGTCTGTTTTGCCAGTTTCGTGTGTATAAATTATTGTTTTAGGGCAATATCTACACCTGATGGTAAGTCAGTTTGAAACAATTGTGGCAAGGTTTTTTGACCGATTTTTTCAATTACGATCAGTCTTTTGTGGGTTCTTCGTTCAAATTGTTCGCGAGCAGTTTTGTTAACGTGTGGTGAACGAAGTACAGTGAAAATTTCGCGTTTAGTTGGTAGTGGCACAGGTCCTACGACAGTGGCACCAGTTTTAGTTACAACGTCAACTATCTTAAGTGCAGCTTGATCAATTAGTTTGTGATCGTATGACTTAAGAGTAATTCTTACTGTTCCTTTTGATTTTTCAGCCATATTTAAAGTCTCCTTTCGTCTAATTCTAAAGATTAGGCTTGCTCCATGTAAATTGTTTAAAACACAGCAACGGCTATTTGTGTTTTAATAACCTTACATATCATTGCCTTTGTGCGTGTGCACATACCTAATTAGTATACACTATTTGCTTTTTTAAGACAAATTATTGCAAAATAATAAAAAAACCAAGCAAAGCCTGGTTTTAAAGATTAATTTAATTTTTATTTGCAGCTAAGTCGCTAGAAAAATGAATTGACACTAAAGTTAGGTGCATTAAGTTAAAAAAGATTGCTAAAATTGAAATTGGTAAGAAGACTATTAAGGGAATTAGTTTCAGGGAATTAACTTTATAAAAACTGGTAATTAGAGTAAATGCTAACAGAAAAAATACAAGGAGTAAATCTAAAATTAATAAGGTAAATAAATTAGCTGCTGAATAATTTTGTTTAATTAGTGCAGTAAAATTTAACAATAAAGTTGTGAAAAAAAACGTTAGAAACGACAAAAAGAAGAAAATATATACAAAATTAAATTTAAAATATGAGTAATGAAAATTCTCTTGTCGTGCAAAAATTAATGAAATGGTAGCAATAAAAATTAAAAATATATTGCTTACAACTGCCAAAATTGGCAAAGTAACTTGAATTCTTCCTAGATGAGTTTTGATGTTCATATTGACGGTCCTTTTTGTTTATATTTTTAGGTTTATTTATATTATTTTAAAAATCGTTTACGCGAAGTTTTTAAGCAAAGTTCCGGCTTTTGGTCCGCGGTCAAGTAAGTAAATTTGTTCAACTACAAGTTGGCCAAAGTGTTCAGGTTGTTTAAGGCCTAGACTTTTGGCGTTTTCTGAGTACAGTTCGAAAAGTTGACTTGTTTTGTCTAAAATTGTCGCGCGACCTGTGAAACGATAGCCGGTTTGCGTAACTTCGTCTACAAAACAAACAGATGCTTTGCCGGTTTTTTCAATGTTGAACTTAGTGTGCTTACAAGTTGTTTCGTTCCAAATTAAGATGTTTCCAGAAAAGTGGCGCATTGAGACTTTAGGGCCAACATTTGGCACACCTTCTTTAGAAACAGTGGCAATATAGCCAACTTTGTTTAAAATAAAGTCTAAAATTTCTTTTTCCATAATTATTTTACGTTGTGATAAATATGTTGAACGTCGTCTAGTTCCTCAAGTTGGGCAAGCATGTTGTCAAACTTCTCTTGGTTTTCAGTGCTTAGTTCAACTAAAGTTAGCGCTGAGTAAGTGATTTCGTCAATCTCAAACTCAATGTTTGGAAAGGCAGAGGCAAGCGCGGATTTAACTTGGCCGTATTTATCAATTTCGGCGTAGACCACGGTTGAGTTTTCAAGGGCTGTGGTGTCTTTAATGTCGGCGTCTGCTTCAAGCAGTGCGTTTAGCACATCGTCTTCTTGAACTGGTAGTTTAAAAATAGCCTCGTGGGCAAATTGATGCGAAACTGAACCTGAAACTCCGAGTTTTCCGCCTGTTTTGTTTAAAATTGCGCGAATTTGCGAAATCGTGCGGTTAACGTTGTCAGTTAAGGTCTCAATTATAAACTGAGCATCACCTTGCCCAAAGCCTTCGTAGACTACTGGTACAAAGTTTTCACCACCTGCACCCTTGGCTTTGTCAATTGCGCGTTGAATAATATCGTTTGGCACCTGGTCTTTTTTCGCTTTTTCAATAATTCGCTTTAAATCAGGGTTACTTTGTGGATCTGCAGATCCGTTTTTAGCCAAGACGTAAATTTCGCGACCGTATTTTGAGTAAACTTTGGTTTTAGCCGCGGCTGTTTTTGCTTTCGCTTCTTTTCTAACTTCAAATGCACGTCCCATATTTATCTAAACTCCTTTTTTTAGTTTTTAAAAACCTTCAAAGCGGTTTTTTGAAAATAAAGTTTTATTTAAAACACGAAATTAAATAGTAAGTTGCGTCTTTTTTAAATTCCACTACCGAAAATAAAGTTTTTAGGAATTTAATGTGGCTTTCGGCGCCTTGCGAGTGTTTGACAACCAGTGAAAACTGACCAATTTCTGAAAGTAAACTTTTTACTTTACGGTAAAACTCAAAAATAGTTTGTTTACCTACCTTAATTGGTGGGTTGGAAACAATTAAGTCATACTTGTTGTTTGTCTTAAACTCCAGAAAATCACCTTGGATAAACTCAGTGTTTGCACACTGATTCAGTTCTCTGTTTTTTTTAGCGAGCGCTACTGCTCTTTCGTTAATCTCAATTCCAGTGAAATTAAGATCTGGAAACTGCTTCGCCAAAATTATAGAGATTTCGCCAGTTCCCGCACCTACATCTAAAACGGTTTTGGTGTTTGGGTTTTTAAGGTCAAAATGTTTTAAAAAAAGGTAAGTTCCTTTATCTAGGTTGTCTTTGGAAAAAACACCGTTGTCTTTAAAAAAACTAAAATGTTTTTCAAAAACAACGGCGCTGTATTTAGTTTGCTTACTTTTAATTTGCGGTTTTTTAGAAAAGTAATGTTCCACTAAAGTGAAAACTATTTAAGTTCAACTTTAGCGCCAGCTTCTTCAAGTTTCTTTTGAATTGCTTCGGCTTCTTCTTTTGACACGTTTTCTTTAAGTACTGAGTCTGGAGTTTCTGCAGCTTTTTTAGCCTCAGCAAGACCAAGTCCAGTGATTTCGCGAACTACTTTAATTACCGCGATTTTGTTTTCGCCAAATGATTTAAGAACAACTGTAAACTCAGTTTTTTCTTCTTGAGCAGGTGCGCTTTGAGCAGGTCCAGCAACTGCAACTGCAGTTGGATCAATTCCAAACTCTTCTTTAAGTCCATCAAGAAGTTCCTTGATTTCAAGGATAGTCATTTCTTTAAGTGCATCAATAAATGCTTGTTTAGTTAGTTTTGCCATTATTATTTCCTCCTTAGCAAAATTATTTTGATTCTGCTAACATATTAAGCCCGATAGCAAGGCGTTGAAGTGGCTGGTACATTGCACCTGCCAATAATTGAAGCATACCTTCTTTGTTGGGAAGTTTTGCAAGAGTTTCAATTTCTGAAACTGAGACAACTTTGCCGTCAACAGCTCCTGTCACAATTTTTTTGTCAGGATATGCTGTGATAAACTCATAAACTGCTTTTGCAGGGGCAACTGTGTCGGTTAGAGAGTACGCGATTGCGACTTGTCCAACTAAACGGTCTGCAAGGTCGGCTAGCCCAGATTTTAAAGCAGCGCGGCGTGCTATGTTGTTTTTATAAACTTTTGCGTTTGAGTCTGATTTGCGAAGTGCTCTTCTTAGTTGAGTTAGACTTTCTACAGACAATGCTCCGTATTCAAAAACAACGATAGTTTTAGCGGCTGTAAAAATTTGGCTAAGTTCGTCTACTTGTTTTTGTTTTAAGACTAAACTTTCTTTCATTTTTCCTCCGTTTAAATCTATTTATAAATTAAAAACCCTTTTTTAAATTAACTTAGCCAAAGCGAGTTAAACAAAAAAGGGTTCTACTTTACTTTTGTTTTTCCTCGGCAGGGCTTACATAATGCCTGCTGTCTTTGGAGATTAATTTTTTTGACTTAAATATTATACAACTACTAGCGAGTTTCTGGGTTGATTTTCACACCAGGGCCTTGAGTTGTAGAAATTGTGGCGTTTTTAAGGTAAGTACCTTTTACAGTTGCTGGTTTGATTTTAATAATTTGGTCAAGTACAACTGCGATGTTTTCCGCAAGTGCTTTAGATGCAAAAGATGCTTTTCCAACTGGTACTTGAATGTTTCCGAATTTGTCAACTCGGTATTCAACTTTACCGTTTTTAATGTCGTGAACTGCTTTTTCAACGTCTAGAGTAACAGTTCCGGTTTTTGGGTTTGGCATCAAACCACGAGGTCCGAGAACTTTACCTAGTCTACCTAGTTTTGGCATCATGTCAGGAGTTGCAACCATGACGTCAAACTCCAGCCAGCCACCGGCGATTTGTTGAATTAGTTCGTTGTCGCCAACTACGTCAGCACCTGCTTTTTTAGCCTCTTCTGCTTTTTTGCCTTCAGCAATTACGCAGACTTTTTGGGTTTTTCCAGTACCGTGTGGAAGCACTAGTGCACCACGCAGATTTTGTTCGGCTTTACGTGAGTCTAGGTTCATTTTAAGGGCAAGTTCAACGGTTTCATCAAACTTAGCGAATTTTGCTTTTTTTACAAGTTCTACACCTTCTAGCACTGAATACTGAACAGTTTTGTCGATAAGCTTAGCACTTTCTGTGTATTTTTTTCCTTTTTGCATGTCAGTGCTCCTTATTCAACTTCAATGCCCATGTTGCGGGCAGATCCTTCAATAATTTTAGTTGCAGCCTCTAAGTCGTTGGCGTTTAAATCGCGCATTTTGATTTCCGCGATTTTGGCAACTTGGGCGCGTTTGATTTTAGCAACCTTGTTTTTAAGAGGGTTTGCAGACCCTTTTTCAATACCTGCTTCTTTCTTTAAAAGATCCGAAGCCGGTGGAGTTTTAGTAACAAATGTAAATGAACGGTCTTCATATACAGAAATTACTACTGGCACTACAAAGCCAATTTGACCTTGAGTAGCGTCGTTGAATTGTTTTACAAATTGCGGGATGTTAACTTGCGCTTGACCAAGGGCAGGACCTACTGGTGCTGCTGGTGTCGCTTTGCCAGCCGGAATTTGTAGTTTGATTTGCTTGACAATTTTTTTAGCCATAAACACAACCTCCTTTTACTAAATAATGTAAGCATGTGGTTAGCGCCGCATGAGTTTGCGACTACCACTAAGTGTTGTGTACACTTAACTGAAATAGGATACCACATTTGCGGGGTTTTTGCACTTAATTTAAAAACCCCGATAAAATATCGGGGTCGTTGAGTTTTTTTAAAAAAGTATGAAAAACTTATTTAAAAGTAATAGTAAATCTAGTTGAAATGTCAAATTGAGCAAGAGAAGTGCCAACTAGTTGTTTTTTTGTTTTGTCCCAAGGCTTGTAAACAGATGCTATAACATTGCTTACTGTAACTTGTTTTGCTTCAGCAAGTTTATATTCAAGATAAGTTTTTTCAATTATAGTTTTTTCATCTTTTGTGCCTTTATTTATTATTTTCTTTTTCTCAGTTGCTTCAAATTTAATGTCTTTGTAAAGTGCTTTAACTGGAGCGATGTTTTTTTGAAACCATTTTGCCCATTTTGGTTCACGAACATCAAAGCGAACATTAGTTTTTTCGCCATTAATTTCTAGTTGAACTTCAATGTAATCAGGAGTTTTGCCAGCAATTAGTTTATTTTCGCCATTTTCTTGTTCAATTACTTTACCTGCGTAAGTTTCTTTAAAGCCAAGTAATTTAGCGCCAAATTTAACTAATTTACCGTCTAGTTTAGCAAAGTCTGAAGAAACTTGTTCTTTGCCTTTTTCACTATTTGCAAATAGTTTAACTTGAGAAATGTCTGTGAGTTCAGGTAATTTAGCACTTGATTTTTCATTTAACTTAATGTCTTGCATGGCAATTTGTTTTAAACCAGCAAACTCAGATACTTTGCCTTTAATTAAAACTTTTTGAAAATCGTAGTTTAAATCTTTGTCGTGGTCAATATTGCCATCGCGGTCATATACCTTGATTGTAGAAGTACCGTCAGTTAAATACCAAGTTGCTTTTGAAGCCGCACGGAAAAGAATACCGGAAGCTGCGACTGGGTCGTTTGCGTTCATATTGTAGATATCTTTGATTTTTGCTACTTTAACATCATCAAAATATCTTGGTTCACATGACGCTAAAGCAAATGGAACGATTAGTGTAAGAAATGTTAATAATAATTTTTTAAACATATATTTTTATGTCTCCTTTAAATAAATTATAGCCCAGTTTAAGGGTTTTGTAAATGTGTTTTTAAGAAAAACTGAAGTTTTTGTTGCCTACTGTTTATCTTGTTCAACTTTATCGGCAGTTTTACCAAATAACTTGGTTTCTGTGTCTATTCCCGCTTGCTCTTGCTTGCGGCGGTGCGCTGCTCTTCGCTTTTCTTTTATAAATACTTTAAGTGGTTTTCTAATGAAAGTAAAGTAAGTAATCACCAAAATCAAACCAGTTCCTGCAAGTGATACCAAAACAAGTCCACGGTTTAGGCCAGAGTAGTTAATTTTGATTTCTGCTTGATCTTTAAGATTAAAAGGTTGGGTTAGATATTTACGGTCAAATAATTTATGGTCGGTACTTAAAATACGTTTAGCCTCAGGATAAGCAGTCTCTTCTTTTACAAACTTTGAGTCTTTAGTTGCAACTATCAACTCAGGTTTTTTGAGTTTTTGTTTGTTTAAAAAAGTGCTGGGTGCGTAGGTTGGCGTTATTTTGATTCCGTCTATATAGTTTTCAAACTTACCGTTGGCAGTGACAAAATCTGTATTGATAATAAACGGTTTTAAGAAATCACTGAACTTATTTTTTTGCACAAACTTAAAGTTAGAGTTGGTAAACGAAAACTCAAGGCGGTATTGCACCTCTGATTTGTAGTTTTGGGGATGAAGGCGGTTTTTGTCTGAAACATCTACTACGTAGTTATCAGGAGCACCAGAGTAGGCAAGTAGTTCAGAAACATACACAAGGAGTGCGTTTTGCTTAGTTTTACGGTTATGCGCCTTTAGTACCAGGAGTTTGATACTAGAGTGTTCGGGATTTTCAGTATTAAACTCAAAAACTGGTGTGTTTTCAGTTTCATAGCCAAAAAGTTTTGCGTAAGTCTGTAGATATTGCTTTTGTTTAGAAGGAGTTGCGTATAGTGCCAAGACATTTGACTGAAAGTAATCAAGGTCTCTTTTTCCAAGTACTGCGTTAATTGCAAAAAAGAAAGGCACGCCTACAATTACTACAAAAAGTAGATAAAGCAGGACAGTTAAAAGAGTTCTTTTACTCAACGGTTTTTATCCTTGCGTTTTCATGACCTTTTCTAAATTTACCAGTGCGGTAGTTAAAGTAAGGGTCTTTGTTGTATTCATAGGCAAGGTTTAGGCGTTTTTGCTCAGCGTAGTAGTAAGCCATTTCAATGTAGTACTCAAGTGGGATTTCGCTGTAAAGTATTGCATCTGAAATATTTAGTCTAGATGGCAGTTTTTCATTTAGTCCGTTTTTAGTTAGTTTAAACGCAACTAGATCGTTGCCCGCCCAAACTACTAAAAAGTAGCGACCAAAACTACCGTCAATTTGCCCGCGCGGAATAGTTTGCAGGTATGTAGTTTTTGCGTTTTCGTGTAGATCATGAGTTAAGTTGGTAGCCTGGTTGGCAAAAGGCTCAGGTCGTGTAACACCTTTTCCTTTCTCAGGGGTATCGCAATATGCGTATCTGGTTGGAAGAATGTGTTCAACTTTGTTACCAGTTGTGCTTTCTGTAAAAGACACCACGAAGTCAGTAGTGTCTCCGTCTTTGTAAAGACTAACTCGGTCAACCGGAATAATTTCACCGTTGCCAGGAGTTTTGTTTAAGATATTTTGAATTAAAGTTTCTTTTAGGTTATTGCCAGCATTTACCTTGTCTTCAACTAACTTAGTTAAGTCAGGTTTAGGTCCTTTCAAAACTTCTTCGTAGGCAAGTGGGCAGTTTTTGCCAAGTGAACTGTAGTACTCTACTTTAAACAAACACCAAACGAAGTTTAGGTGTGCTTCGCCTAAGTTTTTTTCAAACTCAGCAAAACGATAAAGAGATGCTTCTTCGGCTAAAGTGTTTTTAGCGTCTTTTTGGCCGTATACATCAATAGTTTTGGCTTCTTTTTTTAATTCAATTCTTTTTGAGTAGCCAAAAGTTATTTTACTTTGAAGTAGGTCAACTTCAACGTTTTTGCCAGCGTTGCCAGTTGATGTGTCGCCTTTAGTTTTTACAAGAGTTGCCTCAACGTTGCCAATTGAAAAAAACTCACCAGGTTTAAGTTCTTTGTTTGGAAGAGTTAGTTCACTAAATTGGCTTGATTTTTTAAAGTATCTAATTGAGTAGTTTTTTAGGTTTTTAGCGGAATCTGAGATGTTTTTCAGTTCCAGCACGGAGTTTTCATAACTTCTGCCCATAATTAGTTTATGAATGATAATGTCTGCTTCTTGTTTGGCAATATAAAATGCTTTGTGGCAGGCTACTAAAAAAACAGAAGTTAAAAGAGTAGTTAGCGTTAAAATTAGTTTCTTCATTTTTGCTCCTTTATTTTAATTAAAATTAGAAGTTATTAGTTTATATATAAAACAACAGCCAATTACTTGGCTGTTGTTTATTTATTTTAAAAAGCTTTGGTTTTATGTGGCTTATTCGTATTTGCAGTGTTTATCGTAGTAAAACTTAAGTAGCTCTTGAATTCTTTTTAGACGTTCTGCCTTCGCAACACTATTGTATGCCTCAAAAGGTTTTTTGTCTTTACTTTCTTCTTTTGTAACAATTTCTTTGCCGACTTCTGCGTCAGTTAACACGTTTTTAATGATGTTTAGCGCAACTGTGCGGGCATTTGAAGATTTTTCGTAAGCAATTGATTGGAAAGTGTTTTTCTTGTCAAGTGTGTCTTTGATAGTTTCAAAAGATTTAGCAACTAAGCCTTCAAGTGTACTGCTGTTTTTGTTTTCTTTAATGTAGTCTTTGATTTCTTCGGTTTCAAAAACGTCTTTACGTGGTGCTGCGTAGCCTTTGGCTAAAGAAAAGTCTCGTACATTTTCTTTGCTAAATAAGAATTTAAATACTTCGTAGGCTTTTTGGTTAGATACGTTTTTATAAGAGTCTTCACCTTCTTTTGCTTGGTCTAGCATCGCAATTGAAGGACCTTGGAAAATAGAAGCTCCAGAAAGTTTATCTTCTTTTAAGTTAGGATATTTAGCTTTAGCAGCGTCGTATGCAGTTTGTGCGTTGTGTTGAAGAGTTTTGAAGTCTGCGTTATTTGGGTCTGTTTTAAGTAAGTCATTTGCTTCTTTTAATTGAGTTTTTCTAAGTTGAAGTTCAGGTTGAGGAAGTGGCAACATGCCTACTTCAAATTGGTTGTTTTTATCTGGAATGTTGTAGCCAACTCCACCAGATGAAGAAATAGTAAACACGATTTGTTTGTTTTTAAAGGCAGTTGAGTTATATTTGTTTCCACAAGTTGCACCAGTTGTAAATAAGTTTTGAGCAGCGTAGCCTTTTAAAGTATCTAGCATTTCAACTAATTGTGCATTTTGTGTAGTGTCGTGGAAGAAAGCATCCCCTTTAAGTTCGCCGTTTTTCTTCACAAAATCAGTGTAAGGCAGACCATATTGTTTTGCCATAGTGATTAGCATGTTAGCATCTGAGTCGTAGCCAAACACAGCAGTACGCTCAAATTGCTTTTTAGTTTTGCCAGGTTCTTTTGGATCTGGAAGGTCAACTAAGTTGTCAAATTTTTCTGTATGTTTTTGACGGTATTCTTCAGCCATTTCCCAAATACCTTCCCAAGTCTTTACTTTTTCAGTAAAGTTAGGAATATCTTCGGCTAGTTCTTTGTTGTAAAGAATAACTTCGGTAGAAAGGCCAAATGGAGTAGTGTAGATTCCTTTTTCAGAAAGAGGCGACTCTTTTACGAAATCGTAAAATTGTTCGTCCCAGTCTTTTTTAAAGTCTTGGTCGCTGATGTATTTCTTTTGAAGTTGAGTGCCTTCATTGATGAATTTAGTTAAATCAAGGACGTTTTTACGGTTTTCGTTAAATGAGGCCACGTGGTCAGGATAAGCAATAACTAAATTTGGACGATTGTTGGTAGAAAGAGTTTTGTCAATCGCACCTTTGATGTCTTGGTATCCTCCTTTTTGTTCAAGTTTAACGGTGATACCAGTTTTTTTAGTGAAATCTTTTAATCTTTTTTCAATGGCAGTGATGTCTTTTTTACCAAATGTATGCCAAAAAGTTACATCATATTTACCACAAGCAGTTAAAAATAGTGTTGAGAAGATAGCGATTAGTGCTAAAAATAATTTTCTCATAATTTTTCCTTGCAGAGTTAATTTAATTTTAACCCTTAGTTCCACCGCGGGCAACACCGCGCATGATATATTTACGAAGGAAGATAAAGACAAGCAGTAGTGGAATTAACACGATAACAGTTGCAGCCATCTGGCGTTCAACCGCAATTCGGTTAGACTCTTGGTCTACAAACGCAGAGCGCAGCCATACAGTAATTAGTTTAAAGTTTTGGCCGGCTACTAGGTTTGGCCAAATATAGGCGTTCCAAGAACCCATTAGTTTCAAAATAGTAATTGTAATAATTGATGAGTTAGCAAGTGGGACCATGACTTTCCATAGATACTTAAAGTCTGAAGTTCCGTCAACTTTGGCAGCATAATAAAGTTCATTTGGAATTTGGCGGAAGTTTTGGCGAATTAGGTAGATGTGGAAGACTGTGACTAAGAACGGCACCGTCATTGCGAGGAACGGAGCTCCTGAAAAAGCCGGTGCTTGGTCTGTCCAGCCAAGGCGAGAAACTGTACCGTAGTTTGTGATTACCATCATTTCACCTGGAATCATCATGGTAGAAAGCATTACTTTAAAGATTGTGTCACGGCCTTTGAATTCCAGCCTAGATAGCGCAAACGCACCAATAATTGACATAAAGGTACCAACAATAGTTGAAGAAATACCCACAATTAAGGTGTTTAGCAAGTATCTGGTAAAGCGATCTGAAGGTGCATTTTCTTCACCTTCAATTTTACCAGGCAGACCTTTTAACTCACTTGCTAGATTTTGGTATTTACGGTCAGCCACTTGGTATGCCAAGTCTTTATTTCTTAGTTTTAAGTAATCAGGTTTATAAATTTGTTCGTCTTTCCAAGTTGAAAATTTAGTTAAGTCAGCGTTATATTGATCATTAAACTTAGAAATATACTTATTAATTTCGCCTATTTGATTTTGAATTTTAACCTTTTCAGCGATGTTTTTAGCCTCTTTTTCTTTGGCTTCTAGAATTGCTTTTTCCGCTCTTTTGTCTTTATATGCCTGAAAGGCGTATTTAGAGTTATCTAAAATATAAGGTTCAAGTGCTTCTTTGTAGTAGGCGTCTGTGTATAGATTTTTAGGATCACCTTTTAAAAGTGCGGCTAACTTAGTTTTTTCTGTGTCTGTTAAAGCGATTTTATCGCGTTCTTTTTTAGCGGTTTGAACAACTCCATTTGGCCCTTCGTATTCTTTTAGTTTTTGTTGAAGTAAACGGATGTTGGTAAGTCTGGTTCCGTTAAAAGCGTATGAGTAGTTTTTCCAAGTCCAGGCGTGAGGGTAGAGAGTTGGTGGTTCTTCAAGGACTTCAGATTCGTTTTTAAAGGAAGTATTTAGCATCCAGTAAAAAGGCACGATAATCATTAAAGCCATAATAGACAAGAAAATGATTGCAACAGTTTTTTGAGAGGCAGATTTGATTTTTTGATAGACTAGTTTTTTCTTAACATCAATTCTTTCATTCATTTTCAGAAAACCTCTTTGTTAGTAGTGAACCTTTTTCTTAGATGCCCAAGTACTTACAAAAGTAAGCGCTAGGATGATTAAGAACAAAACTACTGCACCGGCGGCACCTTGGGCGTAGCCAGAGCCACTGTCTGCTAGTTTGTCGTAAACATAACCAACGACGGTGTTCATTCTGGCGCGAAGTGTTGGGTCGTTAAATAGACCGATCACCGCGGCGTAGGTTTTGAAAGCACCAATTAGCGAAGTAATTACCACGTATAAAATCATTGGCGAAATTAGGGGCACAGTGATTTTATAAAAAGTTCGCCATGAAGAAGTTCCGTCAATTTTAGCAGCATCGTAGTATTGTTTATTAATTCCTTGCAGTGCTCCCATGAAAATCAGGATTTTAAAAGGAAGGCCTGACCAGGTGATGTAAAACAAGGTAACTGCACGCATTGCGCCGCCTGTTGCCGCAGGGTAGCCGTGCTGTCCAACCGCTGCCGGGTTTAGCCAGTTAGTTTTACCAATTCCAAATAGCCCTAAAAATGAGTTTACAAGACCAGATTGGTAGTCAAAAAGTACGGCAAACACTAAACCAATCGCAATAGTGTTAGTGATATATGGCAAGAAGAAAATTGTTTGGAAAAACGAACGAATGCGTTTAACCGACATTAAAGACACACAAATTCCAAGAGCAATAATGGTAGAAAGCGGTACTGTTACAAACACAATAAGTGCTGTGTTTTTCAAAGCCAGCCCGAAATCTGAGTGTTCAGCAAATAGCGCACGGTAGTTGTCAAAACTAAAAGAACCTGGGCTAAGTGTTTGAATGTCACGGCGGAAAGTCGGGTCAAATGAAATCAAAATGGTTTTAATTAGTGGGTAGAAAGTAAAAATTACCATTAAGGTCAGAATTGGAAGTAGATACACCCAACCTTTGTTGTTTTGGAACCAGATTTTTAGTTTTCTTCGTGCATCGACACGGAAATGCATTAGATAATCCTTTCGCCAGTCTCTTCGTCAAAGACAAAGACTTTAGAATAATCTAGAGACATCTTAACTTTGCCGTCTTTTAGTTTTTTAGAGTCGTTAACATCAGAAAGAATTACTCTAAATGTACGGTTAGTTGCCTGAGGGTGTGCAGCAATTAGCGTTAAGTCGCGGCCAATTGACTCAAAGTATTGATAGTTTAGAGTTAAGCAGCCTTTTTCTGAATCTACTGTGTAGGCCTCTGGACGAATACCAACTAAGTAGTTTCTGTCTGGATACATTTTTGAGTGTTTTGCAATAATTGCTTCACCTTCTTTAGATTTAATAAAGTCAAGGAAGGCAGCCGCAATTTTGTCTGGAATTACAATTGGATATTGACACGCCAAAATAGTTGAAACTGAAGCAAAGAAGTAAGAGCCTGTGCGCACGCCTTCGTCTGTAGCCATTTGACCATTGACTTTAATTTCTTTTAAGCCAGATTCTTTAAGTAGGTCGTATTGAATGAAACCAATTGCAAGCGGATTTTCAGAAATTGCTTTAATTAACTCTTCGTTGTTTTGAACTGTAGTTTCGTGCAGAGTTGGAAGAGTTACTCCAAAGATTTTTTTAGGCAGACGAATAATGTCTAATTTTTGGAATGCTAGGGTTCTAACGCCACTTCGTTTGTGGTGAAGCACAGTGTGGATTGATTTCTTCATGAAATCAATGTTTTCAGGAAGGGTTGTGTCGATTAGTTTGTCCCATTTAGTTAATTTCTTTTGGAAAATTGCTTTTAGGGTTGCAGAAGAAAGCTCAGAAAGTGGTGAGTTTGGAGCAACTACTGGAACTACGGCTTTCGCGGTGAAACGGCGAATAAAGCGTTTAGTTGCGCGTTCAAAGTTCGGGTTAAGTTCGCGGTTTACAAGTCCTAGGTGGAAACGTGGGTCAATGTATGGAGAGCGGTCTGCTTCAATGGTCTTAATTTGTTCTTGAAGTTGCTCAATTTTAGCCTTAGCGGCTTGCACAGCTAGGTCTAATTTAACTGTTTTTTGCTCAAGTTTAGTGATTTTAACTTCGTCAACAAAGTCTTTGTTGGCTTTAACTTCTTTAACTTGTGCTTCAGTTCTCGCAATTTTTGCTTGGTAGTATTCAATTTGGTAATTTTTGTATTCTATTTTTTGGTTTAACTTAGCAACCGCTAAATCTTTAGTTTTCTTTGGAGCCTTGCGGCGATTACCTTGAACTAAGGTGAAACCTTCAGTTGCTCCGTTTAAAGTAAAGTCATAAAGGAAGCCACCCGCGATTTTAGAAAACTCAGCAAGTAGTGGTTCAATTTCTGCTTTAAGTTGACCACATCCAGCGATATGCAAGGTTACATCTGAGTTGTCGCGCTCTACTACAGGGTGGTTTTGTTTAAGTTCAGCCCAGGATTTAACGACAGCCTTAGCGCCTTTGGCAGAAAGCACGTCTTCGTCTCCAACAAACACACGGTCTTTTTTGATGTGTGCTTTAAATAGGTTAATTGGCGGGGTTCCAAGGAACTTCGCAACAAATAAGTTAGCAGGGTTATCGTAAATTTGTTGAGGAACACCGCGTTGTTGTTCAACACCCGCTTCCATTAAAACGATTTCGTCGCAAATAGACATCGCTTCTTCTTGGTCGTGAGTTACGAAAACTGCAGTAATTCCAGTTTCTTTTTGAATACGTTTAATCTCTTCGCGCATTTGTAGACGTAGACGAGCGTCAAGGTTTGAAAGCGGTTCGTCAAGTAGTAAGACTTTTGGTTTTTTAACCAAAGCACGAGCAATGGCCACGCGTTGTTGTTGACCACCCGAAAGTTGAGAAGGTTTGCGTTCCAGTAAGTTAGCAATACCAACCAAACGTGCAACTTCTTCTACCATATCGTCAATTTCATTGGCAGGTACGTGCATGTTTTGCAGTGGAAACATAATGTTTTCACGAATTGTTAAGTGAGGATAAAGGGCGTAGTTTTGGAAAACTAGTCCGATTCCACGTTTGTCGGCAGAAAGTGGAGTAACATCCTCATCACCAAAAATTATTTTACCGCCAGAAGGTTCGTGCAAACCTGCGACCATATATAGGGTGGTTGATTTTCCACAACCAGAAGGTCCAAGTAGACCAATTAGCTTACCATCGCCAACTGTAATTGTTAATTTATCAACCGCTGTTGTCTCGCGTTTTTGTTTGTCGACGAAAATTTTAGTAAGACCTTGTAATTTAACTTCCATACCGCTCCTTTTTTTGTGCCATTTTACTTATTTTGTGGCTTGTGTATATAGAGATATTTATATTATATAGAATGAAAAAAATAAAGTCAAAATATTAAATGTATACGCTTACATTTTTAAATTAAGACTAATTTTTGTCTAAATAAACCTTATTATGAGTGGTTATTTGCTAGATTTTTGACATTTTTAGACAAACATAATTAGGTAAATCGGTAATGTTGTTAAATTCCCTTCTTGTTTAACTATATTTTTGTTTCCAAAAACATAGCCTTTTACGAGTTTATATTGTCCGTTTTTATCAATTAGTTTAGGCAAGGCTCGGAAATTATTTTGGTCGTTTCCAGACTTAATTTCAATCGCAACTGGAGAGAGCGTGTCGTAGTCGTTGATTAAAAAATCAACTCCCCCTACTGTTCTTGAATCAAAATAAAAAAGATCGTGACCGTGTGCTCTAAGTTCTGTAGCACAAGCGTGTTCGTAGACTGAACCTAAGTTAGGGCTTTTGTCGGTATTCAAAATTGGCATTATGTTGTTTTTAAAAAGTAAGTTAGTAAGTATTCCGACGTCATTTAAGTAAAGTTTAATTAAGTTTTTAGCGCTACTTTCAAAAAGTGGAAACTTAAGGTTTAAAACCGCCCTTACTTGATGTGCAATACCTGCTGAACATAAATAATCAAACTCTTTTTGGTATTTTTCAAGCGAAGAGTTAACTTTATTTTCAATTGCTTTGAAGTTAATTCGCTTTACTTTGTTTGACATGTTTGCGATTAAACTTTGATAAATTTGCGCAATCTTTAGTTTGGTATTTTCTTGATATTTTAAAGCATCTTCTTTGTAGCACTGATATATTTTGCTCTGGATTTTTCTTGTAGCTTTCACATTTTGATTTAAAACGTATTCCTCTGCAGCCTCTGGTAGACCTCCCGAAATTAAATAGTCTTTAAACAAAGATAGCATTCGCTTATGGATAGCATCGTTAATAGGTGTTAAGTTTAAAAAAGCATACTTCAGATAGTCAACTGCTTCTTCGCCAACCTGATTTGCCCAAAGAAACTCTTCAAAGTCAAGTGGAAACATTTCAACTTCTTCAATTGCTCCCATTGGAATAAAGATATGTTTTAAAGTAAGCGAAATTAAAGAACCTGCTGCTATGTATCTAAATTTATTTTCTTTGTGCAAGTCTTTTAGTAAAGTTATTAAATGCGGGTAGTAGTGAATTTCGTCTAAAAAAATTATTGTGTTGTTTAAGTTTGCTTGGTCTGTTTTAAACAAAGTGCTAACGTAAAGATAAAAGTCTTTGGAACAGCGAATAGACAAAAAGTTTTGTTTATCTTCAAAATCCGCCTTTAGGTCTATTTCTATATAGTTTTTAAAGTGTTTTGAAGCAGTATCTCTAATAATGAAAGTTTTGCCGATTTGTCTAGCACCTTCTACAATTAAGATTTTAGCTTCTTTGTTTAAGTAGTATTTTTCTAAAGTTTCTTCTATTTTCCTTCTAAACATTTAAAATCTCCTTGCTACGGCTTTATTTTAACATATTTGTTTGTTTTCAAATAAAATAGTGGTTAAAATTGTTTGTTTTCAAATAAAATAATAGGTTAAAATTGTTTGTTTTCTAATAAAAAATTACATTAAAATAGTGTGTTTTCAAATGTTTTTAAAAAGTTCTTAAGAAAATAAAAAAAAGTCGCTTGTGCGTAAAGCGACTTTTTTTGAATTTCGGAATAATTTAGGGGTTTAAAAATTTTTCCGAATGAAAGGAGATTTGAAAGGAGTAAAAAAAATGAAATGGTGGTCCAGGGCAGAATCGAACTGCCGACACAGGGATTTTCAGTCCCTTGCTCTACCGACTGAGCTACCGGACCAGTGGCGGTCTCGACGGGACTTGAACCCGCGATCTAATGCGTGACAGGCATTTATGTTAACCAACTACACCACGAGACCTATTTGGTTGCGGGGGAAGGATTTGAACCGACGACCTTCGGGTTATGAGCCCGACGAGCTAACCAGACTGCTCTACCCCGCGATATGAAAAAATAAAATGGCGGAGGAAGAGGGATTCGAACCCCCGCGGCTTTTACACCCTGTCGGTTTTCAAGACCGATCCCTTCAACCAGGCTTGGGTATTCCTCCGTTTATTTGGTGGACCCAGTAGGACTCGAACCTACGACTAACCGGTTATGAGCCGGTTGCTCTAACCAACTGAACTATGGGTCCTTTGGTAGCGGCGGGGGGGATCGAACCCTCGACCTCACGGGTATGAACCGTACGCTCTAGCCAGCTGAGCTACACCGCCGTATACAAAATTTGTTTAGTTGATTTGAAATAAAAAAAGGGTAAACACTCGCTTTTTTTAAAACTTAGGTTTAAAAAAAGGATGGTACCCGGAACCGGACTTGAACCGGTACAGAGTTTCCTCCATGGGATTTTAAGTCCCACGCGTCTACCTATTCCGCCACCCGGGCAATGGTATCCCGTAGAAGACTCGAACTTCTGACACCCTGGTTAAAAGCCAGGTGCTCTACCGACTGAGCTAACGGGACAGATAGTGGTGCCGAGAACAGGAATTGAACCCGCAACCTACTGATTACAAGTCAGTTGCTCTACCAATTGAGCTATCTCGGCTCTGGTGGAGGTTGAGGGGCTCGAACCCCCGACCCTCTGCTTGTAAGGCAGATGCTCTCCCAGCTGAGCTAAACCTCCCTATAAAAGAAACTGGCAGCTCCCTATTTTCACACATATGTGCTATCGTCGGCGTAAAAGTGCTTAACTTCTGTGTTCGGGATGTAAACAGGT
>CAUTWO010000008.1:0-45501 GCA_963542545.1 uncultured Acholeplasmataceae bacterium
CACGTTAACATTGGTACAATCGGCCACGTTGACCACGGTAAAACTACGCTAACCGCAGCTATCACTTATGTGCTTGGTGAACGCGGACTTGCGCAAAAACTAGACTACAATCAAATTGACAAAGCACCAGAGGAAAAAGAACGCGGTATTACTATCAACACTTCACACGTTGAGTATGAAACTGCCAAACGCCACTACGCACACGTTGACTGCCCAGGCCACGCCGACTACGTTAAAAATATGATCACTGGTGCTGCCCAAATGGACGGTGGTATCTTAGTAGTGTCAGCCGCAGACGGTGCGATGCCACAAACTCGCGAACACATCCTGCTTGCTCGCCAAGTTGGTGTGCCAAGACTAGTAGTTTTCTTAAACAAAGCAGACTTAGTTGGCGACCCTGAACTAATGGACCTTGTGGAAATGGAAGTTCGCGAACTTCTAAATGAATACGAATTCCCTGGAGACGAAATTCCTTTTGTTAAAGGTTCAGCACTTCAAGCTCTTCAAGGCGACCAAAAATACATGGACAAAATCATGGAACTAATGGACAACATCGATGCGTACATCCAAGAACCAGTTCGCCAAACTGACCTGCCTTTCTTAATGCCAGTTGAAGACGTACTTACTATTACTGGACGTGGTACTGTTGCTACAGGTCGTGTGGAACGTGGTACTTTAAAACTTGGTGAAGAAGTTGAAATCGTCGGAATCCGTGAAACTAAAAAAGCCGTGGTAACTGGTATTGAAATGTTTAGAAAACTACTAGATTCTGCTCAAGCCGGCGACAACATCGGTGCACTTCTTCGTGGTATTGACCGCAAAGAAATCGTACGTGGACAAGTATTGGCAAAACCAGGTTCAGTTAAACCTCACACTAAATTTGAAGCACAAGTCTACGTACTTTCAAAAGAAGAAGGTGGACGCCACACTCCTTTCATGACTAACTACCGTCCACAATTTTACTTCCGTACAACTGACGTTACAGGTATAATTTCCCTTGCTGAAGGCGTGGAACTTGTAATGCCTGGTGACAACACAACAATTACTGTTGAGTTAATTCACCCAATCGCGCTTGAACAAGGAACTAAGTTCTCAATACGCGAAGGTGGACACACAGTTGGTGCGGGTTCTGTAACTAAAATTATTGCTTAGTTAAGAATTCAAAATCAAAAAAGCCTAACATTTGTTAGGCTTTTTTTAATGTTTTATTTTGTGATTTCTTTTGCGAATCAAAAAATTATTGATGCTTTTGGATAGATAATAATGAATGTTTTATTTTGTTTTTAAATGATGATGCGTTAAATAAAAGTTTTGTATTTTGTTTTAACAAAGCGATTATATAACTATTAAGAAATTTTTAGATAGTGTGATTATTTGTATGATTTGAATTTTTTAATAAGTGTCTAAATGATAATTTCTTTTGTGATTTCTTTTGCGTTTGCTACCTTGCAGCATCAACCATTTTTAGAAATTTACTTGCGTCAAGTGATGCTCCACCAATTAAAGCACCATCAATGTCAGAAGTTAAAAGAATGTCTTTAATATTTTCTGGTTTAACAGAACCACCGTAAAGAATTCTGATCTCAGCAGCCACTTCTTTGCCGTAGAGTTTTTCAATAACTTCGCGAATTCCCTTAATTGTTTGATTTGCAACTTCAGAAGTAGCAGTTTCGCCAGTTCCAATTGCCCAAATAGGCTCATACGCGATAACCACCCTTTTTGCATCATTTGCACTAACTTCTGAAAATGCTGATTTAATTTGATTTGCTAAAAAGTCATAAACTTCGTTTTTTTGCCTTACTAAAAGGTTTTCACCAACACAAACAACAGGAGTTAAATTACTTGTCAGTACTTTTTTTAACTTCAAATTAACATCTAGGTCACTTTCTTTAAAATACTCTCTGCGTTCGCTGTGGCCAATTAAAACATACTCAAAGCCAAGTGGTTCAACCATTTTTAAAGAAAGTTCACCAGTATACGCGCCTTCATCTAAATGATGAATATTTTGCACACCAATTCTTAAATTACCTTGTCTTTTAACTAAACAGCGAGCATATAGACTTGGGGCAAATACCACAGTTTCAACTTCAGTTCTTTCAGGTAATTTATCTGCAACTTGGTAAATAAACTCAAGTGCCTCTGCTCTGGTTTTATACATTTTCCAGTTACCAGCAATTATTTTTCTTCGCATTTTAAAAAGTCCTTTTCTATCTTGGGGTTTTAACAAGTAAAACCTTGCATGGCCTTGAGTATTTATTTCTCAAGTAGTTTTCTTTAATGTTGGGAAAGTAAAAAGTTTCAAAACGTTCAACTAAAGTAACTTCTTCGTTTTGAAAAATTTCAACTCTGCCTTCCAAGACATAACCGAAAGTTTCGCCAACCTGTGGTTTTTGAATTTCGGTTTGTCCGTTTGGCTGAATTTCAATAATTTCTACTTTGAAACTAGAGTTAGTAGGTAGTAGTGGAAACTTAGCGTACAGTAAGTTCTCATCAACTTCTTCGCTTTCTGCAAGTTTTGCGGTTGAAAAAACTTCAACTAAACTTTCTTCTTTAGTTTGTTCAGTAGTTCCAAAAAAATCTTGAAAGTTTGTGCCTAGCCTTTCTAAAATTTTTTCTAAAGATTCAAGTGATGGAGATGTACGGTTATTTTCAATTTGGGAAATATAACCTTTTGTAACTCCAATATCGTTTGCCAGTTCCTTAGTAGTTAAATTAGCCTTGACTCTTAGATAATGAATTTTTTGTCCTAAATTAATCACGATTTTACTTATCTAAAATGCACTCAATTCCAGGCAGAGTTTTACCTTCAAAAAATTCAAGTGAAGCCCCACCACCAGTTGAAACGTGTGTGAATTTTTCAATCATGTTTGCTTTGGCAATAGCAGCAGCAGAGTCTCCACCACCAACAACTGTCATCGCGCCTTCTCTGGCAGCGATATACTCAGCGATTTTGTAAGTACCATTAGAAAACACAGGAAGTTCAAAAACACCAAGTGGACCGTTCCAAATCACAGTGTTTGCTTTATCTATATATTGTTTAAATAGTTTAAGGGTTTCAACACCGCAGTCTAAACCTTCTTCGTCTTCAGGAATATCCATAACTGAACGTAGGTTAACTTCGGTATCGTTTGAAAACTCTTTACCTGTATAAACATCACGACCAACGATAAGTTTGCCTTGACCACGTTTAAGTAAATCCAGCGCTAAATCTGTTTTGTCAGGTTCACAAATGCTTTTGCCAATTTTTCCGCCTTGAGCCTTCGCGAAAGTATAAACCATACCGCCAGCGACCAATACATAGTCGCAAATCTTAAGCAAATTATTAATAACTTCAATTTTGTCAGAAACTTTCGCACCACCAATGATTGCCACAAGTGGTCTTTTTGGATTTTGAATTGCAGCAGAAAGATACTTAATTTCTTTTTCCATCAAAAACCCACAAACACAAGGCAGGTGGTTTGCAATACCTACATTAGAAGCCTGTGCTCGGTGGCACACACCAAAAGCATCATTTACAAAAATTTCACCAAGTCCGGCCCAGTATTTGCCAAGTTCTGGTGAGTTTTTTGACTCTGCTTTGTTGTCAAGATCTGCAAAACGAGTGTTTTCAAGCACGATAACTTCGCCTGGCTTTAATTGGCTAACTGCATCTTCTACAGCCTTACCACGGTAGTCTGCGACAAACTTAACAGGTTTTCCAAGTAATTCAGATAATCTACGAGCAACTGGTTCTAAAGATTTGCCTTGCATATCTTTTTCTTCTTTAACACGCCCAAGGTGTGAAAGTAAAATTAACTTAGCACCGTGTTCAAGTAAATAAGAAATTGTTGGAAGTGCCTGAACGATACGGTTATCATCAGTGATTTCTCCATTTTTAAGTGGTACGTTGAAATCAACTCTTAAAATTGTTTTTTTGTTTTGAAAATCAACATCTAAAATTGTTTTTTTGTTCATTTGTTAAAACCTCTCTAAACAAATCAATTATAACATTTAAAGCAGTGTATTTAAATGATTATTTTTAAAATTTGTTTAACTTGCAAAGAGTAAACACTCAGTCTAACAACTAAACATTTTTATTTAACAATCCTAATACACAAAATGTAATTTTCAAAAAACTAATGCTTTTTTATAATTTTTATGTGCAATTTGCGCATTTTTTTTGAAAAACTAATTTTTTAACTAAATTAAATAAAGTAAAATAAAGACATGTTTTTAAACAATAGAAAACTAAAATTAAAGACTAAATTAGAAAATGAAAAAGCCGTCTTTTACAAAAGACAACTTTACTATTGCAGAATGCTTTGTTCTAAAACCTTGAGTGAATTTAGTGAACTGACTAAATTACCGATTTCAACAATTTCTTGCTATGAGAGAAACAAGTCATCACTTACTCAAAAAAGCATTAAAAAAATAGAGACACTGTTTGTCTCTGACAAAATATCTATCTATAACTTTAATCTGTTTGAAGACAAAATAGATGAGTTAATCAATTCTTTAGTTAAAGTCAAAAAATTAGAAAAAAGTTTAGCAGACCCTAAAGACCATGACATTTTAAACAACACTATTTTTAACAGTTTTTATTATTTGAGTAACTTAAACTTGACCGATGCGCTTTTGATTTTAAGCAAAGGTGACTACACTAAACCTGACTTTTCCCCAAAGTACTACGAGGTTTATCAACTGATTTCGGCGCTGACAATGTTTATCTCTGGAAACGTTAAAGATTGTTCAATAGTTCTTGAAAATAGAGTAGCAACCGCAGAAGACAAGCGAGTTGAAGCAATGTTTATGCTTTTGAAAGTTTTGACTAAGTTTTGTGAGAAAAAGCATATTCACGCAAACGAAATTGATGATTTAGAAGTTTATTTTTCAGCACTAAATTCACCAATTTTAACTGGGATTTTAGATTCAGTTAGACTAATTAAAAATCTAAAATTTCAAGACAAAGCAAATTTTGAAAACAATATTAAAAACATTTTAAAATGTAAATTTAGCAACAACAAAATAGTTGGTGCTTTCTTTGGTTTGTATGCACAAATTTATCATAGTGTGTTTATTCCAGACTTGTTTTTTAAAAGTTATATAAAGTTTGAAAACAGACTAGTAAGGCTGTTTTTTGAAACTATCTACTATATTCATGAACGAAAGATTGAGGCTATATCTCACAATATAAATGAATTTCTAAAACATAAAATTCCCGATAACTTTTTAATTTCTAAACTGATGCAATTTGCTCAGAAACTGCTTTTATATCAAGATGCACCTGATATTTTTATTAAGTATTTATTGGAATTTTTAGACACGGAACTCAGTGGAGTTTACAAAACTTTCTTTATTTTGCTGGCTTGTAATTACTATAAAAATATCAAGGGCGGAAACATAATTCTAAAACTAATTAAACTAAACAATAAACTAACCAAAATCTTACCCCAAGCCGAATATTTCTAAGTTCTTGTTATATAATGTATATAACGAGCGACGGAGAAAATATTTGAAATTATATAATTTTTTAACCAAAAAAATAGATAATTTTAATCCAGAAGCAGGCAAAAAAATCTGCATTTATGTATGCGGCCCAACAGTTTACTCATACATTCATGTTGGAAATGCTCGTCCTGTTATTTTTTTTGATGCAGTTGTTCGTTATTTAAGATATCGTGGACATCAAGTCTTTTATGTTTCTAATATCACCGATGTTGACGATAAAATCATTAACAAGGCGATTTTAGAAAATGTTAGTGAACGAGAAATTGCACACAGATACAGCCAAGAGTATTTAAAAAATCTAGCAGATTTGAACTGCGAGTTTCCAGATACCATTCCTTACGCCACTAAATACATTGACCACATAATTGAATTTATTCAATCTTTAATTTCTAAAAATCTAGCCTACGAAAAAAATGGAAATGTTTATTTCAGAGTTAACTCAATTAAAACTTACGGTGCGATTTCTCATCAAAATACCAGAGACTTAGAAGTGGGTGCCAGAGTTTCTGTAAACCAAGATAAAGAAGATCCGCTTGACTTCTTACTTTGGAAAAAAACAGAAGAAGGTGTTAAATTCAAATCACCTTTTAGTGATGGTAGACCAGGTTGGCACACAGAGTGTGCTGTGATGAATAAAGAGTTATTTCAAGATACTCTTTTAATTCACGGTGGCGGTTCTGACTTGAAGTTTCCACACCACGAAAACGAGCGTGCTCAGTTTCTTGGCGAAACTGGACATGAACTAAGTAAATATTATATGCATGTCGGTAGAGTTAATGTTGACAATCAAAAAATGTCTAAGTCGCTTGGGAATGTAATCAATGTAAACGAAATCATAGAAAATAGCCAAACAAACGGATTTAGACTTTTAATACTTTCTCATAACTTTGAAAGCCCAATTAACTTTTCAAGAGAACTACTTCAAGAAAACCAAGCAGTATTTACTAAACTACAGCGTAAATTAAGAATACTTGCTTTTAATCACCGCGTTGCTGGTTTTGAGTTTAAGGAATTTGACAAAGAAGTTTTGGATAACTTCGCAAAATGTATGGAAGATGGCTTTTTAACTCCACTTGCTTTAAGTGATTTACAACAAGTCATAAAAAAACTAAGTATTAATGAAACCAGTTCAACTAACGCTGCAATAATTCACTCTGTTTACAAAGTTTTAGAAATTTTAGGTTTTAAAATCAAACTACCTGAGTTTACAGACTCAGAGTTTGAATTATATAAAACCTGGCAACAAGCCCGTTTAGACAGAGACTTTAAAAAAGCAGATGAACTTAGAGTGAGTCTAACTGAAAAAGAACTAATTTAACTAACTGAGAGGAAACTATGGAAAAAAACAAAAAAGTTGAAAATACACAAGTAGAAACTGAGATTAAAAAAGAAACTACTCTTGACGTAAAAGAAAGCGCTACTAACGAAATTACAGAAAGTGAAAAAGTGCTTTTAGACAACAAATCAAAAAAATCAAGTAAGGCAAAACAAGGTAAAAAAGGCTTAATTAAAAAAACTGTAACTATAGTTGAAGAAAGCGCTGAACTACACGAAATTCCAGATGAACTAAAACAACGCTACGCAGAAATTAAACCAAAAGAAAAGAAAGCAAAAAAACCTCGCAAAAAAGAAATTAAAGTCATTCGCTATAACCCTGATGTTGAAACTGGTTTAACTGACCAAGAAGCGGAAAATAGACGAATTCTTGGCATGGCCAACAACTCCAAAACTAAAACCTCAAAGAGTTATTTTGCGATTTTCTTTACCAACATCTTTACGCTATTTAACCTAATCATGTATCCACTTGCGGTTTGGTTAATTACAGTTGGTGCAAAACCACAAAACTTGGTATTCTTAGTAGTTACTACCATTAACATAATAATTGGAATTGTTCAAGAAATTAAAGCAAAATTGACTATTGAAAAATTAACTATCTTACAACAACCCACAATTACTGTTTTAAGAGAAGGTAGTCAAAAAGAAATTAAATCAAAAGAAATTGTTTTAGACGATTTAATTATCTTAAAACCAGGTAGACAAATTCCGTGTGACTGTGTGCTTGTTTCAGACGGTGGTCTTGAAGTTAACGAAGCCCTATTAACGGGTGAATCTGATGCTATCGTTAAAGACAAAAAAGCAGCACTTTACGCCGGAAGTTTTGTAGTTTCTGGAGCTGGTGTTGCCCAAGTTGTGGCGGTTGGAAAAAATGTCTATATTGAAAAACTAACTAGTCAAGTTAGAAAAGTTAAGAAAAACAAATCTGAACTACTTAAATCGCTTAAACTCTTAATTACTATCTTAACTGTCTTAATTATTCCAATCGGCTTTACTTTATTTTACTTTTCAACAAATCATTTAGACTTTAGCAACTCAGCAGTTTATAAAAGTGCCGTTGAAAAAACAGCAGGTGCGATGGTCGGAATGGTTCCAACTGGTTTGTTCTTACTAACTTCTGTTGCCTTGTCTGTAGGTGTTCTTCGTCTTGCTAAACACAACACTTTGGTACATAACCTATACTGTATTGAAACTCTGGCTCGCATTAACGTGCTTTGTTTAGACAAAACTGGAACTATTACCGATGGCTCAATGTCTGTAAAAATGTCAATGGACTTCAATCAAACTGAGTCTATGTATTCAAATGAGCAACTACTTCAGGCTTTTTTAAATATTGACAACTCAGATAACCCCACAAACTCCGCCCTAATTGAACGTTTTGGCAATAACTTTGCATTAAAACACAATGCCTACATTCCTTTTTCAAGTAGTCGTAAATACTCAGCGATTGAGTTTGAACAAGTCGGTACCTTTTATTTAGGTGCACCTGAATACATCATCAAATCTAAGTTTAAACAAATTAACGACAGCGTAGAAAGATATATCCTTGAAGGTTTCCGAGTGCTCGTGTTTGGCTACACCAAGGTTCCACTTGGTGACAAAATCCCACAAGACGTGACTCCACTTTCTTTAATCGTAATTGAAGACACAATTAGAACAGACGCACTTGACACCATTAAGTTTTTTAAAACTATGGGTGTTGACATTAAAGTAATTTCTGGTGACAACCCTCTAACAGTTTCCAGAATCGCTGAGCGTGTTGAAATTGAAAACTACAACAAATACATATCACTTGAAAACGTCAAAGACGAAGAAATCGAAAATATTTGTACGGAATACACTATTTTTGGCCGAGTTAACCCAACTCAAAAACGTCTGCTCGTTCAAGCTCTTAAGAAAAAAGGCAAAACAGTTGCGATGACCGGAGACGGTGTCAACGACATCTTGGCACTACGCGAAGCCGACACTTCTATTGCGATGGCCGAAGGTTCTGAGGCTGCCAGAAACGTCGCTGAAGTTGTTTTGATGGACTCAAACTTCTCGTCAATGCCAAAAATTGTTGCAGAAGGCCGTAGAGTTATTAACAACATTGAAAAAGTAACTACTTTGTTTATAACTAAAACAATTTTCTCTGTCGTGCTTTCTTTGATTGCAATTTACTTAGCGGCTGTTAAAAGAGGAGCATATCCACTGGAACCTATTCAACTAGTTCCAATTGAAAGTTTAGCAATAGGTATTCCTTCGTTTTTCTTGGCACTTGAATACAACAACAGCGAAATTAAAAAAGACAACTTCTTGTGGAGTATTATTAAAAAATCCATGCCTAGTGCTTTGACGATAATTCTAGAATGTGTATTGATTTATAGTTTAAGCAAAACTCTAAATTTAACCGCGCAAGGCCATGAAAGAGTCATTCCAACCTTAATCGTTTACAGCGCAACTACAATTTGTTTAATTACTCTGCACAAAATTTGTCTACCAATGAACTTCAAACGCGGAATGCTTGCAACTACTATGATTTCTATTTTCATCGTGCTTGTCACATTTATGTCTGAATTCTTTGCAATTGCTCCAATCTTTAAAGTTGGCTACTACACAGGAAACGCATTAAATGTACAAGAGTTGTTACTACTAGTTATACTTCTGCAGGCAGGTTGGCCGCTAATGTACCTATTTACCAACATTGTTGCTTGGACTAAAAAAGGAATACATAACGCAGTTGTTTTCTTTAGAGATTCCAATAACTTACCGGAAGACAGCATAAAATGATTTACTTTGGCAAAAACGTTGTTAAAGAAATGATTTTAAATCGCTTTCCAATTTTCAACGTTTATTTAGATGAAAAGTTTGCAGACCAAAAGTTTTTGGAATTTTTAAATCAACATAACTCCAAAATTGAAAGCGTTACAAAAGAACGCTTATTTAAATTAACTAACACCAAAGATCACCAAGGAATTGCTGTCAATGCTAGCGACTTTAAATATTTTGAGTTAGCAGAACTACTTAAAAAAGACATTAAAAAAATAATTATCTTAGATTCAATTCAAGATCCGCATAACCTCGGCGCTTTACTTAGAAGCGCTGAGGCTTTCGGGATTGACGCAATTATAATTTCTAGTAGAGAACAAGTTAAAGTAACACCAACAGTTTTAAAAGTATCTGCTGGTGCCGCGATTAAAGTGCAAATTGCAATGGTAAAAAGTATTTCAAAAGCCATTGAAACTCTAAAAGAAAATAATTTTAAAGTCTTTGCTACTACTTTAAATACAAATAAGTCTGTTGCTTGCTTAAAAGCAGAAGACAAAATTGCAGTAATTCTTGGAAATGAAGGGCTAGGCGTCAGAAAAAATTTAATTTCGCTTTCTGATGATTCTGTGACCATTCCAATGATTGGCAAAATCAACTCACTTAACGTATCTGTTGCTGGTGCGATAGTGATGAACGAAATGACTAGAAAGGATTAAAATGATTAACTATAATGACTATGAACTTATTTATTTAGTTCAGTGTCATTATGACCAAACCAGTTTAAAAATCATTTTTGACAAATACAAAGCCTTTATTTACAAAGTAGCCTTAAGCAAACGCATCTATAGTCTATCTTTAGAGGACCTTGTGCATCTCGGTTTAGTTTCACTTAAAACTGCCATTGAAAGTTACTCAGAACTTTTTAACAAAACTTTTATGCGTTTTTTTGAACTAATTTACTTAAGACGACTTTCAAGAGAACTTAAAAGTGCCTACAAAAAAGCACAGCATATTACCAATATGGACCATGAAATAATTGATAATGTGCTTTTGGTAAGCGACAACATGGAACAGTATTCATACGAAAAAGAAAAACCAGAAGTTGCCGAAATTCAGTTTAAAAATAAAGATTTAGCGCTTGTTTACTCACTTACTTTAAAAGGTCTTAAACCAAGCGAAATCGCCAAACAAACGGGTTTTTTAATTAAAAGAGTTTATAATTTGCTGGCTAGAGTTCGCCAAGGAATTAAAAATTCAGGCACAAGAATCTTGAAACAAAAAATCGTGAGGTTATGAAATGAACACACTTAAGATAAAAAATTATTCGGTTTCAATTGAAGGTAAACATATTCTTAAAAACATTTCTCTAGAAGTTAAAAGTGGAGAAGTGCACGTAATTATGGGACCAAACGGGACTGGAAAATCTACGCTTTTGACTTCCTTAATGGGACATCCCTTGTATACAGTTGAAAGCGGGGAAGTATATTTGAATCAACAAAACATACTTGAAATGCCCACAGACGAGCGTAGTCGCTCTGGGCTTTTTTTGGCGTTTCAAACTCCTACCGAAATACCTGGTGTTAAAAATGTAGATATTTTAAGAGAAGTTGTTCTACAAAAAACCCAAAATAACTTTAAACTATTTGACTTTATTAACGAAGTTGAAAAAGCCACACAAGAACTTGGACTTAGCAAAGAGTTTGTGTTCAGAGAAGCCAATGTTGGATTTTCAGGTGGTGAGAAAAAACGTAACGAAATTATTCAACTAAAAGTCTTAAAACCTAAATTTGCACTACTTGACGAGATAGATTCTGGACTTGATGTAGATGCTTTAGAATGTGTCGGTAAGGCTGTTTTAGAAGAAGTTAAAACTAACAATTTAGGCGTAATTATCGTTACTCATTATGAGCGTATTTTGAAGCACATCAAACCTGACTTTGTTCACGTTTTACTTAATGGCAAAATTGTTAAAACAGGTGATGCTACCTTAATTGAAAAAATTAACAAAGAAGGATACGCCTGGTTAAATGCAGAGCATAAATAATTTAAAAAAAGTTAAAACTGTTTTCAGCAGTCCCTTTGAATTTAAGCATCTTGAAATTAAAGATGCTTCTTTTGTTGAACTTGAGTTTGGTGCTAACTTAACCGGAACAGTTTTTATTGAATTGAAAAGCACAGGAACTCTAGATTTTATTGTAAATTTAGCTGAAAAAGCAGATATTTTAATTCATTTGTTTATAATTTCAGATAACCTAAAAACAAAAATCAATCTAAATACTTTAGGTATTAAATCAAAACTACAGTTTAATTTGTTAACTGTAACAAATAAAACTCAATCTGTTGATGTTGATTTAACTGCGACTAACTGTGCAAAAAACTCAGAGATCTACACATCTGGTTTAGCAGTTGCAACACAAGAATCGTATATTAGACTAAACTACATCGGACAGATTGAAAATAAAATGGCTAAATCAAAACACTTTGAAAAACTAAAAGGTTTCATTAAAGACAGCGCAAAAATGGAATTAAATCCGATTCTTGAAATAAAAGAGTTTGATGTAGAAGCGGGACATTCTGCTGCCAGTGGCAACATTAACGCCGATACTTTGTTTTATTTAAATTCAAGAGGTATTGATAAAAACACTGCTGAAAGAATTATCTTAAACGGGTTTGTTGAGCCTTTTTTCAAGATTATACCAGATGAGAAATTGCAAGAAAATTACCTAAATGAATTGAGTGTAAAACTATGAAGTCAGTAAGAAAATATTTTCCGTTTTTTAAAAATAACCCTGGTTATGTTTATCTTGATAGTGCGGCGACTGCCCTTAAACTAAACAAACAGATTAAGACAGAAACTGACTTTTTAAAAAAGAATGGTACTAGTGTTTTTAGAGGTGCATACTTACATGGTTTTTTAGCAACTGAACTTTATCTTGAAAGCAAAAAAACGGTTGCTGAATTTTTAAATTGCTCAGATAAAGAAATCATCTACACAAAAGGTAGCACTAATGGCCTTAATTTAATTGCAAACTCTGTTGCTAACTTTATTAAAAAAAATGATGAGTTTCTAACATCTACTTTAGAACACAATGCTAATTTTTTGCCGTTTTTTGAACAAAGTAAAAAAGTCGGTTTTAAAATTAAATACATAGAACTAAACGAAAATAAACAAATTACAGTTGAAAACTTTAAAAAAGCGCTAACTGAAAAAACCAAAGTAGTTTCGCTTACCTATATTTCAAATGTTTTTGGTTATATCACACCAATTAAAGAAATTGGAAAGATTTGTAGTGAAAAAGGTATTATTTTAATTGTTGACGCTGCACAGGCTGCCAGTAGAATTAAGATAGATTTACAAGCACTAAATTGTGATTTTTTGGTGTTTTCAGCCCACAAAACATATGGTCCAAATGGTCTTGGTATACTTACTGGTAAATTACATAGCTTAAAAAAACTAATTGCATTTGAGTATGGTGGACAAATGGTGGAAAGTATTGATGAGAATGAAATCATTTACAATCCTGCACCTGCTAATTTAGAAACAGGAACCCCAGCAATTAGTCAAGCGATTTCTTTTAAAGAAAGTTTAAAGTTTTTAATGGAAATCGGTATGCAAAATGTAGAAAAGCACGAAAAAGAACTCACAGTCCTTACTTACAGTGAACTTAGTAAAATTGATGAAGTTAAATTGTACACCAAAGTGCCTGAAAGTGGAATTATTTCTTTTAATATCAAAGGCGTGCATCCCCACGATGCTTTAACTTTTTACGATCAGGAAAAAATTTGTCTAAGAGCAGGACAACATTGCTCAGGTTTAGCATTTACAAATTTAGATGTAGAAAGTGCCCTTAGGGTGTCTTTTGGGATTTATAATAATAAAAAAGATGTGCGTAAATTTATTTCTGTCACTAAGAAACTAATTGAATTTTTCCAAGGAGTATAAAATGAGCGTCCAACTAAATAATTTATACAGAGAAGTTATAATGTTTCACTCAAGCAATCCTTACAATAAAGGTCTTAAAAAAAACCCAGATGCCAAATACTTAAAATTAGTAAACTCAAGTTGTGGTGATGTTGCAGAAATTGAAGTTATGATAAATGACAACAAAATATCTTCGGTTAGACATCTTTCAAAAGGTTGCTCAATTTCTTGTGCTGCGGCATCTGTACTTTGCAAAACTATTGAGAATACTGAAATCAAAGATGCTAAAGAAATAATTTCTACTTATTTTAAAATCATTAAAGGAGAAGAAATTTCTACGGATTTTGCAAACAGCGAACTAATTGCTTTTTCTGGAGTTAAAGCGTTTCCTGCAAGAGTTAGATGTGCAACACTTGCTTGGAAAGCCCTTGAAGAAATCTTAAATACTTTATGAAAAAAAGAGAAATTAAAAATAAAGAAGTTCTTGATAACTTAAAGAATACTGCAATAAATCAAGACTATGAACTTGGTTTTCATATAGAGACAAAACCCGAAATCAATCTTGGAAAAGGGCTTAACAAAGAGATAATCAAAAAAATATCTGAATCTAAAAATGAACCTGAATGGATGCTTGAACTTAGACTGAAAGCCTTTGAAAAGTTTTTAGAACTAACCAATCCTAAGTGGGGTCCTGACTTAAATTTTATTGATTTTCAAGATTTTAAATACTACATTAAATCAAGTAAGTTAACCAATTCTTGGGATGAAGTTCCACTTGAAATTAAAACTGTGTTTGAAAAAATTGGTATACCTGAAGCTGAGCGTAGTTATTTAGCAGGGGTCACTACTCAATTTGAGTCAGAAGCTGTTTATCTTAAAATTAAAAAAGAACTTGAAGCAAAAGGCGTGATTTATTTAGATACAGATACAGGTCTGCGGTTGTTTCCAGAAATCTTTAAAGAGTATTTTGGCAAAATTATTAAATATGACGACAACAAATATGCTGCTTTAAACACAGCGGTTTGGAGTGGGGGTTCTTTTATTTATGTTCCGAAAAACGTAGAAATCAAGGAACCGCTACAGTCTTATTTTAGAATGAATGAAAGCGGGTTTGGACAATTTGAACGTACTTTAATAATTTGTGAAGACTATAGCTACTTAAACTATGTTGAAGGTTGCACGGCGCCACTTTACTCAAAAGATTCGCTACATGCAGCGGTTGTTGAAATTTTTGTAAAACCGAATGCAAAATGCAGATACACAACAATTCAAAACTGGTCTAAAAACATCTTAAACTTAGTTACCCAAAGAGCGCATGTTGAGAGTTTTGGTGAAATGGAGTGGATTGATGGCAATATGGGTTCACGTATCAACATGAAATATCCATCAACTATTCTAGCCGGACCTTACGCTAAAGGAAAGGCTTTGTCTATCGCTATTGCCAGTGAAGGTCAAGATCAAGACACTGGCGCAAAAATGATACACTTAGCACCAAACACTTCATCAACTATAGTTTCTAAGAGTGTCGCGAAAAACGGCGGCATTGTTGATTACCGAGGTAAAGTTTACTTTTCTAAAAAAGCACACTCTGCTTTTTCACACATTGAATGCGACACTATATTGATGGACGAAGTTTCAAAATCAGACACTACTCCGATTAATATCGTTAATAACTCAGACTCTTTTTTAGAACACGAAGCAAAGGTTTCTAAAATTAGCGAAGAACAATTGTTTTATTTAATGTCTCGTGGAATTGACGAAAAGAAAGCCACAGAACTTATCATTATGGGCTTTATTGACCCATTTTCCAAAGAATTGCCGATGGAGTACAGCGTAGAGTTAAACAAGCTAATTAAGCTAGAAATGAAGGGTTCTATTGGTTAATGTATAAATATACTAAAAATGTTAAAAATTCGCTTTATGTATATAAACTAGGCCAAACTCATGAACAGCTTTTTATCACAAATAAAAAGTTTATAGATAATCTACTTCAAAATAATTTAACAAATTACTCAGGATATAAAAATGCAGTTGAAAAAAAGTTTAAACTTAGTAGACTAACACCTGTTTATTTGAATTCAAAAACTTGCTTTATTCAAACAAATCAAATCAATAAATATGAATGTCAGTTGATCAATATCAAAGCAATCAAAGAAATAAAAGATTGTGTGAAAGAAAGTGAAATTACATTTTTAGACGAAACAGTTATTTCTGTTTCGATATGCAAAAATACCATTCTTAAAAAAATAAAATTAGCAGAAGAAATAGAGTTCTTTTTAAAAAATAATAGGTGATTAGTTTTTGATCGCCTTTTTATTTTACAAAACAGCCTAGTTAAACAATAATACAATCAAAATAGTATTCTATAAATTTTATAGATATTGACCAAAATACGATACAATCTTATTTTGGTCAATAGCGATACTATATATCAATCTTAATGCAAAAATCTTTTTAATTTAATGTTAGCGTGGTATCCTCTTTATGTAAATAAACTTGCGAGGTAATGAATGAAAAAAACAAATCTAATGTGCAGTCAATGCCTTCAGAGAAACTATCAAGTTGCAGTTGGCAATAAAAGAATTGAAATCAAAAAATACTGCCCTAAATGCAACTCTCATACTTTGCATAAAGAAAATAAATGATAACAAAAAGAAACAAAACTACTCAGTTTAAGTGTGGTAGTTTACTAATGGGCGGAAATAACAATGTCTACATTCAATCCATGACTACTACCAAAACTAAAGATGTGGAAAACACAGTTAAACAGATAAAAGAATTAGAACAGGTGGGTTGTCAAATCATTAGAGTAGCAGTTTTAGACGAGACAGACGCAAAATCTATTAAAGAAATTAAGAAACAAATCAATATTCCATTAGTTGCAGATATTCATTTTGACTATCGTCTGGCTTTAATTGCAATTGAAAATGGTGTTGATAAAATCAGAATTAATCCTGGAAACATTGTAAATAAAAACCACATCAAGCAAATTGTGGATGCTTGCAAAGCAAAAAGAATCGGCATTAGAATTGGTCTAAACTCAGGTTCTTTGCCAAATGCTTTACCTGCAACTGCTGAAAACTTTATTAAAGTAATGAAAAAAGAAGTAAAAATGCTTGAAGAATTTGGTTTTACCGATATTTGCCTATCTTTAAAGGCTACTTCTGTTTTAACTACTATTGAGTGTTACGAACTAGCTGCAAAAACTTTTAAATATCCACTGCATATCGGAGTTACCGAAGCAGGCACACTAATCGGCGGCACAGTTAAAAGCAGTTCAGCACTTTCTGTGCTTTTACTTAAAGGTATTGGCAATACCATTAGAGTGTCTTTGACCGAAAATCCAGTTTTAGAAATTAAAGTTGCAAAAGAAATTCTAAAGTGTTTAGGAATTAAAAAAGATGGTGTAGACTTTGTTAGTTGCCCAACATGTGGTCGTTTAGAATATGATATGGAAGAAATTGCCAAAAGAGTTGAAAGTTTTTGCGACACATTAAATAAAAAAATAAAAGTTGCTGTTATGGGCTGTACTGTAAATGGTCCTGGAGAAGCTAGAGATTCAGACATCGGGATATGCGGAAACAAAGATAGTATTTTAATTTTTAAGAAAGGTAAAGTGTTTAAAAAAATTAGACCAGAAGAAGCATACAATGAACTTACTCGAATTATTAAAAATGAATTTTAATAATTTTTATTTTTTTAATCATATTATTTGATTTTAAAATTGGAATACATATAATTAAGTTAAGGATCAGGTCAGAAGCGTACGGCGCACTGACCATTTTTATTTAATATGAAAAGTTTTAAAACATTGGAAGAACAACTTGAAATGCTTAAAAAGAAAAATATTGTTGTTAATTCAGATGATGAAGTAATGGAATTTTTGTCAAGAGAAAATTATTACAACATAATTAACGGATACAAAGATTTGTTTCTGGTAAAAGACAAATTAAAAAAAGTAAAAAATACTGAAGAATTTGCAGAAGGTACTAATTTTGAGCATCTAAAATGTATTTTCTTATTTGATAGAGAATTAAGGTCAATTTTCTTAAAATATTTGCTTGTTTTTGAAAATCACTTCAAAACAATATTGTCTTATGAGTTTTCAAAAAAATACCCAGAAAGAGATTCCTATCTTGATAGAGAAAACTTTTACGATGATAAAAAAGAAGTTTTAAATGTTTTTGTATCGCTCGCAAAAACCTTAAAAGATAAAATGGAAATAGACGGACCAGTAAAACATTACATGAACGAACATAGATATGTCCCTTTATGGGTGTTTGTAAATTATTTAACTTTAGGTAATGTTTCTCATCTTTATAAAATATTAAAGCCGAAAGATAAAGAAATAATTTGCCGTAGATTCTCTCAAAATTACAATAAAAATTACCAACCAATCGCCAAGTTTAAGATGGAAGATACAATTTTAGTTTCAGGGATAAAAATTTTCAACATAATAAGAAATGTGTGTGCTCACGATGAAAGGTTATATAACATTAAATTCTCAAATACAAAAGTGATTAAGCTGGAGAAATTTTTAAAATTTAAATATTTAAACAACTACAAATTAATCGCGGCTATCGTTTATATGAAGTTTTTATTACCTAAAGAATACTTTGATAACTTTTATAACGATCTTTTTTTTGCTTTTTGATAATTATAAAGAAAAATTACCAAAACAAATAATAAATGACATACTAATAGAAATGGGTATAAATATCGTAGACCTTACAAAACTTAAATAGTATAGCTAAAAGCCACTCAACTTTATAGAGTGGCTTTTATTATTTATTTATATCCTAAACCAACTGCTTTTTTAGCTTTTGCGTAGTTTTCTTTTGCTAGTTTTTCAGCAAATTTTTTGCCACTTACCAGAGTTTCAATCAACTCTTTTGAGTTAACAAGTTTTTCTATATTTTCGCCTAACGGAACGATTTCATGAATTAAAAGTTCAGCAAGATCTAGTTTGAATTTTGCGTAAGTTTTTGCGTCTTTATATTTAGTTTCAATGTCTTTAATAGATAAATTAGTCAGAGCTGCATATATATTGATTAAATTAGAAATTGCGGGTTTCTTATCTATATCAAAATAAATTTTTGCTTCTGAATCTGTAACGGCAGATTTGATTTTTTTAAGTATGGAATCTTTAGAATCTGAAAGTAAAATATAAGATTTTGGGTTTTCAGAACTCTTAGACATTTTTGTGAAAGGGTCTTGTAAGGACATTATACGGCGTGTGTGTTTATTTATTTCATATTTAGGTATTTTAAAGGTTTCGCCATACATTTTATTAAAACGCTTTGCTAAAGTTTCGGTTAACTCCATATGTTGTTTCTGGTCTTCACCAATTGGCACAAGGTCTGCGTTGTAAAGCAAGATATCTGCTGCCATTAGAGCGGGATAGGTAAACAATGAACTTCTAATATTTTTAGAGTTAGCAGCCTTTTCTTTAAATTGAATCATTCTACTAAGCTCGCCGAAATAAGCAGTAGATTCCATTAAAAACCCAAGCGCTGCGTGTTCATTAATTTCAGATTGCACAAAAATATGAGTGTGGTTTTTGTCAAAGCCTAGCGCTGAATAGCAGGCTGCGATTCTTAAAATATTTTCTCTTAGTTCTTTTGGGTCAATCGGCAAAGTTGTGGCGTGTAGATCAGCAATAAAAATCAAAAGTTCTGAGTCTGGATTCGCCTGAACAACCGCTTTTAGGTTTTTAAGCGCGCCTAAATAATTGCCAAGAGTTAGGCTTCCGGTTGGTTTAATTGCTGTTAAAATAATTTTTCTATTTTTGTCCATATGAATATCCTTTGACAACTTTTGTCTCTATTTTAGAAACCCCTCTAATAACTTCTCCATCAATTTGTGCGGTCTTGATGTTTTCAGTTTCTATTGTGATTTCTTTGCCTTTAAAAATTTTAACAAATCTTTTAAAGACTGTGTGCCAACCCAAATAAATAAACGGAAACAGTAAAAGTAAAAGTAATCTTGAGCGAATTGCTACTAAAATCAAATAAAGAAAATCTTCTCTTTTAGCCATTGGTGCAATTTTCATGCCACCTCCAAAATAAGGGCCGTGCATGACGGAAGCCAAAAAACAGTTTTTGTGTTCGCTAGGCGCACCATCAACCAATACTTTTACAGAAAACGGTTTATATCTAAAAAAAGTAGCGATAGTGACTTTAGCAAAAGTGCTTTTGATTTTGTATGCTCGCATGTTATCTAGACGTCTGCAAATTTCTCCGTCTATACCAATTCCAACACCGTTTAAAAATAAGAAGGTTTCATCGCCAATATTAGCCTGCCCAAAATACTTTAAGTTTGCCTTAAAATCAACTGCTTTAGTTTTATCTTTAAAGCCACGCAGAAAGTCATTGCCGGTTCCGCCGCGTGCAACTAACACTGTGGCTTTAACCTGGGTTAGGTTAACTGAGTTTACAATTTTATTTAAAGTACCATCTCCGCCAAATATCAAAATCACGTCTCTTTTGGAAAAAGACTTAAAATACTTTTCAATATCGGAAAGCGCGAGTATTGAGTTTAAAGTTGCGTTATCTTGATTTTCTAAATAAAACTTATGGGCTTTTTTGTAGTTTTTAGAAAGTGGGTTGTAAATAATTCTATACATTAAAAGTTAATTAAATTGCAAAAGTGCTAAATTGTTTTTTGCCACGTTTAATTACAAAATATTTTTTAAAAGCCGGTTTTAAATCGCTTAGTCTAAGTTCAAGGTCTGTGATTTTCTCTGAGTTTACAGAAATAGAGCCCGCTTGCATAAACTCACGAGCCTCACGTTTAGATTTAGCTAAGTTAAGTGAAACTAAAACATCTAAAATGTATGCGTCTTTTTCAAACTTTTGTTTGCCAAACGCAGAGTATAGCATTTTATATTCGTTTTCGCCAAGATCTGCAAGTGCTCCTTTAAATAAAGCATCTGTAATTTTTTTAGCAGAATTAAGCGCTTCTTTTCCGTGTACAAACTCACAAACAAACTCAGCTAGTTTAGTTTGTGCAAGTCTTTTTTCAGGCTCCTTCTCAACAGAAAGTGCGAGTTCCTCAATTTCTTTCACAGGAAGTAGAGTAAGTAATTTTAAATACTCAACAATCATTTTATCTTCAACATTTAAAAAGTATTGATACAGGGTGTATGGTGAAGTTAAGTTTTCGTCTAACCAAAGCGCTCCGCTTTCAGATTTGCCAAACTTAGTACCATCTGCTTTTAAAAGTAGTGGTGAAGAAAGTCCAAGTGCATCGTTTTCGCCTTCTAATTTGCGTATCAGTTCAAGCCCAGCGGTGATATTCCCCCATTGCTCAGAGCCACCGAACTGAATCTTGCAGTCGTAGTTTTTATAAAGATAGTGAAAGTCAATAGACTGAAGTAGTAGATACGAAAACTCAGTGTAAGAAATTCCGGTTTCCAAACGTCTTTTAATTACATCTTTTTCCAGCATATAGTTAATTCCGAAGTTTTTACCAAAATCCCTTAAAAATTCAATAATAGAAAGTTTAGACAGCCAGGTTGAGTTATTTACAAAAATTACCTTGTCTGACTTTAAGATCTTTTTAACTTGTTTTTCAATTGAGTCTACATTCTTTTTAACTTCATCATTTGAAAGAATGTGGCGTTCACCATTGGGTTTAGGGTCACCAATTGCTCCAGTTGTCCCACCAATTAAGCAAATCGGAATCAAGCCCCTTTCTTCAAGGAGTTTAATACGAATAATTTGGACTAAGTGGCCGCAAGTTAAGGAACTTCCAGTTGGGTCAAATCCGATGTAGAACTTAGCACCTGGCACTAAGTTTTTTTCAGCAAGTTCTAAAGAAGAGCAGTCTTTAACCATTCCCCTCCATTTAAGTTCTTCAAGTAAATTCATAAATTACCTACTACTTTCTCTTTCAATCAATTCATATTCTACGAAAGTTTGTGTCTTATCTATTTTAACATTTTCAATTAACTGAGTTAAGTAAATTAAGGCCTGTTCTCCTAAACGGTAATTAGAATAAGAAATTGAGGTTAGTTGGGGGGTAAACAGTTTACAAAAGTTAGTGTTTTGCATGCAAACAACACGATAGTCAGCACCGCATTTTAAGTTTTTTTGTCTAAGTAGGTTAATTGCTTTAAGCGCGGCGATATCTCTAGTTGCCACAATTGCTTCAATTTGGTTTTCTTCAAAAAATGACAAAAACTCATGTTCTTCAATGTCTTCTGGATCCATTCTAAAAATATAGGGTTTTAAGTTACTTTCGTTGATTGTTTCTATATATCCACTTTCCTTTTCTAAATTAGAAAAGTAAGTTATTTTAGAAGTTAAAAATAAAATTCTTTTCGTGTCTTTATCAATTAAGTGTCTAGTTGCTGACGCAACTGCTTTTTTAAAGTCTAGGGCTGTAAAAGTTACGCCTGGCAGCTTAACTGCTGTGTTGATAAAGGTAAAAGGAAAATTTACGTTTAGCAAGGGCTTGGTAAATGCTTCAATTTGTTCGTTTGTGATGTGTTCATCTAAAAAGATAATTCCGTCTATTTTTTCAGCCAGTACAGATAAAATAAAGGCTTCGTAGTTGTTTTTAGACTTATATGAAAAAATACGGATTGTGTATTTTTGGTTAGCGGCAGCATCTAATATCCCAGAAATTAACCTAGAGATAGAAGGTCTGGAAACTTCTGATAAGATTAGTGCGATGTTTCGTGAGTTTTGAGATGCCAAAGAAGCGGCTACTCTGTTTGGAAAATATTGCATTTCTTTGATAATCTTCCAAACTTTTTCGTGAGTTTTGGCGCTAACTTTACTTGATTTCGTTAAAACTCTGGAAACTGTTGCAATAGATACATTGGCTTTTTTGGCAATGTCGTAGATTGTGTGTTTTTTAGACATAAGTTATTCCTTTGTAAGATATTTGGGTTTTATATGAAAGTATAACCCGATGTTTTAGCATCGGGTTATTTTTTAAAATAAATTTTAACTAGTAATAAATTTTTATTTCTTTAAGTTCAAAACGGTGGTGCGAGTTGTCTTTAGGAGCGCTTGAGGCTGAAAGTCTTAAACGAAGAGCATCTGCTGATTTGTCAATTTCAACTGAACAAAGTTTACCATCAAATTCATTGATATCTGTAATTTCTTTTGCAGTTTTCCATTCGCCATTAACTCTATATTGAATTTCTAATTTTTCAAATTTATTGATATCTGATTTATTAGTCCATTTGCTCATTAAAAACTCAATTTTTGATTTTGCTGTAGTCTTGCCTAATTCCATTTCAATATAGCTGAATTTAGCGGGATCGTTTTTATTTATTGTAAAGCCTACTTTTCCTGACTTATTAACGCCTTTAACTTTTAGTGTATCATCAGAACCTGTTACTTTGTTTGGAACAAGTTGACTCTTTTCTGAATATCCACCTTTTGCATTTACAAATTTTTCTGTAAAGTTGTAGTGTTTAGTAAGTTTCATGCTGCTTGGATCTTCTGGTTTAGTGCCTTCAGTAATTAGTTTAACTAATTCTTCAACAAGTTTTTTAAGGATTTGAAGTTGTTCGGCTTGTTGTTTAGTGTAGCCTTCTTCCCATTTTTCTACTTTAACTTTTGAAACAGGGTTGTAAGCGGCGTTAAACTCGGTCCTTTTTTCTTGGTCTGCTTTGATGTATTTACCAGAAACTTGGTCTGGTTCTTTATTTTCAAAAGGCAGGTCTTTGATTTCTTTTGCTTTATCTAAAACTCTTTCGGCTTCATCTTTTAACGAATCTTGTAAACCTGTTTTAACTAGATTTTGATATTTTTGAACAAGCGCTTTAAAACTGTTAAACTCAGCTTGCAGTTCTTTGCTTGCCATGTCAAATTTATGGTCGTTTAGTTTTTCTTGAATATCTACAATTTGAGCCTTAAGTTCATTTAATTGTTTTTGAGATGCGTGAACATATTGTTTGTCTTTTTTAACTTCACTTGGAATACGGTTAATCCATTCAAGCTGAGTAAGTTCAATGGCTTTTTGAACAGTAGCGTTAACATCTGCTGTGATGTTTTTACCATCTTCTAGTTTTTTAGTTCCTTCAGTTACAAGTTTTTTAACTTCATCAAGTTTAGTTTTTAACTCTTCGTATTTTGCCTTTTCTTCGTTTGTGGGTACGCGGTCAAAAGTGTATTTAGAAACTGTTTTGTAAAGAGTGTCTAATTCTTGTTTTTTAGCGTCTGTTGCTTTGATGTATTTAGTTCCTTCGTCAAACTCACTTGCGTCTTTTTCAGACCAAGTCATTGCGAGATAACTTTTTGCTGATGCTAAAACTTTTTGCGCCTGGCTATTACTAATGTATCCGTCTTGGCGAGTACCTGTAGCAATTTTTGTTAAATTTTGTGTAACTTGGTTTTTAAAAATGTTATATTCTTTAAGTTCGTTTTTAGATAGGTTTTGAGAGTCAGCTGCTTTTAATGCGTTTAGACGAGCAACAAATTTATTTTTATCGGTAGATGTGCGAACGTATTCTTTGTCTTTTTCTACCATTTCAGGTGCTTTGTTGATGAAATCTAGTGCAGCCAGTCTTTCTCCGTCTGCAATTGTTATGTCAAACTCTGCTTTATCTACTTTATTTCCTTCAGGGTCTGGAGTAGGTTGAGTTCCGTCTTTTTTAAGAACTGTGATTGTGAAAGTTTTTTTCGCGTCTTCAATTTGCGCAGTTAAGTTAACAGTTTCATCGTTATCTTGACGGGCAACTAAAACTTTTCCGTCTTCATCAATTTGCACAACCTTGTCGTTTGAGGATTGCCAATTGATTTTAAATTTATCAATCTTGGTTGGAACTGTAAAATCTGACTTTACAGTGTCCTTAGTTTCACCTTGAGCAAATTGTAGCTCTACGCCTTTGATAATTTTGTGCGGATCTGCTTTTTTACATGCAAAAGCAAAACCAAAAATTAGTGTGGCTAAGATGAAAAAGAAACTAGTTTTAAGTGCTTTCATATATACTCTCCTAAAGACCAAAACGTCTTTTAAATACAAAAAAATTATACTACAAAAACCTTAAAATGTAAACGCTTACATTAGGCAAATTAAAAATGGGCCAGCGTTGGCCCATTTTCTTTATTTTTATTAAAAACCGAAACTTGTAGTTGGAGTAAATCTCAATTCGCCTTTGACTCTTACTAAAAATAAGCCTACAAAAGATTTTGTAGTGCCTTCTTTACCTTTAAGTTCTTGAATTTTCTTAAGCATTGGTTTATTTTTTGATTTTTGTTCTGATCTTCCGTCGTATTTGATTTCATACTCGGTATCAGCGATTGAAACTCTAACAGTTATATAAACATATTGTTTACCATTTTTTTCTCTGATTTCTTCTGTATATTTTTTGATTTCTGCATCAAACTTAACAATTTTGTTTTCATGTGTTTTAACTTCGCTTGCTGGACGGTGAGAAATATCTACAGCTGAGTAAGTATCGTTTAGTTTTGTAAACACAGGTGCTGGTTTCTTTGCGATTTCCTTGCCATATTGACTTTCGTTTACCACTGCTTTCATGCTTACTTTATCGCCAGTCTTAACACCTTTTGCATAGACATAAGTTAAGTTTAAAGCGTTGCCCTCGCCATCAATTAGTTTGTTGTAGCCACCAACGTTAACATAATAACCCACAACGTGGATTTTTGTACCTTTTTCTTTAGTTGCTGCTTCCTTGATGCTCATTTTTTGAAATCCATCTTCTTCTGGTTGTGGTGCTGGAGCAGGTGCTGGTGGATTTGGTGCAGGATTTGGTTTTGGTGTGTTTTTGCACGCAAACATAAATCCAGCTGATAATACTAATACAAGTGCTAAAGTGATTTTTTTAAAAATTCCCATTTTATCTCCTTTTTTAAAAAACTTCACTTACTAGTATAGACTATCAATTTCAAAAATTCAATCAATATCAGTCAAAAATGTAAGCGTTTTCACTTCAAGAGTTTCTATATCGGGACAATCTTTAAACGTGCTTAAACTTTCGGATGGTTCTAGTTTGATTTCTGCGTAAATTTGGTCTTTATATAAATACTTACTGTCAATTTGTTTTAAAGCAGAAACAAGGTTAAGTACTCTTTCTTTTGCGCTGTAGTTAAATCTAAAAGTTGCAAGTATGTAATTCTCTTCTTTGACTTTCTTAATTTTTTTAATGGCTTCAACTGTAAGACTTCTGTAGGTTCTAGTTAAAGCAGTTAATCCTAACTTAATTCCGCCAAAGAAACGAATGATAACTACAGCAAAATCAGTGATATTTAGATTTTTAATGGCTGTGTAAATCTGAAAACCTGCGCTTCCTCCGGGTTCTTTGTCGTCGCTAAATTTAAAGTTTTGCTTAATTTTATATGCGTACACATAGTGAGTAGCACCAGGATACTGCTTTTTTATTTCTGTTAATTTATGTTCAAAGTCGGCGACAGTTTCCGTCTTTATTACTAGTGTGTAAAAGACTGATTTTTTAATTTCTGTTACTAACTCTATGTTGTTTTTTAATAAATACACTAATCTCTCCGTGTGCACTGTGCTAAAATTACCTAAAGAGGTTTTATAAATGAAAGAAAAACAAATTTCTCTAACCGCTCTTTATTTATATCTTACAACAGCGCTTGCTGCTATCGCAAGTGCGGTGCTACTAAGTGCATTTAACTTAATTAAGGCAAATGCTGCTGACTTAAAACCAGAAATTCAGTCATCTGCTCAACTTTCTTTGATTTTAACAACAGCGACAATTATGTTAATTGTGGCAGTAATTTCAGCGTTTACTTATTTAATTTTTTATGTGCTAACTTATATTAAAAACAACCAAATTACTAAAAAGTATGATTTTGTTTGTTTCTTAATTGGTTTTTTTGTCCCAATATTTGCGCTTATCTTTATTGTCAAAGTTGGACTTTTGCAAAACAAATGTCTTTGCAAAAAAAGATGCAATGCAGAAAGTAATCAAAATTAACGTAAAAAAGCAAATTGACTTAAAAAACCCCATAATTATGGGGGCTTTTTATATTTTAAGAAAACTAGAAGACGCAGGGTATTCTGTGTATATTGTAGGCGGATTTGTTCGTGATTTGGTGTGTGGGTTTAAAAACTTAAGTACAGATATCGACATCACTACAAGTGCAGAACCCACAGAAATTAAAAAAGTATTTAAACACACTTTTGACAAAGGTATTAAATACGGCACAGTTGGCGTGTTGATTGACGGAGTTGCTTACGATGTGACGACTTACCGAAGTGAAAAAAACTACCAAGACAATAGGCATCCTGAAACTATTGTTTTTACCAAAGAAATTAATGAAGACTTAGTTAGAAGAGACTTTACGATAAATGCGCTAATCTTGGATAAAAACTACATGGTTTTAGACTATGTTGGCGGGCTTTCTGATATTAAAAACAAACAAATTAAGACAATAGGAACGCCCGACAATCGTTTTAAAGAAGATGCACTTAGACTAATTCGCTTGATTTACTTTCAAACAAAACTAGGTTTTTCAATAGAAACTAACACAAAACTAAGTTTAAATAACCTTAGTTATTTAGTTAAAGAAATCCACCCTGAACGCATAACAAGCGAGTTTACTAAGGTTTTTTTAAATGGATATTTTCGTAACTTTATCAATAATTTACGTGAAACTAAGATGTTTGATATAATTATTAAGCGTAAGTTTACAGACTATCTACTAAATGGTTTTACTAACTGCTTGAATGTAGACGAGATGTTGGTTTTTCTTAATTTCTTTGAAAAACAAGAAAACCCTTATTTCATCTATACAAACAAAGTTAAAAATCAAATTAAGTTTGTTAAAAAGATTATTGAAAACAAGTATCTGGAAAAAGATATGCGCGTAAACTTGATTCGCTTTCAAACAGAGACTATAGACCTTGCTTTAAATATTGCTAAATATTTTTACATTAAAGATTACTGCCGAAATGAAGTTGTTTCAGATGTTAAAAGATATCTTGAAGCAGAGAAATACGTTAAAAGTAAAAATATCAACTACGAAAAACTATTTAAAAATAAAGCAAAGGCTGAATATGGTGAACTTATTTTGATGCTCATCAAAAAAGTGGCCGATGAAGGATACCTACTGAATGAAATTAATTAAAAAAACAAATCTAAGACTTAAAAATTTTGGTTTTTTTGCTTTCCTAAAAAGACACACAATAAGGTTGCTTTTCTATATTTTAGTTGTAGCAAATAATAATTATAACTATTAAAATAATCGCTTTCTTTTAGCGCTTCAAATAAACCTGGAAACTCAACGAAAGGATTTGAGTTACCCTGGTATTTTAAAATTATTTTATTTCGTCTTTTTTCAAATTCAGAAATGGGAGTTTCTACACCCCATTTTTTAATTTCTGAAAGCGAACCCATTACAGTTGAAACTCGGCTGAAGTTTAAGTTTTCAAAATCAATTAGCCTAAGTTCAGGGTAAATTAAAGCCATGTAAAAAAGGATACGAGCAACTTCTCCGCTTGAGTCTTTAGACGGCCAAAATTGTTGGTTTTTTAAAGTATATCTAAAAGGATTTGATAAATCTTGGTGCTCGCTAAAAAAATAATTTGACCTAAACTGATTGACTTTAGCGGTTGAAAGTCTAAGGTTGTGCAGATCAGTTCTAATATCACGATCGCTTTGTTGAACCCTTTTCAAGCCTAGGCGTGAGTTTGGCCAAACGTGTTCTTTATTAAGTTCTTTACCATCCCAAACGGCAGGGTAAAGTTTGTTGTCATAAATTGTGGTAATTTGTGTAAAGTCATCAATTGACTTGTCTGAGTTTGTCAACACACCCTGACATTGACTGTACGCAAGATAAGTCTGGGGCTTAAAGTTTTCTTTTAACGAGGCGATTAAAGAGTTTATCTCTGCCTTGTTTTTCGGATTTAATTTTCCAAGTTGGATGTCATTGTTAACGTTGTTTTCTTCACAAATATAAGGAAAATAAATGAAGGTTGTGTATTTTTGTTGGTTAATAGATATATATTTAGTTTTAATAAAAATCAACTCACCAACCATGTAATTAGGCTTTTCTGGATAGATTTTTATGTTTTCAAAGTTTTTAAAATTAGCCATAACTTTACCTAAATAATCTTGTTTGGAAAATTGGTAAATCAGTTTTTCAACTTCTTTTTCATACTCCTGTTCTGTAAACTCAGTTTGCTTAAACTTAGAGAAAGTATTTAAAAAACTTGGGTCAAAATTATAATATCTAAGATTTTCTATTGCTTTAATTATTTTTATTTTTTCGCCTAACAAAGCGTTTTTGTAACCTTTAATTTCCAAAATAAATTCTTTTTTAAATCCACTAATTTCTGCAAGTAACTTAGTTTTAGTATCTAAAAAAGGTTGGTCAACTTCACCTGTTTTTAAGTCAATTAGTTTGTTATTTGCAGACCAGTTAACAGTTTTGCCAAGATATAGTTTAGGTAAATATACTTTAGTTAAAATTTCATTTTTATAACTTTGTTCAATTGAAAGTCCTGAGGTTGGATTGTTTTTATTACCCAAGTTTTTGAGCAATAAAAAAACAACAACCAAAGAGATTGCTATAAACAAAAGTGTAGCCTCAGCTACATTGAAAAATTGACTTCTTCTCCTTTTGTCAACAATTTCAATGGTGTTGTTCATTTAAAATTATTTTTTGTTTTTTAGTAGTTTAGGTTTTTAGATGTTCTTGGGAAAGGTACAACATCTCGGATGTTCTCAATACCAGTTATAAACATCACAAGTCGCTCAAATCCAAGTCCAAAACCTGCAGACTGAGTACCACCATGTCTTCTTAAGTCCAAATACCATTTAAGCGGTTCAATGTCCATTTTAAGTTCTTGCATACGACTAAGCAGTTTATCGTAGTCATCTTCTCTTTGAGACCCGCCAATTAACTCACCAGACTTAGCAACAAGCAAATCGCAGGCTGCCACGGTTTTCATGTCGTCGTTTTGTTTCATGTAAAAGGCTTTGATTTCTTTTGGCCAGTTGTAGATAAAAACAGGTGATTTAAAATAAACATCAGTTAAGTATTTTTCGTGTTCTGTAAATATGTCTTGACCATGCTTTGGTTCGTTTTCGAACTTAACTTTAGCCTTCTTTAAAATATCTATCGCCTCGGCGTGAGTGACTCTCGCAAAAGGTTTGTCTTTAACTTCAGTTAGCCTGTCAATAAGTCCGGGTTCTACAAACTTATTAAAAAGAGTAAGCTCGGGTTGTAGTTTTATAAACGCCTCATTTACTAAAAACTTAACCATTTCCTCGGCTAAAGCCATATCTTTTTCAAGGTCAAAGAAAGCAATTTCGGGCTCTACCATCCAAAACTCAGCCGCGTGTTTAGGGGTGTTTGATTTTTCTGCTCTAAAAGTAGGGCCAAAAGTATAGACTCTTTGAAAGGCTTGTGCGTAAGCCTCGGCGTGTAGTTGCCCAGTTACGGTCAAGTTTGCCTTTTTTTCAAAAAAATCTTTTCTGTAGTCAGTTTGACCAGGCTTTAGCGTAGAGACTACAAACATCTCACCGGCACCCTCTCCGTCATTGGAAGTTATGATTGGTGAGTTTAAATAAATAAAGCCTTTTTCTTGAAAGAAGGTGTGAATAGCATGCGCAAGTACTGAGCGAGTTCTGAAAACTGCGTTAAATAAGTTTGTGCGGGGTCTTAATTCAAGGTGTTCGCGCAAAAACTCACGAGTATGTCTTTTTGGTTGAATTGGATAGTCTGGGTCTGTGTTTTTAATAATCTTAACTTGACTTGCTTTGATTTCAAAACTTTGTGCGCGGTCTGGGGTCAAAACTACCACACCAGTCACAGAAATAGAGGCACCTGAGTTTAACTTAGCGACATCTGCGAAATTACTCAAACTAGTCTCGTAAATAACTTGGATGTTTTCAAGTCTAAGACCATCGTTTAAAGCGATAAACCCAAACTCTTTTTGATCGCGATTTGTTTTAATCCAACCGTTTATAGTAACTTCTTTGCCAGCGTATTCTTGAAAGTTGGTGGCTAAAATTTGTGAATCTATTAACATCTCAGCTCCTTTTTTAATTTAGGATATCTATATAGTTTAAAAAGTGTTTAAAAATTACTCAAAAAAACTATTCTTCAGAATCTACGGTAGGTTTCTTGTTTTCAACAAATGAGATTGTCAAAACTCGGTCTTTGCCTTCACCGTGTGAATGAGTTTGAATTTTTTTCCAGTCGCTTAGTTTTTCGTGAATTATATGGCGTTCATATGAGTTTAGGTTTTTTAGTTCCACAGACGCTTTGCTTGCCAAAACTTTCTTGGCTTCTTTAGTTGCTAAAATCTCCAAAATAGTTTTGCGTTTAGCAAGGTAGCCAGAAATGTCTAAAACAACCTCGGTTTGCTCTTCGCAAAACTGCTTTGTCGCAATTTTTGTCAAAACAGCAAGCGAATGCAGCGTGTTTCCGCGGTTTCCGATTAAAAAAGCGTTTTCAGAAGTCTCTAAATTAAAAACAATTAGTTTACCTTGTTCAAGAGTTCTAAACTCAATTTTAAGGTCAATGTCAAGGGTTTTAAAGATGTTTTCCAAGTACTCTTTGGCAATTAGTGCGGGAGATTGTTTGACAAAAACATTAAAAGTTCCAGGAGTAGTTGAAATTGCTTTAAGTTGGCTTGGGTTGCAAAGCAGTTCTTTGGCAGCAATTTGAATGGCTGCTTCTGGAGATTCTGCTTGAATGTTGTCAAGTTCTTTAATATTCATAATTATAATAACTCCTCTGTTTGGGGTTTGTTTTCTTTTTTAATTGAAACAATTTTATAAAAAGTAGTTTGACCGATTGAAAATAAGTTACCAATTATCCAGTAAAACGCGAGTCCTCGGTCGTTAATTGACCACCAAGTCATCACGCCTGCCATGATAATTCCGAAAATCAGCATCATGCGTTGGTTGCGTTTAGGGTCTTTTTTAGGGTCAATTACCACTGTTCTTGCGTCTTTTTCGCGCATTTTTGCGGTTTTATATGAACTGATTAACTGAATTAAAACCATGGTACAAAATACTATAAAAGCAAGTAGATAGTTAGAAAAGTCTTTACCAGCGCCTAAGTTTAGACCCATAAAAGACTTGTCCCAAACTTGGTATGCATAGTATCCACCTTCCACAGTAACTCGGTTAATGGTGTTGTAAACTCCAATAAAAATCGGCATTTGCAAGAAAGGAATCAAGAAAGACGAGAAGCCTACCTTGTGTTTACGATAAATTCGCATCGTCTCCATTTGTTTTTGTTGAATAGAGGCTTTATCTGTTCTGCCCTGATATTTACGCTCTAGTTTATTTAAGTCAGGGGTCATTTTCTGCATTCTAGCAGACATTACATTAGTGCGGGCATAAATTGGCCAGGCCAAGATACGAACGATAATGGTTGTGAAAATAATACCAACTGCAAACTTACCAGCAATCGAGGTATTTCCAAGTAGCCAACCCATCCAGGCTGTAGTTAAGTAGTCAAACCAACCAAAAGTTTGTTTGTGTAAAGGATATTGACCACCACTTACAAAGACATCAGTGGTTAGTTTAAAGTCATTGTATTTTGCTAAAAACTCAGAGTTTTCATTAAGCGCTGAATTAAAGTCAATTTGATAGCTGTAAGTAATTACTTCTTTGTCTTTATTTTTAACTAAATATCTAGCCTGTTCATAGTTGCTGTCTATTACTTTTTTGGCAATTAAGTCCTTGGTCTGGATTTTTTTATCATGCCCTTCTTCAAGCGCTAACAGACTTTTTTTGTAAAGCGATTTTTCAATAACTTCAGGCTCTGGTGCTTTGTCTAAATTAAAGCGGTAGATATTGCTAAACTTAACCAAGTCAGAAAAATTAACACGTTCACCAATTCTCCTAAAAAACGGAAAAGGTGCCAAAACTGGGTTTTTAGCGTTGCCAATGTTTAGCTCATAAGTTTGAAAATACATACTAGTCTTACTTGCCTTGAAAAGTGCTTTGTCGTAAACCACTTTAAAAGTGCGAGTGATGTTTTTGTCTTGTACATCGGTTAAAGTAACGTCAATTAGTCCGTTTGCATCAACTTTTTCGCCAAGAGTTAGTCTGTATCCATCTTTGAAGTTACCACGGTCAAGTTGTTGAACAGATCCGTCTTCAAGTAGACGATATACAGAAAGAGAAGGTAAGTTTTCAGTAAGCGGAGCAAGCGCTCTAAAGTCATTTCCTTGCAGAGAAATTTCTTTGCCTGAATTTAGTTGCACTCGCTCTGAGTAGGTACCAAATTGATGGTATAGCCCAATGATTTTTTGTTTTTTATTACATGAAGCTAGAGTAAAAACTAAAACTGCTGAAATAAAAAACAAAAGCAGGGTTTTGATTTTATTCATTGTTCCTCCACTTTATAGATTTTATTTAAAGAACTACTTAGTTCTTTTTTAATTTCTATAAAAGTTAGTGTTGCTGCTACAGGTTTAACTACAACTATTGTTAAAAAACTTAATTTGCATTGTTTATAGTTTCTCAAAATATTTCTGATTTGTCTTTTAATTTTGTTGCGTTGAACAGCGTTGCCAAATTTTTTACCAATTGAGATGCCAAACCTGGAGTGTTGCTCATCTGTTGGTCTAAACACAACTTTGAAATGTGGTGTGCTAATTTTCTTTCCGGTTTTAAATATTTGGTCAAACTCTGCGTATTTTTTGACTCTGCATTTTTTTTCCATAATGTGTATAAAAAAACCACCTTAAAATATTTAATTTAGAAATATTTATCTGGTGGTTGGGTTCAAATATTTATTTAAATTATTTTTGGTGTTTAGTGTCACTAACTGTTAAAACTAAACGTCCTTTTGCACGTCTTCTTTGTAGAACTCTACGGCCGTTTGCAGTGCTCATTCTTTCCATAAAACCGTGAGTACGTGCTCTTTTAATTTTACTTGGTTGATATGTTCTTTTCATATTGGTCCTTTCAAACAATGCTCTTAAAAGTTTAACACACCACAGCATTTTTTGCAATTTTTTTAATGCATAAATTGAGAATTTTTGTGTATTTTTAGCGAGTTTAACCAAACAGTTTTTTATCCACAAAAATTAATTTTAGCCACAATGTGGACAACGTGGGTGTGGAAAACAAAATGTGGAGATGTGGATAAGTTCGTGAAAATCGGCTATTTAAAGGTTCTTTTGGCTAAGTTGTCCACAATTTTACCCACATTTGCAAACTGTTTGCCAAGTTATCCACAGAAAATGTGGATAAACTAAATTGTTTTTGTTTACATTATATTGATAAAATATTTACACAAAAGGAGAACTTATGGACAGCGACGTAAAAAAACTTTGGTCAGACATTATCAGCCAACTTAAAAACGAAATTGAAGAAGAGAGTTTCGACTCGCTTTTTGGCAATAAAACAAGCATTTATAGGGTGGATAACAACATTGTCTATATTTTGGTTGACAACGATTTTGTTAAAACTAGACTTTCTGTATACCACAGCGAAAAAATTAACGAAATCGCCGCTACTCTGTTTCAAGAAACTCCTTTGTCATTTAAATTTATTACAGAAACTGACTTGGAATACGAAAAAGAAAAAGAAAGCCCTGCTGCTTTTGAAACTGACAGTTATTTTGACAGTAAATTAAATCCAAAATACACATTTTCAAACTTTGTAGTCGGTGTTTCAAACTCTTTTGCCTATCGCTGTGCGATTTCTGTTGCTGAGCAGCCTGCTTCAACTGGCAATCCTTTCTATATTTCTGGGGCAGTTGGGGTTGGAAAAACTCACCTAATGCACGCAATTGGCAACGAAATGATAAAAAACAACCCAAATTTAAAGGTTTTATATATTCCTGCAAGTACTTTTGTTGAAGAATTTACTAGCGTTTTTTACGGAACTGATAAAACTAACCGCATGCAACAGTTTAACAAGAAGTTCAAATCTTTAGACTGTCTGTTGATTGACGACATTCAAATGATTAGCGGTGCTGAAAAGACTCAAAATGAATTTTTTAAGCTATATGAACACCTGCATAACTCAAATAAACAAATAGTTTTAGCCTCTGACCGTAAAACCAGTGAACTGCAAAACATCCACTCTCGTCTAGTTTCTCGCTTTGCGTGGGGTTTGACTGCCAGCATTGAAGTTCCAAACGACGAACACCGCGTCTCAATTTTAAAAAGGAAGGCTAGTGAAATGTTTGCACCAGAAACAGCAAGCCAAATTGGCGAAGACATTTTAATGTATATCGCTAAAGTTATTAAAACCAATGTCCGAGACTTAGAGGGTGCTTTGTATTCCTCTATCATGAACTGCACGATGTCTAACATTCCGATTAACTTAGAAAATGTCAAAGAAGCCATTCGTGTGCTTATCAACGCACAAACCGAGACTTTTGTGCCAAAGGCTTCAGTTGAAAAAGAAGTTAACAACATAATTTCGGTAGTTGCTAAATACTATGAACTCCAGCCTTTTGACATCCTTTCGCTGAAGAAAAGTTACAAAATAGTCACCGCTAGACACATTTGTATGTATTTAATACGCCAACACTATAACTTGGTTTTTACAAAAATCGCGAAACTTTTCAACCGTAAAGACCATACTACCGTGATTTCTGCTGTTGAAAAAATTCAAAAAGAAATATCCGAACAAGTTGAGTTAAAAAAAGCCATTGAAGACATTGAAAAGAAACTCGGGATTTTAAAATAGTTTTACTTTTATAAAGACGGGCGAACCGTCTTTTTTTATAGCAGTTTTAACTTACGATAATGTGGAAAACTTAACAAAAATGTGGATAAAATGTGGACAACAGAATACGTTTAATTTGGACGAAATTTGCGTTTTTTTCGCCCTTATAATATAATATTATAGGTGATTGAAATGATGGTTTTGAAGTTATCCACATTTCCACTTTTCCTAACAATAATAATTAAATAATTAAATAAAAAAAGGAATTTTTATGAACTTTAAAATCAAAACAGAAACCTTAATAGAATACATCAACTTGGTTGCTAAAGCCTTACCAAACAAAAGCCCTAGACCACTTAGTGAAAGTATTAAATTCTCGGTTAAAAAAGACTCAATTAAAATATTTGCAAACCACAAAAACTTAGAGATTATGGCAATAGTTGATACCGACATTCAAGTACTCACAGAAGGCAATGCAATATTAGATGGCAAAACAATTTTAAACATTATTAAGTCACCGGGTATTGCTTTACACGACGAAGTTCAGTTCCTTCAAATTTCTGAACACCAAGTTTTGATAATTGCGGGAACTTCTGAGTTTAGACTAAATGCTTTAAACTACGACCTGGAACACTTGATTTTTGAAGAAGATGAGAAACCAATCGTAATTTCTAGTGAAGATTTAGCAATTTCTTTAAAAGAAGTGGTTTATTGCACAGCAGATCCTGACGCTAAACCAAGAATAGTTTGTTTAACTGGTGTGAACTTTGCGTTTAGTGAACGCAGATTAACACTAACTGGTAGCGACAACGCCAGACTTGCCCAAAAACGACTTGAAGTTAACTCAAAGAAAAACCTGAATTTAACTATACCTGCTGAATCTATTAAAGAACTACTTAAAATTCTTGAACAAACTAAAGGCGATGTAGAAATTTCTGTTAACCCACTTTGTTCAAAAGTGTTGTTTGTGATTAAAAATGTCTTTTTCCAAACCGCTGTGCTTTCAGATAAATACGGTAATTTAAACAGCGCTACTCAATTTGAAACTAAACTATCAATTCCTTTAAAAACCATTGAGTTTAGCAATGCCCTTAAAACAATTTCGGCAGTTACTGATAAATCAAAGTCAACTTACTTAATTAACTTCACCTTAAAGCCGAACAAGACTTGTGAAGTTGCAACTTCTGAAAACGGAAAAGGCTCATCTCGCGCTATTTTAATTCCAGCGGGCGAAATTTACAATCAACTGGCAGAAACCTTCTTAATGATTTTTTCACTTAAACACTTACAAGAAGCAATTTCGGTTTACGAAAGTCTAGGAATTGAGGAACTTGCGCTTGAGTTTTACTCAAATGACCGTGCAGTTCGAATAACCTCACTTGAAGAGCCTGAATTAGTTACTCTAATTACCCCACTTAACAATTTTTAAAAAAAGGAAGTAAAAATTATGAAACAAATTAAAATTGAAAACATTGAAATCATCAGACGCACCCCAAAGGCTGTGTTAGTTGGATTCCCCGCTGAATCTGAATACTCAAAATACGCAGTTTGGTTTCCAAAATCTAAAGTTAACATTAAAGGTAAAACTGCTTTAATTACTTTAGTTGGTGATGAGTATCAACTTGTATTTAAAGAAACTCCGCTACTTGACCGCAAGGCTATTGCTAAAGGTTTCTTAACTGAAGTTATTGAAGAAGAAAACTAAAAATTATCAATATTTCTGCGTTTATATTAAGTTTAGTTAAATAAAGGTGCATTTTCTTGGCGCCTTTATTTAATTTTTAAAAACCTTTAACAAAACAACAACGCAGATATGTAATTTATTTAAAAACACTAGGAGACTAACTTATGGAAAAAAATAACAATTATGGCGCCGAAAACATTCAAGTCTTAGAAGGCCTACAAGCCGTTCGTAAACGACCTGGAATGTATATTGGTTCAACTGGACCAACTGGACTACATCACTTAGTTTGGGAAATTGTAGACAACTCAATTGACGAAGCACTGGCGGGTTTTGCTGACCGAATTCACGTTGAAATTCTGCCAGGGGAACTAATTCGCGTTTCTGACAATGGTCGTGGAATTCCAGTTGATGTGCACCCTAAAACCAAAGTTTCAACCGTTGAAACTATTTTAACTGTCTTACACGCTGGTGGCAAGTTTAACAACGACTCATACAAAGTTTCAGGAGGCTTGCACGGAGTGGGGGCAGCGGTAGTTAACGCTCTTTCTTCTAGTTTAATTGTAGAAGTTAACAGAAACAACACGCTTTATCGCCAAGAGTTTGCCTATGGCAACGCAGTTAGTGATTTAATTGACACTAAAACTCCGACGACTGAGACTGGAACTACAATTACCTTTGAGTTTGACCGTTCAATTTTTGCAGAGTGCGAAGCCTATGACTTTGAAACTTTGCGCGTCCGCGTACAACAACTTGCTTTCTTAAATAAAGGCTTAACAATTTCAATTACAGACAAAAGGCAAGATGAACCCACAGAGCACATTTATCGCTATGAAGGTGGGCTAAACGAATACGTGGATTTTTTAAATGGCCAAAAAACCAGAATTAACAAAGAAACTATTTACATTGACACTACCGCTGAAAACACCACTGTTGAACTCGCAATGCTTTACAACGACACCTACACACCAAATATTTTAAGTTTCGCTAATAACATCTTAACTAAAGAAGGTGGAATGCATGAAGACGGACTTAAACTAGCACTTTCTCGTGTAATTTCAAAATACGCAACTGACAACAACTTAATTAAAAAAACTGACCAAATTTTGGGCGAAGACACCAGAGAAGGTTTGATTGCTGTTTTATCGGTCAAACTGCCTGAACCTCAATTTGAAGGACAAACTAAAACTAAACTCGGAAATCCTTATGTGCGCCCACTAGTTAGTCGTTTAGTCGGCGAAGGCTTGGAGAAATTTTTACTTGAAAACCCACAAACCGCAAAGGCTATCGTGGAAAAATGCTTAATGGCTTCTAAGGCTAGGCTAGCGGCACGCCGAGCAAAGGAAGCAACCCGCCGCAAAAGTCCACTTGACAATTTAGGGTTTGCCTCAAAACTAGCAGACTGCCGCAACAAGTCACCTGAAAATACAGAACTATATATCGTAGAGGGTGATTCTGCGGGAGGTTCTGCAAAGCAAGGCAGAAACTCAGAATTTCAGGCTATTTTGCCACTACGCGGAAAAGTGCTAAACGTAGAAAAAGAACGCCTTGATAAAGTTTTGGCCAACAACGAATTAAAATCTCTGTTTTTAGCGATAGGCTGCGGTGTGTCTAGTGATTTTAACGCAGACAATGCAAGATACCACAAAATTATAATTATGACCGATGCCGATGTGGACGGCGCACACATTAGAACCCTGCTTTTAACTTTCTTTTTTAGACACATGCCAGAACTGATTAACAGAGGTTATGTTTACATTGCCCAACCTCCGCTTTTTAAAGTTCAACAAGGCAAGAAAATTAACTATATCTACAAAGAAAATGAACTCGAGCCTCTGCTTGCTCAACTTGATGGTAAATATACAATTCAGCGCTACAAAGGTTTGGGTGAAATGAACCCAGAGCAACTTTGGGAAACTACGATGAATCCAAAAAACAGAACCTTGCTTAAAGTTGGAATTAACGACGCAGCATTAGCAGATCAGACTTTTGATATGCTGATGGGTGACAACGTTGAACCTAGACGTGAGTTTATCCAAGAAAACGCTAAGTTTGTGAAAAACTTAGACATCTAAAGGAGCACACCATGCTTAATTTTTTAGACGAAGAAAAATTAGATTTAGAACTTAACGACGATAATCTTGAAGAAGTTAGCCAGGACGAAGAGCAAGTAGAAGACTTTGAGACTAACCTCACTGATTTTAAAGACGCCAAAGAAGAACCAGTTGAAATAGTAAGCGAAATTAAAGACTCGTTTCTAGACTACGCAATGTCAGTTATCGTTGACCGAGCACTGCCAGACGTCAGAGACGGGCTTAAACCAGTGCAAAGAAGAATTCTTTACGCTATGAACGAACTTAACATTTTGCCAGGCTCTGCACACAAAAAATCTGCTCGTATCGTTGGTGAAGTAATTGGTAAGTATCACCCTCATGGTGACTCATCTGTATACGAAGCGATGGTTAGAATGGCCCAAGACTTTTCGTATTTGTACCCTTTAGTTGATGGACACGGTAACTTTGGTTCGGTTGACGGAGACGGCGCCGCCGCTATGCGTTATACAGAGGCCAGAATGTCTAAGGTTGCGCTTGACTTAGTCAGAGACCTTGAAAAAGAAACAGTTGACTTTGCAGATAACTACGACGGTAGCGAAAAAGAACCAAAAGTCTTGCCTGCACGTTTTCCAAATTTACTCGTAAACGGAGTTAAAGGAATTGCAGTCGGTATGGCAACATCTATTCCTCCGCACAACATGCAAGAGATTCTAGCCGGCACCATAGCCTTGATTGACAATCCTGACCTTCCGCTTACAGATTTGATGAATATCATAAAAGGTCCCGACTTTCCAACAGGGGGCGAAATACTTGATTTAAACGGCTTACACCGCGGTTATTTAACCGGACAAGGTCGTGTGGTAATTCGCTCAATCGTTGACATTAACACTACCAAGAGCGGAAAATCACAGATTATTATTAAAGAAATTCCTTATCTAGTAAACCGTAAATTGTTGATTGAAAAAATCTCCGAACTGGTCAAAGAAAAAGTAGTTGACGGAATTGTTGGGATGGCCGATGAGTCTAACCGCAAAGGTACTCGCATAGTTTTGGACTTAAGAAGAGACGTGATTCCAGAAGTAGTTTTAAATAACTTATATAAATACAGTCAACTGCAGTCTAGTTTCGCAATTAATATGATAGCTCTTGTCAACGGAGTTCCAAAACAACTTGGGCTTATTCCAATACTTCGCAACTTTATTGAGTTTCAAATTGAATTGTTGATTCGTAAAACAAAGTTTGAATTAAAGAAAGCAGAGGCTAGAATTCACATTATAAAAGGGCTTATTAAAGCGCTTTCAGCAATAGACCTTTGCGTTAAACTAATCAAAGAATCCAAGACTCCAGAAATTGCTAAAACTAAATTGATTGAAAACCTGGACATTGATGAAGTTCAGGCAAAAGCAATTTTAGCCTTGACCTTGCAAAGACTAACCGGTCTTGAAATTGAAAAAATTCACGAAGAGCACCAAGAATTGCTTGCAAAAATTGAGTACTACAACTTAATTTTAAGCAGTTCAGATAAACAAAAAGAAATCATTAAAGGTGAACTTAGTGAACTAATGACTAAATACAACAAGCCGCGTAAGTCTATTTTGAACTTCTCAACTTCGCTTGACATTGAAAACGAAGACTTAATTCCGCGCCGTGACGTGATTATTACAGTTACCGAAAATGGCTATGTTAAGCGAATAGACGCAGATCAGTATAGAGTGCAATCTAGAGGTGGAGTTGGAGCAAGTGGAATTAAGGTCAATGAAGATGATAAAGTCCAAGTGATTTTAAAAACCAACTCACACGACCAAATTTTAATCTTTACTAATTTTGGGCGTGTATATCAACTAAAAGCCTTTAAAATCCCTGAAGCCTCAAAACAAGGCAAAGGGCTGCCTTTAGTTAATCTAATTGACTTTCAAGAAAACGAACATTTTCAATGTATTACTAATTTAGCCCCAGATTTAGAAAACGGATATTTATTTTTCTTAACTAAAGGCGGAAAGATTAAAAAGACACCGGACAGTGAGTTTAGCCGAGTTAATGCAAACGGAAAAAAAGCCATTCAGTTGGTTGAAGACGATGAACTACTGCAAGCTGCGCACTTTGAAGGCAATCCTTTTATTATGATTGCCACCAAACAAGGTCAAGCCTTGAAATTTAAGTCTGATACTCTTCGTTCACTCGGCCGTGCATCTCAAGGCGTACGTTCAATTACTTTAGCAGATGATGATGAAATCATTGGCTGTTCTATCGTTAAAGATGATGAAACCGATGTTTTAGTAATATCAGAACTTGGCCTTGGTAAGCGAACTCAAGCAAAAGAGTACCGCACAACTTCGCGAGTTGGCAAAGGTGTGAAGACCATGAAAATCACCGAAAAAACCGGTAGTCTAGTTGCGCTGATTGTTGCAACTGACCAACAAGACTTAATTGCTTCAACTAATTTAGGTGTAGTAATTAGAACTCCTATTGTCGAGATTTCCAGAACTTCTCGCAACACCCAAGGCGTTAAAATTATCAAACCAGCAGAAGGCTCAAAGGTGCAAACTATTACTTTAGATGAGTCTTTCCAAGAAGCCGATAAATTGCCTCAAAGCGAGACAGAAAGCGAGTAAGCATAGATGTTTGATCTAAATTATTTACAAAAAAACTTTAAAAAAGTTCAAACCAAGTTAGCCTTAAGACCTAACTTCAATAAAGAAGAGTTTGCCAAACTACCTAAACTAATCTCAAACAAACGAAAAGTCCAAGCAGAGATCGACAACTTAAGAGCCAAAAAAAATGCACTAACCGCACAAATCCCTGAACTTAAAAAACAGGGCAAAGACATTTCTTTGGTGTTAGCCGAAAGTAAAGAGTGCGGCGAGAAAATTGCCACGCTTACTCAAAACTTTGAAGTTGTTTCTAAGGAACTTGAAGACTTGATTTTAGACCTGCCAAATATTCCTGACAGCGAAGTAACCTTTGGTAAAGACGAAAATGAAAATACTGTAATTAAAACTTATCTAGAACCTACAAAGTTTGATTTTAACCCGATAGATCATGTTGCTTTAAATGAGCGACTAGGCCTGTTTGACTTTGAGCGAGCGGGTAAAGTTGCAGGGGCTAGATTTGTCTATGACATCGGACTTGGTGCGAGACTAGAGCGAGCGCTAATTTCGTTTATGCTAGACCTGCATTCTAAACGTGGCTACACTGAGTGTATTCCACCTTACTTGGTGTCAAAAGACTCAATGTATGCAACTGGTAAGTTCCCTAAGTTTATGTCAGAGGCTTACCGCATTGAAGATACTGAACTTTATTTAAACCCGACTGCAGAAATTCCAATGATTGATATGTATAGAAATGAAATTTTGGATTTTGGTGTTTTACCACTTAAGTACTGCGCCTACTCAACTGCTTTCAGACCAGAAGCAGGAGCTGCTGGCAAAGACACAAAGGGTCTAATTCGTCAGCATCAATTTCACAAAGTTGAACTAATTGCTTTCACTAAACCAGAAGAAAGTAAAAAAGAACTTAAGAAAATGTTAAAAGAAGCAGAGCTAGTTTTGCAAAAACTTGAGTTGCCTTACCGAGTTGTTAGATTGTGCTCAGGTGATTTAGGTCATTCTATGTCATTAACTTACGACATTGAAGTTTGGCTGCCCGGACAAAACAAATATAGAGAAATCTCTTCTGTATCAACTGCCAATGACTATCAAGCAAGACGCGCTAATATTCGTTTTAAACGCACAAAAGACGCGAAAACTGAGTTCGTGCATACATTAAACGGTTCAGGTGTGGCAGTTGGTAGATGCGCGATTGCTATAATTGAAAACTACCAACAAGCAGATGGCTCAATTTTAATCCCTAAAGTATTGCAAAAATATATTGGAGTTAAAGAAATTAAACCAATAAAATAAAAAAGAAAGTCTATTTCAGACTTTCTTTTAATAAATGTTCAGTTTCTTTAAAATCAATAGATTCAATTTCAAAGCGTTGAGTTTTAAACTCAAGACCAGTATATCTTGGAATCACGTGAATGTGGAAATGCATCACCTGTTGATTTGCTAACTTGCCTGCGTTTGTATAGATATTTACACCTTTAGCACCTAAAGCAGTTTGCATACTTTGTGCGATTTTTTGGCTAACTTTAGTTAAGTGCATCAAGGTTTCTGCGTCTACATCTAAAAAATTACATGCATATTTCTTTGGTATTACTAGAGTGTGTCCCCTACTTAGTGGATTGATATCTAGAAAAGCCAAACACAATTCATCTTCATACACTATGTTTGCAGGAATTTCTCTATTGATTATTTTACTAAAAATTGTTTCCATTATTACCTCGTTTTTTAAAAATTATACTAAATTCAGAAAGGAGTTGCAATGAAAGACAGAGTTATAGTAGACCCGATTTATGGCTACGTTATTTTAAAAGAAGACATCATTAAGCGCTTAGTTGACACTAAATTTTTTCAAAGGTTGCGCCGTATTTATCAGATGGGCAATTCCTTTTTTGTATTTCCTTCCGCTGTACACACTAGATTTTCACATTGCCTTGGGGTTTATGAACTTGCAAGACAAATTTGTGAAAAACTGCCAATTTCTAAAAGAGACCAACTAATTTTAATGGTGTCTGCATTACTTCATGACATCGGACATGGTCCTTTTTCACATTTGTATGATAGTCTAGTTAAAGGAGTTCACGAATTAAGAGGTGCTTATATTATTGCAAACGATCCCGAGATTAGCGGTATTTTAAATGAAGTTGACAAAGAGTTTGTCAAAGACATTTGCTCAGTCTTAACAAAAGACAAACGATTTCCTTTACTTGAATCTATACTATCTAGTCAACTAGATATTGACAGACTAGACTACTTAAAAAGAGATGCGTATTTTGCTGCAGTTAAAACTGGCGACATAGACTCAACTAAACTAATTAACTGTCTAACTGTACACGACGGTAAATTATGCTTTAAAGAAAGCGCAGTATACGCAATTGAAAATTATTTAATTTCTCGCTATCACATGTATATGCAGGTGTATCTACACCCTAGCGTAATTGGGCGAGATTTTAATTTAATAGAGATTTTTAAAGACATCGAAAGTGTTCATGACCCTCTACTTAAAAAAGTTTTAAAATCACCTAACAACCCTGATTTAGAATTATTTTTAAATTTAGACGATGCATATTTTTTAACTTATTTTAAACAACTTAGCAAATGTAATTCGCCAGTCGCTAAGTTAGCAAGTGAATTCATATATCGCCAAAACTGGCAACCAAAAGAATTCACTGGTGAAAAACCAAATGGTGCAATTTGGGAACTTAAAAAACAAATTTATGATTTTCAAAGAGAACCTATTTTACTTTTAACTCAAGATAAGCGAATAATTAAACTACAAGACTACTCAGATTTTGTTTCAAACTTAGCAAAACGCGCAAAAGTTGTAAAACAATATACTTGGGGTTAATAATGCAAGTATTTGTAGTTGAAGGAAAAAACGATATTAAAGTTGTCAAAAGTGTATTTCCTGAAAGTGTCTGTATTAAAACTAACGGCCTTGGCATTAACAAGACAACTATTGACCAACTCAAAAGCCTTGAAAAAGACAATGAAATAATTGTAATTACAGATCCTGACAGTGCCGGCACTAAGATTAGAAACATTGTTTTTTCTGAAATCCCTTCTGCGAGTTTTTTAGATTTACCTAAAGACAAATGTATTAAAAAGCACAAAGTTGGGCTCGAAAACCTATCTAAAGAAGATTTCTTAAAAATACTAAACACTGGTAAATTGCTTAACAAGGCTGTTTTAAAGTGTAATAACTTTTCTTTATCAGATTTATTAGAACTAAAATTAACTGGTCCTGATTGCAGAGTAAACAAAAGTAAACTACACTCCCTGCTTGGTATTTATCACTTCAATACAAAGCAACTTCTGAATTTCTTAAATAATTCAAATTACTCAAAGCAACAATTAAAAGAGGTTTTAAATGCATAAGTTCAAAAAACATTTTGGTCAAAACTTCCTAAATGATTTAAACATTTTAAACAAAATAGATGCCGAAGTTAGACCTGATTTAAATATTTTAGAAGTTGGACCAGGAGAAGGCGCGCTTACCAAAATTCTTTTAAAAAAATCAAAATCAGTCTTTTCTGTAGAAATAGACAAAGAGCTGGCAGTGAAACTAACAAACCTTAAAAATCAGTACAAAAACTTTAATTTCGTTATCGCCGATTTTCTTGAATATAGCCTTACTGGGCAAAATTACGATATTGTGATTGGCAATATTCCCTACTATATATCTTCAGACATAATCTTTAAAATCATCAATAGCCAGGTTTTTGAATTTATCTTAATGGTTCAAAAAGAATACGCAGATAGACTAGTTGCCAGTGTTGGTTCTTCAGAATACTCAAAATTAAGCGTTTCAGTTCAAAGTTTCTTTGAAGTTAAAAAAGCATTCACTGTTTCTAAAAACTGCTTCTATCCGGTTCCAAAAGTAGATAGTGCAGTTGTTTGTTTTCAAGCTAAACAAGCGTTGATTTCAGAAACCCAAAAACAGAAATACTTTGAGTTCTTAAAAACTTGTTTCTTTTCTAAGCGAAAAACTCTGTTTAATAATTTGCTTAAAACTAAAATTGAAAAACAAGATATTTTAAATGTTTTTAAAGACCTTAAAATCAATCAAAACATCA
>CAUTWO010000009.1:0-22961 GCA_963542545.1 uncultured Acholeplasmataceae bacterium
TTTAACAAGGCTTTTTAGTGATTTTAAGTGTAACAACTATTTTCTATTTTCATTAAGGACGAAGTAACTTAAGCATGGAACTTTTGAAGTTTTAATACAAAAATATTAAAAAAGCTTTTAAGAAAATATCCTTAAAAGCTATACTTAATCAATATTATTGTTTTCTATTTTGTATTTGGTTTAGAAATTACAACTTTATCAACTTTAAAATATGCCTTGACTCTAGGGTCATGTGTAATTATTAAGGTTGCTGCTTGGTAGGTATTGATGTAGTCAGCAACTGCTTTGCAGATTGTAAAACAAAGATCATCATCAAGTCCAGAAGTAGGTTCGTCTAAAAGTAGAAATTTAGGTTCTTTGGCTAATGCCAAAAGCAAACCTAGTCTTTGTTGCTCACCGTGCGAAAGCGTAAAGGGGTGCTGATTTAACTTATCGTTTAGACCAAATTCAAAAAGCAATTTATTAACTAAAGATTGGTTTTTAACTTTAGTCAGTTCCATTACTACTTTGTTTTCAGAAAACATATAGCGAACGTCGTGTGGTAGATAACTGACGTGTTTTTTTATTTTTTTTAAGTTTTTATATTTACGTTTATTTAAATAAACTTCTATTTTGCTGGGTTTGTTAATTTTTAAATTACCAAGTAGTAAATTAAAAATTGTGGTTTTACCACTTCCGTTTTCACCCGTTATTAGTTTAAGTTCACCTTTGTTTAAGTCAAGTGCTTTAAGTAAAAAAATAAAGTCTGAGCCTAACTTAACAGATAAGTTTTTAGCACTTAACGCGATATCTTTTAAAGGTTTATTTGTAGCAAGCGGTTTAATTTTTGAAAAACACGAGAAATCAAACTTCTTAAGTTCTCCGTTTTTTAATACAAAATTGTTGGCAGTTAAGTATCTGAGTAAACAAGTACGGTGTTCAAAAATAATTACAGTTTTACCTGCTTTTTTCAAATGATTTAATTTTGTAAAAAACTCAAGGACTTTTTTTCTGTCTAAATTAGCCAAAGGTTCGTCGTAAATATAGATTTGTTTATCAGTATCTAAGTTTGCGTAAATCTCTAAAATCTGCTTTTCACCTGCAGACAAAGTAAAAACATCCTGGTTTTTTAAATTAAAATGATTCAAGAAACTATCAAAACTTTCTTGAGTTTTTGTGTTTGAAAGTCCTTTGTTTAATAAAGGAAAAGAGTATTCATATACGGTTTTTGGAAAGAAAAACTGATCTTGTGGATTTTGCATAACTGCAGAAACCATACTAAAGTAGTTATCTGTGCTAATTGCTTGAATGTCTGTGTGGTTTAAAGCAATTTCGCCTTTTTGCGCAAATTCGTGAGTTTTTCCAATATTTTTTAAAATTGCGTTTAACATGGTAGTTTTGCCAGAGCCAGAGTGGCCAAATATACAGTAAATTTCGCCTGGCAAAAAATCTATGTTAATATCTTTTAAAATTACTCTATTGTTTTCTTTTAAAGTAAGTGTATAGTTTTTAAAAGATAAAAGCATACAAGGCTACTCCTGTAAAACTTACAAAACTAATTAAAATAAAAGATATGTTTTTAACTAAAGACTTAAGGTATGTCGGCAAAACAAGTTGTCTTGATTTATTTAAATTAAAGTTTTTTAAAGTTGCAGCTAAAGTCAGCATTTCAGTAATCTCAAATGCTCTGACTAAAACTGGTACAACTAGACCTCTAAACTTTTGATAAAGTGTTTTTTTAGTGTTGCCAACATATCTCTTTACTTGCATGTTGTGTCTAAACTCGTGCATAAAAACTGGCAAAAAAGTAAACATCACGCAAACTCCTAAAATAAATTCGCGAGAAACCTTTAGTTTAATTAAAAGTTCAGTTAAATAACTAAGGTCAAGTCCGCTCATTAAAATGTATGCCAAAAATGCAGCAAAAAAACGCACTAATGCAGAATATGTTTGTTCTACACTTTTGGTCTGTAGCCAAAAAACTGCTAAAACTATTGCTGTAAAAATTAAAAAACTTGGTAATTTTTGAGCCAAAGCATCTGCAAAGCCAAAGGACGTTAGAATTATTAAACTTACTAAAATAAAAAAAGTTTTAGCCTTGGTTTCGGCTAAAACCAAGCCTAGGCTAAAAATTAAAATAGAGTTTAAAAGTAAAACAAGGGGATTTAGTTTACTCAACAAAGTCATTGAGTTTAAGTAATTTATGGTTTCTAAACTCTTTTGCGATTATAAATCCAAGTCCCGCACCGATAATTGCCAAAACTACAGTAAATGAAATTATTAAACTAATGTTTAAAGTGCTGCCAACAATAATGGTGTTATTAGCATTTCCTGAAAATAAGCGCATGTAGAACCATTGCGCAGGAGTTTGCAGTGGTACAAACAAAGCACTGGCTATGAGTTTAGGGGTAGTTTTTCGGTAGTTTTTAAAAATAATTAAGCAAATTATTTCTAAAATTAGTGCAGGAATTATAAACGAAAACAGCATTACTGGGCGAAAAGCCAAAGGAATTCCAAGCATTAAACTAAGCAGCAAAAGAGTGCCAGGTTTGCGAACCTTGTAAAGCACAATGTAGATTAAAAAGCCATAAGGAAAGGCAAAACCAATGGCTTTAGCGCCAAAAATTTTAACTGCGTGCAGAGGAAAAAGTAGTCCACCGATTGCCAGCATAATAGCAGCAGAGATACCAATAAAAATAAAGTCTGCTAAAGTAAAACCAAAAAAACCATCGGCTTTTGGTAGAAGTGTGTAGAAACTTCTGCCTGGTTTTCCAAAAATCTTATTTTTTTCCATGAATATTTACCTCTATGTTTATATTTTAATTTAAATTGATTATTTTGTCACAAATTAAAAAAGGTTTTGGTTTGTGAGTGATGATTAAAAAAGCGTGAGTTTGTTTTAAGTTAGCAACAATACTTAAAACATTTTCTTCATTTTCAGGGTCTAAAAATCTAGTAGGTTCATCTAGCACAATTAACCGAGAGTTTCTTAAAATTGCTCTGCAAAGTGCTATTCTAAACTTCTCGCCAGTTGAAATATTTAGATGTTCAGGAGTTAGTTCAAGGTCCAGGTTTTCGCCGTGATTTTCAAAAAACTCACCTAGCCCTGCTTGGTAAATTGCTTGAATTATTTCTTTATCTTGAATTGATTGGTTTCCTAAAGTTAAGTTATATCTAAGGGTGTCTTTAAAAATGTGTTCATCTTGGAATAAAACCGAGACATTTTGGTTTAAAGACTTGGTGTTAATAGAGTTGATGTTGTGTTTGTTGTTAAAAACAATTTCGCCACTAACTGGCTGAACTAGTCCAGAAATTAACTTAACTAGTGTTGACTTTCCAACACCCGAGCGGCCAGATACACCAAAGATTTCTCCAACTTTTATTTCAAAAGATAAGTCTTTAATTACCATTTGGTCTGCTTTATAGCCAAAATTAACTGACTTGAAACAAACGCTTTCAAATGTAAAGTCAGTCTTTCCTACTACCTCATTTTCTTTTGGCATAGCGTACACTTTTTTAACTCGCTCATCAGCAGACTGAACTAAGGCGTATTGTTCAAATAAAGTAGACAGACTAAATACTAAAAATAAGGTTAAATAAAATAAAATTGGGGCAAAATAACTGGCAAACTCAACCTTAAATATACCTTTGGCAAAATACGCAAGCACTACTGCAAGCAGAGTTGAAAATGCAGTAACAAAAGTTATTTTGCCTTCAATTAACAAGTTAAGAAATACATTTTTTTGATTTAACTTAGTAGAATGTTCTTTGATTTCTTCACTTGCTTGTTTAACTCGGCCAAACATGTAAATACTTCTAAGGGCCGAAGTTTTTAAAAATATTACTTTAGTTAAAGTTTTAAATAAAGACCTGGTTTGCGTGAACTTACTTTGACTTAACTTAAAGAACATAAAGTAAAGCAGTAAAATTAGTAAATGCGTTGAAAAAATTATTAAAACTAAAAGTGGTGAAATAAAGTAAGACGTGATTAAAACAAACACTTCTAAAATAACTGAAATAAAGAAAGGTGAGATAGTGTGCGCAAAAAACAACTCAAGAGTTTCAATGTCTTTGGTCAAGACTGTCAAAAAATCACTCTTGTAAGTCTCAGTAAGTAAATCCAGGCTTGTGTTTTTAAGTTCTTTAAATAAAACAAGGCGGTAGTTTTCCAAAATACGGAATGCTACTAGGTGGTTAAAGTACTGCTCTAGGAACCGAAAGACCGGTCTAAGCAGTCCGGCTGTTGGAACTAAAGTGCCTAAAACTGTTAAGGTAGTAAAAGAAAGCGCACTGTATTTAAATAAAATAAACAAAGAAAGGGCTGCAATTATAAGTACACTCAATTGAGAAAGCACACCAAAACAAACAGCCGCAGTCATTGCCAGCAAATTGTTTTTCAGAAAAACCCGCTTATGCATTTTTCTTTACCTCTTTATTTTCAAAGTCTAAAACTAATGAGTTTTCAACTTCAGCACTCTCGCGGTGTGAAATTAAGATAACTATCGCTGATTTGGCTTTGTTTTTAAACATATTTAGAGCCTTAGTCTCATTTTCTTTATCTAGGTTAGTAGTAATTTCGTCAAGTATATAGACATCTTTTTCAATTAAAGAAATTAACGCTAAATACAGTCTTTGTTTTTCACCACCAGATAAATTAGCCTCGCTTGCGTTGACTAAGTAATCAAGATTTGCACTCAGTTCAGGTAAATCAAACCTTATTAAGGCCTTTTTAATTAAAGCGGTGTCAGAAACTCCGTGGTTTTTGAAAAACTCTAGAATAGTTTTTCCATATATCGGCTGTTCTGCCGAAATATACATTAGTTTTTGATAAAAATCAGCATCACTAATTTGAACGATATTTGTTTGATTTAAATAAATTTCGCCTCTTTGTGGCTTTTGGATTTTTGAAGCAAGTTCAGCAAACGTAGTTTTACCACAACCAGACTTTCCTTTAATTAAATAGAAGTTGGGTTTAGCAAACTTATATGAAAAGTCAGTTAATACTTGGTTGTCTCCGTGCGCAAAACTTACCTTTTTAAACTCAAGTGATTGAACTGATTCTGAAAACTCTGTGTATTTAATGTCCATTATTTTATTTGTTTGCATATAAACTTGGTTTAATTTTTCGTATGCTGAAACTCCCGCCATTGCGGCGTGGAAAGCCGAGCCAAGTTGGCGAAGTGGTACAAAAAACGCTGGTGCTGTTAAACACAAAAATACAGTTTTTGAGTTTAAAAGTTCATATTTATAGAAGTAAATTCCGTTTTTTCTTAAAATAAGCGGTAAAATTATTTCTAAAAATAATACGAGCGCTGCTGAAAAATAAGTAACAAAGTCCATAATAAACAGTGATTTTAACTGCATTTTTAAAACTCTCATGGTCTGGACTTTAAAGTCTTTTGCGTTTTGTTTTAATTTAGCCTCAGCAATTTCTTGGCAATTTGCTAACCTAAGTTCACGCACACCTTTTAAGTTATCTGTATATTTTTCGCCAAGATTTAAATACACTTGCCAGTTTTTCTTAAAAGTTTTGCGGGCTTTACGATGACTCAAAGCCATCGCAACTGGAATTAAGGGAATGAAAAATAAGAAAATTCCGCCAGCAAAGTAGTTGCCGTTTACAAAATAAAGTCCTGACAACAAAAAAATTGAGAAAAACGCTACCACAAAAGAAGGTACAAACTTAGTGAAGTAAATCTCTAGGTGGTCTACCCCTTCTGTTAAAAGTTGCGTGTATTTAGTTGGATTTTCTGCTATTTTTGGACTTTTAAAGTCAATAATTCTGGCAAAGAAATCTAGTCTAATTCTAGTTTTAACAGTGCTTGCGGTAATTTGTGCAAACCAAGCTGTGGTCATTTTAATTAAAGCAAACGTTGCTACTGCAACTATCAAACCAATTATGTGAGTAGTGTATATCGTGCTTTGTTTTAAAAAAAGTTTGGCCAACACGTATAGCGAGACAGTTAGCGACAAAAAACTGAGCGACTTAAAAACTGAAATTAGAAGCAAATTAAGTTTCTCTGATTTAGTTAAAATTAAAAAAAGTTTAGTTTTGATCATAAACACTCTTTCTTTTAAATTGTTTCAAAAATTAAAAAAGGATTTGTAAACGTTTTATGTGATATGGACGTATGAGCATATGAAATCCAAAAAAGTCTTTTATTAACGAAAATGTAATTTAGAAATGTCAAAATTTCTAGAAACAAATTCGTCAAAATCAGTTATAAAATTCTTTCAAGTTTGTATAATTTTAAAATAGTACAACACGAGACCTAGCTAAAAGCTTTTTTATCTTCATAGATACTACAAACGGAGCTATCGCCAAAAGTTTAAAAGTGTTTTAAATAAAGCATATAATATTAAATTAAATATAAGAATTTTATACTTTGGGTCTGAAGTGTCTTCTGGAAAAGGTTCGGAACAATCAAAAAAATGCGGATTAGTTTCTAGTATTTTTTCAATGCTTTCTTCTATGTATTCACTAGATTCTTCTTCTTTTTTGCGGCATTTCGAGTCTATGCGGATGCGATAGTTGTTTACTAATAAAAAAAATACCAACTTTAAAACGCCATATCCTTTTATAAAATATTGGAAAAAGGAATATTTAGATAAAAATATAAACAAGATATTAGAAATAATATCTGAAAGCATATTAAAAATAAAAAAATATGAAATATAACGTGTTTTAGGCTTCAGAGCATTATTTTCTTTAAAAAATAGGTTTTCTTTTAATAATCTACCCGCTAAAAACGAATAAGAGCGAGTAAATGCTCTTTTTATTATTAAATAAATAAATAAATAAATAATAATACTTGCTGTCAACGAGAAAAACAATGCGTCTGTTTCTTTTAATCTAAGAATTTCCCATATGCTATCAACTGAATTATATAAAATCATATTAAAATAAACTTTTTAAGAATTCAGGAAGTAAATTGGATAATTGATCAACAGCGCTATCAAATATTGCTTTCCTTGCAGTTGGACCAGGGAGTACTTTTTTAAAAGCTTTAGTTAAAGATTTACCAAATAACCTGAATCTACCTTGTACACCTTTAGCGCTGATTTTTCCAATAGCCTTATTTTGAGCACTCTTAGTTAAAATACTATGAAGTTTACTAGTAAATCCATTTTTCAAAACACCTATTTTTAAATTCGCAAGCAAGTTCTTGGTTGCATTCATTCCCGCAGCAAACATCGCAGTCGTTGCAGCAGATTCAACAGCAGAAAAAGCTGCTGATATGTAGTTTACCTTGTAAAAATCACCACCATTATCAATCAAGTCATTGCCAACACTTTCTACAAAACTAGTAGCGCCACTAATCAAAGTAGAGCCAATTAAGCCAATTCCAGATGCGGCAGCAGCTCCACTAACTGCACCCATAGCACCCGCAAGCAATGCTTTCTTCCAGTTTATTGTGCCATTTTCAGATTTTTGTTTATAACAACTATACCCGGTTGCAATAGCAGCTCCAACAATCACACCAATTATTAGTGTACTTAAAAATAATTGGCCATCTTTGTCAATATAATTAACAGGGTTATTTTTACAATAACAAAATAAGTTGTTAGTAGATGAATATTCGTTTTCTATAAATAGCGGGTTGTCTATGTTTAGCCATCTACACCACTCAGGTACATAATACCTGGTTGTGCAGTAATACATCTGACTTTCTTTATCAAAATAGTATCCTTTGTATCTAAAAGGATTGATTTCAGCGAGACCATTAGAGGAATTATCAAAATAAACATAGGTATTTCCGTAAGCATTACTTTCATATCCTACTAATCTTTCACCGTTTTCATCAACTATACCCAAAATATTTTGTAGACTATCTTTTAGATAAAAATAATTTTTTGTTTTGTCTAAAATAAATCCATAAAGTAGATTGTCTTCATCATACAAAAAATCTAGCCTGTGACAGTCTGAAATTTGTGAAACTAATTTATCGTCATCATAGTAGTAGTAGTAAATTGTTTCATCTGGTGTGATTTTTTTAGTTCTAAGACCTTTATCGTCATATTCGTAAGTAAAAGTATTGTCATTGCTATCCGTAAACTCAACTAATCTTCTGCCTTCAAATAAATATTGATTACCTTTATATGACTTAGGGTTAAATATGTTTTTATCATCGTAAATAATTTCGTTGCTATTTACTTTAACAAGCAAGTCTTTAATCAGACTTGAGTATTCAAAAGCTGTGTCACCATATTTTAAAATATTTCCATTGTCATCATACTGAATAGTTTTGTCGTCGTCTTTGGTCAAAAATCCACGAAAATCGTATCTGTATGCGTGATTTTTAAAAATATTGTCTTTAATTGCCAAGACATTGCCAAGTGCATCGGTCTCGTATGCGCGACTAAGTTCAGTAGAATGCTTGAAACGGTGTAGTTCTTTAGAAATTTGCTTAGAGATATATTTGTGGTCATTTTCTCTTCTTTTGTAATCAAAAGTAGTAGACATAATGTTTTCGCCTGCTTTGTGCAGAACAACATTTTTAAGCATACCGAGCGTATCAAACTGTTTGTTTTGAGAAATGCCAACAATTTCTTTTTTAAGTGCTTCAAGAGTTTCCTTTTCACAAAAAGCAGGTCTGAAAGCAAGCATCTCAATTTGACCTTGCAACTCCATACAATCGGCTAGGTAACCCAAATTATAAGAGCTATAATTTGAAGTTAGTTTTCTACCAACTGATAACTTTAAGTTGCTCCCTAGTCCAGATTGACTAGAAATCCAAATATATTCGTTATCGTCAAGAATTAGTCTAAAAGAAGTAGATTGAGTAAACCCGTATCCATCACCTTCATTTACTTCTGTAAAAGAAAGCGCAACAAAATGCCAAGAATTGCAAGTAAACATTAAATTAGTTTCTTTAGTTTCGCTTCCGTATTTTATAACTAACTTAGAGTCTTTGTTTTTAAATAAAGCAATTTTTTGATTTTTTTCGTCAATTGCTTCAAATAAATATTGCATGTCTTCGTTAGTATCTGAATAAGCTCTAAAGGCAATAGTTCCGGTTCCGTTAGTCAGAAAGTCATAAACCAACTCGTTGCCGTCTGCTACAAAGGCGTATCTTTTATTTGTGTTGTTGAAGTTAAATGTGCGGTCTTTGTCGTAATTTGAAATGTTTCTTATGCTAAAACGACTAGGTTTTTGGCCAGTTAACGAAGTTACTGAGTTTTGAAGTGGAAAAATTTCAAAGTCTTTTAAGTTTTTTTGAGCAATGTTAAAGTAAGTAGTTTGACTAAAATCCACAGTTTGAGTATCTGCGTCTACTAATTGGTTGTCAATCAAATAATCTTTAGTAGCACGGTAATATCTTTTAATTTCTGGTACGTCAATATAGGTTTTTCCAGCAATATACAGACAAGTAACTTGGCCGTAGAAGTGGTAATAGCTGCTTTTACCGTTGTATTCATGGCCAATGTTGTAAACTAAATCAGCGCCAAGGTCAAAGTTTATTCTTGGGTCCGCTTGTCGGTAAACTTGAGTATGTCCATTTAAAGAAAAAGCAAACTCAGAAACTTCAGAATACCCTTGTCCGTCTGCTCTATTAAAAAAAGAAAGTGCCACAAAGTTCCAGTCTTTTTCCTTTATAGAAAAATCGCTTGTTAAAATATCGTGTGTCTTGCCAGCAAAGTCAACTACTTTTAAAGTGATTTTGCCGTATTGCAAGTACAGTCCAATGCTGTCGTACGCGTCGTTGTCTTTGCAACTAAACAGACATTGATAGTAATTTCCGTATTCAGTTTGTTTAAACCAAAACTGAATACCACCGTTTTCTAAAGAAAAAGGACTTGGCATATCTAATTTGTAGCTAAGCAATTTTTCGTTATCTAACTTAACATAAGGAATAATACCTTCTAGATAAGTGTCTAGTTCGATAGGTTTTTCGTCCTTGTTTTCAATTGATTTAAGTAATTTGCCTTTTTTATTGGTTAAGTTAGAATCGTCACTAAAAATACCAATATACGCTCTTTCACTTGCAAACGCCTCAACAATAGTTTCAGGATATGAACCTTTTGAGCGTTCAACCGTGTCGTATGCAAAATTTAAATTATGCTTGTCTACTGTAATTGATTTGCGGTTAACATTACCTAAATTGTCGTGTGACTTGTTGATTTCTATACCAGGATTTTGAATTTTTATAATTTCGCCATCTTCATCGTAAAGAAACTCTTTAATCTTTTCGTTATTTTTGTCAAAAACCGCAATAATTTGACCTTCTTCGTTGTATTGATATTTAAATCTTAAAGACTTGGTGTTATCTATTTGGTAGTAAAGGGAGTCTAGTAAATTGTCTGAATTGTATTCAAACAAATAAGCGTCTCCTTTTGTTCCAAATTTGATGCTTAACAAATTATTTGAAATTGGCGAATATTCATAGATAAATATAGGGACTTGGTTTATCAAAATTTGCGAAATATTGCCAAAATCATCATATTTAAAATCGTATTCTGAGCCATTTTTTAACTTTATTTTAGTTAAATCTTGCTTTTGATTGTATTCGTATTCTGCGTGCGTAGATAAATTATTTAAAGTGGTTTTAAAGTTTTTAATCGTGCTGTCTTCGTTGTATTCAGTTAAAGAAACTACGCCAAGTGCGTTGACCGCTTTGGTGATTCTGCCTAAACTGTCATATTCAAAAGTTTTTTTGTTTTGCAGTTCGTCTATTTCGCCAACTAACATTCTGCCGTCTTTAGTCCAGTTTTTTTCAACTTTTAAAATGTTTTTGCCGTCAGCTGAAGAAACTGTTGTAGACAATAGATTAGATTTGTGGAAATCACAATACTTGTTTTTTAAAAACACACCATAGGGATATTTAACTAAAGCGACATTACCTTCTTTGTTGTAGTAGTATTTAGTTGCGACTCCTTCTGGACCTGTGACACTTTCTGGAAAATTATTTGAGTTGTGTTTAACTTGCACGCCAATAGAGCCACTTGAAATATCTTTGGGGTTGCCAGACTTATCGTACGCATAAAAAGCACCAAATGCTTTTTTAAACACTTGAATTCCGCCAATCTCAATTGAAGCGTTTCCTGTAAACAACACACTCAATTCAATTGAATCAAAAGTTTTAGTAGCAGAAACTCCTAAAGTCATTAAGTCAAAGTTGTCGTCTATTTTTTCTTTTTTAAATACATCGCTGTCTTCGCCACCTGCGGTCAGTCTTACTTCAACCTTTGATTTATTTGTTTTTGGAGTTATTTGTCTACCCCAAATTGCAACAAAAATTTCGTCAGTGGCGATGCCACTAACCGGAATATTAAAAGTTAAACTACCTCCGTTTCCGGTAGTTTTTGCAAGATAAACGCTTTCTTTTAAGAAGTTTTTAAAAAAACCAGGTTTTAAATCTACTTTATGAATCTCAACTCCGTTTTTGGTAAAATCGGCAACAGTAGACTTAAATAAGTTGTTTTTTTGGTCTAAAACAGAAATAGGTGTGCTTTTGGAAAGCAGTTGTTTAGTTTCGTGGTGGTATTCGGTTTCAACTGCGTTCATTTGGCTGTCAAATTCAAAAAGCAGAAAGTCTTTATCGTCAAAAAACACATAACTTTGCTCTGGTTTTGCGGGGTTTGCTAAATTAGTTATAGTGGTTTTTCTGTCTTCGTATGTTATTGTGTTTTTGTTTCTTTCAGTTAAGGAATCTCCAAAAACTTCAGCAAATTCAACTACTCTGCCGTCTGCAAATCTATAAACAAGACCTCGTTTTGAAATCGCGTTAAAAAGCGTAATTTGATTGTCAAGGTAAATAATTTTTAACTGAGAAATTATTGTGTTATTTTGTTTGTGTGTGACTTTTGTTAACTTGTTGTTTTCATACTCAAGAGTTGCAAAATAAACTTTTTTATCGTCTTGAAGGTATGCAACTTCAGAAATAAACTCGCTAGTTTTTTTAAAAACTATTTTGCTGCCGTGTGGATTTACAATTCTTTTTTCAACATCTACAAAGTCAAAAAGAAGTCTCTCGCCGTTTATCCCTATCATTTCGCTAGGGTAGTTAATATTTATTGGTTCTTCAAAAATTGTTTTGTTTCCGTACTTATCTTTAATTTCAAAACCTGACTTTAAAAGATATTCATCGGAAAAGTTATGTGCTTCTATTTGAGTCTCTGGATTTTTAAAATCAAGTTTCAAGTAATAATCTACAGAACCATCTGCGTTAAAAACAGAAATTTTGCCTTCGGTATTTTGAATTTTAGTAAAATAATTTAGTTTAAAGCCTTTGCCGAAAAACTCTTTTTCGACATTGTTTTGGTGGTTATATATTAAACTGGTTTTAATCAGGCCACTTCCAACATTTTCAATTAAAGGGATAATGATGTGAAAATTAGCGTCGTTCTTGTTGATGTTTACATTAGTTTTTACTAAACTACCAAGAGAATGAGTTAAAAATTTACAGTAACTTTTAAGTCCTTTGTTTGCCATTTTCACTCCTTTTTAAAATACCTTTGTACAGTTATTTATTTCTTTTAGTAAGTTTTCACTTAAATAAGGCCCAACTTCTATCAAATCAACAAATCTTTTGAATTTTTCGAAATAAAGTTGCTTTATGGTTTCTTTAAATTTCCGCTTACTTTCTTTAGTAATATCCAAAGAAAACTCAGCAAGCAAATCAATATCTGAGTCTAGTCTTTCGGTGCCTTGTGCAAAGGAACCAAAAATATACAAATGTTTAACTCCAAATTGAATAAGTAAAACCTTATCATCAGACAAGGTTTGAAAGATTTCTTTAAATGTTAGTTTTTTTAAATTTTGATAATAAGATTTATCTTGTTTTTTACTTTCTAATATAAATTTAGTAATATAAGAAACTAAACTACTTGGACTATTTAAAATATATAATTCGTTTAGTTCTTTTAATACGGTTTCATTAAAAACTAATGCAGGAATGCCGACTTTTACTAATGAAAAGTTTAAAAACATCAAACTAATCAAAAATCTATATTCGCTATCTAATTCCACCATCGTTTGAAAGGCACTATGTGAAAAAATAATTGAGTTTTCCAGTGAATTTTCAACGCAAGTTTTAAAAAATAAATTAGTTAATCTTGTAATTAGGTCAGCAGTTGGTTCTTCTTCTTTTAAGATATAGAAAAATTTCTTTAATAAACTAGAAGAAAAGATATTTTGATTATTACTAAGTAAATAAAAGTAAGCATCATAAGAGTTTTTTAGCGTCAGTTCTAGTTGCGTTTGAATTGGTGTCTCCATATAAACAATTTGTTTAAACAAAGTATGCCTGAAATCGTAGCCTAGATAACGAAAATACTTTTCAATAAATTGAGTAAGTTTTTTTCTGACAATCAATTCAGTTCCGTGCTCAACATTGAAAAACATAATCTAAACTCCTTTTTAACGATCAATTGCTAAAAAACCTTATAAAAGTTCAAAAAAGTTAATAATTCTGAAAAATACTTTTGGTTTAATTTGAAAATTATTTTTTTATTTTGAAGATAAACTGTCTACAATTTAGGCTAAAGTGCCCATTGGGTCCCATGGTTTTAACACAGTAGGCTCGGCGTCAAGGGCTTTTAGTTCAGCGTCAGATAAGTATTTTTTGTTAATTAAAACTTGATAGGTATAGCGGTCAAACCAAGAATCGGTACATAGATAGTAACCTTTTGAACCTACTTTGTCGCCCCATGAGTTTTCAATTTTCCACTTGTTTGGTTTTCCGTCTACTAAGTTTACGCCAGTTAAAAGCATAGCGTGGTTCATAGCAGAAGCACGATAGTCAAGTTGAGTTTTTTTATCTAGAGTTACGTTGATGTCAAAAATTTGTTCAAAGTCAAATAAACGGTCGTCCCAAACACCGTGTGTGCGGTCGCCAAATAGTGAGACGTCTGAACCAAACCAAACTGGTTCTAGGTCTTTAAGTTGTGCGATTGTCACTTCTTTTAGACGCTCAATTGGTAAGTTTAAGTGAACTACTTTGTTTCCCTCAACTACGTTGCCAAGGTAAGAGATTGTGTAAGTTCTTAAAAATGGTTTGTCTTTAGTTGGTGAGTTGATAACAGAAACATATTGGTTTAAATCAAGGCCAACAAATTTGTCATAGAATTTTTGTGGGGTTAGATTTTGAACTAGGTGGTATTTTTTGTTTTTATCGGTGTATTCAAAGTTAAACTTTTGGGGTGGCATTCCGAAGTTTGTAACTAAGAAGTTATAAAGTTCTTGAGTTGCAACTTCTCGGATTTTTTGAATGTCTGAATCTTTGCCTTCGCTGTGCGCACGGCGAACGTCTGCTGCAAACTTACGTAGACGAACATTAATGATTTCATTCATCAAACCAGTGTTTGAACTAGAAGTAGTTTCAGGCATTGCAGATTTTGGCACGAGCCCATATTTTTCAATTAGGTTTTGCAGCATTGCCCATTGACCACCATCTTGGATACCTTGATTTAGTAAAAATTGAAGAGTGCGGTCATCAACTTCTGCATCTAAAAAATCTAGAACAGATTCAAAAAAGAAGTTGATTTTCTCTAGTTTATCGTAAAAAGCGATGTAGTTTTGTGAAAACTCAAATTCAGTTAATTTAAGGTTTTTTGCAGTAATTTCGCGAAGAAAGTTTAGACCAGAAAAAATCCAGCAACGGCCTGAACGCATTTGGTTGGCAACGGGCAGTGTCTCTATGTTAACTGAGAAGTTAAACTGAGTGTTTTGCTCTTCTTCAAGTATATAAGCAACATCTTGTAAGTTTCCTTTAGTTAAAGCACGACGAAGCACAGTTTTGCTGTTGTCTGCTTTAATTGATTTTTCTAATTTAGATAAATATTCTTTTTCTAACATTTTTTTCCTCCATAAACACCATAATTTTACCAAATCAAGCTGGTTTTTTCCACGCTTTTAACTTACCAAACTCGCTTAATTTTGGTGTTTTTTTGCTATTCTTTCTTATTTGCTTAAAAAAGTAGAAAGGTATGCTAAAATTAAAAACGTAGAAAGCAGCAGCAGTTTGCAAAAAACGCAACTCTCTCGCCTGATTGCATCTTAGTGATAGGCAAAAAGTTACTAATAAATTTTTTAAATATTTTGTAATTTTTTTAAAAAGGGTGCTCGCTTTGCACTCTTTTTTTATTTATGCTTTCCAGAAAGGAGTAAATTTATCAATAATTTTTATCGCAACCAAAGAGTAAGAGTTCAAAAACCTGTTGAGTATGTCAATGAGTTTGTTCCAGACAGAACTATTTTGCTAATCTCTGAAACTGGCCAAAACTTAGGAGTGATGAGCAAAAGAGATGCTTTAAAAAAAGCAGTTGAGGCTGAACTTGATTTAGTTTTAGTTTCAGATGCCAAGGCTGAAAAATTAGTTTGTAAAATTATGAACTACTCAAAATACAAATACGACAAACTAAAACGGGAAAAAGAACAAAAGAAAAATCAGACTATCATTGAAATTAAAGAAATTAGACTATCGCCAGTTATTGACGTTAACGATATTAACACCAAGTTAAAACACGCCAGACGCTTCTTTAAAGCAGGCAATAAAGTCAAAATTTCAATGCGTTTCCGCGGTAGAATGATTCAACGCATTGAACTTGGTATGGAAGTCATGCAAAAGTTCATTCAAAAATTGGGTGAAGAATGTGTGGTTGAGGCTCAGCCAAAAATGGATAAACGCAGTCTAATTGCAACCATCGCCCCGGCAAAAAAAGAAAATAATTAAAGGAGTTTAAATTATGCCAAAACAAAAAAACCACTCTGGTCTTAAAAAAAGAGTAAAAATTTCTAAAACTGGAAAAATTTTAAGAGGTTGTGCATTCCGCAGTCACTTATCTGCACACAAAACTCACAAACAAACAGTTCATTTAAGAAAAGGCGCACAAGTTTCTAAATCAGACGAAAGAAGAATTAAACAACTTGTGGCAGGACTTCGTTAGTTTTTTTATAAACTAACTTACTTGTAAAACAAAAATATAAATTATTATTTAAGGAGAATACAAACATGGCAAGAGTTAAAAATTCAAAAACTACCAAAGCACGCCGAAATAAAGTATTAAAACTAGCAAAAGGTTACTTTGGTTCAAAACACGCACTTTACAAAACAGCACACGAACAAGTGATGCGTTCACTTCGCTATCAATTTAGAGACCGTAAACAAAGAAAAAGAGAATTCCGTAAACTTTGGATTACTAGAATCAATGCAGCTTGCGCTCTTAATGATTTAAAATACTCAAAATTCATCCATGGTCTTGAACTTGCTAAAATTGAAATTAACAGAAAAGTTTTAGCAGAACTTGCAAACTCAGACCAAAAAGCGTTTAGCGAACTTTGCGATAAGGCAAAAAAAGCATTAGCAAAATAGAGTATAGATGCCAAAAGAAACAAAATTAACAGAAAAAACTGTAAAAAAAGTAAAAGAATCTAGCAAAAAAGCAACTAAAGGCGTAGATAAAGAAGTAGCCAAGGTTGTTAAAAAAAGCGAACCTAAAAAGGCTATCAAAGCAGATACTGTAGCAAAAAAACCAGCCAAAGTCACCAAAGATACAAAAAAAGAAGTAGCCAAAGTTGTTAAAAAAAGCGAACCTAAAAAGGCTATCAAAGCAGATACTGTAGCAAAAAAACCAGCTAAAGTCGCCAAAGACACAAAAAAAGAAGTAACTGAAGTTTCTAAAGACACAGAAAAAAAGGTGGCTAAGGTTACTAAAAAAAGCGAACCTAAAAAAACTACTAAGTCCACAAAAGAAAACGCAGGCTCTTTGAAAAAAATAGACAGCGTTTATAAAAAAATAGTTAAAAAACTTGGTGATGAACAAACTATTTCTTTAGAAGAGTTAAATAAAATAAATACTTCTGCAGACGGACTGGACGCAATTATAGAGCGTCTGAAAAATGAAGGATATGAAGTAACTGGTCTAGTTGACGAGACTGAAATAGATGCTGAAGAACTTAAAGATGTCGAAGACCTTGAAAACGAAATCAATCGTTCAAATCTTTTTAAAAATACAGGTACAAACATCCCTTCAACTGACTTAATTAGTCTATACTACGCCGATGTTACTAAAATTAAACTACTTACTTTTGACGAAGAGCAAGAATTGGCCATTCAAATGGAAGACGGAAAAGCTGCAACTGAGCAGATTAACGAGATGCTTGCTAATGGTGTTGACCAGTACGATCCTAAAATCCTGGATTTAAGAAAAATTGAATACAAGGGTATGAAGGCAAAACACAGTTTAATTGACGCCAACTACCGTTTAGTGATTTCTATTGCCAAAAAATACGACCGCGGACACATGTCTTTTTTAGACCTTTGTCAAGAAGGTTCTATGGGTCTGGCTCGCGCGGCCGATAAGTTTGACTACAAAAAGGGTTATAAGTTTTCAACTTACGCCACTTGGTGGATTCGCCAAGCGATTGCCAGAGCCATTGCAGATCAGGGAAAAACTATTCGTATTCCTGTGCACATGAACGAAACGATTTCTAAAATCACCAAAACTCAATCTCAACTAACCCAGGAACTCGGAAGAACCCCAACAGACGAAGAGATTTGTGCGCGTATGCCTGGTCTAACTGAAGAGAAGTTAAATCATGTCAGACGCATTGCTAAAGACCCAGTTTCTTTAGAGCAACCAGTTGGCGAAGAGGAAGACTCCATCTTGGCTGACTTTATTTCTGACCCCAACGCAATAACTCCAGAAGAGTATGACAACAAACAACTACTTTTAGATGTTTTAAACGAAGTTCTGCAAGGTTTGACTGACCGCGAAGAGCGTGTGCTTAGGCTAAGATTTGGGCTTTACGACGGACAGACTAGAACTTTGGAAGAAGTTGGCAACATATTTTCTGTGACTCGCGAGCGAATTCGCCAAATTGAAAACAAAGCCTTAAAGAAACTAAAACAAAACAAAAATGCCGATAAAATTCGTAAATACTGCGAACTAAACAGGAAGTGATATGATGCGAGTATTAACAGGTAAATTTAAAGGACAAACTCTAAAACGTGTGTTTTCAGATGAAACCAGAGAAACTTCTGAAATCTTAAAACAAGCGGTTTTTAACTCGCTTTTTGACCTAGAAGATAAAGTTTTTCTAGATTTATTTGCAGGTTGTGGACAAATTGGCATTGAAGCGCTTTCTCGTGGTGCTAGACTAGTTTACTTCAACGACCGTTTTTTAAAGTCTGAACAAACTGTTTTAGAAAACTTGGCACTATGCAAAGCAGATAAAAGCACTTTTGAGGTTAAACGCATGGATTACCTTGATTACCTTGGTCACATTTCTGCCAAAGAAGTGTTTTTTGACTATATTTTTCTAGACCCGCCCTTTAACACCAATTACTATAAAAACATCTTGCACACCGTAAAAGACATACTAAAACCAAACGGCAAGGTCGCAATTGAGTGTAAGGCTGATTTTGAAGATTTTTCAGTCGCTGGCTATACGCTAGAAAAATCCACAGTTTACTCAAACAAAAAACTGCTAATTTTCCAAAAGGAAAACTAGGGGCATACCTTTCAAAAAGGAGTTTAAAAAATATGTATAATTTAGTTATCATGGCAGCAACTGCCCCACTTTGGGTAGCGATAGTTGCGCCAATTGTTGTATTTATTGTTGGCGTGTTTTTCGGCTTTTATTTAGCGCGATTCTACGTTAAACGATATTTGGCTAAAAACCCGCCGATCAACGAAGCCGCGATTCGCGCAATGGGGCGCCAAATGGGCCGTACTTTTTCTGAAAAACAAGTTAAGCAAATTGTCGCTCAGATGAACGCGGCTAACCAAGGCGAAGTAAAAAAATAAATTACACTAACCAAAAATAAAAAAAGGTCTGGTAAATAACCAGACCTTTTTAAATTGCTTAAAAAATAATGGACTTAGAAACGCAAAAATTGTTCTGCGTCTAAAACAAAAACCACAGCGCCACCAACTTCTACTGAAACCGGAATTGAAGAAAAACCACCAAACTCATTTAAAATAGTGCTTGGCACATCTTTTCTGCGTTTTTTTGAGTTATCGTCAATAATGTCTAGAACTTGTGGAACTAACTCGTCGTTGACACCGATTAAAAATGTCGCGTTTTTAGAACGAAGAAAGCCACCTGTAGTTACTAGTCTAGTAGTTTGAAACTTATTTTGGTTTAAAGCGCGTTGAACTTTATTTGCGTCGTCGTTGGTAATGATTGCAACTATTAGTTTCATAAATTAATTCTCTTTTTAAAATAAACAGAAAAATTAGTATTTTTGTCTGCGAATTTTGCCATCTAGTTTATGAATTACTAAACTACCGCCGTTTTTCTCAATTAAGGCCTCTGCATAAGCAACCGCTTCTTTTTGAGTTTCAAAAAACTTAATAGTTTTATCTGAACCTTCTTTTCTAACTCTCCACATTTTGTAGTTTTCAGTCTTAGGTTCTTTGTTTTGAGATACGTGATAGATTGTTGTGTTTTCTGCCATAATTTCCTCGCTTTGCTTACGTAAATTATAGCAGTAAAACACTTTATTTTGTTGTGATAGTTTATTTAAATTTTTTTCAGTTTGCCAAAAAAACTAAAAAATTTTATTTTAATTGTGTTTTTATATATCAAAAGTTGTAAAATATAGGTGTATGCAAGACAAAGAAATTTTTATGTTGCTCTCTGATGCCAACAAGCTAATTAAAAATGTAGTTTATGTAAATCAGTCTACTGAATACATTTCGCTTCTGTTTAAGCAAAATGTGAAGAAGGCTAAATTTTTTGTGCCATCTTCTATTCAAAACAATATTTTTGAAATTTCTCAACTTTACGGCGTCAATATTACACGCTCTCGTTTTGATAAACTTTTTACTGGTGCAATTAAACCAGTAAACTCAACTGAGTCTGCACTAATTAACTACGCTAAGTTAATTAAAACAGTGTTTTTAAACTACAAAGAAATCACTATCGACATCAGTACAATTGAGTTTTTTTACAACAAAATCAATGAAGGTCTGAAAACCAATAGCCTGCTAAAGGCTTACCGCAAGACTAGATTTACAAATTACTTTAATATTTCTAGCAAAAAAGGCGACCGCTATGAAGGCGTAAAGGCTAACGAAATTAAAAACAAATTAAGAGAAATTTGTGCGGAGTACAACGCAGAGTTGGCGACTAACCCAGACTTAAAATTATTTATCATTCCACGTTTTATTGCCCAGTTTATCTATGTTTCTCCGTTTATTCGTTTCAACTATATCATTGCCAATCTGCTGATGCACACATGCTTACTTAAAGAAGGCTACGCGATTTCTAGAGTTGGTAAGTTAGATGAGTTTTTAAACCGAAATAAAGCCAAAATGGAGACAACTTTGGTAGATGTTCAAAAAAATCTAAACGCTGGCAACGACTCAACCATTGACTTTATTAAGTTCTTTACCGAAATTTTGGCCAAAACTTACGCCGACTTTAGAGTGCAAATCTCGGCAATTGAAGCAGGTAAAAAAGCAGTTGATGTTATCAAAAAACAAATTAAAGATAAATTCAAGGTTTTCACCAAACGAGAAATTATGAAAGAGTGCCCATACTTTTCTAAAATCACAATTGAACGAACTTTGGCGGCACTAGTTAAAGAAAACTTTGTCTTAATTAGAAAACAAGGCAAAAGCACCAGGTATTTGGTTAACAATACTGGTGTTTAATTATTGATGTTTTCACTTAAACTAAATATTAAAGCGGAATTACAGTCTTTAAGCAAGTTGTAATTCCGCTTTTATTTTAACCAAAAATTAAAAAGTGATAAGTTTTTTATTCCTAAACTTTTCGTAAGTTAATAACTAACTAAACATTTTGTTGATAATTTTAATACTATTTGGATATCTTTTCCGGTGTTGTTTTCTTTATTGTTTGTTCTTTTCGCTTCTAAAAAGCTGATTAACTCAATTTTTTGGTTGTTCTATGCGAGAAAGTCTGCAGAAAGCACACCCAAGAAGAAAAAAGACTGAACTCGTGCTGGCAGCGGTAAAAACAAACTACCTAATGCAAACTACCACACCGATAACGTTATTCACGTAGAACCGTGACACGCTGCCACCATAGTTAACGACATACGCAGTCGGTCTGGAGTCAGAATACTGCGTAGCAAGCCACCAGTCATGGTTGTAGTTATAGTCGTAATAAGGTGAAAAGCAGCCAGATTCCAGAAAAGCACTTAAACTAACACCGCGATAATAGTGAATTTCTTGACCAGTATGCAAACCTAAAATAGCCTTGGCATAATCAGTAGCATTACGATCTAATTTTGAATATTGTTTACTATCAAAAGCAGGTTTAACGCTAAACTCACTATCGTCAAATGTCGGCATAAATGTGCCTTGATTAATATATGTGCCAATCATTGCAACAATTGATTTTAAAATAGAGTTTACTGGTTTAGCGTTATCTTGGTAATTTCCGTAATAAATATTGTAAGGTGAAAAATCAATAATTTTTTTAGTGAACCAAGTTTTTTGCTTTGGAATTTTTACAAACTCAATATCTTCAAATTTATAGTAATTTCCGTTGAATTTTTCGTATCTGTTGTTGTATTTGTCATAGTAATAATAACGTGTAAACTTTATAGTGTAGTTTTTGCCTTTTGAATTAAACGGAATTTCTTTTATAGATTCAAATCCATATTTGATTTCTTCTGGGTTGTCTACTTTGGTTTGCGGGTATTTACCAACTTTTTTAATTAGTTCGCCTACATAAACTTTTATTGTGTGATTGTTTTTAACTTCTAGTTTCTTAATTTCTTCTTTAGTTTTTTGATTTCCGTCTAGTTCTAACTTGATAATTCCAAAACCATCTTGCTCAAACTTACTTTCATCAATTTCACCATGTGTCTCACCATGTCTAAATGTTTTATTTGGAATTTTATAAGAATGACCTTTAACTTTGTAAGTTACAGTGTAAGTTTTGCGATCGACTGTGATAATTACCTTATTTTGAGATTCATCTTCGTTTATAGTTAAATTAGGCTTATCAAATTTAGGGTTTTGGTAAACAGTGTTATCTGGGTTTGGGTAGTTTACTGTGTGAACAGTACCAATTTTTTGGCTCTTGGTTTCAGTTTTTTCCAAATAATTACCATCTACTTTTTGAATTTTAACAATGTATGTGATTTTTCTGTCTTGAAAGTCTGTTTGTGCGTATATTGCGATGTTTGCGTTGCCTGCTATAAAGTCAGATTGAATTGAACCACCATTTTCAGATAAACTCCAGCCAATAAAATAGTGAGAATTTTTTAAAGTATAATTAGGTAACGGAATTTTTCTAGTTTTTTTAACTTGTTTTTGTTCATATCCTAAACTTTTAATACCGGCAGTTTTATTATATTTAACAGTAATTTCTTTTAATTTATAGTGCTGATATACTACTGTGTTGTTATTGCCAACAGTTAATGGTTGGTTTAAAACATTAGTTTGATTGTTATCTTTTTCATATAGGTTATTGTCTAAGTTGTTATACGGTTTATAAATTGCGCCGTTTTCAACCAATTGATCTTTTTGTTCTTCAATAATATCGTCGTAAGTTCCATTTAGGGAGCTATCTGGGCCTTGCTTTTCTAGTTTATGGATAATCTTGTAGTTAACTGTGTGTCTAGTTTCGGCAAAGTAAGCAACTAAAGAAAGGTTTTCGGTTACTCTACTTGAAAAATTATAAGCAGTCTGTTGTGAGTAAACTCCGTTCATAGAAGTTTCAGTTTGCCAATGAATGAACTCATAAGTTCGGCCGTGTTTAGTAATAGAAGGAGTGTTTGGTATTTTTGCTTTACCTTCGTATTTAACTTTTTGAGTGTCTAGGTTTTGAGAAACTTGACCTTCTAATTGACCTTTAAAGTTAACATTGAAAGTTACATTAAACTCACGTCGTGTGTAGTTTAGGGTAAAAGTAGTAGAACCATCTGCTTTCACAGTTTGAGTTTGAGCAGCAGTTTTAACATCAAAACCGTGGTCATATTGAGTTAGTCTATCTGAACTAGATTAAAGAATTCCCAATTACAGACACTATAAAAATAGGCAAAATACACACTTTTTAG
>CAUTWO010000010.1:0-20229 GCA_963542545.1 uncultured Acholeplasmataceae bacterium
GAAAAACAAGATATTTTAAATGTTTTTAAAGACCTTAAAATCAATCAAAACATCAGAGCAGAAAAACTGACCGCAATTAAGTTCCAAAACTTGTTTTTAAGGTTGACCAAAATTAAGGAGGAAATATGAAAGCAAAGGCTTATGCCAAAATCAATCTAGATTTAAGAGTGGGTGATGTAATGGAAAATGGTTTGCATGAAATTGTTTCTATTGTTGCACCAATTTCTTTGCATGACAAAATTTGGGTTAAATTGACAAACAAATCCACAAACCAAATCGTTTCTAAAACTCCTTGGTTTAAAGTAGATAAACTAAGTCAGTTTTTAACTGACTTTCAAACTGAGTTTCAACTTACTAAAAAAGTAGCATTGTCAATTCAAAAAAGTATTCCGCTAGGCGCTGGACTAGGCGGTCTTAGTACTGTGCTTGCAACTCTTTTAAATTGTTTGTCTTCTTTATATAAGTTAGATTTAACACTGATGCAAAAAGCAGACTTTATTGAAAAATACGGACAAGACTGTGTTTACTTTTTAAAGCCGCTTCCAGGCGTGATGCTAAAAACCGGTTCAACCGTTCAGTATCTCGGTAAATGCCCTTTTAAGTATGTGCATTTAAAAAACTTTAAAGAGCCTTTTGAAACCGCTTGCATGTATCTAAAAGTAAAACCTTCCGAAATTGACGCCGAGAAAGTAAAAGAACTAATTAAGTTATTTAATGAAGGTAAAACTGATGAGTTTTGGGCGAGTGTTCAAAATGACTTTGATGAGATTTATGAACTGACAAACCCAGAAGAACAGGCTGTATATCTTGCACTTAAAAAAGCATGCTTTAAACTACAGACTACTGGTTCTGGTTCTTCTGTTTATACACTTGACGGGAATTTTGAAGATAAACAAATTAAATATCCTGCAATTTCTTATTTTAAGAGATACAAATTTTTAAACTACCAAAACATCCAATTTAGCAAACAATCCGCTTTTAAAAAAATTCTTTATTTTTTACAAAAACTTATTTTTATTTGAAATCGACCCCATTTCCTGCGCATATGAAATGGGGTATTTTTTATATGGTGCATGCAAGGTATAAACCAGAAAAATCATACAACCCACTTCACTGTTTATCATAAATTACGCATTTTGCATGATAGACTAATCACTAAAATCGCAAAATAGAATACATATTTTAAGTAAAAAAAACGATTGAAAACTTTACTTAAAATAGAAAACATATTTTAAGTAAAAAAAACGATTGAAAATTTTACTTAAAAACGATATACTTATGCTAAGTAAAATAAACTTAACTCAAAAAGGTGAAATTATGAAACTAGAAACCGACAGAGCGGGCGTTTTAAAAAAGATGCAAAGTGGCTATGAATGTTTTGTTCCACACGATTTAAAATGTTTGAAATTGAATATAGATTCAGAACTTCAAAGCCTAATCAATAAGGCTAACTTGCTTTTAGGAAGATTAGACGGAGTGGCTACAACTCTACCAGATATTGATTTGTTTGTTTCCATGCACGTACAAAAAGAAGCAGTTATTAGTTCACAAATAGAAGGTACGCAAGCATCACTGATTGATGTTTTACAAAAAGGCAGGAAACGCGAAAAAATCAAAGATACCGCTGAAATTGTAAATTATGTCAAGGCAACCAAATACGCTTTTAATAGATTAAAAGAACTACCGCTATGCATACGACTAATTAAAGAAACTCACTCTATTTTGTTGTCAGATGTTCGGGGCAGCGAAAAACTACCAGGGGAGTTAAGGAGATCTCAAAACTGGATTGGCTACGCTGGATGTACATTAAGTACTGCTACTTTTGTACCACCAGCCCCTGCCGAAATGGAAAACGCTTTAAGTGCTTTAGAAAAGTATATTCACGAAGACAGCACCATTTCTGATTTAGTTAAAATTGCGTTAATTCATTACCAATTTGAAACAATACATCCGTTTTTAGATGGAAACGGCAGAATAGGCAGACTACTGATAATACTATTCTTAAAAGAACATGGTTTGATTGAATATCCAGTTCTTTATTTAAGTTATTTTTTTAAAAAAAATAGAACCAGGTACTACGAACTTTTAAATAACGCTCGCGTAAAAGGTAAGTTTGAAGAATGGATTTTGTTTTTCATAAAAGGAATTTGTGAAGTATCTGAAGATGCAATTGTGTCTATTCAAAAAATTACAAGACTTAAAAAAACAGACATAGAAAAAATCAGAAAAGCGACAAAAAGAAACGTCACAAATTTACTTAGCATATACGAATATCTATTAAAACACCCTATTTTAGAGGCCAAAGATATTTGCAATTTTTTAAATTTTAGTAAGCCAACTGTCAATAATTTGCTAGAAACCTTAGTAGACCTCGGAATACTTGAACTTCTTGAAGATAAACAAAGATATAAACAGTATGTGTATAAGCAGTATGTTGATATTCTTTCTGAAGGAACTGCATTAGAGTAAGAACTAAAAAACACTTAAACAAAGCAAAAAACCCCATTTCCAATTATCAAGGAAACGGGGTTTTATTTTTAACCTAAGTTAATTAACGGTTGTAGAACTCAACAATAAGTTGTTCGTTAATTTCTTGTAGCACTTCTTTTCTTTCAGGGAAACGCACAAAAGTAGCTGTTTTTTTGTTTTCGTCTAGTTCAACAAATTCAAAACTTCTGAATTTAGCCTCAAGACTTTCTTTAACAACAAGTAAATCTTTCGAACGTTCTTTTAAAGAAATAACTTGACCTGGTTTTAGACGCATTGACGGAATATCTGCTTTTTTGCCATCAACCAAAATGTGTCCGTGGTTAACAAGTTGTCTGGCCTGTTGGCGAGTTCTGGCAAGACCTGCTCTATAAACTAAGTTATCTAGTCTAGATTCTAGTAGCTTGATAAAGTTTTCGCCTAAGTTACCAGCAAGTTTTTTAGCCTCATGGAAAGTTTTGACAAATTGTTTTTCAGATACACCATAAGTAAATCTAACTTTTTGTTTTTCATTTAATTGAGAACCATAGTCAGATACTTTGGCGCGTCTTTTGCCATGTTGACCAGGAGCATATGCTCTTTTTTTCAGTTCTTTGGCAGTTTCTGAAACTGAATAGCCTAAACGACGAGATTTTTTCCAAGTTGATCCTAAGAAACGTGACATATATTTTTACCTCCTTATAGAATAAGTCAGCAAAACGCCTTTATTTAACTTTATAATCTTTAAATTGCCTCATTTGTAAAGCAATAAACAAACTACTACATTCTAAGTTAAAGATATTTAAAACAAATAAATGCGTGCTTTAACAGTTAGTAAGTATACAACAGTTTAGTGATTTTAGCAATTGCGATGTATTTCCCAGTTTATTTCTAATCTTTATTTTTGGGTTATGCAAGGTATAAATTCAAATGTTATTTTTGTTAGGTGATATTTGCAAGTAAATGGTATCATTGACACAAAAGGATAGTGATATAGATGAGCAAAACTTCAAATATTTGTGTAAAAGTTAATAATGATGTCAAAGCACAGGCAGATGCTGTGCTTGAAAGATTAGGTATTTCAATGTCAGCCGCGATTTTTGTTTTTCTTAAACAAGTTATTGAACAAAACGGATTGCCTTTCGATGTTAAAGTTCCTCTTAATAAACCAATTTCTATTTCAGATTTAAAAGAAGATGATTTTAACTTAGAACTAGAAAAAGCAGAAAATGATTTTAAAAATGGCAGAGTATATAGCCTAGAAGAAGTGAAAAAAGAGTTATTGAAAGATTTAGACTATGACGCATAAAGTCTCAGTTTTTATCTCTCCTTTATTTTTACCAAGATTTTTTAAAGTTTCAAGTTAGTCTTTTAAGCAGCCAAGTGGACACACAATTACTCCGTCTGAGCGAACATACGCAGTGTCGCTTGTAGTGAGTATCATTAAAAAATTAGGTTCTTTCATTTTAGGCGACAGTAAAGACTTTAATTTAAGTAAGTTTTTAGCGCCTTCTTCAATTCTGACGCTGTTTCCTATTTTTACTTCAATTAGTCCGAAATCTCCGTTATCTAGATACACTACAGCGTCGCATTCAAGTCCGTTTTTATCACGGTAGTGATAAACTTTTCCGTTTAGTTTTTCAGCGTATATTTTAAGATCGCGAACTGCCATGTCCTCAAAAAGTAGACCAAAAGTCTTGAGATCGTTTAAAAGAGAACCTGGCCCTAGTTCCAAGGCTCTGGCAGCAATTGATGGGCAAATAAAGTGTCTTGTTGGTGCAGTTCTAATTGCTGTTTTACTGCGCAAATTAGGGTTCCAGGCCTGAATGTCTTCAATAATGAAGTTTTCTTTAAATAACTCTAGATAAGAAAGAATAGTGACGCTAGAAACAGAAAGGTTGTCATTTTCTTTAATGTCATCCATTAAAGTTTTAATTGAACATTGGCTTGAGATGTTCCTAGCGTATGACTTTAGAGTTTTTGTGAGTTTTTGTCTGTCTCTAAAAAATCTTTTATCTTTTAAGAGGTCGCTTTGAATTAGTTGTTCAAAGTAATCTTTTGAAATTTCTAGAGCTACTTCTTTTGAAACTCCTATGCTTTGTGGCCAGCCACCACGACAAATCAAGTAGCAATAGTCTTTAAACGTTAGTTTAGATTCTTGAGTTTTGATTTTCTTCCCCATAAAAAGTTCATTTAAACTAACTCCGCCTGTGCTGTCAAGCGACTCATATAAAGACATAGGTCTCATAATTAAAGTTGTTATTCTACCGACACCAGAATGCATAATTTGTGCTTTTTCTTTTTGCATTAAAGGTGTTGAGGAACCTGTTAATATGAATTGACCGAATTCTCCTCTTTTGTCAACCTCTGTTCTAATATCATCCCAAATAAAAGGAATTTCTTGCCACTCATCGATGAGAAAAGGCGGTTTTTTTGCCAAAAAATCTCCTGGTTCAGTTCTTGCCAGTTCAATGTTTTGAGCTTTATTTTTGTTTGTTTGCATGTAGATAACGCTGTTGGCAAACTTCAAGGCGGTGGTTGACTTTCCACACCATTTAGGCCCTTTGATTAATAGTGCACCGCAACTTGCTAATTTGTCTTGAATTTTTTTCTCAATTATGCGATTTAAATATTTTTTCATATACACACCCGCACATACATTTTAATATAAAAATCTTTTTCAATCAAGCCATTTTATAATTTGGCTTAATTTCACTTTATAATTTGGCTTAATTTCACTTTATAATTTGACGTTTTTGGTCTAAAAATTTTTTCTTATTTTCTTTAAAAAACTAAATTATTTTAACTTTTTAACTTTTTCAAAAAATACAAAAAGCTAATCTTTGAGACAACCAAGTGGGCAAATCATTACTCCATCTTCACGAGTATAGGCTAAGTTGGTAGTTGTAACTACCATTAAGAAACTAGGCTGTTTTTTCTCAGGTAATAGTGCTTTTAATTTAAGTAAATTTTTAGCAGCTTCTTCAATTCCAACCGCACTTCCGAGTTTAATTTCAATTAAACTAAATTTACCATTATCAAGATAAACTACTGCATCGCATTCTAACCCGCATTTATCTCAATAATGATAAATTGTACCGCCTAGTTTATCTACATATACTTTTAAATCGCGCACAACTAAATCCTCAAACATTAACCCAAAAGTATTAAGGTCATTTATCAAATCGTTGGGACCGATATTTAACGCACTTGCTGCAATTGATGGGCAAATAAAATGTCTAGTTGGAGAAGTTCTAATCGCTGTTTTACTCTTATGTTTGGATTCCAAGCGCAGATATCTTCAATTATAAAATTCTCCTTGAAAATCTCAAGATAAGCCGCTACTGTGTTGTCTGATATTACGGTGTCTCCTTCTGACTTCACATCATTTATCAGGGTTTGAACAGAACACTCGCTTGAAATATTTCTAGCGTATGCCGCTAGTGTTTTCTTCAGTTTATCTTTATTTCTAACTATATCTGTACCTTCAAGTAAGTCATTTTCAATTACTTGGATAAAGTAGTTTTTTGCAATTTTCAGTGCTTTTTCTCTAGGCAGACCAACGGATTGTGGCCAGCCACCACGGCATATTAAAAAACTGTAGTCTGATAAGTTTAATTTAGAATTTACTGCAATTGGATAAACACCACTAAAAAGTTCACTTAAACTAACTGAACCTGTACTTTCTAAAGACTCAAAAAGAGACATAGGGCGCATATATATAGTAGTAATTCTGCCGACTCCAGAGTGCATAATTTGCGCTTTTTCATTTTTAGAAAAAGGAGTTGATGAACCCGTTAATATAAATTGACCGAACTTGCTTCTTTGGTCCACTTGAAATCTAACCGCATCCCAAATAAATGGTATCACTTGCCATTCATCTATTAGCAAGGGTGGTTCTTTTGCTAAAAAAATTTTTGAAGAAGTTCTAGCAAGCGCTATATTTTGTTCTTTTTCATCAATATCCGCATAAAAATTACACTTTTAGCAAATTTTAAAGCAGTAGTGGATTTTCCACACCATTTCGGCCCTTTAATCAATACAACGCCACAAGTTTCAAGCGCTTCTTTTAGTTTATGTTTTATGATTCGGTTTAGGTATTCAGGCATATTTGCTCCTTCACTATATTACATAGCAAATTGAGGTTATAATCAACTACTTGGCAATTTGGCTTATTTCTACTTGGCAATTTGGCTTACTTCTACTTGGCAATTTGACTTTATAATTCGGCATTTTTAGTTTAAGTATATTTCTTTGTTTTCATTAAAAATCTGAATTGTCTTTCATAAACTTAACTAAATTTATATGTTTTATCCCGTTTCTTTTTTGTTCTAAATAATCTAAAGTCATTACATATTTAGGGAAATTATCTTTGATTTTTTCAAGTGGCAAGTATTCTCTGTTTTCAGTTTCTAAGTTTACCAAAATAGTGTAAGCAACTTGAATGTATGTGTAGTTATTGTCTAAGTCTCTAAGTATAAAATCACATTCAAGCAGCCCAATTCTACCAACACTAACTGAGTAGCCTTTGCTTCTCGCAAAAACAAAAACGATATTTTCAAGACTTGGACCAAAGTTTATTCTATTGTCTGTGTTAACAGCATAATAAAAACTCAAGTCCGCCAAATAGTATTTCTTTTCGCCTTTTAAGCATTGCTTAGATTTCATGTCAAACCTATTGCATTCATAGAGAATTTTTGCGTCAATTAAAATTTGAATGTATTTAGAAACCGTTTCTATAGTAATTTTAAAGCCAGCTTTTTTTAAATTTTTAGTTATATTGTTTAGACTAACGGTTGCACCGAAATTGTTAATAATATAATTTCTAACAATTTCAAATGTTGCTTTGTTTTTAATTTTTACTCTTCTTTTTATGTCTTTTTCAAAAATTTCTTTAACCAAACTTGTGATGTAGTTCTTTTTATCCGCGACGTTTTCAAAAAACAAAGAGCGCGGAAAACCACCACTTACTATGTATTCGTTTAGCTCAAGCATTAAGTCTGGTTTGAGAGGAATTGAGTAGTATTTCTTCATTTCTAAATACTCATCAAAAGTTAAGGGAAAAATTTCAAACTCAATATATCTGCCGGTTAACTTAGTTACAAGTTCCCCAGAAAGTAAATATGAGTTTGAACCAGTAATAAAAATAGAAAAGTCTCCTTCTTCTCTATATGAATTGATTACTGGTTCAAAATCTTTAACATTTTGAATTTCGTCTATAAATAAATATTTATTGCCTTGGATATTTTTAATGCTAGACTCAATTAAACTTTCAAGGTCCTTGGCAGTCTTGATATTTCTATATCCTCTTTTGTCTAAATTGATGTAAATAATATTAGTACTATTGATGCCTTTTAGAGCTAGTTCATTTGAAATTGTTTCCATCAGTGTAGATTTACCTGAGCGTCTAATACCAGTGATTACTTTTATTAAATCATTTGCAAAATAAAACCCTCTGATTTTAGATAAATACTTTTCTCTTTTAAAAATTTTCATAAAATTTATTTCCTTTTCGAATAAATTTTATTGTATATGTGCGTTAAAATCAAGTTAACGCTGAATACTTTTTAAAAAATTAAAAATATTCAGCGTTAAATTCTATTTAATAAAGAATTCCTAATTGCGGACACTATATACCTAATGTTTATGCCAATTCTTCAATGTATTTAAGTGTTTTACTTCTTGCCCATGTTTCTTTTTTACGGATTCCTCTTCTCATAAATATCTTGTTTAAATATTTAAAAATTTTAGGCAGAGAATTTTTTTCAAGCAGACCTAGTTTAGTTAAATAATTTTTAATTCTTGAAATCATAATGGTTGAAATGAAGTTAATAAACTCAGATGCAATTACTCTGTAAGTTCCGTGTACGTTTTCTTCACTTTGATCAAGAATGTTTTTAAAGGTGCGAAATAGTTCCTCTATTTCCCACCTTTTTTTGTAGGCAATATAGATTTCTTTTAGTGGTAAATCAGCGTTTGACTCAAAAACAATTAGTCCAAAATATTCTTGTTTTTCAAGGTACTTTTCCTCGTCATAATTATTCCGTTTGCTTACTTTTTCCATGTATGCGCGTTCTTGTGCAGACTTGGAATTTGTTGAAACAAAACAGTAGAAAAATTTATTTTCTTTCTTTATTTTCTTTGCTCTTATTGTGTCTAGAGACATAATAATGTCGCTGTTTATACTATTTTTACTAAATTCTTGGTTCCATAAATATAGAAATTCGTTTGTTTTACTACTAGTGATAATGTCGTTAAAAAGTCTAGAAAAAGTAGAATTACTGTCAATATTAGGAGTAAACAATGCGTTTCTCCTTGCCCATTTTTCATATAGTTGAATTGCTGAATTTTGGTTTTCTAAATAGTAGCAAACCAATGACTCAATTAGGTTTGCTTTTTCTGCGAAAACTTTTGTTAATATTTGGTTTAAATTTAGTTTTTCAAAAACTTTTTCAACAACCATTTTTGTACCAAAAGAAAGAGTTCTAGAAAACTTGTTTTCGTTTTCTCTTATAGAAATATTTTGCATCCTAAAATGTTGGATATACATTTCATTTGGATAAAAATATGCATTGTTTTTTGTATCTAATTTCCCGATACAAACTCTTTTATTTTGGTTAAAACCTTTATCTTTAAGATATTTTTTCTCAGCGGTATAGTAAACATAAGTAGTATTTTTCTTGGTAAAAAGGTTGTGTTTTGTTACAGGCAATTTTATTTTTAAACGACTGGTTATATTTTTGTGAAAAGTTTAGGTTAAATTATTATAAAAATGCCTTGCAAAATAGGGAGCAAAGTGGTATATATAAATGTCCCCTAAAGGAGAGTGCATGGAAAACAATTTTGAAAAAATCCAAAATTTATTGCGAACGAAAGCCGAATTGCAAGCAAGACTCAGTTTGATACCTTATGATGGATCGGTAGAGATAAAAGATGTTGCTGGAAAAAAATATCTTTATATACGAAAAAGAGAGGCGAGGAGAAAGACATCAACTTATGTCGGACCATATTCAAATGAGTTGTATCAAGTGTTGTTGAAAGGTGTCAAAGATGCAAAAACAATAAAGAAAAATATTAGAATAGTAGAAAAAGAGCTTGCATCTTATGGTTATGATCAAGAAGAATTACCATCGAAAATTGTTTTGAATATGGACTTTGTAAGAGCTAATATGAAGTCAATCATATACGATCAGACAGTACTTGAGGGGGTTGGAACTACATTCCCAGATACGGAGCTTATAATTGAAAACAGAAAAGTAAACAACGTAAGTGCTGAAGATGTTCAAAAGATACTGAATTTGAAACATGCATGGGAATTTGTTTTAGACAAAGATGTAATTCAATCCCCAACAAATTACTATGTGTGTCAATACATTGCGAGATTAGTAAATGAAGGGTTTTACCAAGAAGGTGGAAGAATAAGGGGCGTTCCTGTAACAATTGGCGGTTCGTCTTATATTCCGCCTTTGCCAATAGAATATGCGGTAAAGGATGACATTGACCATATTACTTCAAATAGCGAAGATCCTGTTGCCGTAGCAATCGATCTTGCTTTGTATGTGATGAAAAAACAAATCTTTAACGATGGCAATAAAAGAACTGCAATAATATTTGCTAATCACTACCTTATTGCGCATGGTGGGGGCTTAATGGTTGTGCCAAAAGATTTGGTTCCTGAATTCAAAAAGTTGTTGGTAAAGTACTACGAAAATATAGACTTGAACTCAATCAAGGTATTTATGCGAGAAAAGTGCTTAAAAAAATTGGGCAATTAGGGGTAAAAACATAGACTATAATACAAAAATTGCCCCCTAATGCAAGATGCTTGTTAGGATTAACTATTAAAAAGATTAAAACCGCACTCAAACCGAGTGCGGTTTTTTCATACCCAAATATGCGGAATTCTTTATTATTTTCAACTCTAAAAATAGCATCTGTTTTGTGTTGAGGAAGAACAGACATTATTGAGTTATCCTTGCCAAACAAAAGGATAACAGACAGAGTAATTTCTTCACGCTTAGTCTCTGGGTCTGTCAAAATCAAACCACTGCTTCTTAAAAGTCACTCATAGTCTTCCAGATATGACCTTTATTGTGTGCGACAGCCATTTTTCTTGCTTTTTTAATAATAGAAGCATCTAGAAAGTCGATATTAGATTGGGGTATGGTTTATTTACAAAACATTCACGCCTTTTTATTTCGAATAACTTACAGATTGCTTCAGAATTGTGTGAAATGTTAATATCACCATCAAACGACCTATCCCAGATTTTACCGTTTTGATTGCATATTTGTGTGCCTTCAGGTACTCTGATATAAATCATTTTTTTATTTTCTATGGTGAAACTTGTGGTTGTAGATAAAGAAGTGGGTTTATTTTTTGTGGGTTGTTTACTGTTCAAATCAAAATTAAACAAATTTGTCTGAAAAAAAATAGCCTTAAATATTTTGAGATAAAACGAAAGAAATATAAAGTATGTAAATTGTAAAACCGCGATACAAAACGGTTTTACAATTTTTCAAAACCGTTTTTTTTTTTTTTTTTTTTTGAGGCTTTTTTATATATCACTGTATATATAATGATGCAGCAATTAACATTTTTTGATAAAAAATATATACTTTTTTATCACAAAATACCATAACTAGAACATTATTTAAGAAATCTATATTGAAAGCGCAATATACAAAAAAATTAAAGAACTCCTGTTTGTATAATATAAGGTGTAAGGCTAATTTAAATTTAGTCTTTACCTTAACCAAAAAGGAGAGAAACATATGCATATCAAAAAAAGAAACGGATACATAATATCTGCCATAATGCTACTTACTTTGACTTTAATCACTCTGTTTTTAATCTTTTTGTTTATGCACCCCACAGTTTATTTTTCTAAAGCCAGCGGCTTTTCTCAACACGACGGTGTTAGAGCAGGTAAAAATAAACTGCGTTTAGTGGTGCCAGAAACTGTAGACACAACTAAGTCTACCTATATTTCTGTAAAACAAGAATGGTTTGAAACTAGCAGAATGGGTAAAATTACTGGCATCAAAGCCAAGCAAGGTAAGCACTTAGCACTTGACTTTACAGACCGTGAATACAACCGTGAAGTCTTAACGATTTACACCAAAAACTGGTTTGGAATTAAAAAAGAACACGACGTTATTGTAGATTACTCTAACTTTCTTCGTGTCTTTTTCCCAGAATCACAAGACGGTGTTGCTCCGCGCAAACCTGTAATTTTGCCATACTCAAAACTACAAACCGAATATAAACACATCTACGAAGAGTTGTACAAAATGAAAGGTTTTGTAGCGTTTGACGAAAGAGGACAGGCAAGCGGACAACCTGTAAGTAAAGAAGAAGTCTTTATAAAAGAAAATGCCAGAGGTCGTGCGTTTATTGTTAACAACAACACACACATTTCTTTAGTTTATGATTTTGTCTTACCTGGTATTTTTAAAAATCAAGCCCAAAAAACCCAAGTTTATGATTTAGTTGAAAAAGTAATGGGCAAGGCCAGAACTCTTGACCCTGAAAGTCAAGGTCTAGAAATTAAGTTAAATACACCACCTTTCTATATTTCTAAGTTTCTTGGTTGGTACTACATTGACCCAGTTGGCAATCGAGTTGACCTAAATCCAGGTGAAGAGTTCTTAATCCCACAATGGGTAAAATCAGAGCTTAGACTAATTGCTAAATACGACATCGCTACAGACACCGACAAAATAGGTCCAGAACTAGACAAACAAGGTCTAGTTGCTATTTCTTATTTTGATGGCGCGGAAAGGGTGTTTTTTGACATTGTCAAAAAAGGCAGTCCGCTAAAAGAACACGTTTATCAAAAACCAGGATATACATATGAAGGCTGGTATAGAGATAGTTCTTTAACTGAAAAAGTAAATTTTGCGTATGAAGTTGCAAGCGCTCACACTGTTCTTTACTTAAAATCTATTAAGCAAAATCAACCACAACCCGAGAAACCTGTTCAGTACCATACTGTTAGCTTTATTACACCAAGTGATGCGAACCAATTACTTCCAACTAGACGTGCACACGGCGAGAAACTAGAGACTAACTACTTAACTCCATCTCTTGTCTCTAGACTAGACGAACACGGTAATCTTTGGGAACTAGACTACTGGAATTTAGTAGACCCGATTACTGGCACTAGAACCAGATTTGATTTCAATACTCCGATTACCGAAGACATCACGCTTGAGGCTGTGATGAGAAAACGAATACCGGCTACTTCTAAATACACAATCAAGAGATACTACGAGTCTGTTGACCAGGCCGGTAACTTCATTGAAGATAAATCTAAAGAAGAAGTAGTTGAAAACCAAACTCCAGGGCAAGAAGTTCAGTTGAGCCCAACTCAAACTAATGCGCCTACTGGTTTTAAATTGGCTGACGGCACTGTAACTAATAAAAAAATCAATAAAGATGGTACTACCGTATTTGAACTAAAATACACCCGCAATCGCTACAAAGTAAACTTTGAAGTTAACTACAACGGCAATCACTTTAAAGATGTTAGCGCTTCCTTAACTCCTGAGCAAACTGTAATGCACGAAGGTAAGTTAACTAAACCAGCAAACCCAACAATTACTAAACCAGGATATACATACACCTTTAAACATTGGCAGCTTAAAGACGAGATGGGAAATGTTTACAAGGAAGTTAGCGCATTTGATTTTGAAAACACCAAAATCACTAAAAACTTAACCTTAGTTGCTTATTTTGAAGAGAAAAAAGACACAGCAACTTACACTGTTAAGCATATTTTTCAAGGCATTCAAAATCAAATTGACGAGCGAATTGAAGAAAAGAAATTTACAGAACAAGTTGGAAAATCTATTACTGTTACTCAAGAAAACAGAGATAAAGCTTTTGACCAACACTTTGAAGTTGCAGATTTCGCAGAAACCAAAAAAGTAGAAGCCGATGGCTCTACTGTTTTTGAAATCAGATACGCGCGAAAGAAATACAAAGTTAACTTTGAAGTTAACTACAACAACCACTTTGCAGGGGCAAATGCGTCAAGTGAACCTACGCAAACTATTTATTATCAAGGAAAGGTACGCAAACCTGAGTTTGCACCTTCTCTTGCTAAAGAAGGCCATACCTACACTTTCAAACATTGGCAGCTTAAAGACGAGATGGGAAATGTTTACAAGGAAGTCAGCGCATTTGACTTCGACAACACACAAATTACTAAAAACACCACTTTAGTTGCTTATTTTAAAGAAGACGTACAAACTGCTACATACACAATTAAGCATATTTATAAAGGCTTAGTTTCAAGTCAAGATATTGTTGAACTTGAAACCAAAACTGCTCAAGTTGGAAGTTTGGTAACTGTATCTGAAGCCAACGGTATTTCAAAACCCGGTTTTGAAATCAAATCACAAAGCGAAACTAAAACAATTCAAGCAAATGGGCAAACCATCTTTACTTTAACTTACGAAAGAAAAACTTATTTAGTTGAGTATAACTACAACTCAGGTACACTAAATGGAGAGACATCTACTTCTAAAATTTACAAGTTCGAAGAAGTACTTAAAGATGTTGAACATCCTAAAAAAACAGACCCTGCACAACTGAAAGACTACACTTTTGTTGGTTGGCAAGATGAAGCAAGTGGCCAAATGATAGATTTTTCTAAAGACACTAAGGTTGTTAAAAACTTAAAACTAAAAGCAATTTGGCAAGAAGCAACTGCTACTCGCTCAGTTTACTTAAAAATGATTTGGGAAAAAATCAATGAACCGCAAGACGTTGTAGTTGAACAAAAAATCTCAACAGCCAGAACAATCGGGGCAACTGCCCAAATTACAGACGCCGACATTAGTGCTGCTTTAAATCAGTTTATTTCAAATAACCCACGTCCTAATCACGAAAGCGAGTTTGATGCAGCTAACTCAGTACCATCGGTAACTATTACGACTTCAACCGATAAACACTACATTACTCTGTACTTTAAAGCCAAAACTTACACCGTTAACTTTGACAGAAGTGGTCTGCTAAACTCTTCTGTAGACAACCTACTTAAACAACCAATTGTACTTAAATACTCACAAGTCTTGCCAGCTGATTTAATTGCTAAAATGAAAGCAGTTAAAAAACAGTCAACCGAAAATAAAGACTATGTGTTTAGCAGACTAATTGAAACTCAGTCTAACCAAACCTTCCAAGAAGGAATTGCCTACAATAAAGACATTACCTTAAAACCAGAGTTTCAGGAGAAAGACGTGTTGGTAGACGTTACTCCAAAAGTAGCCGCACACGACACAGACAAAGCAGATGCAAGTCAGTGGGAAGTGCAAACTGGTAAAGTTGGAGACACCTTTAACTACCAACCAATGGTTGGTGTTAAAAAAGGTTGGCGTTTAGTTGGTTGGTCAAAGACCAACAACGGAGTGGCTGAAAACATCCAATATACTCGCGATTTAAAAGAAGTATATGCGGTTTTTGCGCCAGCTGAAACTACCTATACAATTAAACACATTTTTAAAGGAATTCCTGAAGACAATATCGCCGATGTTGAAAAGACTACTACTAAAAACGCCTTAACTAACTCATCTGTTCAGTTGACTAATGGAGATAAATACCACGATTACAACGAAAATGGTTTTGATGCGCAGTTGCCACCAACTGCTCAAATCATTAAGGCAGACGGTTCAACTGAGTTTACTATCACCTATGTTCGCCGCGAGTTTAATGTAACTTTCAAGGTTAACTACAATAACCAATTTCCTGGAACTGCTGGAAACATTCCAAGTAGCCAAAAAGTTAAGTTTGAAGGTAAAGTAAAACCACCTACTAACCCAACTATTACTAAACCAGGCAGAACTTATGAATTTAAACACTGGCAACTTGAGTCTAGTATGCACGGAACTTATTCAGAGCAGCAGCCTTATGACTTTACAAGCCCGGTTCAAGGAGACGTTTCTTTAGTTGCTTATTTTAAAGAAACTATTGACAAGGTAACTTACAAGATTGTGCATTATTTAGAAAAAACTGGTAAAGACAGCGCTTTAAACGGTCAGTATGAAAGAATAGAAGAAGTCAAGACTGACCAGAAAGTAGAAGATGGCGCCCATTACCAAGACTACGCTCAACTAGACAGCCAACTTTATGAGAAACACACTGCGCACCCTCAAAATAAACTAACCGCACAACTAACGGCTGGCGACAACACAGTTGAAGTTTGTCAGTACTATAAGTTAAAAGAAGTTGAAGTTAAGTTCAAGAAAACAGGAGGAATTGCTTCGTTTACCTACGACACTCTTAAAGTTAAGAAAACAAGAAGTGTTGTGCTGCCTGGATACACCCTTAAAAATACACATAACTTCATAGGTTGGGCTTTATCTGAAAATGGTCAAACTCAAAGCGAGTTTGTTGTTGAAAAAACTACAAGTAGCCTAGATATTTTTGCAAAAACTGATTTTCAAAACAGAGACATCACATACACTGTTAAAAAAGAAAAAGCAGACGGCAATTTTGAAGATCCAATCGTAGAAACTAAACCAGGCAAAATTGGTTCAGTTCACACAGTTGCTTACCGAAATCCAGATGACAGCATTTATCAAAGTCCTGTTTATGATAAAAGTTCTTTAACAGTGAATGCTGACGCAAATCAAAATAAAGTGACTGTCACTTTAAAAAGAAAAGTTTATGATGTTACTTTTGAAGTTAAAGGGCATTCAAGCAACATCGCTAAAAGAACTATTAGACACGGCTCTACAATTGGAGCGATTGATGAAAGCCAGTTTGTGGCCGATGGTTTGGGTATTGTAAAAACCGAATTAGATGGCGTTGTTAAAACAAAAACTGAAATTCAAAATTTAGTTGTTACTAAAAATCATAAAGTTACCGTCTATGTTGATGAATCAACTAGACTTGTTGGTAAATACCCTCAAACTAAAGTTGACAGTCCTGCGGGAATACAATTTGAGCGAGATGATGTTCGTGAACTTAAATTTAATTCTAAGAATGTGGACTACACACTAAATTTCACTCGTAAATACTACAAAGACAATTCAGGCAATAGATATGAAATGTATAATGGCAGCTATTTCAAATTTGAAGATGTTGAGTTTGTAAAAATTCCTAAACAAAATACTTGGTTTACCAAAAGAATAATTGACTTTACTCCTTTCAATATATATATTTCTAGTTATTCAGATAATGTAAAACCAGAACATTCTATCTTTAAAGCAATGGTTGAAGAGATAGGCAAAATTTTAGAAACCACTACTTATATGCCAACATATGACGACGGTGATTTTTCAGTTAAACCTATTTTAGATACAAACGGTGATAATCATCCTAAATTAAGACGAGATTCTACTGATTATGCCAAGGCTGTCTTAAATCAATATTCAGGTTATAGCCTGTACTATCGTGATGCTAATATGAATGTGTATCCAGGTGCAACGAATTACCCTTATTACAGCAGTAGCCGCCATCAGTACTGGTGGCTTGGTACGCAGTATCCTAACTCTAACCCGAACGCGCGTAACATCAACAACAGTGGCAACCTGAACTGGAACAACGTGAACAACGTTTTGGGTGTAGTAGTTTGCATTAGGTAGTCTCTTGACCGCTTGCCGTAGGTCCTCTCTTTTTGGTTTCATTTGAGAGATTTGCCCACTGCGTGGCTTTCTCACATAGAACAATCCGATAATTTGTGCAATCAGCTTTTTGAAAACCTTTCAGGTTTTCAAAAAGCCATCTTCCGATTTTTGGAGCACTGATAAGCAATTTGAGTAAACTCTAGTTAGGGGTACTTCGCTACGCTTCGCAACAGTGAAGCGTAGCGAAGTCGAATTTTTAAATGTGGATAATTTTTTAAAAAAAGGAGAAAAATGAACAATAGTAAACTAAATCAAGATAAAGATGAATTTGACATAGCTGATGAATTAACTGAAATAATTAGATCCGAAAATATCGCCCAATTAGGCGATGAAGATATAAACAAAATCAACACAGACATTTCTTTTGACTACCACAATACCAGACGAGCTAAGTTTTTAGGAGAACGCCTCATTTATGCAAACCACAAAGCTCTAAACTTTCGTTCCTTTGACTACAAAGGCTACGACGGCACAATTTACAGACTAGAGCGCAACCTAAGAGCGATAGTATCAGCACTGATTTTTGAACCCCTGGCAGTCTCTACAACAAATTTATACGCCCTGACTAAGTATGAACTTAGTCAAATTGGTAAGTTTGTCCACAAAAACATCCAAATCAGCACAATCCCTGCAATAACTCCGCTAATTTACTCTTTATTTAAAAGAGACACAGACCGTTTAATGCCAGTATTTGCAATGCCTTTCATTTTGCCCTCGCCAATTAAAGGCAAAATGAATGAATACATTTTGTTTGTTCCGATTCTTGGCTATGACTTGGCGATTGTCAATTTATACTCCGCATTCCTTTCCGATACAAAACAAATTAACTCAATTAGACAAAAACTCATCAAACTATCACTTACCTTTCAAAACTTTAAGTTACTTGCAACTGATTTTGAAAAAAGTGTTCTTTGTCTAAATAAAGAATCTGGAATTGCCATTTACACTCCAAAAAACTTTAATACGGCTAAATTAGAAGTTTTGCAAATCAAAGATACAAAAATTGAAACAATTTTTAGACAAAAACAAGAACTGCAAATGTTTTTCCAACAGTTTATGCCAATATTTAGCAAAACCATTTCTCAAACCAATTTTAAAAATTTCTTACCATTGATTTCGTTGACTTTCAACGAAATCAATGAAATCAAGAGAACTGGCAAGTTCTTCTCTATTTTTGAAACATGGCAAGCACTTAAACACACAAAAATGTTTTCAGCAGGCAACTACTTCGTAATGGAGCACATAGACAAAAGGCTATACGAAGTTGCTACTCTTAAAAACACAGAGCTCCCTTGTTTTGCCTATACACTCAAATCTGAGTTTTCTTTTACACCAAAGGCAAAACAAGCAAAGAAAGTATAAAAAAATATGAATCAAGACAACAATGAAAACCAAAAAACTGCTCAAGAATTATTTCAAGAAACATACGAAAACGTCTTAGACTGTGACCGCTCACCAAACGAAGAGTTTCCAACCGAAACTCACGAAGAAGTGCTTTCGCTATTTGAGTTTTCAAATCCAAAACTTTTAGTTTTGGAAAATGCAAAACAACTCTTTAGACAGTTTAAAATGTACTATCACAAAAAAGACAAAAACACCCGAAGTTCACTGCTTGCAGAGACTCGTCGTGAACTACTTCTTTTAATAAAACAAATCACTCTGGCGAATGCCGTGAATCTGTATTCAAGACCCAAGAAAAGGCGTAGTTATCAGGAAAACGCTTTAGAAATTCTAATGGTTCAGTCAGTAACTTTTGGAATTTACTTAGAAGAAAACGCCCTTAGTCCACATGAGTTTTCAGTACTTGCAACCATACATCTAAAAACTCTAAACTCACTTAAAAGTTGGATAATTTCTGACCACGACAGATATCAAAAACACCTTTCAAAAAAATAAGTTAAAAAATGGCTCGGATGTGTTAAGAAAGTCAATGCCTTATTACAACAGTAGCAACCATCAGAACTGGTGGCTTGGTACGCAGTATCCTAACTCTAACCCGAACGCGCGTAACATCAACAACAGTGGCAACCTGAACTGGAACAACGTGAACAACGTTTTGGGTGTAGTAGTTTGCATTAGGTAGTCTCTTGACCGCTTGCCGTAGGTCCTCTCTTTTTGGTTTCATTTGAGAGATTTGCCCACTGCGTGGCTTTCTCACATAAATCTTTTTAACACAAAAGCTTACTTTCTCTTTCAATAATCTTTTTATTTAAGATGTAGGCAAAAAACCTACATAAAGCAAACTTAAGGAAATCCTTATCTTGCATTTACTAAAGCTTTTTAAAAAACCTAAAAGCTTAATCCAGAGCCACAGCATACGCTGTTAAAAAAAGCGAACGAAAACTACAATACACTGCTAAACCGATTTCGGTTTAAACCTGTATTGTGTTGCTTTAGTTGGTTTTTTCTTTAAGTTTTTTACCTTCAAAATATTTTAAAAAACTTAAATTACAAACAAAATAAAGGCTGTTTTTCTCAAGCAGCCTTTATTTTGTTAAAAAGAAACAAAAGCAAAGAGGTTAAAAAAATGGCTAAACTGACTAAAAAAGACCAAGCGCTAAAACAAAAAACCCAAAACTCACTAATTACTTTTAGCGAAACATTTTCAGTTCTTAATTTGCATAAAGCAGCGCACACTTGTATGCGCGGTAAACAAGGCAAAAAGTCTGTGGCTGTCTGCATTTACAATATGTCTGATTTTATAATGGAAATTCACAAAAAAGTATTGAGTGGTAAATATGAAATGCTTAACTACAAAATTTTTTATATTTACGACCCTAAGTTTAGAATGATATCTGCACCGACTTTTGTGGACAGGGTCGTGCAAATGACGCTTTGCACTAATTTAGTTTATCGGCTAATTGCCGATAAACTAAACCCAGCAGCCTGCGCTTGTATTATCGGAAAAGGTACAGATTACGCTAGAGACATCGTTAAAAACTATTACTTAAAACACTCACCTGAAGAACTAAAAAACCAGTATTATTTAAAACTAGATATTGCTAAGTTTTACGACAATATCGCACATAGTCTAGTTTTAACTGCCACTAAAGAAATTCTAAAAGACCATCCTGAAAGCCTTGAAATTATTAAAACAATTTTAAATTCTTACAATAAAGAAAAACAA
>CAUTWO010000011.1:0-18464 GCA_963542545.1 uncultured Acholeplasmataceae bacterium
TAAAGAATTCCCAATTACAGACACTATAAAAATAGGCAAAATACACACTTTTTAGATAAAAATTAAAAATTCATATCAAAAACAGCAGTTTTAAGTCTAAAACTGCTGTTTTTTATTTGGTTTTATGTTGAATTTTTGTATTAAATAATATATAATATATAGTGTTTAACACTTTATAAAACAAAGGAGACAATAACATGGCAATTCCTAAAGAAATTCTTGAAGTAAAACCTAAAAATACAAGAGTAAAAGCAACCTCAGATCCAAATATTTTCAACGTTATCAAAAGAACATCAACAATTAAAAATGGTAAACCTTATCCAGTTGAACTAGGAGTAATTGGTAAAATCATCGACGGAGTCTATCACGAATTAAAAATTAACGAATATGATGTAGACACTAAAAACTACGGTTGTTTCAAATTGTGCGACAATCTAAACGAAGATATTTTTTCAGAGCTTCTAAAGTTCTACGACTACGAAGATGCAAGAAAAATTTTCATTATGGCGTCTCTTAGAACTGTCGTTGAAGACTTGAAAAATGAACACATTCAGCATGAATATCAAACCAGTTTTATTTCAGAAAAATACAGAAATTGTGGATTGTCGCCAAACACAATATCAGTATTTCTAGATAAAATTGGCAAAGCCACAACGATTATTGAAAAGTTTATGAACTACCGTTTAAATAAATTTTCAAATAATCCTATAGTAATTGATGGAATGCTGAAGAGTAATACAAGCACAACTAATATTTTTTCTGAGTTTTCTCGCAAATCCATAATTAAAGGAAGTATGGATCTTAATTTAATTTACGCTTATGACATCAAAAATGAAGAACCACTAGCTAGTGCTGTTTATCCAGGTAATATGTTAGATTACACTGCTTTTCGCGATTTTTTGCGCACTTTTGAAATTCAAAAAGGTTTTTTGATAATGGATAAAGGTTTTAATGATTTAGAGTCAAAAGCCTTAATGTCTGAAAAAAACATCAAATATTTACTGCCGATGCGAAACACAGGAACCCTTAAAAAACTTAATTTAACTACTGGATTTAAAACCAGTTTTAAATTAGGAGATGACACTATAAGAGCGAAGAAAATCAAGAAAGAAAATACATTTTTCTACTGTTTTGTTTCAACAAATTCCAAGTCTGCGCAAGAACGCGCATACATGGAAAAAGTAAGCAAACGGAATAATTATGACGAGGAAAAGTACCTTGAAAAACAAGAATATTTTGGACTAATTGTTTTTGAGTCAAACGCTGATTTACCACTAAAAGAAATCTATATTGCCTACAAAAAAAGGTGGGAAATAGAGGAACTATTTCGCACCTTTAAAAACATTCTTGATCAAAGTGAAGAAAACGTACACGGAACTTACAGAGTAATTGCATCTGAGTTTATTAACTTCATTTCAACCATTATGATTTCAAGAATTAAAAATTATTTAACTAAACTAGGTCTGCTTGAAAAAAATTCTCTGCCTAAAATTTTTAAATATTTAAACAAGATATTTATGAGAAGAGGTATACGCAAAAAAGAAACTTGGGTTAGAAGTAAAACACTTAAATACATTGAAGAATTGGCGCAAACATTAGGTATATAGTGTCCACAATTGGGAATTCTTTACTTTATTACTTTTAAAGGAACCAACGCTAACCACTGATAAAATCGCAACATTACTACATAAAACAAAGAGAACTGCAGAACGATATTTAAATGGACTAAAGGAAAAAGGTTATATTAAAAGAGAAGGTACAGACAAAAAAGGCATTTGGGTAGTTTTAAAATAGCACTAACTTATTGATAGCGAAGTTATAACCATATAACTTTCCTAATTTTGATATTTACGACGCATTAACGCATCATTTTAATAAAGAATTTCCAGCCACATCCACTATATAAAAATTTACAAAATTGCAAAAATGCAACAAATACCACGAGTTTAGTAAAATTTAAGCTTAAAACTGCGATTTTATATTTCTAATGAATAAATTTTTAGGTATTTAATCCTAATTAGTTATAGAGTAATCCACATTGTAAAATATGGAAAAATATGCCTGATGGGAAAAGAAATAATTGTTTTAACAATCCTTAAACTCTACTTTATGGTTAAAAATTGCGTGTTTTGCTCATTATTACAATAGTAGTAGTCAGCAATTATTTATCATATAGTGGTAGAAATTGGGAATTCTTTATTTTAAGGTTCTAAAAGCCATTTTTAAGTCTAAAAGTAGATAAGAATATATAACCCCCGCAACAAAGGAGCAAATAAACATTAAAAAACACCTAACTAGGCGTTTTTTAAAATATCAGTATATTCAATTGTAGTCAAATCTTTTTTAACTGAAAGTTCACTATATTTTTTGTTTTAGTTAAATTATTTAAGTATTGCAAAGTAATACACGGAATTTTTTTCATTTGCTTTGTAAGAACTGATACTATTTTGTATTGTAAAAAATTTTAATTTGTTTTAAATCGTGTATGAACTTGTTATGTTTCATATGCTTAAACTCAAAATGTTGTTTAGTAAAAGACTTTACAAATTGAAAAAACATACTAATTATAAAAAAGAAGAATACAGCAAAAACTAAAAAGATAATTAGTTTCCAAAAACCATATTTATCGTACAGTGCTTTACAAACAAGTGTAACAATCAAATAATAAAGAGAGCTAAGTATTGTTATTGCCTTGTTTAAACTAACTGAAAAATTACTCTTTTGCTTTTCCTTCGCCTCTTCAATCAATAAATTAAGAACATCAGTTTTTTGAATATCAACACCGCAACTTTCAAGAACCTCAATCACTTCTTTAATGTATTTTTCTGAGTTTTCGCATTTATTTTCAGAATTAACATTATTTGCTTTATTTTTAAAAGCGAAAAAAAGCAAAAAAATTAGAAATATAGTTAACAAAATTGAAAAACTGACCAAATAAACTAATTTATTATTAAAGATGTAAAACAAAAACAGAGTGGCAATTACTAACATAAACAAAACAAATAAGACCAAGGCAAATTTAGTTTTAAGTGGCATTTTTTGTTTTTTGTTTTCAAGCAATGAACAGTATCTTGAAAATAAAATATCAAAATTCACAATAACTCCACACCCAACATTTTCACTAAGTTATTTTTAACATTTTCTTTTAATTTACTCATACTAACTTCTTTAATTTCAGCAATTGTCCTGTAAATCTCTTCAACCATATATGGTAAACATTTTTTTCCTCTATATTTACCTGGTGCTAAAAAAGGACTATCTGTTTCTACCAGCAAGTTATCAAGTGGAATTTCTTTTACCACCGCTCTTAAATCATCCGCATTTTTAAAAGTAACTATCCCAGTTACTCCAATCATAAACTGCATTTTATCAACGAATTTCAAAGCAATATCTAAATCACCGTCAAAACAATGAATAGAGCCTTTTAATCTACCGCGATACGGATAAATTAAGTCAAAAACCTCCCTGTAAGCACTTCTTCCGTGAATAACTACAGGTATGTTGTTATTAGCAGCGAACTCAATTTGTTTTAAAAAAATCTCTTTTTGTAAATCAAAATTATCTTGACGCCAATAAAGGTCTATTCCAATTTCTCCAAGACCTACAACTATATCTTTGTTCTTTTGCCAAAGTTCAATTAACTCCTCAAAACTGTCTTGGCAGTTTTGAGGGTCAATTCCGATAGTTGCATAAGTTTTGTATTTGCGAGCTAGTTCAACAGTACGCATATTGTCGACTGCACCAGTTCCACAAATTATGTATTTAGTGTTGTTTTCTTTGCATTTTTTTTCGTTTTCTTCACACATCTTATCTTGGTCTTTTTCAATAGAAGCAAGATGTGCGTGGTAATCAATAAAAGGTGTGTTCACTTTTTAAGAAATATAGCCGGCTGATTTAAGCTGACTTGCCACCCAAGTTGCGTCAAATAGTTTTTTTGCATCTGATTTGTTGTCCTTGGTTGTATATTTATAGTCTGGTTCAATTCCAAGTTCCGCCTCGCTGTGTGCAGCTCTTATGTCTTTCTTTTCAGTAACGTATACATTATTTGAAGAGTAGTAGGCAATCATACCAAGTGGGAAGTGTACAGGAGTAGTAGCCGATGCTCCGCCTTGAGTTTTAAAGCCAATTACTTTACCTAAGTTATTGTCTCTAAACATACCTGTAAACATTGAACCTGATGAGAAAGTGGAGCCTGAAGTTTGCACGAAATAGTTTTTAAAGCGAGGAACTTCAGCATTTGTGTATTTAGTTTGAACGGTAGTAGTTCTGCGTTGACCAGTAATTGGGTGGTATTCAGAGTAGGTAATAGATTTGCCAGGTCCCGCAATTAACGCAGCCAGGTCTACAGCAGCAGCTACCACACCACCACCGTTGGCAGCCATGTTGATAACAATATTTTCAACACCTGGATATTTGCTTTTAATTTCTTTAACTGCCTTTATATACTGTTTAACTGTACCTAAAATTGGGTCTCCGTTTTCATCTTCATTGTCAATTTCAAAACCTTTTAAGTTAATAATAGCAGTTTTCCCGTCTTGAGAAACTGAGTATAGTTTTCTGTCGGAAAGTTCTTGTTTTGCCTTTAACAAATTCCAAAAACCGATAAAAAATTTACTTTTTTCTGGTTCTTCGTTATCTGCGTAAAGAGAAACGTTTTCATCTTCATCGGTGTGCAAGTCATCCAAGGCTTTTATCACTTCTCTCATTCCGAAATAGACATCGTTTGATTTGGTGCTCAAAATTTTGTCGGCAAATTTTTCAAGTGCATCATTTGCTGTTTTACGTAAAGGAATGTTTCCGTAAATTGTGTTAAAAAAGAAAGCCATGGTTTTCCAAGTAAAGCCAGAAACCGATTTTGGCATTTCGGTTTTAAATGAGTTCACGTAGACGTTTTCGTCTTTTTCAGCCTGTGCGATTGAACCGTTTCCTTTATCTACTAGATTATTGGTATAAATTAGTGAACCTGTGTAGTAGGTTGCACGTTCATTTGTCTCTGAATTTAAAACTAAAGAAAGAATAGCCAGTGGCAGTAAAACTTCGTCGTCTTTAGTTTGATAAGAACCTAGTTTATAGCGGTTAAGTTCGTAAGTTAAAGGTCTTGCATTAGTTAAACTTAGTTTAGTTAGTCTGTAGTTTGCGTAAGCAGGTTCAGGTTCATTCCACGCTTCGTTGTAGGCAAACACTTCTTCCAAAAATTTAGCATCACCAATTACGAAACGTTGTGCTGTGTGTTCGTAGATAAAGGTGTATTCTTCTTTTGCTAAATCTGGAGACTCTGGTTTAATTTTGTTAGTTTCAATAACTAGTTTAACAATAGTTTTAGTCTTAGATTCTTCAACTTCCATTTTTTTAACTAATTCATATTTGTGTCCATGGTACACATATTCATACTTGTGTTGGTTAAAGTCAACGATACCATCTAGTCCTTTAAAGAAGTTTTTAACAGAAATATAAGGCACTTCTTCTTCAAGCATAGTAATGGCCATTAAAGGTGCGTTTGAACTTGTGATGTATTTACCTTTAATTCTAGTTTTGTGTCCCCTTAAATCAGATTTTGTGCTGTGTGGTTTAAACTTAGGGTCATTTGCAGGTAGACTTAATTTATCTTTTAAATCAACCAGCGGAGTAAGTGGCGCTTCTGGTTCAGGATCGCCTTCAACTTCCACAGTAGGATCCGGGTCTGGTTCTGGTTTTGGAGTTGGTGGATTTGGTTGTGGATCTGGATCCGGATCTGGTTTAGGTTGTGGATTGGGTGTTGAACTTTTTGGTACAACTAACTCAAACTCACGATAAAAATCTTCGTAAGTTGCTTTTAAAATAGCAGTAACTTCTCTGTCACCAGGTTCAACCACCACTGTTGTTTTCTCTAGTCTAATTACATTTTTATTTGGTGTATCTAGTTCCCATTTAACAGTTTTGCCTTCGATAAGTGAATCTAGATTAAAAGAAGATTTTAAGGTTTTTTGAGTTTCACCTTTTGCTAATTTTAGCCTATATCCCAATAGTGCTGCTTTGTCTGAAGTTGAACATGATGCTAGCGCCAAAGCAGTTAAAATTAGGGAAAAAATATATATAATTTTTTTTGGCATATTTCCTCCACAACATTAAATTGCGTCGTTAATATTATATAATAGTATAGACAAAAAGAGACGATTTTATATTAAAATACTGCAAAAAAGGTGTATTATTTATGGAAAATCAATATATATTACTTAGATACGGTGACTTGATGTTGAAAGGCAAAAACATCAAAGCATTTAAAAAAGCAGCTAACCTTTTGGTTAAAGAAAAAACGGCTTTACATTGTGTTAAAGTTGAGTTTTTATATGACCATGTTTTACTTGAGTTTTCTGAAGGAAAAAGACAAAAAGTAGTGGACTCACTTTACCTACTCACTGGTTTTTCTTCCTTTAGTTTTATTCACCTTGCAGACAGTCTTGCTAGCAAAATTAAAGCAAAAGCCTTGGCTGTAATTGAGCAAGAAACCACAGAAAACTCAACATTTAAAGTAGTAGTAAAGCGCGTAGATAAGCAATTTTCACCTGATTCACAAACTTTTTGTAAAGAACTTGCTGGCTATATTTTAAAGCATCAAACCAAACACTTAAAAGTGGATGTACACACTCCTTTAAACACCTTACACGCCGTAATTAAACCAAATAAAACCTATATTTACTTTAAAAAATATCCGCTAATTGGGGGACTACCAGCGGGAATTTCCGGTAAAGTTTTAACCCTTTTAAGTGGTGGAATAGATTCTCCAGTTGCTGCGTTTTCAGCAATTAAAAAAGGTTGTTTGGTTGAAATAATTCACTTTGAATCAACTCCGTTAACTCCAGTTGAGTCTTTAGATAAAGTCTTTCAATTAGCCCGTGTTTTGGCTAAATACATGCCTGGAAACTCAATTAAAATCCATGTTGTGGCTTTTAAAGAAATTCACGAAGAAATTTTAAAAAAAGTACCAGACGCATACATTATTACTCTGATGCGTAGATTTATGTATAAAATTACTGAAGCTGTTGCTCAAAAAGTCGGCGCTCTTGGGGTATTTACTGGAGAATCGGTAGGCCAGGTTGCTTCGCAAACCTTGCAGTCAATCTACACAATTAACGAAGGTGTGTCTCTGCCGGTTTTTAGACCACTTGCAGGTATGGATAAAAACGAAATAATTGCTGTTTCTAAGCAAATTGGCGCTTTTTTAATTTCAATTAAACCATTTGAAGACTGTTGCACTGTTTATCTTCCTAAAAACCCAACAACTTCGCCAAAATTAAGTTTGACTAAAGAATATGAAGACAAAATTAACAAACCGAAGTTAATTGAAAACTGCTTAAACTCATCTGTTTTATCGCTTACCATAAAAGCAGAAGACACTTATTTGCCATCTGAGTTTGGTCTTGACTTTTGTTCAGTGTATCCAGAAATTTTAAAGGAAAACAAGTAAATGCGCGAAATTACTTCTAAAGAAAATAAAGAAATAAAACTATATTTATCGCTTTTAAAAAAGAAAGTCAGAGATGAAAACAAACTGTTTTTAGCCTACGGGCCTGACTTTGTAAAAGAGGCTTATGAGGCTAATTTAGTCAAAGAAGTGATATCTTGTGAACTTGCAGATTCTCCAACAATTTTGGTCAGCAAACCTGTGTTTGCTTTATTTAAAGAAACCAAAACAGAACTAAGTCCTGTTGTGGTTTGCAAGATTCCAGAAACTAAGATTTACTCAGATAAAATTCTTTGCCTGGCTGACATTCAAGACCCTAGAAATGTTGGAGCCTTAATTCGCTCAGCGGTGGCTTTTGGTTTTAACACTGTTTTGCTTTCAGAAAAAACAGCAGATGCTTTTAACGAAACTGCGGTCAGAGTTTCCAAGGGCAGTATTTTTAGATGTTCAACAATTCGCGCAGACCTTGTAAAAAAACTCACCGAACTTAAAAAACAAGGCTATCAAATTATTGGAACTGAGCACACAGAACCACATAACTTTAAAAAAACTAACTCCAAACTAGTTTTAGTTTTAGGAAACGAGGGCGCAGGGATACCAGTTGATTTAAAACCACTTTTAGACACTAACTTTAAAATTAACACTCAAAATGTTGAGAGTTTAAATGTCGCAGTTGCAGGGTCTATTGCGATGCATGAGATTACCAAATGAAAACAATTGTAAATTTATCTTATTTTGAAACAGATACACTTACCACAGTAGTCTCTAGACTAAGTGATTTTAAGCCAGAGCAAGAAATTATTTTAAATCAAGTAGGTCTACTTTCTTTTTTTGATTTGTTGACTAACTTAAATGAAGAAAAGTTTAATAAGCTAAAAGAACTTAAACTTAAAATCAATTCTGTGTATTTACCAGTTTACGACACTTACTCAGAACTTACAGAGCGGTCTTGTCTACTTTTTTTAAAAAGACTAAAAGAGTTAAATGTCAAAACCATTTTAATTCGCCCAATTTTTTTAAAAAACACTAAACTAGAATTAAAAAAAGAACTACTTAAACTAAAATGGCTACTTCGTGGTTTTAAAATTATTTTTCAGTTAAAAGAAAGCCATGACCACCTCGCTTTGAAAACCTTGATTGACAAAAGACTTAAATTTAAACTATACTTTGACCCAGTTTACTTTTATTTAAATAATTTAGGGGCAATTGGTAATTTTAAGATTTTTATAAAACACATTGCATTGCTTAGAATGACCGATATTGACGAACTTGGACAAGGCGAGTTTTTGAACTTTGGTATAGTCGGAGTTAGTCAAATGGCGATGCAACTTAAATTACACGGTCTGAAGCCAGACTTCGTTTTAGATAGCAGTGCAAACTGTTTTTTTCAAGGTGATAAACAAAACTCTAACTTAAACAAGAAATCTAGAAATGTTTTAGAACTCCAACTTTTAAATCAACCTGAAGTTGATTTTAACTCAGTTTTAAACTCTGAGTATTTAGGTATTCAGTCACTTATTTCGGCAATTTTAGACTAACTAAAACTAAAAAAATAAGCTTTAAAAACGGGTATTTCCTTTGCGAAAATACCCGTTTTTTTATATAATATTATATAAAGAGGTCAAAAAATATGAATACACTTTTAAAATTTAGTACCACAGATATAGTCTTTATTTCAATTCTATTTTTCTTACTGGTTTACTTTACAATCAGAATCGCGTCTGTTTCAAAACGCAACTTTTTTGGCTTCGTTTATTTTTTAGTGGCTTTGCTTTTTTTGGTCCCACTTTACTTTATTTGGTTTAGCCGTAGTGCTGTGTTTTCAAAAAAAGCCCTACCCTTGACCTTGTCTTTTAGTTTTACTTTTTTTGTAGGCTACTTAATTTACTCACTTGCCGATGTTCAAAAAGCAATTACTAAAGTCTTTAAAGCAAAAGAAGAGCGTGCAACTACACACGGTTCAATTGAAACTAAAGAAGAAGTAATATCAGCAGCTGTCGTACTTTCTTACCGTAAAATTGGAGCAATTATTTGTTTTGAGAAATACAACTCACTTAGCCACTACGCAGAGAAAGCCATTCCTTTAAACTCAACCATTAACAAAGAACTGCTTTTAAATATTTTTACACCTAACACTCCTCTTCACGACGGAGCGGTCATTATTAAAAACGACACATTGATTTGCGCCGGTGCTTATTTTACAATTTCAAAAACAGAACTGGCAGATAAAACCACCGGTTCTCGACACCGTGCAGCTCTTGGTATTTCTGAAGAAACCGATGCTTTGACCTTAGTTGTCTCTGAAGAAACCGGCAATATTTCGATTGCCTACAACGGGGTTTTGATTAAAATGAAAGACGTTGAGCAACTGAGAAGTTACTTAAATCTATACGTTTAAAAAAAGGGCAAAAACATGAAAAAAATCATTAAAATATTTAAAAAAATCTCTGTATACTTATTTTCGCCCATTTCTTCTTTGGCTTTCTTGCTTTCTCAAACCAAGGTATACACGATATTTAAATCCAAAACATTTGCGTTCGCCTTGGCTTTCCTGTCTGCAGTCACTTGCTTTTTGTTGCTCTTCTTTTTAGCCAGATAAACTTTTTAAATGCCTAAACTACACATCGCACTACTTTGTTTATTTGCTGTTCTGTTAGTAGTTTCTTTGGTTTCAGCACTACTTGCAGCAACTAGAAAAAAACGACACACCACTGCTGTGTTATTTTTGTTTGCCGAAATTTTTATTTTAGCAACTGTTCCACTTTTGATTTATTTAACTCCAGTAATTTCGCTTAACTTTCTAATTTATCCGCAAGTTACCGCGCAAGCCTTTTTATTTTCCCTTGTTTTAACTAACTTGATTTTGATTTTCAGTGAGCACACTGTGCTTACAGGATATGAAAAAACCGATAACAACTTTTACCTATATTTGGCTCCAAACGGCTACATTAAGTCAATTTCTAAAAATTTTGCCTTAGAACTGAACCGCTCGGTTTTAAAAGCCAGAAGATACCGATTTTTGGATTTATTTCTAAAAACTTCGCGCGTGGCTAAACTTAACACCAAAGACTGCACCAACCACGCTTTCTCTGCCTTTTTTCAACCACTTTTTATCAACGAAGAGACCAAAAGTTTTAATCTAGAGTTTAAAAACCATTCAGGTGAGCGAGTTTATCTGCACGCCAATGTTTTTCACCATGACTCTGAGTTAATTTTTACCGGCAAACTTTTAAAAGGCATGTCGGCAATAGAACACGAAGACGCCGTGTTTAAACTAAAAGAAGACTTAAAAGATATGTCTGGAAAACTAATGGGCTTTTTTGAAATCTCTGAGTCTGGATATACTATGTATGACAAGCAACTTGGCAAAATTTGGCTTTCGCCCTCAATGCTTGAACTACTTAAACTCCCTAAAAACTACGCTAACTTAAAGTTTACAGAATACGAAAAACTAATTCATCCAGATGACTACATTAAAGTACTTAAAAAATACACAGAAATTAAGCCAAACTCCAATCAAACTCAGCGCTACCGTCTAAAAAGCGGAAACAAATACATCTGGTTTAAAGAAAACGCAGGTGCAACTAAAGAAAATGAAAACTGCGTGATTTCTTGTTTTAATTTAATTGAAACCGCTGACTTCAGTAAGTCAAACATCCAACTACTTGATGAACTTAAAAACTACTCAGACTTAGAACTTGACTTAGAGCAGTTAATTAAAAACAAAACCAAGTTTGAACTGGTTTTTATCAAGGTTGCCAATATTGATGATATCAACAAAAAATATGGTAGGGAAATTGGCAACATGGCTCTGGCTCACTATGTTTATAACTTAAAAAAAGCGTTTGTGACAGAAACTGGTGCAATTTACAGAATTGGCGGGGCTACTTTTGCCTACACAGTGACCGATTTAGTTCGTTTTGGTGCTTTGAAAAGTGGCGCTAGCAGACAAAGTGGATATCTTAACTTAAAAATGGAGTTTGGTGGCTCAAGTTTTACGCTAAACGCGAAAGCTGGCGCGTTTTTAGTTGAAAACAACTTAAACTCAGCGCAAACTATTTTAAAAGCCACCAGAACTGCACTCGAGACTACTTTTTCTGAAAACTACGTAAGTAACTTTTTGTATGTAGGAGATGAATACCGTGTTTAGTAAAGCCGAGGCCAGAGCCTATATTTTGGCTGAACGCAAAACCTACACTACTACCGAAAAACAACAAAGGAACGAAATTGTGCTAAGCAAAATCAAAGCACATCCTCTATATCAAAACAGTAAAACTGTGGCGCTTTACTTTCCAATTCAGGGAGAACTAGACATCACAGTTTTAACTAAAGAAAGTGACAAAGTTTTTTTATTTCCAGCGTTTGTTGAAAATGAACTGAAATATGTTTTGCCAAAACCCAACACTCAGTTTATTAAACGCTACAACTTTTTTGAACCCGCTGACTTTACTGTATACTTAGAAAAAATTGACTTGTTTTTAGTGCCATGCTTAGCAGTTAACGAACACAGCCAAAGACTAGGCTACGGCAAAGGCAACATTGACAGGTATTTTGCTGCTCTTAAATACTCGGCTGCCTTAATTCATGTAGCCGACCGCTTGATTTCGTTTGAAGCCGAAGCGCACGACGTAAAGGCTAAAGATATCGTCACTCCTTTTAAAAACACTGCACTAATTTTAGCAGCAGGTGCATCTTCTCGCTTTGGTGAAAATAAAGCCTTAAAAAAACTTGTTAACTTACCAGTTTTTATGCATTCTGTTAACACTTTTTTAAAAAATAGTTTTGAGTGTATTTTGGTTGCAAAAAACGAAGTATTAGATACTTTTTCAAACTCCGAGTTTAAAAATCCAGCAGTATTTACGATAACTGGCAAAGAAACCAGATTTTTGTCAATGAAAGTCGGGCTTAACCAAGCAACGGGAACTTATGTTTATGTTCATGATGTTGCCAGACCAGTAATTCTGGGCGAAGACCTTGAAAACATAAAAACGGTTTTAGAAACTAAACAAGGTGCTGTTTTAGCAAACCCAATTTATTCGTCTTTAAAAAACTACAGCGGAGAAACCCTTGACAGAACCAACTATTTCACCACAATTACGCCACAGGCTTTTTTAAAAACAAAATTAAAAGAATGTGTATCTGTTGCTAAAAAAACCGACTATCAAGATGAGTTTGAATTGTTTTCAGAACAAAGCGAACCTTTTACCTTGTTGCTTTCTGAAAATAGACTACCTAAAATCACAACACCTGCTGATTTTTCACTGACTAAATCATACTTTTTGAAACCTAGTTTAGTTGGCAGTTCTTTTGACATTCACCCTTTTGAAAAAGGTGGAGAACTCACTCTTGCTGGAGTTTTGATTGAAAAAGATAAACACTTTTTAGCAGTTTCAGACGGAGATGTGGTTCTGCACTCTGTAACTGAAGCCATACTAGGCGCTTTAAATTCAGGTGATTTGGGCGATAACTTCAAAGAAACTGATAAAATCAATCAAAATAGGTCTTCTTTTGAGTTTTTAGCGTTTGCTTTAAAGAAAGCAAATGACTTAAATTACCGCGTGAAAAACGCAGATATTACTGTGATGCTTGAACAACCTAAACTAGGCTTTAAAAAAACTTTAATTTCAAAAAACCTAATGCAAACGCTTAACTGTCCTTTGGTTTCAGTTAAAGCCACTACTTTTGAAAAAAATGGGCTAATTGGCCAAAGCCGGGCAATTGGTTGCCTAGCCACAGTACTTTTGGAGGAAAAACTATGTTAATTGAAACAATTTACGGCAACTTCACCCTACTTAAAGACTACAGGTCAGTTTTTTCACAAGAAGAATTTCAAAATCGTTATTTTCCAGAAATTTATGATAAATTTGACTTTATTGTAGGCGACGTAACTGCAAACATGCTTAGACTTAAAGGTTTTACCAAAAAAGAAGGTAAGGCCAATTTTGCCTATATTCCTGACTATTTAAACTCAACTTGCAACTTTAACACTGGCTACTTTATCTTAAAACGCCTAGACACCCCTGAACTTTCTGAATACATCAAAACTAAAAAATCTGAGTTTTTAGCGAGTTTAACCCAAAAATACGCAGACCTTTTAAATAGTCTGCCAGACAAATGTACGAAGAAGTAAAAGCGTTAATTGACCGAGTAAAACCCTACATTCAAGCAGATGGCGGCGATATTGAACTAGTGGCCGTTGAAGAAGGTATAGTCTACGTTAAAATGCACGGCGCCTGCGTTGGTTGTAATTTAATTGATTCAACCTTATTTGATGGCCTACTAGCTCTGCTTAAAGACAACGTAGAGGGTGTAATTTCGGTCGTAGAGGTTTAAATAATGCAAAAAAACACAGAGTTTACTACAAGTAACTTTAAAGAAACCCAAAACTTAGGTAGAAAAATCGCAAAGTGTCTAAAAGCACCTGCGGTTATTTTGTTGTATGGTGATTTAGCAGCTGGCAAAACCACTTTTACACAAGGACTAGCCAAAGGTCTTGGAATTGACGCGGTTGTCAATTCCCCTTCCTTTACGATTATGCGTTCATACGAAACAAAGTCTGGCATACCTTTTAACCACCTTGATTTGTATAGGTTAAACGGAGTTGGTGCTGATTTTGACCTGCAAGACTACATAGACCAAGGAATTTGCGTAATTGAGTGGCCAGGTCAGGCAACTGATTTGCTTCCCAAAAACCGAATTGAAATTAGTATTGAAAAACACGGCGAAAACTCACGAGTTTTTCAAATTAAGGAAGTTGGCGAAAGCAGAATGTTGGATTTTGCTAAACTAACTAAAGGTGAAAATAAATGAAACTAATTATAGATACATCTAACCACGCTCTGATTTTGTTGTTAATTTGGCCAAACGGCAAAACTAAATGTTTTTATGACCTAAATACTCGCGACTTTTCTGCCAACACCGCAGAACAAGTTAGCACTTTTTTAAAAAGTAACTCAGTAAAGCCAAGCGATTTAACTGCTGTGATTGCCGGAGTTGGACCAGGTTCTTACACAGGAACCCGCGTTGCGGTTACTATTGTAAAAACTTTGGCATACGCCTTAAATATTCCGGCCTACTCAATTTCTTCACTGGCTTTGTTTACCTCTGTTTTAAAGGAAGAAAAAACAATTATTTATAAATCTGCTCGCAACCAAAACTATTATGTTGGGGTGTTTCAAGAAAATCAGGCTGCGCAAAGTGATGCTTTACTTAAAGAAAGTGAACTAAACGAACTAATTTCTAATAAACCTGACTTTAAAGCAATTGAACTAAGTTCAATCACTGAGTTTAGTGGTGAGTTTAACTTAAAACTAATTGAAAATAGTTTAGTTTCTGTAGACGCATTTGCTTTGGAGCCAAATTACTTAAGGAAAACTGAAGCCGAGATTAACTATGATCAGAAAAATAACAGATGAGCCCACTTTAGGTTTAGTTTTAACTTCTTTAAAAGAAGACTTTAGACAAACTGAAGACCTAAAGTCACTTTCAAACCGAGAAGTTTATGGTTTTTTTAGCGAAGATACATTACTTGGTTATATTGTTTGGCTAAAAGTAGTAGATGTTGCCGATATTTTAAACTTGTTCGTATTTCCTGAGCACCGCAAATCTGGCAAAGCCACTGCTCTGCTTCTTGCCACAATTGACACACTTAAACAAGCCGGCATTAAAACTTTTTATCTAGAAGTTAAAAAATCAAATAAGCAAGCAATTTCTGTTTACGAAAAAGTTGGCTTTAAGGTAGTTAGAGAAATTAAAAATTACTATGAAAACGAAGACGGCCTTGCTTATATGTACGGAGAGATGATATGAAAATTTTAGCAATTGAATCAAGCTGCGACGAAACTAGTGCCGCTGTTGTTGAAAACGGCACCAAGGTGCTTTCATGCGCTGTTCGCAGTCAAATTAAGACCCACGCTAAGTTTGGTGGAGTGGTGCCAGAAATCGCGGCTCGCGACCACGTTTTGGCGATTAACTTTGTTGTTGACCAAGCTCTGAAAGACGCTGGCATAAAACTAAGCGAAATTGATAAAGTTGCGGTCACTCAAGGACCTGGACTAATTGGTGCTTTGTTTGTTGGAATTAACGCCGCACAAAGCCTTGCCCTGGCTTTAGACAAACCGCTAATTGGAGTTAATCATCTAGTTGGACACGCTTACGCTGCGGCTATTGGCAAAGAACTTAAGTTTCCGTGTTTAGTGCTACTAGTTAGTGGCGGACATACAGAACTTTTAATTTTGCGTTCTCACCTTGAGTTTGAACATATTGGCCAAACTTTGGACGACGCAGTTGGAGAGTGCTATGACAAGGTAGCCCGAGTACTAGGATTTCCTTATCCAGGTGGCAAAACTATTGATGACCTTGCGCAAAGCGGCAATCCAGAGTCATTTTCTTTCCCTAGACCAATTTTAAAACAAGGTTTTAACTTCTCGTTTTCAGGACTAAAAAGTGCAGTTATCAACGCTTACGCTAAAATTGAAGACAAAGCTAATTTAAACAAAGCAGATTTTGCTGCATCTTTTCAAAAAGCAGTGCTGGACACCATTATTTATAAAACTAAAAAAGCCTTGAAGAAATACCCAGATTTAAAACAACTAATAGTTGGTGGTGGGGTTTCTGCAAACAAAGGTCTAAGATCAGCGCTTGCCAAGGAAATCAAAGGAGTTGAAGTTTTAATTCCTGAGTTTAAATACTGCACCGACAACGCCGCAATGATTGGCGCAGCTGCTTACTTTCAAGTCACTAAGTTTGGGGCAAGCGATGACCTTCGTTTAAAAGGTTACTCAGTTAATAACCTATAATTTATCTAGTGAGGACTTAAAAATGGAATCAAATTTTATTAAAACTATTATTGAAAACGACATAAAATCAGGTAAACACACAGAAATTATTACCCGTTTTCCGCCAGAGCCGAATGGTTTCTTGCATATTGGACACGCCAGAGCCATCATTATTAACTTTGAACTAGCGAAAGCCTTTGGTGGGAAAACATATCTGCGTTTTGATGACACCAATCCAAGCAATGAAAATATGGAGTATGTAAACAGCGCAATTGAAGACATTAAGTGGCTGGGCTATGAGCCGGCTGCTGTCTTTTTTGCTTCAGATTACTTTGACTTTATGTTTGAAAAAGCCGTTCTGTTAATTAAAAAAGGACTTGCTTATGTTGACCGTCAAACTGCCGAAGAGATTTCTCTGCAACGCGGAAACATCCAAAAACCTGGGATAAACTCACCCTGCAGAGACACTTCAGTTGAGGAAAACCTGCGTTTATTTTTAGAAATGAAGGCGGGTAAGTTCGCGCCTGGTGAAATGGTACTGCGCGCCAAAATTGACATGTCTTCACCTAACATGAATATGCGAGATCCAGCGATTTACCGAATTACTAACCAAGAGCACTTTAGAAAAGGCAAAGCCTGGTGTATTTATCCACTTTACGACTTTGCGCATCCTCTTGAAGACGCCAAAGAAGGAATCACACATTCTCTGTGTTCTCTTGAGTTTGAAGACCACCGTCCGCTTTACAACTGGATGGTTGAAAATACGGAATGCGAAAACCACCCCAGACAAATTGAGTTTGGCCGACTAAACATTGAAAATACTGTGCTTTCTAAAAGATATTTAAAGGCTTTGGTTGAAAATCAGTTAGTAGCGGGTTGGGACGATCCTAGAATGCCAACCATCAAAGGCTTAAAGAAAAAAGGCTACTCACCTGCAGCAATTCGTGCTTTTATTTTAGGAGCAGGTCTTTCTAAAACCAACGCAGATTGCTCTCGCGAAATGCTAGATAGTTTCGTGCGCAGTGATTTAATGGAGACAAGTGTGCGCCTAAACGCCACAATAGACCCGCTTGAAGTTGAAATTACTAACTTTCCTGAAGGCGAAGTTGAGACTATCAAAGTACCATTACTTGAAGGAAAAGCAGAAAGAGACCTTTATTTTTCTCGCCATCTTTACATTGACAAGGCTGACTTTTTAAAAGAAAAGCCAAACCGTCAGTGGAAACGCCTTTATGTTGGCGGCGAAGTTAGACTAATGAACGCCTACTTTATTAAGTGCGAAGATTTAGTTTTAAACAAAGCAGGTGAGGTTATTAAACTGCTTTGTACATATGACCCCGAAACTAAATCAGGCAGTGGTTTTGATTTGCGAAAACCAAACGGCACGATTAACTTTGTTGAAAAAACAACTGCTAAACCTGCTACTTTTTTCTTTACCGCTGACTTGATTGACAACAGCAAGGAAGGCGATTTAATTCAGCGTTTTAACCGTGCATCTTTAGTTGAAAAACACGGTTTTGTCGAACCTTTTTTAAGTGGAGTTTCTGCAGGCGAAGTAGTTCAATTTATCAGACAAGGTTTCTTTTCAAAACAACAAACTAAGGATAATTCACTTGAGTTTGTTGAAACTGTTAAACTAAAATCTAACTTTAAAAAGTAATGATAGATTACTTAAAGGAATTAAACCCGCAACAAAAAGAAGCGGTTTTATGTAGTGAACCTAGTTATATAGTTGCAGGTGCTGGCACTGGAAAAACTAAAACTCTGACCACTAAAATCGCCTATCTGATAGACAAAGTAGGAATTTTGCCCACCAGAATTTTGGCGCTAACTTTTACTAACAACGCGGCTAAAGAAATGATGGAAAGAATAAAGCAAATTCTTGGAAATGAACATAAACTAAAATGGTGTTCAACTTTTCACGCGTTTGCCTATAAAATTTTGAGACTGCATATTGAAGATATACCTGGGCTAAATTACAAAAAAGATTTTTTAATTTTAGATGAACAAGATGCAACTTCTTTAATTTCTGAAATTAAAAAACAAGTAGATACTGACCTCAAATTAAGTAAAGGCACCATTCTTGAATGTATTTATAATTTAAAAACCTTTAATTTACTGAATTTTCAGTTAGAGGAAGATAAAGAAAATGCAGTTGCTTTTATTCAAACTTGGCTTGAGAGAAATCAGACACAAAATTTTGAAAGAAAAAACTATGTTTCTATATTTCAAATTTTTTTAAAATA
>CAUTWO010000012.1:0-14950 GCA_963542545.1 uncultured Acholeplasmataceae bacterium
GGCTTTATAAAGCCAACAACTCCGAAAATATTTTTACATCGCAAAAACTCAGGTTTTATATTATAGTCGGTTCAATACACTTTTTTAAATATGAAGCACTCAAAATTTCGTATAAAGTGAGTCAAAACACATCTTTTTTAAGGTTTTTAAGATAAAATTCCGAAATTAACATTTTTTAAAAAGTTTAAACGCCTTATAAAGAGATTAAAATATTTATATAAAAATTATTAAATTCTAATATTTTTTTATTTCAAAATCTAAAAGAAAAAACTTAAAGCATATCTAATACACGTTAACTTGTTTAGAAATATTGTTAATTTTTATTATGCTATCATTTTAGAGGAAAAAATAATTTTTTATAAAGGACTAATTTAGAGGAAACTATGATTTTTTCAATTCTAGCAATAGATAAAAATAACTTAATCGGCAAAGGAAAAAAATTGCCTTGGTACTACCCTTTAGACTTAAAACATTTTAAGGAAAAAACTTTTAATAAAAATGTTTTAATGGGTTTATCTACTTATATTTCACTAACGGAAGACTACAGTTTTGACCTTTCTCGTTTTAAAGAAGTCTATGTCGCGAGTAAAGATGTTGTTTTTAAAAATAATAATGTTAAGTTAGTTTCAGTTGTTGTTGAATTTTTAAACAATTTTGCAGAAGACCTTTTTATAATTGGCGGAAAAACCTTATTTGAAGAGACTTTAAACTCTTCTGATTTAGTTTATCTTACAAAAATAAATAAAGAATACACAGGTGATGTATACCTTAATTTTGATTTTTCTGATTTCAGAGAAATCAAAGAAAAACAAAACGAAGAACTGACTTTTTTAACTTTAATTAAAAAAACTATTCCTGTTTTTAATATTAAAGAAATTTATCTAAAAGGGATTTTAAATAGAGAAAAAACTTTTGAGTTTAGACTAAACACACCAGAGAGAAATAAAATCAAAACAGGTAGTTTAGTTTGCCTAAAAAGTGATAGTCACACTTTGATTGCAAAAATTGGCCAAATTCAACATTATAAAAACTGGGAAACAGCCTTAGTAAAACATTTTGACAGTGATTTTTGCTATTGTTTCAAAAATCAAAATGAAGCTCTTTTAGAACTTTCTAAGTACTACACACAAGAAGATAGCCAAAAATATGGTTTAGTTGCGTATGAACTAACTGAGGTTAAAAATGTATAAAGCTGTTTGTTTTGCTTACGATAAAGACGGCAGAGGTGTCGTTAAATTAAACAACAAAGTAGGTTTTGTTAAAAATCTCTTAGTCGGTGAAGAGTGTATACTCACCGAAATTACAGATAAAAAGAAATTCTTTGAAGCCGAAATTGACCACAAGACAAACACTTTAATAAAACAATCTGAAGAAAGAGTGTCACAGACTTACAACGGAACCTGTAATCTTTCTCACATTTCTTTTTCTGAGCAACTTAAATTTCAACAAGAAATCACTCAAAACTCATTTGAAAGAAGTGGTTTAGTTTTCCCAAAAATAAACAAATGTGTATTTTCCGAAGTTGAGACTAATTACCGCAACAAAGCAGTGCTAATCGCAAATCATGAACTTAACTATACAAGACTAGGCTATCATTTTGAAAAAAGTAATCGTTTTTGCCTGCAAGACAAAAACATACTTTACCCCACAGCTTTAAATAACTTAATTTTTAAATTAAACGATGAATTAAAAGAATGTAAGATAATACTCAAAGATGCTGCAAAAGTCATTTTTAGAACTAATTTAGAAAACGATTTTCAAGTTACTTTTATTTTAAAAAATAATAACTCAGAAACAGTTCGCGAACTTTCTAACTTAAATTCTCTTTTAGCACCAAACATATCTATTCACTACATACTAAACGAAAAAATCCACATAGTTAAAGGAAGTCGATTTATCGCGCAAAAAATAGATAACATAACCTACCTTTTAAATGGGCTTGCTTTCTTTCAAACTAACTCTTTTATGATAGGAAAAATTTACAGAGAGATAGTTAGTGAAATAAAGAGTGAAAACTGCGTTATTGACGCGTTTTCAGGAATTTCCACAATCGGTCAATACATCGCTAATACTGCTAAAAAAGTTTATTCAATTGAAATCAACAAAGATGCCAATAACTGTGCTAGAAAATGCATAGAACTTAATAAAATTACTAATCTAGAAATACTTGAAGGAGATTTTACATTTCAGTTTAGTAAGGTCAAAAATAAAGCAGACACAATAATTTTAGACCCGCCTAAAGCAGGTGTTGAAAAATCTGTGTTAATTGAATTGAACCAATCAAACTTAGAGAAGATTATTTATCTTTCTTGTAATCTACCTTCTTTAGTTCGTGACCTTAAAATTCTTGATAACTTTAAAATTACAAAAATCCAACCTTTTAAAAATTTCCCCCAAACCGCAGAATCAGAAACTTTGGTGGTGCTAAGCCGAAAATAAAAAAGTTGTGTACCTTTCGGTAAACAACTTTTTTTAAAGACTTTAAGTTATTTAAAGTTAAAACCAAAAATCAAAGATGCTCCAAGTTCACCTTGAGGGGCTTTTGGGTTTAGTCCTTTAACCGGGATACTGATGTTAATAAAAGTATCGTAGTTTTGTTTTTTGGCAACTGACACAACTGCGTCGTAAACCAGGCGTTTAAGTGCTTTTTGAATTAGGCCTTTTTTGTTGCCAGGTTCTTTTAACAACTCTTCTAAGGTTTTGATAGGGTCTTCTCGGTTATCAACAGAAGACGGCATTAAGAAACGACCTGAGAAGAACTCAGAGACAGCCGGTGACTTGTAGTAGTAACTGCAGTCTTCTTTGCCTGCTGGCAAATCAGGACACTTATAGCGTGGGCGAATGGTGTTGATAACTTTGTTTTTAGGCTCACCATACACTCCAAGTGAGTTTTTCTCACGGTACTCAAAGTCAAAAGTAATGTCAAAAGTTTCTCTGCGGTGACAACGGTGATAGGTTTCAGGAAGCGGTTTTCCGGGTTCTGGAATAGCCTCTGGAAAGTCAATTCGGCCAGTTAAAAGTAAGAAAGGGGCTTTGATGTATTTAGCGCCATCTTTTTCAATTAAGAACTCAAAGTTGCGTCCGTTTGCTTGGTTTGAGTTAGCCTGCAGTTCATTTAAAATACTTTGGATGAAAGTTTTTAACTGTTGGATGTTAAAAATCTTAAAGAAGTCGTTGTTTAGTGGTGTTAAAGTATTTAGTTCAGTGTTTTTTAGATAAACGTTTGGATCTGAGTTGTAGTAAAAAGTTTTCTTAATCCAGTCAGCGCCTTCAAACTCAGGTACTAACTCTCCTGGCTTTCGGCTTTGAATTGATCTGGTTGTATTAAACAAAGTAAGCTCGCGGTTTTCAAATTCATTGGCGCTGTAGTCTAGTTTAGTAGTTCTGCGCATGTCTTGAAGTAGAAAACCTGGTGCTCCGTTAATACCGATATAACTGTCTTGCATGTAGACAAAAGACTTAAATAATGCCAGTCTTTGCAGTTCAGGACTCAAGGCTTTAACTTCATTCATTTCAGACTCAGGAGTTTGACTAGTTTGATAATGTCCACCGTGGTTCATATAGTGGACTCCGTCAAGAAAGTTATTTTCAATTTTTGAATTAAAGAAATAAGAAGCAGTAGCCTCAAGTTGGCGATATCCATATCCATGGTTGCGAAGAACTGAGTTTGCAAAAGTTAATTTTGACTTAACCGCAACAACTCCGTGAATTCCCCCAAAATAAGCGGGAACAGATTTGGAGTTATCTAAATGCAGCACAGGTCCACTTACTCCGGCGTTGCCGGTAACTTCGATATTTCTAAGCGTATTTGTGACATCAGCCATTGTAAAAAATGAAAAAATACCATATGTGTGGTCAGGAAAACCAAATTCTGCGAAGTCTATCGTGTAGTATCTGGCGATATTGCTTGCATCAATTTGAAAGTAATTGCCATTTAAATTTAAAGAACGGTAATTTTGCTCACCACGACTGAAATGTGCGTATCGCCAATAAATTGAACCAATTTCGCCTATTTTACTTTCAATAGGGTCGCCATTGCTGTCAACTCCGTATTCAATTCCTTGTGCACCCTTGCGGTTTTTTTCTAAAAGTAGGTCGCCCTCTGGTGCTGCAAAATTTGGTTTTGGCGGGATTTTTTCAAATTGACCAGGTAAATCCTCTACTTTAATATTTCGTTGCAAGAACACATTTGCGTATTTTCTGGCACCACGCACATACATTCTTAGTTCTAAGTCTGTATAGGCGTTGTGTCCTTCTTTTAAAGTGATTTCCTCGCGGTCTGTGTAAAGATTAGTTTTAGTTGTGTTGTTAGCCAGTTTAGAAATTCCAGAAATCGTGGCTTCAACCTGAATTTTTTTATCTTTTAACGCTGGGTCTTTAAAAGTGATTTTGCCAGCGTTAATTTCATACTGAGACTGTCTTAACAGTGCTTTGCTTTCACTATCTTTTAACACAAATGTAGGAATAATTTTTTTAAATAGCAGTTGCTCAATGCCAAACAAAGTGTCAATAGTTGTAATAAACTTGTTTTCAACGTCGCTAAAACGGGCTTTTCTAATGTTTGCAGAAAGTTCGGGTATATATTCGTTGTTCATCCCAACTTCTTTGGTGTATTTTTTGTCAAAATCTTTAAAAGTCTTACTGCGTTCTTTCTTTTCGTCGTATTTATAGACTTGTCCGTTTAAGTTAAACTTCTCAATAGTGTAGGAAACTGAATAAACATATTGAGTTACAGTAGTTTTTCCGTCTTTAGTTTCGTTGTAATAAACTCGGTAAACTCCAGGTTCCCTGAAAGCAAACTCGTTGTTTTTAATTTCAAGGTTGTCTAAAACCGCTTGTTTGGTGTATTTTGTGTTAATAACTCTTTTGCGATCTTTTAAGTTAAGTTCAACTGTAGTGTGAATTGGACGGTGGCGATGTTTTACTTGTGGGTCTAAATTGTCAATTTGCTCAGTTGAAGTTTCTTTGACTTTAACTTCTGTGTCTTTTTGCATTTTGAAGTTAACAGAAGTACTACTATGCGATTGGCCGTTTACCAAAATCTCGTATTTAGAGTTTAGGTTTGGCTCTTTTAGTGTTAAGGTAACGTCTGTGCCTTCTGGTAAGTCCAGAGTTGTGTAGTTTTGGGCCAAATTAAATAAATTACGGTCGTAGTTTAAATGGTGGGTTTTGAAACCTTCTAAGATAACTTCTAAGGTAATGTCTTTGTCGATTTTAAAAGAATATTCAAAATTAGACTCAAACTGAGTAGGCACACCATTAACTTTAAATTCTTTTAAAAACGCGCGGTATTGTTCTTTTAAACTAACAACAACTTCTTCGCCGTAAGGCACTTTGTTTAAATCACTGTGTTGAGTTTTAAACTCTAGATAAGGCGAAGTTGAAATTTTGAAGTTAACGTCTTTTTCGTCATAAAATACTTTAATTTCTAAATCTGCGTTAACTTTGTATTCAAATAGTGAAGTTTCAAGGTCATCTGGATTGTTTTTAAAGAAACCATTTTGGTTTTGCTCAAAATACCTACGGTCGTGTTCTCCAAACTGCAGCATAAACGGAGCCTTTGGCTTAATTTTGACTTTAAAAAGCAGAGTACTTCCCGCCTCTACTTTATTTAAGTCAACTCCAGTTGGCGGATTTGGCTTGCCAACATATGAAACGACTTCAATTTCTTTTGGTAGTTTAACGCGGTAGAAACCTGAAAACACTAGTTTAATTTTTAGGTCTTTATCAACTTTGACTTGGAACTTGTTATCCGCAATATGTACACCTAAGTTGTTGTAAGTCACGTCGTTGATAAGTAGATCTTTAAATTCACGGTTTTTTAGATTCAGCTCAAAGTGCAAAATTGTGTTTTTCGGAACTTTGCTAAAGTCAGAAACTGTAACTAACTTACCATTTCGCTCGGCCCCAAAATAGGTAAGCTCATCTTTGTTGAACTCAACTTTTTGAAAAACTCCTCCACATGCAGCCAGTAGCGCTGAGGATACAAACAATATAAATAAATAGGTTAATTTTTTTAAGATACTCATTAATCATTCTCCTCCTTTTCTGCAGCCTTATGAAAATCAAATGAGATATTTTTAATTAAATCACTCGCTGAGTTTTTAAGTGGTTTAATAGTTACACTGTATGAATACTCGTCAAATTTAGCGGTTTCTTCAATGTTTTTATTTAAAATAAACTCAAAGAAAACTATACCGTTAAACCCGTTTGCATGAACATTTAAGTACTGGTTTTTGTCAGTTAAAATATTAGACTTAGCAGTTTGCCAGTCTTTAAACTCAAAGTCATATGACTTATTTGGGTCAGCCAAGACACGTTTGTCTTTGTGTTTAATGTCAATTGTTACGCCTTCAAAATTAGCGTAGTTTGGCCAGTTTTCGACAAACAGATAAAAAGTGTGCTTAGGTTTTTCAGCGACATACTGGTTATTGGCTTCTTTAAAGAATCTCAAAATCGGTATATTGTTGTCTTTGAAGTTCATTTCAACCAAGGTTTTGGTGTAGTCAGTTGTTGAGTTTGCTTTTCTTTGCAGCGCTTTAATTTGGTCTAAGTAATTTAGTTTCTTTTCATACATATCTTCAATTGAAAGTCTGTGCAGAGACTTTATCGCTTTTTTTGAAGTTGTATACCATAGGCGCAAATTGTTAACAGGGGTTTGACTCGGAATTTGAATAGGTCTCGTGCCAAACGCTGCAACCAGTCCAAGTGAAACAAATATTAAGATAGTAATTAAAAAGAAGGTAAATTTTTTCATTTAAAACTCCTTTTGCTATCCACACATTACATCAAAGTAAACTTTGATTTTCAAATGGAAGGTAAAAATTGAAAACGCCAAAGCAATGGCACCAAACACCAAAAGCAGACTAAGCGCTTTTGCGGTTGCACCAAAAGCAACAAGTAGAATCACCACGACTAGCGACATCACAATTCCGACAACTGATGAAAACCCGACGTTTTTCAGTTTAGAAACGTCAGCTGTTTCTTCAAATTTTTGGTATTCAGACTGAGTTAAGTCAACTGACGCTGAATACAAAATATGTACAATATTAAACACCAAGAAAATTCCGGCAATTAGAACTGCAACTTTTTTTTCAGTTGAAGGATAAATTAGCATAATAATTAAGTTCAGTGCCACAATAAGGAAGTTAATTGCGATGTTGATAGCAACTTTTGCCGAAATTAACTTATAGGTGTTTCCAGGAATTGTTTTTAAAATGTAGAGTTTTCCGCCTTCTCTAGAAATTATAGAAGACGCAATAGTATTAGAAGTAGTTAATACAATTAAGCCAACCAGCACATTTAAAATGACTACCATTTTAAAACCAAATGAGTTTAACTGAAAGGCAGAATAAGTTTTATTTAAAATAATAGAAATTAGTGGTAGAGTAGCAATATAGAAAATATACTTAGCGATTGTATCTGAGTTTCTAAATAACTGAATTAGTTCTTTTAAAGTAAAGGCTTTAGTAGGAGTATTTCCGCTTTTTTCAAAAATGTTAAAACGTTTTTCTTTATTGGCAAGATTCATCTTAATGCGGTTGGCAAGTTTAAAGTACACAAAGTAAGAAACCAGTGACGAAACTAAAAACAACACAAAGACAGTGCCAAAAATTACGGCCAAGTGTGCAGCCGTTGGTCTTCTAATAATGTCAACCGCTGCAATACTAACATCAACTTTGAAAATTAAGTAATACAGATATCTAAAGAAAAATAAATTATTTAAGAAATTGCGTTGAAAGGCGAAGTTCACGTTTTGCCATCTAGTTTGAAAAGTATCGAAACGGATATAGCGGTCGTGTCCTCGCATATTGTCAATAAAAATAATGACTAGTGTGAAAACAAGAGAAACTGCAATTAGCGATACCACTAAGGTTGCGATTCTAGAACGCTTTAAGAAAGAAAAGGCGTAGAAATAAACAACTGCAAAAATTGTACCTAAAAACAAAGCAACTGCGGGAATTATAAAGCAAATTACCGAAATTCGGCCGAGAAATGGAATTAGCGCTCCGTACTCAACCCCTGCGTTGTTGTAGTAAATTGAAAGTAAGAAAGGCAGGAAAAACACCAAAGTCTTAACTAATTCAATTAAATACCTAGCAACGATCTTGGAAAGAAAAATCGTGAGGTTAGTAATTGGAAAAGCAAAGAGAATGTCGTTCTTTGGGTTTTGAAACAGAGATTTGGCCATTCCTTGCATTGACTGAAATGAGGTAATTAAAGTATAGAAAATAAAGATAGCCGGAACTAAGGCAATATAAGGAGAAGCACCTAGCACTGAAAAAGCAGGCAACATGTAATTGTATACATAAAACAGCAGACCTGCAAAAAACAGCATTAGGGCGTATTTCGCAATTTTACTACCAACAGATCCTCTGATTTTGACAAAAGAAACATCAACGTATTCAGACTTAAGCAGTTGCCAGAACACCGAAAACTGATTTGGGTGTTCACGAACCGAGTTTAAAGTGTTGTAAAACTTAACTGCCATTTTACTGCTCAATTAGTTTAATATACATCTGCTCAAGGTTGCCGTATTTGGCCTTAAGTTCAGATACTTTTTCGTTAATCACCATTTGACCGCGTTTAATAATGACAACTTCGTCGCAAATGTTTTCAACAACTTCAATGATGTGCGAAGAAAAAATCACGATGTTGCCTTTTTTTGCGTGCATTTTAATCGCTTCTTTAAGTTGATATGCAGAAGTTGGGTCAAGCCCGGTAAGCGGTTCGTCAAGCACCCAGACTTTTGGTTCATGAATTAGCGAAGAAATTACAGAAATTTTTTGCTTCATACCGTGTGAGTAGGTGCGAATTTGGCGGTCAATTGCATAAGTTATTTGAAAGAAATCAGTAAGTTCAAGTAGTTTAGTTTTAATTACTTCTTTTGGTACGTTAAAAAGTTTTGCCACAAAAGTAATGTATTCACGGCCTGTCAACTCTTCATATAGTGCATGGTTGTCAGAAACATAGCCAAGTGAGTATTTTGCTTCAGTTGGATTTTTTTCAATATTATAACCACAAATTGAAATTGTGCCTTCAGTAATTGTCTGAATCCCAACAAGCGACTTAATTAAAGTTGATTTACCGGCACCGTTGTGGCCGACAAAACCAACAATTTTACCACCAGAAATTTCAAAAGAAACATCTCTTACTGAATAAAAATCGTTATTTGCGTATTTTTTGGAAAAGTTTTGAACTTTAACTAAACTATCTTTCATATCAAGCTCCTTTTTAAGGTCTGGAGTAATTTTGCCAATTTTAACAACGCCAATCTGACGGTCTTTTTTGAGTTTATGGACAACAAATCTAAACGAAATACAAGATTTTTGAATTTGTAAGAAAATTTGACTTACGGTTAGTGTAGTAATTGTGCAGATTGCCCAAGTGATAAACAAGTAGGTAAGCGGGAAAGTTATGGTTTTTCCTTTAATAGTAACTGCTTTGTATTTAGAGCGAAGATTGCCAAGGAAAGTCTTAAACTTAGCGTGGTCTACGATATTACGGCGGTTAATGTAGAAAAAGTCAACATGTTCTTGCACAGTTTTATTGTTGGGATACAGTCCGTCTACTATTCTTAAAACTACTGCAGCGACTATAAAAAACAAGGTAAAGAAAACCAGGGCGATTATTAGGTCTTTTGCGCTTGGCATTTCAAAAAACCTCAAAGTGTAGGCAAGCGCAGAGAGTACTATTAAGTAAAGCGCAGGTAAATATACAAGCATGTTTTCTAAACTAAAGAAACTGCCATTTTCTTTGAGTTGCAAGAAAAACACAAAAAGCAGTGGAACTCCAGTTGAAAACATAGTAAATATAGACATTGTGCGTTTCAGTTCAAATAAGAAAATGAAAGGCAACGCTAGCAACAACCATTTAAACGGAGAGAAAGCAAACTTAGCAGTAAATATTTCTGATTTATTTAAAACTGAGTAAACAGAGTAAATTACGGCAAGAGATACTGTAAACAACAGAAACTTCTTGTATTCATGCGTGCGGTTAATGTAAACATTGGTTAAAATGAAAATCAAAACAAACGGAGCAAGTAACATAAATAAGTGCTGGCGAGTAAAAACAAACTTTTGGTAAGTCATGTGGCCAAAAATTACTTGCAAGGTAAGTGGAGACAGTGAAAACAAAAAGACAACTACGTAAAGCAGAACTTCATAGGATATATGTTTTGCTGAAAAGTGAAAGAAAGACGTGTTAAATGAACGAAGTAGCAAATAGAAAGCCAAAAAGGTAGCAATTAAAATTAGCGGCACAATTAAACTAAAGTATGCGCTTTGATCTTGAAAAAAATGTCTAATCTTAAAAATAAAAGCAAGATAAAACATTAAGTTAACTAAATAAAAGATAGGAGTGAACTTAGTTTTTGAATCTTTAATTAAAACTTTTCCTAAAAGCAGAATGACTGAAGTTAAATAAAGGTGTCTTGCAACTACTGCTAAGTTATTTAAAACATAAACAGCAAACGCTGGGTTTGCTGTGTTTTGGTTAACTAAACTCAAGAAAGCCGCACTTTTTGGAAGCAACATGATAAGTGCTCCAAGTAGTGCAATCAAGGTGCCAAAAGAAACTCGGACCACTAAATCTGCTTTTTTAGGAAGAGCAGGTAAATTAAATTTTAAAACAGTGTTTGTCTCGGTGTTCATTACGATTGAAAACGATATCCTATGTAGATGCAACCGGCAAAACGACCCGCGTTTGGCAAGATGTTTTCAACAACTGGCGCTATCTTAAAGACATTGGTGTAGCCGAATTTTTCGCTTTGACTTAAAAACGGATCTCCACCTTGTTGCAAAGCCTGATAAATCTCAGAGATGAAGTCAACCATTCCACGATTTGGCTTATCTTTAAAGAACTTATCAATTTTTGCGACAGTCGAAAAGTTTTGATTAATTTCGGTAAGTTTTGGGAAGTTTAAAGTCATAAAGGTAAACTTCATGTTTGAAAATAACTCAGACACTTTTGGACTTGAGTAAAAGTCGTCAACTGTTGAGTATTCACGCTCTGCTAAGTTAAAAGTCACATCCCAAGCAGGGCGGCTGTGAGAAAGGAAGTAGTTTGGGTTTTCAGGGTCGTTTACAGGTTGTACAAACGGGTTGTAGTTAGTGAAAAACATTGGTGCCCAGAAACTCTTAGTTTTGGCTTTATCGTTGTTGTTTTTGACAATTTCAAACCCAGAGATTTGTTTAATTTGCTCAATAGTGCTGACAGTTTGTCCAATAAAACGATTTAAGTCAAGGGCTTGTGCGATTTCGTTAGATAGGTTAACTTCTGCTTCAACTATCGTTTCTTTTACAACTACAGTTGGGTCAACTGAAAACAAACGAGCAGCCTTGCCACTAAGCGCAGTTAAATGAGCCTTGGTAAGTTCAGGAGCGCTAACTGCCTCAACTAAGTGGTTAAACTCAGCAGATTGGGCTTTAATGTCTGTGTCTTGTCGTTTACGACGATCGCGGTCTTGAGTATAGATGCCACCAGCTCCGCAGCGTTTAATTTCGGATTTTTCAATCCAAAGAGCAGCAGGAGAAGCCATTGTATCTTCTTTAATTACTTCATTAAAGTCATGAAATCCCATTTCGTTGGCAAACAATATTGCGTTGACAAAAGCATTGTCAATTCTGGTATTGGAAACAAAATGACTTGCTGCAATAAAATTAAAACCAGCAGAAGTGTTTAGCACAACTGAGTTTTCGACGTCTAGTTTAGACCTAAACGCAGTAACTCCAAGAATAGATCCGGAAGACAGTGGAGTTTTTTTCTTATTGCCACCGCCTATAGTGTGTGATTTTGAGTTTCCTTTTATGTATACATTTTTAATATATGAGTTGTAGTTAACAGAAGGAGTTTTGTCCATGCTAGGGACATCAACAAAGGAACGAATTGAAAAAATTCCGGCTCTAACAATCGTTAAGTTAATGCCTTCTTCGGTTGAGTTTTGGGTAATTGCGTGGCGGATGTTTTTACCGTCAATTGTATAGCCATTTCCGTCAAACTGAATTGGCTTGTAGCCCACGTGTTTAAGTTTAGGGTTATAAAGTCTGCGGTAAAAAGAACCACCTAAATACTTAGTTTCGTCTAACACATCACCGTCTTCGTCAAGTTCAACCTTGTCGTCGTTTGGAATTAAAGATTCAATTTTATCTAAATCTTTTAAATCAGGGTATTCTGCTCTACCTTTAAATTTATTGTCAATGTACTCAAGTTGGTCAGCCTGGGCAACTGGGGTGATGTTTCTTTGCAAATATACTTTGTCGTATTGTTTGGCCATTCTAAAGTATTTTCTCAGTTCTAAGTCTTCGTAGGCATTAACTCCTGGTTGGACGTTTACAATTTCTTTTAAAACTTCTTTAGGATCGTTGATGTTTTCGTATTGTAGTTCAACTTTACGGCCAACTAAATTGCGAGAAAAACGCATACCAAAGCCATTTAAACGGTAGTTATCTTCGTTTAATTTAAATTTATTTGACTCATCTGTCACATCTTTTAAACTAAGACGGTAGCCGTATAGTTCAGGTGACATTGATTTAAGTTCACGAAGTGACAAGTTTTTTGACTTAACTTGAAATTGATTGTTTTCCCAAACTTGAGTTTTAACAGTGATGTCAAACTCAGGGACATAAGAGTTGTCAGTACCAACTGTTTTGTTTTGAATTTTATAAGTTGACTTACTTTTAGTTTTATAGTTTGGTTCAAGAGTATTGGGGTCTTCTGAGTATTCAAACTTATCTGAGTGCGTTTTGTCTTGAACTGTTTTTAAAGTAACTTTAGTAATAGAAGGAATAATTTTGTAGATAAATCTAACTTCGGCAGTAGTGTGATCAGTAAACTCATAGCGATAAAGTGCAAAGTTATAACCTAGGTTTTTAAACACAAAACTATTAGAACCCGCTCCGCTTTCAATTGCTGTTGATTCAATTAGGGTGCGTTTTACAACAGTTTTGCCTTGAAATTGCGGTAGTTCTGGTGTTTTTTTAGTATTATAAGAAATAGTTTTTTCAGTTGTATAATTGCTACGTTCAACTACGTTACTTGAGTGGAAATGAATAAGTTCAGTTACAGCCTCGCGAATTGTAATGGTTTTCTTAGTTGAGTAAAGCAAGGTTTTATTTTGTGCGATAGAGTGATATTCTTTTGGTGCTTTTGCAATTGCTTCTGGTTTAATTTCAACGTCTACTTTATCATTAAACTGATAGTAGTCTTTCTCTGGGTAAACTTTAAAGATTTCTTTGTCATAATTTAACTTAAATTGAGTAGTTTTTGCATTAATTTTACTAGCCTCAACTACAGTGTCTGCCTCTACTGTTAAGTTAAAAGTTTTCTTATCTTGGTCAAACTCAGCCAAAGCGTCTACTCCGTTGACAGTTAACTTAGTTAAAACTTCACCGTCTTTTAAATTAGCGTAAAGTTGCAAATCCTTACCACTTGGCACTTTTTGAAGGTCAACGCTAGCCTTTCCAACATTAAAAAAGTCAGGTAAAGTAACTTGATAGTTTTGAATGGCTTTTAATTCGATTGTGGTGTTGTGGCGGATGTTTTTAAGCGAAAAAGTGTGTGTTGCTTTAACTTCGTCGGACAAAATAGACTCAGTAGGGTTAGCAACTCCGCTTTCTGCGTAAGTAATTTTGTTTAATCTCGCAACACTGTCTTGTTTGCGAATGTTAATTTTAAATTTGATGTTGCTGCCAGCAGGCACACGATTTAAATCAAATTTATCGGTTTCTTGAGTGATTTCTTTGGGTAAAGTTACTTTGTAGGTCTTGCCACAGGCAACTAGTAGAAATAAATTTACAACAAATAAAGCAAAAATTGTAGTTTTTTTCAAAATTCCGTTCATAAATGCTCCTTATACTAACTTGCTTTGTATGGGAAATTGGTGCGAGTTAGTGAGAAAGTGATTTTTTTAGGGATAGCATCGTGAATTGTGCTGTGTAGTGAGTCTTTGTATTTAATGTCTAGGTAAATTTGTGGCATGTATATTTTGTTGTAAAAGTTCACACGGTACGGAAAAGTCACGTATTTGTCGTCTTTATTCATTGAAAGCGTAACAGTGCTGCCTGAGGCAAAGTCATACAGTTCAATTCCACGCTCTTTTGGGTTATTTGGACTAGCCTTAACTACGTTATTTACGCTGTCGCCTTCTTTGTTGTTGCTATATGCAGATATGTTTTTAGAATAAGGAACGTATAGGCTTGAGCCAATTTTGATATCTGAAATTGTACCAGTAGATGAGTAGTAGGCAAATTTAAATCTAAACTTATCGTATTTTTTCTTATCCTTGCCAGAAGTTTTTCTTTCAATTGGAATAAAGAAAAGAGTGAAGTCATCTAAATCAATTTCGTAAACGACTTTTTGCTTATCGCCGTATCTGCTGGTCACAGATTGAAAAACTGGATATACACTTGTAAACTCTTTGTAAGAAATTTCTTTCTTGTCATACATCTTGATAGAAGTTGGACGTGGACGAGAAAGTGGAAAAGAAACTGACAAAAATAAAAGTAGTGAAAATAAAATTAACACTAAGAAAATAAAAGTTTTTGAATATAGAAATTTTTTAAAATCAATTTTTTGTTTGGTCTTTAAATTATTATTTTGAATCAGGTTGTTTTCTTTGTTTGTTTTAGAGTTTAGATCTTGTTTTGGTTTGTTTTGTTTTAAGTTCATATAATACTCCGCTTTATATAATTATAAGGCAAAACAGGCAAAGCACTTAAAATCAATTATTTTAGATGTTAAACGCTTTTTAAAATAAACTAAAAACCTTGTTTTTAGACTAAATTAGTTAAAAATGTAGCACTTTCTTTGAATTTTATTTTTAGAATTGATAAAATATTTATTGAATTATTGGAGGAAAATAAAATGGCAAAACAAAAATTCGATCGTTCAAAACCGCACGTTAACATTGGTACAATCGGCCACGTTGACCACGGTAAAACTACGCTAACCG
>CAUTWO010000013.1:0-3226 GCA_963542545.1 uncultured Acholeplasmataceae bacterium
TGAAAGCCTTGAAATTATTAAAACAATTTTAAATTCTTACAATAAAGAAAAACAAATTATACAAGAAAATGAATTCAGAGAAAAAAAGAAACTGCCAAAAATTGACCCCACCCTTTTTCTTTCGGATAACATCCCGCTAAGCGAAAAAGGATTGCCACTTGGCAATCAAGTTTCGCAACTTCTTGCAAACCTAATATTAACTCCGCTTGACAACTTCATTAAGCAAACTTTGAGAGTAAAACACTATGTGCGCTATATGGATGATTTACTGATTTTCGGTGAAACGAAGGCAAAACTAAAATCTCACTTGGAGCGATTAAATAAGTTTATAAAAACCCTTAATTTAAGTTTTAACCAAAAAACCAGACTAGCGCCAATGGTAAACGGCATTTCTTATCTTGGCTACACTTACTTTATTGACAGACGAAAGTCTGACAACAAACCTATTTTTAAAATCAAACTTAGACGCTCAACCGTGCTAAGAGCACGAAAGAAAATAGCCAGCGAAATTCTGCTTTTTAAAGCAGGTAAACCAAATTACCTTCACGCTTATTCAATTTTTAACGCATATAGGTCAATCTTAAAAAAAGAACTAAACACCCATACTTCAATCAAAGGACTCTACTTACTTAAAAGCATTGTTGAAAAATTAAGGCGAAAAGAAGGCCAAGAAAAAGAACTAGAAACCCTAAAGATATTTATTTAAACTACTTACTTTTAACTTTTTCAAGTAGATACCTAAAATAACTAAAACCAGTATTTTCTTTTTCTACAGAGTCGGCAATTCTGCCAATATCTCCAAATACAAACAATTTAGTTTTCGCCCTTGAAAATGCTGTGTAGACTAAATTCCTATTAAGCATTCTGCCAGAATACTTATCTGCATAAAAAACAGCATACTTAAACTCAGACCCTTGTGCTTTGTGTACAGTTAAGGCGTAGGCAAGTTCAAGTTCAGAAATATTTTCTTTTGTGTACTCGCAAACAAATTCATTTTGAAATTCAACTGTAACTTTGCCATCAACAATTTTTCTAATAATTCCAATCTCTCCATTTAGTACTCTAGTTTCTTTGTTGTTAAATACCTGGATAACTTTGTCTCCAACATAAAAATCATAAATACCACTGCTAACTGAGTTTTCTTCATTTTTGATAAAAATATTTTGGATAAACTTATTTAGCTCAATTACCCCTCTTTCTGGATTTTTTATCGCCAGTAAAATTTGAAAGTCTACATAAAAACTATTTCTGTGTGGTTTGAGTTTGCTAATCAGCAAACTCAATTTTAAAAGAAAGTCATTATACGAAAGATACTGAACCACTGTCGATTCATACCTGTAGTTAAGGCAATATCTGTCGCCTACTAACACTCTTTTAAGTAACTTAGGTAAATCAGTATTGATTTGTCTATAGTTGTATTCAAGATAACTAGTTGGAAAAATACCCGAAGAAACACAATCTTTAAAAAATGAACCTGGCAAAATACTTGTCAGTTGATTGTAGTCTCCTACAAAAACAAAATGACAGTTTTTAGGAAAACTGTTTAGCATAACCCAAACTAACGCGTCTTCTAACATACTGCTTTCATCTACTAAAACCACTTGAGTATTTTTAAACTTATCTTTAAAGTTAAAAGAAAAACTATAGTAATTGTTTAAATCAATTACACTGCTTTTTGCACACCAGCCAAGCGCCGAGTGTACTGTAGATGAGTAGACTTTTAAGTCTGAGTTTAATCTAGCGCTAGCCTTGCCAGTAGGGGTCAAGACTACGACCTTTTCACTGTATTTTTCATTATTTAACATTTGTGAAAAGGTTTTATAAAGCAGTTTTAACATGTGAGATTTACCACTGCCGGCAGGTCCTGTGATAAAACTTATTTTGTGGTTCAACGCATTTCCTAAACACTTTAGAAAATCACTCTCTGTATTGCCAATCACAACATTTCGTGCAAACTTACCTGTAGCATTGTTTCTTCTTTTTAACTCACTTACTAGCAACGCAGTTTGGCGACTATACCAAGAATGGATGAAAAACTCACCCTCTCCCATAATCCTTAATTCTTTGACTTCGCCTGATTTTAACAATTCAGCTAAAACAGTTTTAATTTTAAAAACATCTTGAAATTCAGTGTAAACTGCCTGAAGTAAATCAAAACACACCCGAAACAACTCGTGTCTAGAGATTACAGCCCTGCCGTTAACTCCATGTTTAAAACAAAAATCCAGGCAAGCCTTAACTCTTGCTTTTGAGTTGCCGAGAAAACCTATAAACTTAGCAATTTTGTCAATATCTAGAAAACTAAAATCTAAGTTTAATTTCAAAAGCAAATAAGGATTTTCTTTAAACAGCGTGTGGTTTGAATAAACCCACGCACAAACTTCTTTAATTTGCAGACTAGATAAACTGCTTTTTTGTCTTAAAAATAATTCCAGTGCTTGAACAAAAACCTTCTTTTTAGAAATTCTGCAAATCCTACTTTTTTCCTTACTCTTCTCATTAACATCATTACTTATCTTTTTAAAACTCTGAATAATTTGACTTTTATTTCTACAGCCAACACCAGACACCACCACAGTGTAGATTTCGCCTATCTGCATTCCACCATACTTAAGGTATTTCTTTGAGTTCACTAAATATTTTTCACCAACACCGTTAAAAACACCAAAGACAAAATAAAAGTCTTTAGTGCTATGTTTTTCTACCTTGTTAATTTTGATAATCTTTGTGATTTTTTCCAATGTTTTAACCAATACTTTTGTCATTTATGCTAAAAATTATAAACAATTGTGGTTTTAACAACCCAACTTTCATAACTTTGTGCAACCAGAACCTACGCTCAAAATAAACTAATTTTAATTTATTTGCATTTTTAAACCACTTATTATATACTTTAACAAGTGTTTGGGCAGGTAGCGAAGTGGCTAAACGCGGCAGACTGTAAATCTGTTACCTCCGGTTTCGGCGGTTCGAATCCGTCCCTGCCCACCATCTTTTATATATTGTTTTTGAAAAAATATTTTTACAATTACTTGTTGAAATATTTTTTTATTTAATATATAATTGTTTAAGTGTGCCAAACGGCAACAAATCTTTGAAAACTAAATATGAAAATGATATACACCAATTCTTTTAAAGAATAAAACTAATTAGAGTCAATTTAAACTCTTAAACAATCAATGGAGAGTTTGATCCTGGCTCAGGATTAACGCTGGCGGTACGTCTA